>NZ_JBFTQU010000005.1:0-788628 GCF_056399165.1 Stenotrophomonas sp. 01N47
CGGCGTCGCGCAGCCGCATCAAGGACACCGACTTCGCCAAGGAAACCGCTGAGCTGACCCGCACCCAGATCCTGCAGCAGGCCGGTACGGCCATGCTGGCCCAGGCCAACCAGGTGCCGCAGGGCGTGCTCAGCCTGCTGCGCTGATCCACGGCAAGAAGGCGCCGCTACCGTCGGGTTGAACCGACGGTAGCGGCAACCCGACAGCCACGGCGTACTCAGGTGCCGGCCATGCCCGGCCCGGGAAGCTTCCCGAACCGGCTTGGCATCGCCCGCCCCTGCGGACCTCTCTTTCAGCGTTGTGCATGTTGACTGTACGTACCGGGCGGCTTCGTCTCCCCCCGATTGTCAGTAGCCTGATCCCTCCCCTGCATTGGGGGAGGGTTTTTTACAGACCCCTGGCAGCCCGCGGTGAACCCACCCGCACCCTGCCCCAGACCTCCTGCAACTGGCGTGCCAGAAGCGCCCCACCGGCCAGTGGCACGGCGCATGCATCAACGAAGTCCTCAAGACCCAGCGGCGCAGGCCGCTATTTTCGTTGACGACGGGCCGCTGCACGACGGCCAGGCCCGTATACCAGGAGAAACGACGTGGCAGACTTTGGATACGGTGGCATTGGCTCAGGGCTGGACATCTCCAGCATCGTCAACCAGCTGGTCGCAGCGGACCGCAAGCCGGCCGACAATGCGCTGAACCTGCAGCAGTCCAAGACCAAGATGCAGCTGTCGTCGCTTGGCACGGTCACCTCGGCGTTCGACAAGCTGAAGACCGCACTGACCGCATTGAAGGCCACCACCGCCTTCGACACCCGCACCGTCAGCGCAACCGGCAAGGCCGGCCCCAACAACGCCGACGATGTGTTGACCGCATCGGTGGCGCTGTACGACCTCGGCACCAGCAAGGCCGCCGCAGCCAACGGTACCCACAAGGTCGAGGTGAAGAACCTGGCGTCGGCGCACAAGCTGATTGCCGACACGTCGGTGCCCAAGACCGATACCTTCGGTGCCGGAACCTTGACGCTGACCGTCGGCGTGGGCGACAAGGCCAAGACGATGAACGTGCAGGTGGAGGAAGGCGACACGCTTACCACCGTCCGCAACAAGATCGACGCCGCCGGCCGCAAGGAAGGCGTGCAGGCTACGCTGATCAGCTCCGGCGACAACCAGTACCTGTCCATCGCCCAGGAAAAGACCGGCGCGGCCAGCGCAATCAAGCTGGAATACGCCGGCAGCGATCCGAAGCTGGGCGCACTGGTCGGCAGCCTGAAAGAAAACAGCCCCGCCAAGGATGCGCTGCTGACCATTGACGGCGTGGAAGTGGTGAGTGCGAGCAACACTGTGACCGACGCGGTGCCAGGCCTGACCCTGAACCTGAAAGTGCCGGGCCTGAGCACCGTCACCATCAGCACCGACACTACTGCCGCAACCAAGGTGATGCAGGAGTTCGTCACCGCCTACAACGCGGCCATCGCGGCGATCAACACCGAAACCAAGTACGACGCGAAGACCAAGGAAGCCGCCGCACTGACCGGCGATGCGCAGATGCGGGGTGCGATCGCGCAGCTGCGCTCGACGATGTCCGGCGTGCTCAAGGACCTGGCAGGCGACCAGCTGGATGCCAAGGCACTGGGCCTGCAGACCCGCGGCTATCCCAACGCCGATGGCACCCTGGTGCTGGACAGCACCAAGTTCGCCGCAGCCCTCGCCGCGCAGCCGGAGAAGATCCGCCAGGCGGTCACCGGCGATACCGGTGGTGCCGGCCGGCTGTACTCACTGGTGGACGGCTACGTCAGCACCACGGTCGGCAAGGAAGGCGCCTTCGTCGCCCGCACCAAGGGACTGAACACCACGCTGGACAACATCGACAAACGCCGCAAGGACCTGGACGCGCGCATGGTCGGTGTCGAGGCCCGTTACAAGAAGCAGTTCGTGGCATTGGACAGCCTGATGGGCAAGCTGCAGCAGAGCAACACCGCACTGCAGCAGCAGCTGGCCCAGTTGAACCGCTGAGGAAACACGTGCGGCGCTCAAGTTTGGCGTCGTACGCACCGATAACGGACGCAACAGCAATCATCGCAGTGCCGGCGTCAACGGTCCCTTCGACCGCACCCCGGCACCCAGCGCAAGGGAGAATCACGAATGTACGGTTCCAGCCGTCAGTACGCCGAGCAATACCGCCAGGTGGGTGTGACCAGTGCGGTCGCCGATGCCGATCCGCACAAACTGGTGGCGCTGCTGCTGTCCGGCGCACTGGAGCGCGTGCGCCGTGCACAGGCCACCCTCGAGCAAGGCGACCAGGCCGGCAAGGGCAAGGCGATCGGCGAAGCATGCGCCATCGTCGCCCACCTCAACGGCTCGCTGGACCATGAAGCCGGTGGTGAGATCGCCGGCAATCTGTCGGCGCTGTACGACTACCTGCTGCAGCGCCTGACCGAGGCCAACCTGCACAACGACCGCGCTGCACTGGACGAATCACTGCAGCTGCTGGGCGAGATCGACGGTGCCTGGAATGCCATTCCGCACGAGCAACGCCGTCCGGCGGCGGTGGCGCCATGAGCCTGCTTGAACTCAACGCGCAGCTGGATGCATTCGAGAAGGCCCTCGACGAAGAGGCCTTCGAACAGGCCGACAGCCTGCTTGATGGCCATGACAGCACCCTGCACGCACTGCTGAGCCAGCCGCTGGGCAGCGCCGACCACGCGCCGCTGTCGGCCCTGCTGGAGCGCCAGCAGAGCCTGCTTGGCCTGCTGCGCCAGCGTCGAGACGCAGTCTCCGTGCAGATGCAGGACGGCCGCCGCTCCCTTCGCGCCGCGCATGCCTACCTGCAGGCAGAATCGCTGGCATGACCGTCCTGCCGACCACGTCCCTGCATCATCCGGCCGAAAGCGAGCTGTTCGACGAAACGCTCAGCTGCGAACTGGCCTTGCCCGCCGAGTTCCAGGCCGGCAGCGCAGTGGGCCGGACCAGTAGTGCCGAAGGCCTGCTGCGCAGCCTGGCACTGGTCGAAGACAGCCGCGCCGACGAACACGAAGAACGCAGCGAAGCCAGCCTGCAACTGCAGCGCCTGGAGGCCAAGGTGGACCTGACCATGGTCCTGCTCGGCCGCCTGATCCGCCAGCAGGGCCAGGAACCGACGCTGCGCCCTGTGCGCTGGTCGCGCCGTGGCATCCGCCTGCAGCTGGGCCCACGCAGCGGCAGCACGCCCGGCCAGGCCGGCGTTGTCCGCCTGCAACCCAGCGACTGGCTGCCCGACCATATCGACCTGCCGGTGGAAGTCATCGCCGAAGCGGCCGATGGCGGTGGTGGTCACTATCTGTGGCTGCGCTTCCATCGCCTCGGCGATGGCCTGGAAATGGCGATGGAACGGCATCTGTTCCGGCTGCACCGCCGGCAGGTGGCCGAGGCCCGCCGCGCACGCTGAAATCTGCCACCATGCAGGCGGACGGACAGCCCTTGGCGTGCCCGTTCAGCTAAGTTAAGGTGGACCCCCCTCCCCAACCTCCAGCGTGCCTGTGCGAGTTCTCATCGTCGACGATCACACCCTGGTTCGCGCCGGCCTGGCGCGGCTGCTGCAGGGGTTTGCCGACGTGCAGCTCGTCGCCGAGGCCAGCAATGCCGAACAGGCACTGCAGATGGCCCTGCAGCACGCACCGGACGTGGTGTTGATGGACCTGTCGCTGCCCGGCCGCACCGGCCTGGAAGCGCTGAGCGACATCCGCCTGCGCGCACCCGGTACGCGCATCGTGATGATGACCATGCACGACGACGCCGCCCACGTGCGCGACGCCCTGGATCGGGGTGCCGTCGGCTTCGTGGTCAAGGACGCCGCACCGCAGGAGCTGGAACTGGCGCTGCGTGCCGCGCATGCAGGCCAGGTATTCCTGAGCCCGCAGATCTCGGCCAAGATGCTGGCGCCGATGCTCGGTCGCGAAAAGCCGACCGGCATTGCCGCACTGTCGCCGCGCCAGCGCGAGATCCTTCGCCGCATCGGCAAGGGCGAGAGCAACAAGGAAATTGCCGCCGATCTTGGCATCAGCGTCAAGACGGTGGAGACCCATCGCGCACGCATGATGGAATCGCTGGGTTGCCGTCGCGCCAATGATCTGCTGCTGCTGGCCGCGCGCCACCAGCACGAACTGGAATGACGTCCCCGCGTCGGCGGTAACGCCGCAGCGCCACCGGCAGGGCCGGCCGGCGCCGAAATACCGTCACCCATACGCATCCCGACGGGATTCCGTACAGCACGCACGACCTGCCGCCATGGCTGCTGACCACGAATCAATGACTTGGCGCGCGTAATCGTCAAAATCCCGCGCTTGCGTAGGGGTTTTCCCTACACGGTGTCGGGAACACCACCAACACCCTCAGGAACCCCCCGATTCCGCCCTTGCCGGATCAAAAGCAAGATGTGTTCCACAAGGCGTCGGGGAGCGGCGCCGGGGAACCACGATGAAGGCTTCACTCTCGACCCAGCTGGGCCAACAACTTCACCTCACCCCGCAGTTGCTGCAGTCGATCCGGCTGCTGCAGCTCGACGGCCTGCACCTGGAACAGGAAATCCAGCGCCTGCTGGACTCCAATCCGCTGCTGGAAATCGAAGACGCCGAAGCGCCCGCCGCCGAAGCTACCGATCCGGCCATCACCACGCTGGATACGGCCGCGTTCGACGAACTGCCCGAATCCTCGATGTGGGAGGTGTCCGGCGCCAACTGGCAGGACGGCGACGACGACCGCATGGCGCGCATCGCCGCGGGCGAGTCGAGCGACCCGCAGCTGCGCGTGCTGCAGCGCCTGGCGCTGGACCTGGACGAGCACGAACTGGCCGTGGCCGCCTTCTGGCTGGAACACTGCGACGATGCCGGCTACCTGCAGGCACCGCTGGCGCAGCTGCAGCTGCTGGCCAGCGCGCAGTTCGACATCGATGCCGACGGCGTTGAAGCCGTCCGCCAGCACCTGCTGCAGGGCGAGCCGGCCGGTATGGCCGCGCAGGATCTGCGCGAATCGCTGCTGGCCCAGCTGTGCAGCCTGCACGGCGTAGTGCCGGCCCGGCATCTGGCTGCACGCATTCTGCAGGGCGCGCTCGACGCCTTGGCCGCGCATGACTACCCCGCCCTCGCCCGCCAGCACGATGCCGAGATCGAGGACGTGCGAGAAGCCGTCCGCCTGATCCTGTCGCTGCAGCCGCGCCCGGGCGACAGCCTGCTGCCCGAGCGCAATGCAGTGGTGGTGCCGGATGTGGTCGCCTGGCACGCCGACGAACAATGGAAGGTCGCGCTGAACCCGGCCACCAGCCGCCGGGTGTCGATCAACAGCCAGTACGAGCAGGCCCTGGCCGACAGCGGCGAGGCAGCCCCGGCCCTGCGCGAGATGCTGCAGGAGGCACGCTGGTTCAGCCGCGGCCTGTCGATGCGTTACGACACCCTGCTGCGCACCGCGCGGGTGATCGTCGAGCGCCAGGCAGCCTTCCTGGTGCGTGGCGAGGAAGCCATGGCACCGCTGACCCTGAAGGAAGTAGCCGAAGAAATCGGCATGCACGAATCCACCGTTTCGCGCATCACCACCGGCAAGTACCTGCAGACCCCGCGCGGCACCTTCGAACTCAAGCACTTCTTCGCCGTGCGCCTGGAAGGGGCCAGCGTGTCCGGCCAGGCGGTCAAGGCCATGGTCCGCCGCCTGATCGACGCCGAACCGGCCGGACGCCCGCTGGCGGACGAGGCCATCGCTGGCCTGCTGTCCCGCCAAGGGGTGAACATTGCCCGTCGAACCGTCGCAAAATACCGCGAACAACTGGATATCGCCCCGGCCCGCGAACGGCGCCGGGTCAACGCCAGGCAACCGCAGCTGGCCCGGGTGGGCTGAAAAGGATGTTGGACATGAACAAGCTCACAGTTCTGCTGGTCGATGACCATGAGGGCTTCATCAACGCGGCCATGCGCCACTTCCGCAAGATCGACTGGCTGCAGATCGTCGGCAGCGCCGGCAACGGCCTGGAAGCGATCGAGCGCTCGGAAAGCCTGCGCCCGCAGGTGGTGCTGATGGATCTGGCGATGCCGGAAATGGGCGGCCTGCAGGCCACCCGCCTGATCAAGTCGCAGGATGATGCACCGTACATCGTGATCGCCAGCCACTTCGATGACGTCGAGCATCGCGAGCACGCACTGCGCGCCGGCGCCGACAACTTCGTCAGCAAGCTGTCCTACATCCAGGAAGTCATGCCGATCCTGGAAGGCCTCAGGGAGGAACGGTCGTGAGCGAATCGCGCATCCTGGTACTGGACAACGACGCGGTGCGTGCCGAGCGCACCGTGGCCCTGCTGGAATTCATGGACTTCAACCCGCGCTGGGTTTCCGACGCGGCCGATTTCGACCTGACGCGCCAGCGCCAGAACGACTGGATGGCGGCGATCGTCGGCAGCCTGGACGACAGTGCCGCCAGCACCGCCCTGTACGCCTGGCTGGGTGGCAGCAGCCTGCCTCCGCCGGTGCTGCTGGCCGACGGTGACGCGACCGCGTTCGCGCAGCGGCATGGCCTGCACGAAGCCAACATCTGGCCACTGGAAGCGCCGCTGCGCCATGCGCAGATGGAAGCCCTGCTGCGCCGCGCCAGCCTCAAGCGCCTGGATGCCGAACACCAGGCGGGTGCCGTGCAGGACCAAGGCCCGACCGGCAACGGTCCGGCGGTCTGTGCACTGCGCACGATGATCGAACAGGTCGCCGCGTTCGACACCACCGTGCTGGTGCTGGGCGAATCGGGCACGGGCAAGGAAGTGGTCTCGCGCAGCATCCACCAGCGCTCGCCGCGCCGCGACGGTCCGTTCGTGGCGATCAACTGCGGCGCGATTCCGGCCGAACTGCTGGAAAGCGAGCTGTTCGGCCACGAGAAAGGTGCCTTCACCGGCGCGCTGACCGCACGCAAGGGCCGTTTCGAAATGGCCGAGGGCGGCACCCTGCTGCTCGATGAGATCGGCGACATGAGCCTGCCGATGCAGGTCAAGCTGCTGCGCGTGCTGCAGGAGCGCAGCTTCGAGCGCGTCGGCGGCAACCAGACCATCCGCTGCAACGTGCGGGTGATCGCCGCAACCCATCGCGACCTGGAAAGCCGCATTGCCGACGGCAAGTTCCGCGAGGACCTGTTCTATCGCCTCAACGTGTTCCCGATCGATGTGCCGGCCCTGCGCGAACGTCGCGAAGACCTGCCGGCGCTGGTGGAAACCATCGCCACCCAGCTGGCGCGCACCGGCCGCGGCGAAGTGCGCTTCACCCCGGAAGCACTGCAGGCGCTGGCCGGCTACGAGTGGCCGGGCAACGTGCGCGAACTGACCAACCTGGTCGAGCGCCTGGCCGTGCTGCACCCCGGTGGCTCGGTACGCGTGCAGGACCTGCCGGCACGCTACCGCGGCGACGCCGCGCTGGCCGTACCCGCTGTGGTCGCGGCCGCTCCGGTGGTCGCCAGCGAAGAACGCCTGGACCTGCGCAGCTTCTCGTTCCACACCCCGGGCAGCGGCAACCAGCCGGCGCTGGAACACGGCATCGCCGTCAACCGCGCCGCAGCGCCGGCCGCGTTGCCGGACGACGGCCTGGACCTGCGCAACCACATGGCCAACATCGAACTGGGCCTGATCAACGAAGCACTGGAACGCACCCAGGGCGTGGTCGCCCACGCCGCCCAGCTGCTCGGCCTGCGCCGCACCACCCTGGTGGAAAAGCTGCGCAAGTACGGCATCGAACGCGAAGCGGCCGAACTGGCCAGCTGACACGCGTTGCCAGCATGAAGGGGGCACGAACGCCTGGGCTTGCCCGGGCGTTGGTGTTTGTGGGGGTCCGCCTGATGCGCGGGCGGGCCCGACGGTTCCATGGCAGCGGCCGGATTGCTCAGTAGATCCACGCCATGCGTGGATGACGGGCGACGGTGCCGAGAATATTTCGCTGCATTTGCACGTTTTCCTACAGACAACGCAACCGCACCGCGGAGCATGGCAAGGACATCCCAACGAGGTTCCGCCATGCACCGCCTGACTCTGCTTGCCGCCCTGCTCTTCCCTGCTCTGGCCACAGCCGCCGACTGCGCCCTGCCCACGACACTGGACCAACAGCAGTTCACCAACCTCAGCGATCCGCTGTACCAGCCAGATAATCCGAATGCCGGACGCATGGTGCAGGTCAGCTTCGGCAGCAATCAGTACGTGCTGCACATCCTCGGCACCGACCTCCGCATCGGCGGCAGCTACCGTTACCAGCAACTGGCTCCGCACATTGCGGAAATCCAGATGACAGAAGCCCACCCCGCCGGCCCCGCCCGCTACACCCTGCTGCTGACCTGCCTGACCGACCACCAGGGTCGCTTCATCTACACCCAGCACGACGGCCCCATCGCCCCACGCCAGCGCCAGAATTCCGGCCGCTGGACCCTGCAGCCATAGGCCAAAAAACCGACGCCGGTGAAATGACGCGTCACACGCCTCGAGAGCAGCATTCATGCATGGCGTGGATCAAGCGTGTCGACCAAGGTCGACACCTACCAAGAGCAGCGTGCCGACCAACGGTCAGCCCCACCAACAGCAGCGGGAAGCTGTCGAAGGCGGGGTGGGTCCGGTTGCGGGGGTGTCCGCGGCATGGATGCCGCGGCCAAGCCCCCATGGAAGGGTTTACGGCGTCCCCCGCAACCGGACCCACCCCGCCATCCCAGAGGAACCCCGCTTTTGCTTTGGCTTTGGCTGTTGCTGTCGCTGTTGAGGTTGCCGGCCAGCGGCCGGCACTACCGCGGGGCGCGGGGTGCAACCCCGCAAAGCAACACCCCCCTCACTTCACTGAACCGATCAGCCATTTCGGCACGGCACTTGCACTAGCTCCAGCAGACACCCCCATCCCTGTTTCTGGAACCGTTGCAGATGTCCCACTCCGTCACTTCGATCCTTTCCCAGATCCGCTCCTACCAGACCCAGGTAGGACAGCCCGCGCTCAACCCGCTGGCCGAAGCGCCGCGTAGCAATGCCCTGCCGGGCACGGTGCTGGATGCGCCGCAGGTCCAGCCTGCCAGCTTCACCGAAACCCTGCGCGGCGCCATCGCCGGCGTCAACGATGCGCAACAGAAATCCGGCGCGCTGGCCAAGGCCTTCGAACTGGGTGAACCCGGCGCCGACCTGGCCAAGGTGATGGTCGCCTCGCAGCAGTCCCAGATCGCCTTCCGCGCCACCGTGGAAGTCCGTAACCGTCTCGTCCAGGCTTACCAGGACGTGATGAACATGCCGCTGTAAGGATAGAAACGCATGGCCCTGTCGCTCTCCAAGGAATCCCTGAACGCCGAAAAGGCGGGCCAGTGGTTCGACCGGCTGCAAAGCCTGCAGATCACCCGTCGGCTCGGACTGATGGCGATGATCGCCGTGGCCGTGGCGGCAGGCCTGTTCGTGTTCTTCTGGTCGCAGATGCCGGGCATGGTGCCGCTGTACACCGGCCTGGACCAGAAGGCCACTGCTGAAGCGACCGACCTGCTGCGTGCCGCACAGATTCCGTTTCAGCTGGACCCGGCCACCGGTGGCATCACCGTGCCGGAAAAGAACCTGCACGATGCCCGCCTGAAACTGGCGGGCTCGGGCCTGACCGACAGCGGCAAGCTCGGTTTCGAGCTGATGGAGCGCGACCCGGGTTTCGGCGTCAGCCAGTTCGTGGAAAGCGCGCGCTACCAGCACGCGCTGGAAACCGAGCTGTCGCGCACCATCAATACGCTGCGCCCGGTACGCGATTCGCGTGTGCACCTGGCCATCCCCAAGCCCAGTGCGTTCACCCGCCAGCGTGATGTGGCCAGTGCCTCGGTCACCCTTGAACTGCGTGGCGGCCAGCAGCTGGAACGCAGCCAGGTCGATGCAATCGTGCACATGGTTGCTGCAGCCATTCCCGATCTGGCGCCGGAACGGGTGACCGTGGTCGACCAGAGCGGTCGCATGCTCAGCGTCAGCGACCCCAACAGCGAAGCGGCCGTCAACGCCGCCCAGTTCGAACAGGTGCGCCGCCAGGAAACCTCGTTCAACCAGCGCATCCGCGAACTGCTGGAACCGATGACCGGCCCGGGCCGGGTCAATCCGGAAGTCAGCGTCGACATGGACTTCTCGGTGACTGAAGAAGCGCGCGAGCTGTACAACGGCGAGCCGCAGAAGCTGCGCAGCGAGCAGATGAGCGAGAACAGCAGCAGCACGCCGGGCCCGCAGGGCGTACCGGGTGCGACCAGCAACAGCCCGCCGGGTCAGGCCGCTGCACCGGCTACCGCGCAGGCGCCGACCGAAAGCAGCAAGAACGCGACCCGCAACTACGAGCTGGACCGTACCCTGCAGCACACCCGCCAGCCGGCCGGCCGCATCAAGCGCGTGTCGGTGGCGGTGCTGGTGGACAACGTGCCGCGCGCCGGTGCCAACGGCAAGGTTGCACCGCAGCCGCTGTCGGCAGCAGAACTGACCCGGGTTGAGGCACTGGTCAAGCAAGCCGTCGGTTTCAGCGCCGAGCGCGGCGACACCGTGTCGGTGATGAATGCCCCGTTCGTGCGTGATACCACGCCGGTGGAAGGCCCGGCCTGGTGGGAACTGCCGTGGGTGCACGATGCCGGCCGCATGCTGCTGGGTGCGCTGGTGGTTATGGCGCTGCTGTTCGGCGTGCTGCGCCCGGCACTGCGTGGCATCACCGGGCAGAACCGCAAGAACGAAGAACTGGCGCTGGAACCGCATACCGCGGACGTGCAGCTGGTCGATGACGATGGCACCCCGCTGCCGGCGCTCGGCGCCGACCGGGCAAGCCTGGGCGGGCCGGAAGCACTGGCCCTGCCGGTGGATTCTTATGAGGAACGACTGCGGATGGCGCGTGAAGCCGTGAAGACCGACTCCAAGCGCGTGGCCCAGGTGGTCAAGGGTTGGGTGGCCAATGACTGAGGTCGCGCCCCTGACCGGCGTGCAGCGCGCCGCCGTCCTGCTGTTGTCGCTGGGTGAACTGGACGCGGCCGAAGTGCTGCGCCACATGGAGCCGAAGGAGGTGCAGAAGATCGGCATCGCCATGGCCACCATGTCCGACATCACCCGCGAACAGGTAGAACGGGTGATGGACCAGTTCAGCCAGGAACTGGGCTCGAAGACGTCGTTGGGCGTGGGCTCGGACGACTACATCCGAAACATGCTGGTGCAGGCGCTGGGCAGCGAGAAGGCCGGCAACCTGATCGACCGCATCCTGCTGGGCCGCAACACCACCGGCCTGGACGCACTGAAGTGGATGGACCCGCGTGCGGTGGCCGACCTGGTGCGCAACGAGCACCCGCAGATCATCGCCATCGTGATGGCGCACCTGGAAACCGACCAAGCCGCCGACGCGCTGAAGCTGCTGCCCGACCGCACCCGCGTGGACGTGCTGCTGCGCATCGCCACCCTCGACGGCATTCCGCCCAATGCGCTGAACGAACTCAACGAGATCATGGAACGCCAGTTCGCCGGCAACCAGAACCTGAAGTCGTCCAACATCGGCGGCGTGCAGTGCGCGGCCAACATCCTCAACTTCATGGACAGCGGCCAGGACCAGGCGATCCTGGGCGAGATCGCGCGCATCGACGCACCGCTGAGTGGCCGCATCCAGGACCTGATGTTCGTGTTCGACGACCTGGTGGACCTGGACGACCGCGAGATGCAGCTGGTGCTGCGCGAAGTCAGCGGCGAGCGACTGGGCCTGGCCCTGCGCGGCGCCGACATCAAGGTGCGCGACAAGATCACCCGCAACATGTCCCAGCGTGCAGCCGAGATCCTGCTGGAAGACATGGAAGCGCGCGGCCCGGTACGCCTGTCCGACGTGGAAGTGGCGCAGCGCGAGATCCTGGCCATCGTCAAGCGCATGGCCGATGAGGGCACTGTCACCATTGGCGGCAGCGCGGAGGCGATGCTGTGAGCAACGTCGTGCGCTGGCTTGCCCCGGACCTGCTGGCCCAGCCCGAACCGGTGCTGGACCACGACGAGGCCTTCGAACTCACCGAGCCGGACCCGGAGCATGAGCCGGAGCCGCCGCTGCAGCTGCCGACCCTGGAGGAGATCCAGGCGATCCAGGACAGCGCCGAGAAGGAAGGTTTCGATCATGGCCACGCCGATGGCTTCAGCCAGGGCCAGGCCGAGGTGCGCCGCTTGGTCGCGCAGATCGAAGGCATCCTCGACAACTTCGGCCGGCCGCTGGCGCGTCTGGAAAATGAGGTGGTCGGCGCCCTCGGCGAACTGGCGGTACGCATCGCCGGTGCGCTGGTAGGCCGTGCCTACGAGGCCGATCCGGCGCTGCTGGGACAACTGGTCGGCGAGGCGATTGACGCCGTCGGCGGCAGCAACCGCGAGGTGGAAGTGCGTCTGCACCCCGATGACATCACTGCCCTCGCCCCATTGCTGAACCTGTCGCCGCAGCAGCGCCTGGTGCCTGACACCAGCCTGAGCCGTGGCGACCTGCGCGTGCATGCCGAGGCCGTACGCATCGACGGCACCCTGGAAGCCCGCCTGCGCGGCGCGCTGGACGCCGTGATCCGCCAGACCGGAGCCATCGCATGAACACCGAGACCGCTTCGCCGCCGTCGCCGCCGGCCGACTGGGCCGTTGCCCGCAATCTGCGCCTGGCCAACCGCCTGGACGGCCTGAAGGTCGACACCGCGCACGGTCGCGGGCTGATCCGCGAAGGCGTGCTGCGCCGAGCAGTCGGCCTGACCCTGGAGGCGGTCGGCTGCGAAGCGCCGCTCGGCGCCAGCTGCAAGGTGGAAGTGGTTGACGGCGGCTGGGTCGATGCCGAAGTGGTCGGCTTCGCCGGCGAACGCACCTACCTGATGCCCAGCGCCGAACTGCACGGGCTGCTGCCGAATGCGCGGGTGGTGCCCTCCGCACGTCGTGGCGGCGTGGAAGTGGGCGAAGGCCTGCTCGGCCGTGTCATCGACAGCGATGGCGTACCGCTGGATGGCAAGGGCCCGATCCGCGCTGAAGGCCACGTCGGCATGGCCGGCGTTTCGATCAATCCGCTGGCACGCGAACCGATCACCCAGCCACTGGACGTAGGCGTGCGCGCGATCAATGCGCTGCTGCCGATCGGCCGCGGCCAGCGTGTGGGCCTGTTCGCCGGCTCCGGCGTCGGCAAGTCGACGTTGCTGGGCATGATGACCCGCTACACCGCCGCCGACGTGATCGTGGTCGGCCTGATCGGCGAGCGTGGCCGCGAAGTACGCGATTTCGTTGAAAGCACCCTGGGCGAGGAAGGCCTGCGCCGCGCGGTGGTAGTGGCCAGCCCGGCCGACCGGCCACCGCTGGCCCGCCTGCATGGCGCCTACCGCGCCACCGCCATCGCCGAATGGTTCCGCGACCAGGGCCTGAACGTCCTGCTGCTGATGGATTCGCTGACCCGCTTCGCGCAGGCGCAGCGCGAGATCGGCCTGTCGGTGGGCGAGCCGCCCACCACGCGCGGCTATCCGCCATCGGTGTTCGCCAAGCTGCCGGCACTGGTGGAACGTGCAGGCAACGGCGCCAAGGGGCGCGGTTCGATCACCGCCTTCTACACCGTGCTGACCGAGGGCGACGATCCGCAGGATCCGATCGCCGATGCCGCGCGCGCGATTCTTGACGGCCACATCCTGCTCTCGCGCCGGGTGGCCGACAGCGGCCTGTACCCCGCCATCGACGTGGAATCGTCGGTCAGCCGCGTGGTCACGGAAATCGCCGACGAACCGTGGCGCCTGCGCATCCGCAAGTTGAAACGGCTGGTCTCGGCCTACTCGGCCAACCGCGACCTGATCGCCATCGGCGCCTATCAGCGCGGCAACGACGCGGCGACCGATGAAGCCCTTGAGCGCTGGCCGGAAATCATGGAATTCCTCGGCCAGGATGTGGCCAAGGCCGCAGATCTACCGCACAGCCAGGCGGCGTTGCAGCGCCTGGTGGAACAAGAGAACGAGAGGCTGACATGATCCAGTCCAAGCGCATCGACCCCCTGCTGAAGCGGGCCCAGGAACACGAGGACGCGGTCGCCCGCGACCTGGCCGAACGCCAGAACGTGCTCGACACCCATCTGTCGCGCCTGGACGAACTGCGGCGCTACGCCGAGGAGTACGCCAACGCGCAGATGGCCGCGACCAGCCCGGCGCAGCTGTTGAACCGGCGCGCATTCCTGGACAGGCTGGACAGCGCGGTGGAACAGCAGCAGCAGACCGTCAACGGCAACCTCGAAAAAGTGGAGGCCGAACGCGCGCGCCTGATCCTGGCCAGCCGTGACAAGGCCGTGCTGGAGCAGCTGGCCGCCAGCTACCGCGCGCAGGAAAAAGTGGTGACCGACCGCCGCGACCAGCGCGAGATGGATGACATCGGCGCACGCCGCGCGCGCCTGGCGCAGACCGAAGACCAGGACGATGGCGAGCAGGGAGGCCGGTCGTGATGCCCTCCCCGTTGAGCAGCAACGCCAGCGCACCGACGCCCGGCGGCAGTGGCAATGCCGGCAGCGCACGCGCCTCGCGCAGCGATTCCGGCAAGGATTTCGGCCAGATGCTGCAGGGCGGCAGCGCGTCGACCGGCACTCCCGGTACCGCGACAAACGCCAGCAATCCGGCAACACCGGCGAACGCTGCAACAACCCCCGACGGCAACCCGGGCAAGGCGACGCCGCGGCCGACCGACGGCGACGCAGCCGCCACGGATGCCAGCACAGCGACACCTGCTGTACCGGCAACATCGGCAGCCAGCGACGACAAGGACACACCGGCCAACGCGGACGACGCGCCCTGGCCGCCACTCGGATTGGCCGGCCTGATGCTGGCCGTGCCCACCGGCGTCGATCCGGCGCCTGTGCTGCCGCCGCCAGCGGCCAGCGATGCCGAAGGTGGCGCGCTGCCCTCCGCTGCACTGGCACCCGCGGCCGCCGCAGTGGCGACCAACGCGAGCCAGGGCGCGGCAGCGCCGGCCGCCAGCGCTCCGGCATCCGCTGCCGGCGATGATGAGGCCAGTGGCCTGCCGTTGCCGGAGCTGGTGATGGGGGGCAAGGCATTGGATCGTGCCGACGACGGTGACAGCCTGCAGATCGGCGACCGCGCACCTCCGGCACCGCTGCAGCCCCCCCTGCCCGCCGCCCTGCAGGACCTGAAGGCCGCACTGGCCAGCAATGCCATCTTCAATGGCGAACCCACGCCGAAGCCGGTGCTGGGGGATGATGGTTTCGACCAGGCCATCGGCGCGCGCATCGGCTGGCTGGCCGACCAGAAGATCGGCCATGCCCATATCCGCCTCAACCCGGAAGACCTGGGGCCGGTGGACGTGCGCCTGCAGATGAACGGTGACAAGGTCCATGCCAGCTTCAGCAGCCCGCATGTGGATGTACGCCAGGCGCTGGAAAGCAGCCTGCCGCGCCTGCGTGAACTGCTCGGCGAGCAGGGCTTCCAGCTGGCCCATGCCGATGTCGGCCAGCAGCACAGTGGCGACGGCACTCCGGGCAGCCCGGCGGGCGGCGGCGGTCGTGGTGGTGACGGAGAACCGTCACTGGGCGACACCACGGTGTCGGCGTCGCAGCTGATCCGCCAGCGCGGGTTGTTGGACGCGTACGCCTGACAGGCGTGCCAACCAAGGTTGGCACCCACCAGAGCGGGACGGTCGGCACCTACCAGAACACGGGTAGCGCCGGCCATGCCCGGCGGATTCCCGACATTCCGCCGGGCATGGCCCGGCGCTGCCGATATGAACACCCGACGGAATTCCGTCACCGCCCTCTCCGGCCACTCCGGCACGCCCCTTGCATATCCCGGTGAAGCAACCCTCAGGAGCTTCACCCCGTGGCCGCAGCCGCTGACAAAACCAAGAAGACCGCCGACAAGGACAAGACCGCCAAGCCGCGCAGTCCGATCCTGATCACCGCCCTGGTCGCCGTACTGGCCGCCGGTGCCGCCGGTGGCGGCGTCTGGTTCTTCACCCAGTCCAAGCACGAAGACAAGACCGCGCAGGCGCCGAAGAAGACCACCACTCCGGCCCCGGCCCAGTACTTCGCGCTGGAACCGGCATTCGTGGTCAACCTCAACGGCTCGATCGACGGCCCGCGCTACCTGCAGGTGGAAGTGCAGCTGATGACCCGCGATCCGGCCGCGCTGGAAGCGATCAAGACCCATGCCCCGGCCATCCGCGCGCGCCTGCTGATGCTGTTCTCGCAGGTCAGCCCGCAGCAGATCGCCGACATCGCCGGCAAGCAGAAGCTGCAGGCCGATTCGCTGGCCGAAGTGCAGAAGGTGCTGAAGGCCGAGACCGGCAGCAACGGTGCCGACGACCTGTTGTTCACCAGCTTCGTGACCCAGTAAGGGCTCCCCGATGAATGACCTGCTGTCCCAGGATGAGATCGATGCCCTGTTGCATGGCGTGGACAGTGGCGCGGTCGAAACCGAGCCGGACGCCCCCAGTGGCGAAGCACGCTCCTACGATTTCGCCAGCCAGGACCGCATCATCCGCGGTCGCATGCCGACCCTGGAAATGGTCCACGAGCGCTTTGCGCGCCTGTGGCGGATCGGCCTGTTCAACCTGATCCGGCGTTCGGCCGAACTGTCCGTGCGCGGCATCGAGCTGATCAAGTTCAACGACTACATGCACTCGCTGTATGTGCCGACCAACCTGAACCTGATCCGCTTCAAGCCACTGCGCGGCACCGGCCTGATCGTGTTCGAACCGACCCTGGTGTTCGCCATCGTCGACAACTTCTTCGGTGGCGACGGGCGCTATCCGACGCGCATCGAAGGTCGCGAATTCACCGCAACCGAAATGCGGGTGATCCACCTGCTGCTGAAGCAGACCTTCGCCGACCTGCGTGAAGCGTGGGCACCGGTGATGGACGTGGAATTCGAGTACATCAACTCGGAGATCAACCCGCACTTCGCCAACATCGTGACGCCGCGCGAGTACGTGGTGGTGTGCCGCCTGCATGTCGAACTCGACGGCGGTGGCGGTGACATCCACGTGACCCTGCCCTACTCGATGCTGGAGCCGATCCGCGAACTGCTCGACGCCGGCATCCAGAGCGACCGCAACGACCGCGACGAGAGCTGGGGCCGCACCCTGCGCGAGCAGCTCAACGTGGCCGAAGTCACCCTGTCCAGCGTACTGGCCAGCAAGCGCATGACCCTGCGCGACCTGACCCGGCTGAAGGTCGGCGACATCCTGCCGATCGACCTGAGCCCGCAGGTGCCGCTGTGCGTGGAGAACATCCCGGTGTTCACCGGTGAGTTCGGCGTCGCCAACGGCATGAACGCCGTAAAGATCACCGCTACCCATCCGCCGGGCACCCGTCCGCGCGTACCCGTCATCCAGGAAGACCCGCAATGAACGATATCGACGCCCTCGAACCGACCCCGGCCCAGTTCAGCAACCTGCAGGCCGATGAAGCGACCGGCCCGGATTTGAACCTGGACGTGATCCTCGATGTGCCGGTGACGCTGTCGCTGGAAGTCGGCCGCGCCCGCCTGCCGATCCGCAACCTGCTGCAGCTCAACCAGGGTTCGGTGGTTGAGCTGGAACGGGGTGCCGGCGAATCGCTGGACGTGTTCGTCAACGGCACGCTGATCGCCCATGGCGAAGTGGTGGTGATCAACGACCGCTTCGGCGTGCGCCTGACCGATGTGGTCAGCCCCAGCGAGCGGATCCGGAGACTGCGTTGAGCCTGCTCGCCACCACTCTGGCCGTCGCCAAGACGGCCCCGCAGATCGGCCAGCATGCGCCGGCCGCACCGAGCCTGTTCGGTGCGGTGCTGGCCCTGCTGGCAGTGCTGGCCCTGGTCATCGGCCTGGGCTGGCTGCTCAAGCGCCTGCCCGGCAGCGGCTTCCGCCCGGCCGAGGGCATGAAGCTGGTGGCGAGCCTGAATGTCGGCGCCAAGGAACGCGTGGTGGTGGTCGAGGTCAATGGCCAGCAACTGCTGTTGGGCGTCACCGCCGGTGGCATCAACGCCCTGCACACCCTGCCCGAACCGCTGCCACCGCCTGCGCCGGTACGCGTACCCGACCTGAAGAACCTGCCGAATTTCGCCCAGCTGCTGCAACAGCGGCTGCGCAAGGACCCCTGACATGCGTGTGACCCGTTCCCGTCTTGCCACCCTGCTGCCGTGGCTGAGCCTGATCGCCCTGTGCCTGCTGCCTGCGTTGGCGTTCGCCGCCCCGGGCGCGCCGACCACGCCGCTGCCGGACATCAACGTCGGCAAGATCGGCGGTGCGCCGGTCAGCCTGCCGTTGCAGACACTGCTGTTGATGACGGCGATCACCCTGATCCCGTCGATGCTGCTGGTGCTGACCTCCTTCACCCGCATCATCATCGTGCTGGGCCTGCTGCGGCAGGCGCTGGGCACCGGCCAGACGCCGTCCAACCAGGTCCTGCTGGGCCTGGCCCTGTTCCTCACCGCGATGATCATGCTGCCGACCTGGGACAAGGCCTGGAGCACCGGCATGGCGCCGTACCTCAATGGCGAGATCGACTTCCAGACTGCCTGGACGCTGACCACCACGCCGCTGCGCGCCTTCATGCTGGCGCAGATCCGCGAGACCGACCTGATGACCTTCGCCGGCATCGCCGGTCACGGCACCTACGCCAGCCCTGATGCGATTCCGTTCCCGGTACTGGTTGCGTCGTTCGTCACCAGCGAACTGAAGACCGCCTTCGAGATCGGCTTCCTGATCTTCATCCCGTTCGTGATCATCGATCTGGTCGTGGCCAGCGTACTGATGTCGATGGGCATGATGATGCTGTCGCCGATGCTGGTCTCTGCGCCGTTCAAGATCCTGCTGTTCGTGCTGGTCGATGGTTGGGTGCTGACCGTCGGCACGCTGGCGGCCAGCTTCAATCCGGCCTGATCCGAAGGTCAGCCGAGCATGGCTCGGCTCTACAGAGGCGACGCCGGGCAGTGCCGGCCGCCGCATTGACCACCGCCGGGCCTGGCCCGGCGCTACCGATGGAACCATGATGTCCCCCGAACTTGCCTTGACCGAACTGCGTGGTGGCCTGATTACCGTGCTCTGGGTGGCCGGCCCGCTGCTGCTGACCGTACTGGTGGTCGGCGTGGTGGTGGGCGTGGTGCAGGCGGCGACCCAGCTCAACGAGCCGACCATCGCCTTCGTTGCCAAGGCCGCGGCCCTCACAGCGGTGTTGTTTGCACTGGGCAGCCTGCTGATCGGCCATCTGGTCGAATTCACCACGCTGCTGTTCCAGCGCATCCCGCACCTGATCGGCTAGACGGACGCGCACGCAGATGGACGCCGCCACCCAGATGGCTGCCGACGGCCTGAATGCCTTCGGCATGATCGGCACCGTGCTGTGGACCATGCTGCGCATCGGCGCAGTGGCCATGGCAATGCCGATGATCGGTACCCGCGCGGTGCCCGGCCGGGTGCGGGTGATGCTGGCCGGTACCCTGGCCATCGCGTTGGCGCCGCTGCTGCCGCCGGTACCGGACTGGACCGGTTTCGACGCCGCTACCGTGCTGACCATCGCCCGCGAGCTGGCGATCGGCGTGGCCATCGGTTTCATGCTGCGGCTGGTGTTCGAGGCTGGCGCCATGGCCGGCGAACTGGTCGCCCAGGGCACCGGCCTGGCGTTTGCGCAGATGAGCGACCCGCTGCGCGGCGGCACCTCCGGTGTCATCGGCCAGTGGTTCTATCTGCTGTTCGGCCTGCTGTTCTTCACCGCCAACGGCCACCTGGCGCTGATCTCGCTGGTGGTGGACAGCTACCGCGCCCTGCCCATCGGCGCGCCCCTGCCCGACCCGCACGCGTTCTTCAGCATCGCCCCGACCTTCCTGCTGACCGTGCTGCGTGGCGCGCTGACCCTGGCCATCCCGCTGACCGTGGCGATGCTGGCGGTCAACCTGGCCTTCGGCGTGCTGGCCCGCGCCGCGCCGGCGTTGAATCCGATCCAGCTGGGCCTGCCGGTCTCGCTGCTGCTGGGCCTGTTCCTGCTGACCCTGCTGGTCGGCGAAATGGGGCCGCCGGTGCAGCGCCTGTTCGATGCTGCCTTCCAGGCGGCCGGTGCGGTGACCCGCTGACGTGGTCGCCACGTTCTGCTGCTTGCCGTCCCCCCCGGTGCCCGCGTTAGAGTGAATGCGCAGCGACCGGGGGGACGCTGCAACCGGCGGCTCTGGTCGCCCGCCTTGCGCATGCCCCACCGTAGTTTTTCCGTTGACAGGCAGGTCCGGGAGACTGACGAATGCTGGTAGGCACGTACAACCCATGGCTGGTGGCGACCTCACTGCTGGTTGCAGTGATGGCGTCCTACACCGCACTGGCGATGGCCGGGCGCACCGTCACCGCGCCCGGCAAGGGCGCGACCTGGTGGTGGCGCCTGGGCGGCGGTTTTGCGATGGGGCTGGGCATCTGGTCGATGCACTTCATCGGCATGCTCGCCTTCGACCTGCCCATTCCCTTGGGCTACGACCTGCCCATCACCCTGCTGTCGCTGGCACTGGCAATCGGCTCGTCGGTGTTCGCGCTCTGGCTGGTATCGCTGCGCACCCTGCCCCATCCTCGCCTGGCCGGCGGTGCGCTGCTGATGGGCAGCGGCATCGCCAGCATGCACTACGTGGGCATGGCCGCGATGCGCATGCAACCAGGCATCGACTACCAGCCGGTGTGGCTGCTGCTGTCGCTGCTGGTCGCTGTGGCCGCGTCGTGGACTGCCTTGTACGTGGCCTTCCGCCTGCGCGCGCAGCACACCCGCATCGGCGACCGCCTGGCCGCCGCCGGCCTGCTTGGCCTGGCCATCGTCGGCATGCACTACACCGGCATGGCTGCCGCCCGTTTCCCCGAGGGCAGCGTCTGCGGCGCAGCGGTGGGCGATGGCCTGCAGAACAACTGGCTGGCGATGTTGGTGGTGGTGCTGACCGTGGCGATCCTGGCGGTGGTGCTGGTGGTGTCCTGGCTGGACCAGCGGGTGGAGGCGCAGCTGTTGCGCCTGCGCAACTCGCTGCTCAGCACCTCCTTGACCGACGCCCAGCAGGAACTGACCCAGGCCGCGCTGCACGACCCGCTCACCCGCCTGCCGAACCGGCTGCTGCTGCAGCGGCGCATCCTGCAGGCCCTGGCCGAGGCCGAACAGGGCGGCAGCCGCTTCGCGGTGATGTTCATGGATCTGGATGGCTTCAAGCAGGTCAACGATGCCTATGGCCACCAGGCCGGCGATGCGCTGCTGGTGGCCGTGGCAGAACGCACCCGCCAGCTGCTGCGGCCGCACGACATGCTGGCACGGCTGGGCGGCGACGAATTCGTGCTGGTGGTGCGCATCGAACAGGACGAGGACCTGCCGACCCTGGCCCGGCGCATCCTGCAGGCGGTGGGCAGCGGCCCGCTGCTGCCGGACCACGAGCTGCAGGTGAGCGCCAGCATCGGCATCGCGATCTGCCCCGACCATGCCGCCAGCGAACGCCAGCTGATGGCCTTCGCCGATGCAGCGATGTACCAGGCCAAGGAGTCGGGCCGCAACGCGTTCGTGCTGTTTGCCGACTGGATGAACGACAGCGCCGAGCAGCAGTTCCGCCTGCTGGCCGACCTGCGCCGGGCAATCGGCAGCGAGCAGCTGTTCCTGCACTACCAGCCGAAGATCCGCGTGGCTACGCAGAAGGTGGCTGGCGCCGAAGCACTCATCCGCTGGCGTCACCCGGAACAGGGCCTGATTCCGCCGGACCGCTTCATCCGCCTGGCCGAGCGCAGTGGCGCGATCAACGAGATCGGCCGCTGGGCGCTGGACCAGGCCTGCCAGCAGCTGCGCCACTGGCACGATGCCGGCCATGAAAGCTGGACGATGTCGGTGAACCTGTCACCGGTGCAGTTCAGTTCGCCGCACCTGCTGCAGGACGTGCGCGAGGTGATCGAGCGCTACGCGATCGCCCCGCGCAACCTGGTGCTGGAGATCACCGAAAGCACTGTGATGCGCGATACCGATACCAGCCTGCGCCTGCTGCAGAGCTTCTCCGCCCTGGGCGTGGGCATCTCGATCGATGATTTCGGCACCGGCTACTCCAGCCTGCTGTACCTCAAGCGCCTGCCGGCCACCGAAATCAAGATCGACCACGCATTCGTGCGCGACCTGGAACACAGCGCCGAAGACGTGGTGATCGTGTCGGCCATCGTTGCGCTGGGCCATGCGCTGGACATGGACATCGTGGCCGAGGGCGTGGAAACCGCCGCGCAGCGCGCCTACCTGGAGCGCCTCGGCTGCGACTACCTGCAGGGCTTCCTGCTGGGCCGCCCGGTGGACGCGGCCCGCTTCATGCAGCTGCACGACCTGCCGCGGCCACGGGTGGAGCTGGCCAGCCCCCGTAATCCCCAGTAGATCCACGCCATGCGTGGATGGCCCTTCCCGTGGACCCAAACCCGGTAGATCCACGCCATGCGTGGATGCCCCGCGCCGCCGTGACGGAACGATTCTTGCACGCACTCCGGCATCCCCTGCTGCAGTGCCTGTGATGTCCGAGAACGAATCCGCCGGCGAAAAAACCGAACAACCGACAGAAAAACGCCTGCGCGACGCCCGCGAACAGGGCAACCTGCCGCGCTCGCGTGAACTGGGCACGGCCGCCGTGTTCGGCGCCGGGGTGATCGCGGTGATGGCCATGAGCGGCTCGATGGCCAGCGGCGCCAGCGCCTGGATGCGCCATGCGCTCAGCCCCGAGCAGAGCCTGCGCCAGCACCCGAAGGCGCTGTTCGGCCACTTCGGCGACCTGCTGCTGCAGCTGATGTGGGTGATCGCTCCGCTGGTGCTGGTCTGCCTGCTGGCCAGTTTCCTTGCACCGGTGGTGATGGGCGGCCTGCGCTGGTCGGCCAAGGCGATGATGCCCGACATCAACCGCATGAACCCGATGAGCGGGCTCAAGCGCCTGTATGGCCCCGAAGCCATCGCCGAGTTCATCAAGTCGCTGCTGCGGGTGGCCTTCGTCGGCGTCGCCGCCGGCATGGTGGTCTGGACCAGCTTCAACACCCTGCGCGGGCTGATCCACCAGCCGTTGGAAACGGCCATCGGTGACGGCCTGGGCTTCACCCTGCGGCTGCTGTTGGCCACCGCCGGGGCGATGCTGGTGCTGGCCGCCATCGACGCGCCGTACCAGCGCTGGAACTGGATGCGCAAGCTGAAGATGACCCGCGAGGAGCTGCGCCGGGAGATGAAGGAAAGCGAAGGCAGCCCGGAAGTGAAGGGCCGCATCCGCCAGCTGCAGCAGCAGATGGCCAACCGCCGAATGATGGAGGCGGTCCCCACTGCCGACGTGGTGGTGGTCAACCCCACCCACTACGCGGTGGCCCTGAAATACGAAGGCGGGGCCATGAACGCCCCCACCGTGGTCGCCCTGGGCGTGGATGAAACCGCCCTGCGCATCCGTGAAGTGGCCGACGGCAACAAGGTCGCCATCGTCTCTGCCCCGCCTTTGGCACGCGCCTTGTATCGGGAAGGCCAACTCGGCAAGGAAATCCCCGTGAGACTGTATTCAGCCGTCGCCCAGGTTCTCTCTTACGTCTACCAGCTGCGCAGCTGGCGGACCGGCCCGATGCCGTCCACGCCACACATCCAGGTTGATGAGTTCGGCAACGGGGGCCGTCCATGAGCGCCCAGGCATCCAGCTTCAATACCCGCCGCGCGCTTGAAATGATCCGCCAGGGCCTTGGCGCGCCGCTGATCGTGCTCGCGCTGCTGGCCATGGTCGTGGTGCCGCTGGCCGCGCCGGTGCTCGATGCACTGTTCACCTTCAACATCGCCATCTCGCTGATGGTGCTGCTGGCGGTGGTCTACGTGAAGCGCCCGCTGGACTTCACCATCTTCCCGATCGTGCTGCTGATCACCACCATGCTGCGGCTGGCGCTGAACGTGGCCTCCACCCGCGTGATCCTGCTCAACGGCCAGAACGGCCACGAAGCGGCCGGCAAGGTGATCGCCGCATTCGGCGAGTTCGTGATCGGCGGCAACTACGCCGTCGGCATCGTGGTGTTCGCGATCCTGACCATCATCAATTTCGTGGTCATCACCAAGGGCGCCGGCCGCGTCTCGGAAGTGACCGCGCGCTTCATCCTCGACGCCATGCCCGGCAAGCAGATGGCCATCGACGCCGACCTCAACGCCGGTTTGCTGACGCGCGAGGAAGCCAAGCTGCGCCGCGAGGAAGTACGCGAGGAAGCCGACTTCTACGGCGCGATGGACGGTGCCAGCAAGTTCATCCGCGGCGATGCGATCGCCGGCATCCTGATCCTGTTCATCAACATGCTGGGCGGCCTGGCCGTGGGCGTGCTGCAGCATGGCATGCCGTTCGGCGATGCCGCCGCCACCTACACCCTGCTGTCGATCGGTGACGGCCTGGTGGCGCAGCTGCCGGCGCTGCTGGTCTCCAGCGCGGTGGCGATGCTGGTTACCCGTGCCTCGCGCTCGCAGGACATGGCGCAGGCGATGACCGGCCAGGTGTTTGGCCAGTACCGTGCGCTGGCCATCACCGCCGGCATCCTCGGCGTGGTCGGCCTGGTGCCGGGCATGCCCAACGTCGCTTTCCTGACGCTGGCGGCCATCCTCGGCTTCATCGCCTGGAAGGTGTACCGCAAGGGCCTGGTGCCGGCGCAGGCCGACACCGCTGCAGGCGACGCCAACGCCCTGAACGCGCTGGGCCGCCCCGCCGCCCCTGCACCCACCGCGGAACTGAGCTGGGACGAGCTGCGCCCGGTCGATCCACTGGGCCTGGAAGTGGGCTATCGATTGATTTCGCTGGTGGACAGCAACCAGGGCGGCGAGCTGATGCCGCGCATCAAGGGCGTGCGCCGCAAGCTGACCCAGGACGTCGGCTTCCTGATTCCCTCGGTCCACATCCGCGACAACCTGGAACTGCCGGCCAACGGCTACCGGGTACTGGTGCATGGCGTGCCGGTGGCCACTGCCGAGATCCATCCCGACCGCGAACTGGCGCTGGACCCGGGCAGTGCCCTCGGTCCGCTGGAAGGCATCGCCGGCAAGGACCCGGCCTTCGGACTGGACGCGACCTGGATCCAGCCACACCAGCGCGCCCAGGCCGAAACCCTGGGCTATACCGTGGTCGACCCGGCCACGGTGGTGGCCACCCACCTTTCGCACCTGATCCGCGAGCACGCACCGGAACTGCTCGGCCACGAGGAAGTGCAGCACCTGCTGGCCAACCTGGCCAAGAGCGCGCCCAAGCTCGTCGAAGATCTGACGCCGAAGGCACTGCCGCTGTCGGCAGTGGTGCGCGTGCTGCAGAACCTGCTGGTCGAGCGCATTCCGATCCGCCAGCTGCGCAAGATCGCCGAAGCACTGGTCGAACACGCCCCGCACAGCCAAGACCCGGCCACGCTGACCGCCGCCGTGCGCACCGCACTGGGCCGCTTCATCGTGCAGGAGATCGCCGGAATGTCGGCGGAGCTGCCGGTGTTCACCCTCAACCCGCAATTGGAACGTGTCTTGCAGGAGTCCACGCAGGGCAACGGCGCCGCGCTGGAACCCGGACTCGCTGAGCGACTGCACCAGAGCCTGGCCGAATGTGTCAGCAAGCAGGAAGCCCGCAACGAGCCCGCGGTGGTGCTGGTACCTGGCCCGGTGCGAGCCGCGCTGGCCCGCCTGGTCCGCCACAGCGTTCCGTCGCTGTCGGTCCTGGCCTACAGCGAGGTGCCGGAGGACAAGCGCCTGAAGCTGGTCGGAACGATCAGCTGACGCCGCCCTGCAACGCGCCAGAAAACAGACACCACTTTCAAACACCCGCAACAGACAGATTCCAAGGGGAACCCGAACCGTGCAGACCACCGACCATCCGCGTTCTCCGACCGCCACTCCGCCGACTTCGTCCCGTGACCACAGCATGAAAATCAAACGATTCGTCGCCGCCGACATGCGCTCGGCCATGAACCTGGTGCGCAAGGAACATGGTCCTGATGCCGTGATCCTGTCCAACCGCCGGATCGAGGAAGGCATCGAGATCGTGGCCGCCGCCAACTACGATGAGAGCGCCGTGCAGCGCGCCCTGGAAGCGTCGCGCCGCGACGTGGCACCGCCGCCCGCGCCGAAGCCGCGTAGCGCCGCCGACGCAGTGATCGCCGCAGTCACCCGCCGTCGCAGCAGCACCCCGGCACCGGAGCCGGTCGCCGCCACCACCTCGGCCGTTGCCGCCCTCGCCCGCGCCGCCGTCGGCGCGACCGGCCGCACCCTGGACAGCGCCGACGAGATCGTGCCGACGCGTGGCAGCACCGGCTTCGCCGCCACCCTGGCGCGTGCCGCCGTCAATGAATCGACGCTGCCGGAACAGATCTTCGCCCCGTTTGCCGACGCCATCGTGGCGCCCTCGCCTGCGGCAGCCGCGCCGGTGAACCGCGCCCGCTTCCAGATCGACCCGCCGCTGGAAGACAGCGCGCAGCTGCCGGCAGTGACGCCGCCGCCGTTGCCGGTTGCCCTCCAGGCCACCACGGCACCCGGAGACCAAGCCTCACACGCGCAGGATGCCGTGCAGCCGACCGAGGCTGCACCGGCACCGATGCCGACGCTGGCGCCAGCACCTGCGCTGACCCTGGTCGCCGATGACGCCGAGATCCGCCACCTGCGCCAGGAAGTGGCCGGCATGCGCCAGGTGATCGAGCGCGAGATGAACCGCTTCACCGACGAGCGCCTGCGCGGCAGTCCGGTGCGCGCTACGGCACTGGACCTGATGGACGAGTACGGCTTCGATGCCGGCATCGCCCGCGACGTGGCCATGCAGATCCCGCTGGAAACCGAAGCGCATCGCGGCCGCGGCCTGATGCTGGGGCTGATCTCGCGCAAGCTGCCGATCGCCCCGGTCGATCCGATGGAGGAAGGCGGTGTGATCGCCCTGGTCGGCCCGACCGGCGCCGGCAAGACCACCACCATCGCCAAGCTGGCCTCGCGCTTCGCCGAAGCCCATGCCGCCCGCGACGTCGCCCTGGTCACCACCGATACGATGCGCATCGGCGCCCGCGAACAGCTGTACGGCTACGGCCGCCAGCTCGGCATCGCCGTGCACGAGGCCAACAGCGGCACCGACCTGGACCAGCTGCTGGAACGCCTGAAGGACTACAAGCTGGTGCTGATCGACACCGCCGGCCTGGGCCCGCGCGACCGTGCGCTGGCCGCCCAGCTGCAGTGGCTGCGCGCTGCCCGCCAGGTCCGCACCCTGCTGGTACTGCCGGCCAACACCAGCTTCGGCGACATGGACGAGGTGGTCCGCCGCTTCGGCGCGGCCAACCTGCAGGGCCTGGTGCTGAGCAAGCTGGACGAGACCGGCCGCTTCGGCAACGCCCTGTCGGTGGCGGTGGACCACAAGCTGCCGATCACCTGGGTGACCGATGGCCAGGACGTCCCGGACGACCTGCACCGGGCCAGTGCAGCCAATCTTGTACTTCGCCTTGAAGATTTGCGCCGCGCGGCCGATATGCCCTGCAACCCGGAGTTGAACCATGCCGTCGCGTGAGTACGCCAAGCTGACCACCACCTTCCCGCTGACGGCGACCCGCAGCGAGCCGCTCGGCCCTGTGCGCACGATTGCCGTGACCGGCGGCAAGGGCGGCGTCGGCAAGACCAACGTGTCGGCCAACCTGGCCGTGGCGCTTGCGGGAATGGGCAAACGCACCCTGTTGCTGGACGCCGACCTGGGCCTGGCCAACATCGATGTGATCCTGGGCCTGAGCCCCACCAACACCCTGGCCGACCTGGTCGCTGGCCGCTGCAGCCTGGATGACGTGATCATCGAAGGCCCGAACGGCGTGCTGGTGGTACCGGCTGCGTCCGGCCGCCGGCACATGGCCGAGCTGGCCCCGGCCGAGCATGTGGGCCTGGTCAACGTGTTCTCCGAACTGGAGCGCGAGCTGGACATCATGGTGGTGGACACCGCCGCCGGCATCACCGATGGCGTGCTGACCTTCTGCCAGGCCGCGCAGGACACCGTGGTGGTGGTCTGCGATGAACCGGCCTCGATCACCGACGCCTATGCGCTGATCAAGGTGCTGTCGCGCGAACGTGGCGTGGACCGCATCCAGGTGGTGGCCAACATGGTGCGCGACCCCAACGAAGGCCGCGTGCTGTACGAGAAGCTGACCCGCGTCTGCGAGAAGTTCCTCGCCGATGTCTCGCTGAACTACCTGGGCTGCGTGCCGCAGGACGACTGGCTGCGCCTGTCGGTGCAGCGCCAGCAGCCGGTGGTGAAGGCCTATCCGTCCAGCCCGTCGGCACTGGCGATCACCGAGATCGCCCGCCGCACCGCCCGCTGGCAGGCACCGACCGAGCCGCGCGGCGGCGTCGAGTTCTTCCTCGAACGCATCATCAAGCAGCGCGGGGTGGCCGCATGAAAGGCGCCGCCCAGTACAGAGAGGTCCAGCGCACGGCGGCCAACGAGGTCATCGCCCAGCACTCGGACCTGGTGCGGCGCATCGCCCACCATCTGGCCGCACGCCTGCCGGCCAGCGTTGAGGTGGACGACCTGATCCAGGCCGGCATGATGGGCCTGATCGAAGCCTCGCGCAGCTACGACGCCGACCAGGGTGCCTCGTTCGAGACCTACGCTTCGATCCGCATCCGCGGTTCGATGATCGATGAGATCCGTCGTGGCGACTGGGTACCGCGTTCGGTGCACCGCCGTGCCCGTGACGCTGCGGCCACCATCCGCCGCCTGGAGCAGAGCACCGGCCGTGCCGCCAGTGCCACAGAAGTGGCCGCCGCGATGGAGATGCCGCTGCCCGAGTACCTGCGCCTGATGGAGGACGCCTCGCGCGGCCAGGTACTGAGCCTGGAGTCGCGCATTGAAGACCAGGGCGAGCTGGACACCGTCGCCCAGGGCGGCCCGACCCCACAGCAGGTGCTGGAGCGCGGTGAATTCGGCCGCGAGCTGGGCAATGCCATCGGCCACCTGCCCGAGCGCGAACAGCTGGTGCTGTCGCTCTACTACGAGCAGGAACTGAACCTGAAAGAGATCGGCGCAGTGCTCGGCGTGAGCGAGTCGCGGGTCTGCCAGATCCACGGCCAGGCGGTCCTGCGCCTGCGTGGCCGACTGAAGATTTTCGAGGCGGCCGACGCCGGCCTCGAGAGCTGATCAACAAAGGAACTCTGCTTTGAACAAGAACATGCGCATCCTGATCGTCGACGATTTTTCGACCATGCGTCGTATCGTCAAGAACCTGCTGGGCGATCTGGGCTTCACCAATACCGCCGAAGCCGAGGACGGGCATGCCGCGCTGTCGCTGCTGCAGAGCCAGCCGTTCGACTTCGTGGTCACCGACTGGAACATGCCGGTGATGACCGGCATCGAACTGCTCAAGGCCATCCGTGCCGATGCCAAGCTGAAGACCCTGCCGGTGCTGATGGTGACCGCCGAAGCCAAGCGCGAGCAGATCATCGAAGCGGCGCAGAACGGCGTGAACGGTTACATCATCAAGCCGTTCACCGCACAGACGCTGGAAGAGAAGCTCGGCAAGATCTTCGAACGCCTGGCGGCCAGCGCTTGATGGATACCACGGTCGACAAGAGCGCCCTCGCCCTGCGCCTGCAGGAAGCCCTGGATGCACTGGAATCCGGCGACGAGGCGGCGTGGCGCCAGCGCATCGACGGCCTGGTGGCGCTGCGCACCCAGCCGATGATGAGCGGCCTTTCGCGGCTGGCCCGCGAACTGGGCCAGGCGCTGGGCGAACTGCCGACCGTGCCCGATGAAGCCGGCGAGCTGGACGATGCCTGCGCGCGCCTGGACCACGTGGTGGCGATGACCGAACAGGCCACGCACCGCACCCTGGACCTGGCCGAAGAGTGCCGCAGCCTGACCGAACAGCTGCGCGCCGACGGCCTGCAGCCGGGCCAGGACGTGCAGCTCGACCGCATCCGCCACAACCTCACCGAGATCGCCCTGACCCAGAGCTACCAGGACCTGACCGGGCAGATCATCCGTCGCGTGGTGGGCATCGTCCGCCGCGTGCACGAAGGCTTCGGCGCGCTCGGCCTGCCGCCGGAACAGCATCGCACCGATCCGGAACTGGCTGGGCCGGCACTGAAGGGACTGGACCGCCATGCGGTCTCGCAGAACGACGCCGACGACCTGTTGTCGGATCTGGGGCTGTAACCATGGGCGCAGTAGCCGACGACATCACTGCCGATTTCATCATCGAGGCCCAGGAGATCCTGGATCGCCTCGGCGAACAGCTGGTGTCGCTGGAACAGGCACCGCAGGACAATGAACAGCTCAACGCGGTGTTCCGCGGCTACCACACGCTGAAGGGCGGCGCAGGTTTCCTCGGCATCACCGCGATGGTCGAGCTGTGCCACGCCGCCGAGGAAGCACTGGGCGCCGCACGCGCCGGCCAGGCCGTCCTGCAGGCGCATCACTTCGATGCCGCCCAGCAGTCACTGGACTACCTGCAGTCGATGCTTGACGCGGTGTCTTCGGGCACCGAGCCGGGCTTTGCCCCGCCCGAACTGGTCGCCCAGTTCGACGTGCATGGCGGCGGCGCTGCCGCGCCTGCGGCCGCGACGCCGGGTGCGGGCGGTGGCGACCTGATCACCGACGACGAATTCGAGGCCCTGCTCGACCAGCTGCATGGCGGCAAGGCGCCGACAACCGTGGCGGCGGCGAAGAAGGCCGACGACATGATCAGCGAGGACGAGTTCGAGGCACTGCTCGACCAGCTGCATGGCGGCGCCGCCCCGGGCAGCAACGCCAGCGCAGCGGTTGCCCCCGTACCGGCACCGCGACCGGCGCCCTCGCCGGCCCCGCCCGCTGCCAAGCCCGCACCCAACAAGCCTGTCGCCGAAGCCGAACACACCGTGCGTGTGGACACCAAGCGCCTGGATGCCATCGTCAACCTGATCGGCGAACTGGTGCTGTCACGAAACCGGTTGAAGACGCTTCGCACGCGCCTGCGCGATGAAGAACTGGACCGCGCCGTGTCCACGCTGGATATCGCCACCGCGCGCCTGCAGTCGGCGGTGATGCGCACCCGCATGCAGCCGGTCGGCAAGGTGTTCTCGCGCTTCCCGAAGGTGGCGCGCGACGTTGCGCGTTCGCTGAAGAAGGAAGTGGACCTGGAACTGATCGGCGCCGAAACCGAGCTCGACCGCAACCTGGTCGAAGCGCTGGCCGACCCGCTGGTGCACCTGGTCCGCAACGCCATCGACCATGGCGTGGAAATGCCTGACCTGCGCGAAGCGCAGGGCAAGCCGCGGATGGGCCACGTGCGCCTGTCGGCACAGCAGGAAGGCGACTACGTCAGCATCGAAGTGCAGGACGATGGTGCCGGCATCGATCCGGAAAAACTGCGCGCCAAGGCGCGCGAGAAGGGCCTGATCGATCCGGAAGCCGCCGCCCGCCTGAGCAGCGAGGAATGCCTGCACCTGGTGTTCCTGCCAGGCTTCTCGACCAAGCAGCAGGTCACCGACATTTCCGGCCGTGGCGTCGGCATGGACGTGGTGCAGTCGCGCATCCGTGAGCTGAGCGGGCAGATCCAGATCCAGTCGGAACTGGGCCGCGGCAGCCGCTTCATGATCCGCGTACCGCTGACCCTGGCCATCCTGCCGACCCTGCTGGTGCAGGCTGGCGAAGACGTCTACGCGCTGCCGCTGGCCCGTGTGATGGAAGTGCTGCATGCGCCGCGCACCTCGCTGGGCTGGTTCGACGGTCGCGCCGTGCTTGACCGCCGCTCGCACACGCTGGCGCTGGTGGACCTGCGGCAATGGCTGGATGTGACGCCGGCCGCCTCGCCCCTGCTGACCATCGTCGTGCTGCAGGCCGGTGAGGCACGCTTCGGGTTGGTGGTGGACCAGGTGCGCGGGCGTGAGGAAGTGGTCATCAAGCCACTGCCCAAGGCCCTGCGCGGCCTGCGTGGTTATGCCGGTGCAACCTTGATCGGCGATGGTCGCATGGCGCTGATCCTGGACGTGGACGGGCTGCGCAGCCCACACGACTGACCTCGTTGCTGAACCCGGCGCACCGTAGCGCCGGGCCAGGCCTGGCGACACAAGAAACTGTGAACTCCGTTACAGCAGATTCTCCCGGTGTCTCAAGTCCCATTCATACAAGCCGATACCGGACCCATGGATAGACTCAGCCTCATTGGACTTTTCCTCGCCCTGGCCTCGCTGGTCGGTGGCAGCATCCTCAAGGGCGCCGGCCTGGCGTCGTTGTGGTCGCCTGCGGCGTTCGTGATCGTCATCGTCGGCACCATCGCCGCCATCCTGCTGCACACTTCGCCAGCGGTGTTCAAGCACGCCTTCAAGATCGTGCGCTGGGTCGTGCGGCCGCCGCACAGCGACCGTCGTGAACTGATCCAGCAGATCGTGGAGTGGAGCAACATCGCCCGCCGCCAGGGCCTGCTCGGCCTGGAATCGCAGGTGGAAGCACAGCAGGACCCGTTCCTGCGCAAGGGCCTGCAGCTGCTGGTGGACGGCGTTGAACCCGAATCGATCCGGCACATGCTGGAGATCGAACTGGGCAGCCAGGAGCACCAGGACCAGGCCGCCGCCAAGGTGTTTGAAAGCATGGGCATCTATGCGCCCACGCTGGGCATCATCGGCGCCGTGCTCGGCCTGATCGCGGTGATGAAGAACCTCGCCGACCCGAGCAAGCTCGGCCACGGCATCGCCGCCGCGTTCACCGCCACCATCTACGGCATCGCCTCGGCCAACCTGCTGTTCCTGCCCATCGCCGCCAAGCTGAAGGGCGTCATCGCCCATTCCAGCCGCGACCGCGAAATGGTCATCGAAGGCCTGATCTCGATTGCCCAGGGCGAGAACCCGCGCAACATCGAAACCAACCTCTCCGGCTTCCTGCACTGACATGGCCCGCCGCAAGCACCACGAAGAGCACGCCAATCACGAGGCATGGGCCATCCCCTATGCCGACCTGATGACGCTGCTGCTCGCCTTCTTCGTGGTCATGTACGCGATCTCCTCGGTCAACGAGGGCAAGTACCGGATCATGGCCGACGCCCTCACCGATGCCTTCGGTGGTGCGCCGCGCACCATCAATCCGGTGCAGGTGGGCAACAAGCAGGTGCAGGGTGGCGGCTGGGACAGCCCGTCGGTGATCAAGTCCGGCACCAAGATCGGGCCGTCCGCTCCCGCGCCCTCGCACGACCCCACCCTGCTGCCGGCGATGGCCTCGCAGATGCGCATGCCGGTGTCGGTGCACAACCAGGAACAGATCGCGCGTGCCGAGCGCCAGCTCAACAGCATCGCTGACCGCCTGACCGCCGCGCTGGCGCCACTGATCGACCGCGGCATGATCAGCGTGCGCCGTACCGAGCTGTGGATCGAAGTGGAGATCAACAGCGACATCCTGTTCCCGACCGGCTCGGCGGCGCTGGACGTGCATGCGCGCGACACCCTGGCCAGCCTGGCCGGTGTGCTGCGCGACGTGCCCAACAGCGTGCGCGTGGAAGGCCACACCGACAACGTGCCGATTGCCACTGCCACCTTCCCGTCCAACTGGGAACTGTCGGCCGGGCGCGCGGCCAGCGTGGTGCATCTGTTTGCTGACCAGGGGCTGCAGCCATCGCGGCTGGCGATGGTCGGCTACGGCCAGTTCCGCCCCCGCGAAGACAACGACAGCGCACAGGGCCGCAATCGCAACCGGCGGGTGATGGTCATCATCCTGGCCGACACCAGTCATTCGGTGGACCCGCTCGGCGAACGCCTGAATGCCGCCACCGGCGCTGCCCGCGGCGCCAGCGAACAGGCCGCCACCGCACCGGCCACCACCCCCACTTCCCCCATCGCACCGGTGCAGTTGCCACCGGTGCCGGCTGGCAGCCGCGTCGGCGCCGCCGTTCCCCCGGCAATGAAGGAGTAATCCGATGCGCATCTGGGCAGTCGCCAACCAGAAGGGCGGAGTCGGCAAGACCACCACCACCCTCGCCCTCGGTCGCGGCCTGGCCGCGCTCGGCCACCGCGTGCTGCTGATCGATCTCGATCCGCATGCCTCGCTGACCCGCGCCTTCGGCGTGCCGATCGAGCCGGCACCGGCCGGCGTGCTGGAGCTGTTCGGCGCACCGCCGGCCGACCTCTCCACGCTCAGCCATGCCAGCAACATCGGCGGACTCGATTACGTGTGCGCACAGGCCTCGCTGGCCACGCTGGAACGACGCAGCGCCAACCAGCCTGGCCTCGGCCTGGCCCTGCAGAACGCGCTCGCCCGCCACCAGGGCCAGCACGACTACATCCTGCTGGACTGCGCACCGACCCTGGGCCTGCTGATGATCAACGCGCTGGCCGCGGCCGATCGCCTGATCATCCCCACCCAGGCCGAGCCGTTGGCCCTGCACGGCCTGGATGGCATGGTCCGCACCGGTGAAATGGTCGAACGTTCGCGCCGCCGCCCGCTGCCGATCTCGATCCTGCCAACGCTGTTCGACCGCCGCACCCGCACCGGCAATGAATCGCTGCGCGCCATGCAGGACCGCCACGCGAGCCGCGTCTGGGAAGACGCGATTCCGATCGACACCCGCATCAGCAACGCGGCCGGCCTGACCCTGCCGAGCATCGGCGACTACCCGGGACGCGGCCTGGCGGCCTATCGACGCGCGTTGAACTGGATCCTCGGTGAGGACGCACGTGCCCTGGAGCAGGCGGCATGAACACCACCGGCATGCTGGACGACTATCTGGACGAGCTGCTCGGCGACATTGCCGTCGCACCGGTCGCCGCTGACGCCGCGCCACGCCCGACGAGCACAGCAGCCGACGGCGAGCGCGAGCCGACCTGGGACGATCTGCCGGCCGAAGTGGTCTACGAAACCGACGCCGTCGCAGTGGCCCCGGCCAACGACGATGTTTCGCTCGAAGCCGCATTCGACGCGGCTGCCACGCCTGCGGCCGACACCGGGCGCGAGCCGACCTGGGACGATCTGCCGGCCGAAGTGATCTACGAAACCGACACCGTCGCAACCGCTCCGGCCAATGATGATGCGGCGCTGGAAGCCGCCTTCGACGCCGCTGCCGCACCTGCCGCCGACGCTGACCGCGAGCCCACCTGGGACGACCTGCCGGCCGAGGTCGTCCACGAAACCGCGCCCGTGGCCGTTGCCCCTGTCGCACCGCCCGCGCCGGAACCCACCTGGGATGACCTGCCGGACGAAGTGATCTACGAAACCGACGCCGCCGACAGCCTGGCGCACACCGACAGCCCTGGATTGCAGGCCGCCTTCGAAGCCGCCGCCGACGGCGATGTGGTTGCTGCCCTCGCTGCGCCGGCCGTTGCAAAGGCCGCAGCGCGTCCCGCGCCGGCACCGATGCCGTCGATGACCCGCGCCGCCGTCGCGCCGCCGCCACGGCTCGCGGTGGACACCCCCTCCGGCAACCGCCCCGGCTCTTGGCAGGAGCTGCAGGCCCAGGCGCATCAGCCCGCCAGCAGCCCGCATCCACAGAACCGCCGCGCCGGCGAACGCACATCACGTTGGCTGCGGCTGCGCTGTGGCGCCCAGGCCTACGCGCTGGAACTGCTGAAGGTGCAGGAAGTGGTGCTGCCGGTGCCGTTGCTGCCATTGCGCGGCACTGCCCCGGAAATGCTCGGCATCATGAACCTGCGTGGCCAGGTGGTGCCGGTGATGGATCTCGGCCTGCACCTTGGTGCGGCCTCCGCCGAGGATGACGCGCAGACCCGCATTGTCGTGCTTGAAGAGAACGGCGAGACCCTGGGCCTGCGTGTGTCGGCCGTGGAGGACGTCGCCAACCTGACCGACTCGCAGATCGAACCGCCCGATACCGCCCGCATCTGCCAGATCTCCAATGAACTGTTCCGTGGCGTGGCCCGCATCAGCCAGCGGCCGATGATCCTGCTCGACGCCACGCAGCTGTTGGGATGAATCGGCGTTCCGCGCCGATACCCCTAAAGAACCGCCCCACGGTGCCGTTATGAATGCTGGAACCGTTTGTCCGGAGCAACGATGAGCACTGTCGAACTGGGTGAGGATCTCGGCATCGAGAGCAGCACCGAGCTCAAGAACCGCCTTTCGCCCTTGGTGGCGGAAGCAGGCGAGCTGACCCTGGATGCAAGCCAGGTCGGCCGCATCCACACCGCCAGCATGCAGGTGCTGTGCGCCTTCGTGCAGGCCCGCCGCGAGGCAGGCCTGGGCACCGGCTTCCACGGTTGCACTGCAACCTTCCGTGACGCTGCACGCCTGTTGGGCGTCACCCAGGCCCTGGGCCTGGACGTACCCCATGACAACCTGAAATCTGTGGAGAACGCTGCATGAGCGCACGTATCTTGGTGGTGGACGATTCGGCGTCGATGCGCCAGATGGTTTCCTTCGCCCTCACCTCGGCCGGTTTTGCCGTCGAAGAAGCTGAAGACGGCGCGGTCGCGCTCGGACGTGCCAAGGGCCAGCGCTTCAATGCGGTGGTCACCGACGTCAACATGCCGAACATGGACGGCATCGCGCTGATCCGCGAACTGCGCCAGCTGCCGGACTACAAGTTCACGCCGATGCTGATGCTGACCACCGAGTCGGCAGCGGACAAGAAGTCCGAAGGCAAGGCCGCCGGTGCCACCGGCTGGCTGGTCAAGCCGTTCAATCCCGAACAGCTGGTCGCCACCGTGCAGAAAGTGCTGGGCTGATCGCCCCGCACTGCTCCCCCTCTTCGCTTCCGGATCGCCACTGCCATGAGCATGGACCTGCAACGCTTCCACGCCACCTTCTTCGAGGAGAGCCGCGAAGGCCTCGACGCCATGGAGGCTGGCCTGCTGGCCCTGGAATCGGGACAACAGGACCCGGAGATCATCAACTCGGTGTTCCGTGCCGCCCACTCCATCAAGGGTGGCGCAGGCACGTTCGGCTTCGATGCCATCGCCGGGCTGACCCATGTGCTGGAAACGCTGCTCGATGAGCTGCGGGCCGGCAAGCGCGCACTGGAAGGCAACGCCGTCGATGCGATGCTGTCGTCGGTGGACGTACTGCGCGCCCTGTTGCGCGAGGCCGAGCACGGCCAGCCCGCCGATCCTGCAGCGGTTGCTGCGGTGAAGGCGCGCCTGGAAGCGGTGCTGTCCGGCCAGGCACCCGCCGCCGCTGCACCCGCTGCCGCCAGCAAGGTGGACGACACGCCGGAAGCCTGGCAGATCGGCTTCACCCCGGCGCCGTCACTGTTCATGAGTGGCAACGACCCGTTGCGCATCATCCGCGAACTGGAACACCTGGGTTCGCTGCAGGTGGCCGCGCGCATGGATCGCCTGCCCGGCTTCGCCCAGCTCGACCCGCTCGAAGCCCACCTTGCGTGGGACCTGGGCCTGGTCGGCAAGGTGCCGCGCAGCAAGATCGAAGATACCTTCGCCTGGGTGCTGGACGACTGCGAACTGGACATCCGTCCGGCCGCACCGCCAAGCCTGGCCACCCAAGCACCGGCCACCGCGCCGGTCGCTGCTCCTGCGCCCGCCGCTGCCGCACCGGCTGCAAATGCCGGCGGCAACCAGGAAGCGGAAACCTCCATCCGTGTCAGCGTCGACAAGGTCGATGCACTGATCAACCTGGTCGGCGAACTGGTCATCACCCAGGCCATGCTCAAGCAGGTCTCGCACGCGCTGGACCCGGTCCATGCCGAGAGCCTGTTCGCCGGCCTGGACCTGCTTGAACGCAATACCCGTGACCTGCAGGAGGCTGTGATCGGCGTGCGCATGCTGCCGGTCGACGCAGTGTTCCGCCGTTTCCCGCGCCTGGTCCGCGACCTGTCCGGCCGCCTGGGCAAGCACGTGCGCCTGCGCACCATCGGCGAAGGCACCGAGCTGGACAAGGGCCTGATCGAGAAGATCGCCGATCCGCTGGTGCATCTGGTCCGCAATTCCATCGACCACGGCCTGGAAATGCCGGACGTGCGTCGCGATGCCGGCAAGGACGAGACCGGCACGATCACCCTGGCGGCATCGCACCAGGGCGGTCACATCGTCATCGAAGTCAGCGACGACGGCCGCGGCCTGAACCGCGAGAAGATCCTGGCCAAGGCGCAGGAACGCGGCCTGGCCGTACCGGACAACCCCACCGACTCGCAGGTCTGGGACCTGATCTTCCAGCCCGGCTTCTCCACCGCCGATGCGGTCACCGATCTGTCCGGCCGCGGCGTGGGCATGGACGTGGTCCGCCGCAACATACAGGCGCTGGGTGGCGAGGTGCAGATTGAAAGCGGCCTCGGCACCGGCACCCGTACGCTGATCCGGTTGCCGTTGACCCTGGCCATCCTCGACGGCATGACCGTGGCGGTGGCCGGCGAAACTCTGATCCTGCCGCTGGCCTACGTGCTTGAAGCACTGCAACCGCAGCCGGACGACATCCGCAGCATGGCCGGCGAAGGCCGTGTGCTGCGCGTGCGTGGTGAATACCTGCCGATCCTGTCGCTGAGCGAGTACTACGGCTATGGCCAGCGTGCACCCGGCAGTGAATCGCTGGTGGTGGTGGTTGAAGGCGATGGCCAGAAGATCGCGCTGGAAGTGGACGAACTGGTCGGCCAGCAGCAGGTCGTGGTGAAGAACATCGAGAACAACTACCGCCGCATCGGCGGGGTCTCCGGTGCCACCATCCTCGGCGATGGCCGCGTCGCCCTGATCGTCGACATCGGCGGCCTGGTGCGTTCGCTGCGGGTGCCGCAGGCCGCCTGAACTGCTCTACACGTTGTACCTGACCGCCGCCCTCCGGGGCGGCGGTTTTCGTTTGCGCGCGGGCGCAGGCAGCAATCGTACCCACGCGCAACGCAGCGGCGTCCACAACTGTGAACTCCGTCGTCCTGCGTCGCGAACCCGATCGGGCGCATGGTTTCGCCTGAAACTACGCCGTCACTGCGAAAGCCCCGCCACTGCTTGCTTTCCGTTGGTTTCCCCTACGCCAGCGAATGTGACATCGGTCCATAAAGTACGGCGCAGCTGCGCCGCTATCTCGGGTTGACGGCAGTCACCGATCCTTCACCCGGCACCACCGTTCCCTCCTGCAACGACCTTTTGCCCGCGGCGCCGCCGCCGGTATTCTGCCCACCTTGGAGCACCCTGCATGAAGTGGTTCCACGATCTGCCCATCGCCCGCAAGCTGGCTGTGGGATTCACCCTGACCACCCTGATGACCGTCGTGCTGGGTGCGTTCGCCCTGGTCCGCCTGTCCGAAGCCAACGCCAAGCTGACCTCGATGGCGACCAACGACATTCCATCGGTGCAGTACCTCGGTGAAGTGCGCTCGCAGCTGGGTGAGTTCCGCACCTATGAACTGGCCCAGATCAGCATGCTGGACCAGCCGGAGAAGGTCGCCGACTACAACAAGCGCATGAACGACACCGCTGCGGTGGTGCGCGAGCAGCTGGCGGCCTATGCCAAGCTGCCGTCCGGCGACAAGGAGCGCACGCTGTACCAGGCCGTGCAGGCCGACGTCGATGGCTACTTCGCCGCCAATACCAAGCTGCGCGAAGCGGCCACCGCCGGTGATGGCGAAGCGGCCCGGCAGATTTCCGATGAGCAGTCGCGCCCCCTGCGCCGCAAAGCCTTCGAAGACCTGAAGGCGCTGGGTGCGCTGCTGGGAACACAGATGCAGGGCAAGATCGACGACGCCAACGCGACCCACCGCAACAGCATGCTGGCCATCATCGCCGCCATCGTGCTGCTGGTCGTGGTCGCCGCCACCCTGGCCGTGATCATCTCGCGCGCCGTGGTCGGCCCGCTGGGCAAGGCAGTGCATGCCATCCAGGCCGTCGCCCGCGGCGATCTCAGCGTCACTACCCAGGCCACCGGCAAGGATGAGGCGGGTCGCATGTTGGCGGCCACCGCGGAGATGACCGCGATGCTGCGTCGCTTCTCCGAGCAGACCCAACTGATGGCACAGATGCATGCCGGCCCCGATATCAGCCACCGCATTCCGGAAGACTTCCCGGGCGTCTATGGCCAGCTCGCCGGCGGCATCAACACGGTGATCTTCGAACACCTCGATGCGATCCGTGATGCCATCGATGTACTCAACCAGTACGCCACCGGCAACCTCGCCCCCGATGCGCGCCGGTTGCCGGGCAGCCGCGCGATCCTGCACGAATCGATGGATGCGGCCAAGGCCAGCCTGCTGGCCATCAACACGCAGATCCAGCAGTTGGCATCGTCCGCTGCCGCCGGCGACTTCAGCCAGCGCGGCGATGCGCAGCGCTTCGATCACGATTTCCGCGTGATGATCGAGCAGCTCAACAGCATGATGGAGGTTGCCGACGGCAATCTTGGCCAGCTGTCGCAGCTGCTGCAGTCCATCGCCGCGGGCGACCTGACCGCACGCATGGACGGCCAGTTCCACGGCGTGTTCGCCCGCATGCGTGACGATGCCAACACCACCGTCGCCCAGTTGACCCAGATCGTCAGCCAGATCCAGGCCAGCACCTCGAGCATCACCCTGGCCTCGGGCGAAATCGCCTCGGGCAACAGCGACCTGTCGCGCCGTACCGAACAGCAGGCCGCCAATCTGGAAGAAACCGCCGCCTCGATGGAGGAACTGACCTCCACCGTGCGCCAGAACGCCGAACATGCGCGCCAGGCCAACCAGCTCGCCATCGGTGCGCACGGCGTGGCCTCGCAGGGCGGTGAAGTGGTCGGCCAGGTGGTCACCACCATGTCGGCCATCGAAGCCTCCTCGAAGAAGATCGCCGAGATCATCTCGGTCATCGATGGCATCGCCTTCCAGACCAACATCCTGGCGCTGAATGCCGCAGTGGAAGCGGCCCGTGCCGGCGAACAGGGCCGTGGCTTTGCCGTGGTCGCCAGCGAAGTGCGTACCCTCGCCCAGCGCTCGGCCGCCGCCGCCAAGGAGATCAAGGGGCTGATCGACGAATCGGTCGGCAAGGTCGCCGAGGGTTCCAGCCTGGTCCACCAGGCCGGCAGCACCATGGGCGAGATCGTCGCGTCGGTGCAGCGCGTGACCGACATCATGGCCGAGATCTCCGCCGCCTCGCAGGAACAGTCGGCCGGCATCGAGCAGGTCAACCAGACCGTGGTGCAGATGGACGAAACCACCCAGCAGAACGCCGCGCTGGTGGAAGAAGCCACCGCCGCAGCGCGAGCGATGGAAGACCAGGCCGCACAGCTGGGCGAGGCCGTCGCACGCTTCCGCCTGGCCGCACCGAGCGCGGGCAATGCGATACCGCGCGCAGCCATGGCCGTGGCCAGCAGTGCTCCGCGCAAGGCGGCGCCCGCATCCATCGCCGCACCTGCGCGCGTGCGCAAGCCCGTTGCGCAGCCGGCCCTGGCCGGCGACGGCGACTGGCAGGAGTTCTGATCGCAGCATCGGGGTGGCCGCGCGCCACCCCGTCAGCGGAAAGGCAGCGCCGGGCCGTGCCCGGCCCGGGCGTTACGCTTGCCCGACCGCCGCGGGCATGGCACAACGGAGCAACCGAGTGCGTTCGGTGCTACATAAATCCGCAACGCAGCCGATACCTCTTTCGAGCCACGCGCCCACACGCGTCGGCGCCCGCCCCTGACCACAGATTCCATGTCCGACGGCCACGACACTGCACTGCCCGAAGTCCATGCGGCCGATGCCGCGGACGATCGCTTTCTGGTCCGCAACCCCCGCCAGGTGCGGCAGCTGCTGCGCTCACTGATCGAGCAGCGATCACTGATCAACGCCCATATCGACGGCCGCGATCGCTCCTTCCCCACCGCCCTGTTGGACCTGGACGAGGACGATGACGTGCTGCTGCTCGATGGCAGCCCGCAGGAAGCCTCCAACCGCGCCGCAGAACAGGCCGACCACCTGCTCTGCTTCGCCCAGCTGGAACGAGTGATGGTGCGTTTCCGCCTGCACGAACTGCAACGCGTGGACAACGAAGGCCACGTCGCCTTCCGGGCACCGTTCCCCGAGGAGCTGGTGCATCTGCAGCGACGCGAACTGTACCGGCTGGAGACCCCCATCACCGATTCACCGCACCTGCTGCTGCCGCCGGGCGAGGCCCAGGCCGAAGCGCTGTCGATGCGGGTGGTGGACATCAGTGGCGGCGGCCTGGCGGTGACCGTGCCCGTAGATTGCGCGATCTTCGGCCTGCAACAGCGCTACCGCGCGCAGCTGTCGATGCCCGATGGCCCAGACCTGCAGATCGAACTGGTGGTCTGCAACCTGCTGCCGCAACGCCTGCCCAACGGCACCGAGGTCAAGCGCGTCGGCATGCGCTTTGACGACCTGCCGCGCGGCGGCGACAGCGCCATCCAGCGCTACATCTTCCGCATCGACCGCCAGCGCAAGGCACGCCGCAACGGCGAGCTCTGACATCCCCACGGCGGGTAGTGCCGGCCGCTGGCCGGCAACCTCGAAACCGCGTGGATACCGGTGCCAGTAGATCCACGCCATGCGTGGATGCATGCCTCCCCGGTAGATCCACGCCATGCGTGGATGCAGGAGCTGCCGGCCAGCGGCCGGCACTACCAGATGCCTAAAGTCCCCCACCCAGGGGCCGATATCGAGCCTGACACCGGCACTTCCGGCAGAACCAGGACCCCTCGATGAACGACAAGAACAGCTCCGCCGCCGGCGCCGATGGCGAATTCCTCAGCTTCACCCTCGGCGCCGAGCACTACGGCGTGGACATCCTCAAGGTGCAGGAAATCCGCGGCTACGACGCCGTCACCCGCGTCCCCGACGCGCCGGATTACATCAAGGGTGTCATCAACCTGCGCGGCACCATCGTGCCAGTGATCGACCTGCGCCTGAAGCTGCGCCTGGAAGACGCCCGCTACGACGCCTTCACCGTGATGATCGTGCTCAACGTGGAAGACCGCGTGGTCGGCATCGTGGTCGACAGCGTCTCCGACGTGATCCCGCTGTCGGCCGAGCAGATCCGCCCGACCCCGGAATTCGGCGCCGCCGTCGACACCCGCTTCATCTCCGGCATCGGCACCCACGACGATCGCATGCTGATCCTGCTGGACATCGAAACCCTGCTGGACAGCGCCGACATGGGCCAGACCAACGTCGTCGAAGACGCTGCCGCCTGAGCAAACGGACCTTTTTCACGTTTCTGTTACGCAGCCCTTCAGTTCCCCTCATCCACGCCGATAGGGGGACAGAAGCCGGTCGCGCAGGAGCGCGCCAAGGCCGGATCCACCATCACCATCCCCGGAGAATCACCCCGATGAAGTCCCTGCTTGCGTTCGTTTCGGCTGCCGTCCTGGCCACCACCGCTTCCTCCGCCTTCGCGCAGTCGGCCGAGATGATTCCGCCGGAGATGGCACCGCGCGCCGTCGGCAAGGACGGCATGGTCTGCGGCAAGGTCGAAAAGGCCCGCTTCGCAGAAGGTTCCGAAGGCCAGCCGACCTTCCTGTACATGGGCGGCGCCTTCCCGCGCCACACCTTCTCGGCACGCATCGCCGGCGAGAACCGCGGCAAGTTCTCCTTCCCGCTGGAAACCCTGGAAGGCAAGACCGTGTGCGTGATCGGCAAGATCCAGCGCGACGCCTCGCGCGCGGAAATCGAAGTCAGCTCGCCGTCCAGCCTGAAGCTGGCCAACATCAAGTAATCCGCTGTCCGTCAGACCGCGCCGGCCAGCGTGCCGGCGTGGCTGTTGCAACCGGGCCCCGCGCCCGGCCGCGTCTGCCTTAGGAGATCGCAACGCCCATGCCGTGGATCAACAACCTGAAACTGATGCCGAAGCTCATGCTGACCTTCGGTGTCCTCTTGCTGGTGATGCTGCTGCAGGGCATCGTCGCCTACCGTGGCCTGCATTCGCTGAACAACGTGACCACCGAACTGGCTGGTTCACGCATGGAGAGCATCCGCATGGCCGGCGAGATGCGTGGCATGCTCGGCGAGTACCGCAACAGCGCCTACCAGCAGCTGATCCGCGCCAGCGACGACGTCAAGGCCGACGCCCGCAAGCAGGCCGTCGAACTGCGCACCAGCATGGACAAGTCGATCAAGGACTATCCGAAGCTGGTCGACAACGCACAGCAGAAGAAGCTGTTCGACACCTTCGCCAAGGACTGGAAGGACGCGCTGGCCTCATATGACAGCGTCACCGAAATGCTGGAGCTGGACCTGCCCGACGATGCGATCGACACCTTCGTCGGCGAGACCCGCACCAAACACCGCAAGGCCGGCGCCGCGCTTGAAGCGCTGATCGCCGAAGACAACCGCCTCGCCCGCGCCTCGCGCGACGAAGCCGCCTCCACCTACTCCGCCTCGGCCGTGCTGACCGTCATCGCCCTGCTCGGCGGCGCCGCGCTCGGCCTGGTGCTGGTGTGGCTGTTCGCCCGTGCCCTGGTCGGCAGCGTACGTGGCGCCGTCTCGGTGGCCAACGACGTCGCCGGTGGCAAGCTCGATGGTCACATCGATGTCAGCCGCCAGGACGAAGTGGGCGAACTGATGCAGGCCATGCAGCGCATGCAGCGCGACCTGCGCGAGCGCACCGAAACCGACCAGGCCATCGCCCGCGAGAACCTGCGCATCCGCACCGCGCTGGATTACAGCTCGACCGGCGTCTACCTGACCGACCCCAACAACACCATCGTCTACAGCAACCGCGCCCTGCAGCAGACCCTGGCCCAGTACCAGGACGAGTTGCGCCGCGACCTGCCCGACTTCGACGTCCACGCCTCGCTGGTCGGCAAGCCGGTCACCGTGCTTGAACACCGCGGCGAGATGGACAACACCCTGCTGGCCAACCTCAAGCAGCATGGCGTTGCCCGCCGCCCGATGCAGTACGGCGATGCCCAGTTCGCCCAGGTCGTGTCGACCATCCGCAACGAAGACGGCGACACCGTCGGCTACGTGGTGGAATGGCGCGACCGCACCCAGGAAGCGCAGGTCGAGGCGGAAGTGGCACGGGTGATCGCCCAGGCCGCTGCCGGCGACCTGTCCGGCCGCATCGATGCCAACGACAAGGAAGGCTTCTTCCTGCAGCTGGCCCAGCAGATCAACGGCCTGCTGGATGCCAACTCGGGCAGCATCGAACAGATCTCCGGCCTGCTCGCCGCACTGTCGCAGGGTGACCTGACCGTGCGCATGCACGGCGACTACCAGGGCGTGTTCGCCCGCATGCGTGATGATGCCAACGCCACGGCCGCACAGCTGAGCGAGATCGTCACCCGCATCAAGCAGTCCAGCCGTGCGATCAGCTCGGCCGCCGGCGAAATCGCCTCCGGCAACAGTGACCTGTCGCGCCGTACCGAACAGCAGGCCGCGAACCTGGAGGAAACCGCCGCCTCGATGGAGGAGCTGACTTCCACCGTTCGCCAGAACGCCGAGCACGCACGCCAGGCCAACCAGCTCGCCATCGGCGCGCACGGCGTGGCGTCGCAGGGTGGCGAAGTGGTCGGCCAGGTGGTCACCACCATGTCGGCCATCCAGGCCTCGTCGAAGAAGATCGCGGAAATCATCTCGGTCATCGACGGCATTGCCTTCCAGACCAACATCCTGGCGCTGAACGCCGCGGTGGAAGCGGCCCGTGCCGGCGAACAGGGCCGCGGTTTCGCCGTGGTCGCCAGCGAAGTGCGTACCCTCGCCCAGCGCTCGGCTGCCGCCGCCAAGGAAATCAAGGGCCTGATCGACGACTCGGTCGGCAAGGTCAACGACGGCTCGGCGCTGGTGCACAAGGCCGGCGCCACCATGGGCGAGATCGTCGCCTCGGTGCAGCGCGTGACCGACATCATGTCCGAGATCTCTGCTGCCTCGCAGGAGCAGAGCGCCGGCATCGAACAGGTCAACCAGACCGTGGTGCAGATGGACGAAACCACCCAGCAGAACGCCGCGCTGGTGGAAGAAGCCACCGCCGCCGCACGTGCGATGGAAGAACAGGCGGGCCACCTCAGCGAGGCGGTCTCGATCTTCGTGGTCGACGAAGCCGAAGCCGTGGTCGCCGCCCGCACGCCGGCACCGCGTGCTGCTGCACCGGCAGCACCAGCGCCGATGGCACCGCCGGCCCGGCGCGTCAGCGGCGGTCGCCCGGCAGTGACCGAACTGGCCGACGGAGACTGGCAGGAATTCTGATTCCTGCCCGACCTGATGTACGAAGACGCCTTGGCCCTGCGCCGGGGCGTTTTCGTTTACGGAGTATCTGATTATCCAGCCAACGGCGAAGCCCCTCGGGGTGGTCGTGGAGAGCGGCGGATTTCCTTCGCTTGGGCCGGGAGGGGGGGGCGCGCAGGGGACGCCGTGAACCCATCCCTGGGGGCTTGGCCGCGGCATCCATGCCGCGGACACCCCTGCGCAACCCACCCTCCCGGCCACGGACACTTTCCGTGCGCATCCACCCCGGATTGAAGAAAGAAAAGCAAAGAGCAAAGCCACAGCTGCAGCGCTTCCGGGGTCAGATCCGTTTTCCGCAGGAAAACGGATCTGACCCCTCTTTCCACCCGATGACACCAACGCTCTTGCCGTCCGAGCCAGTGAAACCCGAAGGGATGGGTCGGGGCGGTCAGGCGGGACCGTTGGCGCCATGGATGGCGCCATCGAGCCCCCATGGATGGGTTTACGGCGTGTCCCGCCTGGCCGCCCCGACCCATACCAGCACGTATCAACACAGAGTCATGAGCGCTGTTGCTGTTGCTGTTGCTGTTGCTGTTGCTTCAAAGCCTGCCGCAGGCAGCGCCGCAGCCGCCGCTGCAAGCAAACCTGAATACGTTCGAACAGCCCACCTCAATCCCCCGCCCCCGCGGCCGATAACGGTCATGTCACCGCTGCTCCCGATCAGCACCGGCGCCTCCACCCACCACCACCCGGGTACTGCTCGATGAATCTCCTGCATCGCTGGCAACACTACTTCAGCAATCTCTCCGTCCGACGCAAGCTCAATCTGCTCACGCTGCTGATCGCACTCGGCGTGATCGCGCTCTCGGTGATCGCTGCCCGCATGCAGTACCTGGACCTGACCGATACCCGCAAGTCTTCGCTGAAGACCCAGGTCGAACTGAGCTACGGCATCCTCGACCACTACCATCGCCTGGCCGGAACCGGCGAGCTCAGCGAAGAAGCTGCCAAGGCCGCCGCGCTGCAGGCGCTGGAAGTCATGCGCGCGCATAACGATACCTATTACTACAACATCTACGACACCGGCTATCACGTGCTCATGCACCCGTTCCGCAAGGATCTGGTGGGCAAGGACATGAAGGATTTCCGTACCGGCGATGGCATCCGCATCTACTACGACCAGATCGAAGCGGCCAAGGCCGGCGGCGGTTTCGTCGCTTATCGATGGGCCAAGCCCGGCGAGAAGGGGGAAGTCGAAAAGGTCGCCTACGCCGGCCTGTTCAAGCCCTGGAACTGGGTGGTCAGCAGCGGCGTGTACATGGATGACGTGCAGCAGCAGGCACTGGTCTTCACCGCCATCATGACCCTGGCCGGTGGCGTGCTGGTGCTGATCGTGCTCGCATTGAGCTGGGTCATCGGCAACCGCATCGCTCGCCCGCTGAAGCAGGCCACCGCCGTGGCCGAAGGCATTGCCGGCGGCAAGCTGGACAGCCACATCGGCCCGCAGCCGCATGATGAAACCGGTCGCCTGCTGGAGGCAATGTCGCGCATGCAGCAGCAGCTGCACGCGGTCATCAGTGGCCAGCGCGAGATGGCGCGCCGCCACGATGGCGGTGAACTCAGCTACCGCATCGACGCCAGCAGCTTCCCCGGCGAATACGGACTGATGGTGCAGGAAACCAACGTCCTCGTCGGCAGCCACGTGCAGACCCTGCACGATGTACTGAACGTCGTGCAGCAGTACGCCGTGGGCGACCTCAGCAGCGACATCGCGCGCTATCCGGGCGAAAAGGCGGCGATGACCACCACCGTCGACACGGTCAAGGCCAACCTCGGTCGCATCAACGCCGAGATCAAGCAGCTGGCCAGTGCCGCCGCCGCGGGCGACTTCAGCCAGCGCGGCGATGCACAGCGCTTCGATCACGATTTCCGCACCATGCTGGAAAACCTCAATGCCATGATGGCAGTCAGCGATGACAACCTAGGCAAGCTCTCGCAGCTGCTGTCGTCCATTGCCGACGGCGACCTGACGGCACGCATGCACGGTGACTACCAGGGCGTGTTCGCCCGCATGCGCGACGATGCAAACGCCACGGTCAGCCAGCTGACCCAGATCGTCGGCCAGATCCAGGCCAGTGCCTCCAGCATCACCCTGTCGGCCGGCGAAATCGCGTCGGGCAACAGCGACCTGTCGCGCCGTACCGAGCAGCAGGCCGCCAATCTGGAAGAAACCGCCGCCTCGATGGAGGAACTGACCTCTACCGTGCGCCAGAACGCCGAACACGCGCGCCAGGCCAACCAGCTCGCCATCGGCGCGCATGGCGTGGCCTCGCAGGGCGGCAGCGTGGTCGGCCAGGTGGTCACCACCATGTCGGCCATCGAAGCCTCCTCGAAGAAGATCGCCGAGATCATCTCGGTCATCGATGGCATCGCCTTCCAGACCAACATCCTGGCGCTCAATGCCGCAGTGGAAGCGGCTCGTGCCGGCGAACAGGGCCGTGGCTTTGCCGTGGTCGCCAGCGAAGTGCGTACCCTCGCCCAACGCTCGGCCGCCGCCGCCAAGGAGATCAAGGGGCTGATCGACGACTCGGTCGGCAAGGTCGCCGAAGGTTCCAGCCTGGTCCACCAGGCCGGCAGCACCATGGGCGAGATCGTCGCGTCGGTGCAGCGTGTGACCGACATCATGGCCGAGATCTCCGCCGCCTCGCAGGAACAGTCGGCCGGCATCGAGCAGGTCAACCAGACCGTGGTGCAGATGGACGAAACCACCCAGCAGAACGCCGCGCTGGTGGAAGAAGCCACCGCTGCGGCACGGGCGATGGAAGACCAGGCCGCACAGCTGGCCGACGCCGTGGCGATCTTCCGCCTCGACAACCAGGTCGCTGTCGCAGTGAAGGCGGTGACCGCCAAGGTCGCGCCGAAGGCTGCCAGCCCTGCGCCTTCGCGACCGTTGTCGACGCCCGCACCGATCCGCCGTACCCACTCCAGCACCGTCGTCTCCAACGACGGCGACTGGCAGGAATTCTGATCCTCGCGGCGGCTCCGGCCGCCGCCCCGCCGATGGACACGTCACCCGTGCAGAGCCCTACCCCCATCGTCAGCGGTACGCGCGAATTCGAATTCGCCGACCGTGATTTCCGCCGCGTCTGCGACCTGATCTACCAGCGCGTGGGCATCGCCCTCGCCCCGGCCAAGCGCGACATGGTGTACGGACGCCTGTCACGCCGGCTGCGCACGCTGGGCATGCGCAGCTTCCAGCAGTACCTGGACCACCTGGAACAGGGTGATGGTGACGAGTGGCAGGCATTCACCAATGCGCTGACCACCAACCTCACTGCGTTCTTCCGCGAGCCGCACCATTTCGACAAGCTGCGCGAAGAGCTGCAGCAGCGCAACGGGCGCGGTCCGCTGCTGTTGTGGTCGTGCGCCGCCTCCACCGGCGAAGAACCCTACTCGATGGCGATCACCGCCTGCGAAGCGTTCGGCACCCTGAAGCCGCCGGTGCGCATCGTCGCCACCGACGTTGACACCCAGGTGCTGGCCACCGCCGGCCGCGGCGTCTACAACATCGACCGTGTCGCCGGCCTCGACCCGGACCTGCGTCGCCGCTATTTCCAGCGTGGCAGTGGTCCCAACGAAGGCCAGTGTCGCGTGCTGCCGGCGCTGCGCGAGCTGATCGAATTCCGCCCGTTGAACCTGCTGGCACCGCGATACGACGTCGGCGGCCCATTCGATGCGCTGTTCTGCCGCAACGTGATGATCTACTTCGACAAGCCGACCCAGCGCGCGATTCTTGGCCGCCTGGTCAATCACCTGGCCGACGACGGCCTGCTCTACACTGGCCACTCGGAGAACTACCTGCACGCTGCCGATCTGATCCAGCCCTGCGGGCGCACCCTGTACCGTCGTGCAGCAAAGGCCGGCGCATGAACGCATCACTGCGTACCGACGATGTGATGCGCTACCAGGACGCACGCTTCAAGACCATCGCCGCCAAGCTGCTGCCGACCCAGTACCTGGTGGTGGATGACACCACTGCGCTGACCACTACGCTGGGCTCCTGCGTGGCCGCGTGCCTGCGCGACCCGGTGCTGAAGATCGGTGGCATGAACCACTTCCTGCTGCCCGAAGGCAACGCCGGCGACGGCGCGCCCGCGCGCTATGGCAGCTATGCGATGGAACTGCTGATCAACGACATGCTCAAGCGCGGCGCCCACCGCAAGCGCATCGAGGCGAAGGTGTTCGGCGGCGCCAACGTGCTGAAGGGCTTCACCAGCAATCCGGTAGGCACGCGCAACGCCGAGTTCGTGCGCCAGTACCTGCAGGCCGAACACATCCCGATCCTCGCCGAGGACCTGTGCGGCATCCATCCGCGCAAGATCTGGTTCTTCGCCGATACCGGCCGCGTCGTCGTGCAGCGCCTGCCGCACGCCCACGAAGCCGAAGTCGCCGCGACCGAATCGGCCGTGCGCGCACGCCTGTCCAAGGCCCCGGTCACCGGTGGCGTGGAGCTGTTCGAATGACCCTGACCGGCAACGCCCCCTGCCGGGTCCTGATCGTCGACGACTCCGCCGTCGTGCGGCAGATGCTTACCGAGATCCTGTCCAGCGATCCGGCCATCGACGTGGTCGGCACCGCCGCCGACCCGCTGCTGGCCCGCGAGAAGATCAAGCGCCTGGCCCCGGACGTGATCACCCTGGACGTGGAAATGCCACGGATGGATGGCCTGGCGTTCCTGGAAAACCTGATGCGCCTGCACCCGCTGCCGGTGGTGATGATCTCTTCGCTGACCGAACGCGGCGCCGATACCACCCTGCAGGCACTGGGCCTGGGCGCGGTGGACTTCGTGTCCAAGCCCAAGCTCGACGTGGCCCGCGGCCTGCAAGGCTATGCCGACGAAATCATCGCCAAGGTGAAGATGGCTGCGCGTTCCCGGGTGCGCCCGCTGGTACGCGTGGCCACGCCGAAACTCACGCTGGATGCCGCCCCTGCCGCGCGCCCGGCAGCAACGCAGTTCCGCACCACCGACCGCCTGATCGCCATCGGCTCGTCGGCTGGCGGTACCGAAGCATTGCGCGTGGTGCTGGAAGGCATGCCCGCCGACGGTCCGGCCGTGGTGATGACCCAGCACCTGCCCGCCAGCTTCAGCACCGCCTTCGCCGAGCGTCTGGACCGCCATTCGGCCATGGCCGTACGCGAAGCCAGCGATGGCGAAGCAGTGCTGCCCGGCCACGCGTACCTGCCGCCCGGCGGCAAGCACCTGCGGATCATCCGCGACGGTGCGCGCTGGCGCTGCCGTGTGGATGACGGCCCCGCGGTGAACCGCCACAAGCCGGCGGTGGACGTGCTGTTCCGTTCGGTGGCGCAGGCCGCCGGCGGCAATGCCATCGGCGCCATCCTCACCGGCATGGGCGATGACGGCGCACGCGGCCTGCTGGAAATGCGCCAGGCCGGCGCACCGACGCTGGTGCAGGACGAAGCCTCCAGCGTGGTCTGGGGCATGCCCGGTGCAGCCTTCAAGCTGGGCGCGGCCGAAGAACAGGTGCCGCTGGAGCGCATTGCCGAGCGATTGCTGGCGCTGTCCCGCAGCTGATGGGACGGCTGTAGAGCCGAGCCCATGCTCGGCTGCTTTTCGGGCCCCGCTCCGGCAAGCCGAGCATGGGCTCGGCTCTACAGGCCATCACGCAACAAAAAACTTCGGCTTTCACCAGGGTTCTTCGGTTCAACGGGCTGCCCGCATCTGTGCTTTGATAGCCGTATTGCACAAGGAATGCTGCGCATGATCACAGGGATATGGAAGGCCGTGCTGGCGGCCACACTGCTGTCACTGCCACTGGCACCCGCCGCCGCCAGTGGTGATCTGTTCTACTTCCAAGCCAAGCAGGGTGATGTGTTCTTCATGCTGATGCTGGTGGGCCGTGAGGATCCCGGCGAGGTGAACGTCAGCTGGTCGGGACCGTCTGCTCCCGATGCAGCGAACGTCCGTCGCCGGTACTACATCGAATTCGACCGCGCACGGAAGCGGGCCTATGTGCGTCCGCTGCACCGTGATGGGCTGCCCTGGTTCGAGATGGACGTCTCCGGTGGCCGGGGCAATGTGCTCTTTGCCGGGAAGCGCCTTCAAGGCACTGCCGACTGGACCATCCAGTAGCAGATGACCCTCGGAATGCGCCCGTGGGTTCTCCGCTTCAACTGCCTGCCGGGCAATGCCCGGCACCGCTACTTCACGCAGTCGCAGTTACGGTACCGACACCGTGATCCGCACCTTTCCGCGCACCGGCACGCCATCCCTGCTGGCGGCGTTGTAGCTCCATCGATACGCCGCCTCCACGGCCGCCGTATCCAGCGCCGCCGATCCACTGCCGCGCGCGATCTCCACAGCATACGGGCGGCCCTGCTCGTCTACGTCCACCAGCAGCGTGGCCGCACCAACTCCGCGCTCGGGTGGCTGATGGTTCTCAAGCTGCACGGGATGCTGCCGCTGCGAGTCGGTATCGACCGAGGCGTAGGTTTCCACCTTTTCGGCAGTCTCAGACCTTGACGCGTTGGCCCGGGCGATCTCCAAGAACTGTTCCTGCAGCAGGAACACCCTGCGTTCGTCAGCGCTCATCCGCGTATCGGCAGACTCTTCATCGGCCCGCACATCCTGCTGCGCGATTGCAGCCGGTGCCATGGCCCAGCCCGCCATCATTGCTCCCAGCGCTACCCAGCGTCGTCGATCCGCCAACATCCATGTCTTCCTGAAAAAGCCGCGTCGAAGTCTAACCCGCAGCCGGCGCCGCAGGTGCCCACAAAAAACCCCCGGCTTTCACCGGGGGTTCTTCGTTTACATCATCAACCGATCAGCAGGATCAGGCAGCGACCGTGTTGGCCACGTCCTGATATTCCTCGATCTGGTCGAAGTTCATGTAGCGGTAGATCTCGCTGCCGCTGGCGGCGATCACACCGATATCGGCCATGTACTCTTCCTTGGTCGGGATGCGGCCCAGACGCGAGCAGATCGCGGCCAGCTCGGCCGAACCCAGGTACACGTTGGTGTTGCGGCCCAGGCGGTTCGGGAAGTTGCGGGTCGAGGTCGACATCGCGGTGGAGCCTTCGCGGATCTGCGCCTGGTTGCCCATGCACAGCGAGCAGCCCGGCATTTCCATGCGTGCGCCGGTCGCGCCGAAGGTGCCGTACACGCCTTCCTTGGTCAGCTCGGACGCATCCATCTTGGTCGGCGGGGCCACCCACAGGCGGGTCGGCAGGTCACGCTTGCCTTCCAGCAGCTTCGCAGCCGCACGGAAGTGACCGATGTTGGTCATGCACGAACCGATGAACACTTCGTCGATCTTGGCGCCAGCGACTTCGGACAGGGTCTTCACGTCGTCCGGGTCGTTCGGGCAGGCCACGATCGGCTCGTGGATGTCGGCCAGGTCGATCTCGATGACGGCAGCGTACTCGGCGTCGGCATCCGGCTCCAGCAGCTCCGGGTTGGCCAGCCACGCTTCCATCTTCTCGATACGGCGCTGCAGCGAGCGCGGATCCTGGTAACCCTCGGCAATCATCCACTTCAGCAGCGTGATGTTGCTGGTCAGGTACTCGATGATCGGCTCCTTGTTCAGGCGCACCGAGCAGCCGGCCGCCGAACGCTCGGCCGAGGCATCGGACAGTTCGAAGGCCTGTTCGACCTTCAGTTCCGGCAGGCCTTCGATTTCCAGGATGCGGCCGGAGAAGATGTTCTTCTTGCCAGCCTTGGCCACGGTCAGCAGGCCCGACTTGATCGCGTACAGCGGGATTGCGTTGACCAGGTCACGCAGGGTCACGCCCGGCTGCATCTTGCCCTTGAAGCGCACCAGCACCGACTCCGGCATGTCCAGCGGCATGACGCCGGTGGCAGCGGCGAAGGCGACCAGGCCCGAACCGGCCGGGAACGAAATGCCCACCGGGAAACGGGTGTGCGAGTCGCCGCCGGTACCGACGGTGTCCGGCAGCAGCATGCGGTTGAGCCAGCTGTGGATCACGCCGTCGCCCGGACGCAGCGAGATGCCGCCACGGGTGGAGATGAATTCCGGCAGGGTGTGGTGGGTCTTGACGTCCACCGGCTTCGGGTAGGCCGCGGTGTGGCAGAACGACTGCATCACCAGGTCGGCCGAGAAGCCCAGGCAGGCCAGGTCCTTCAGCTCGTCGCGGGTCATCGGACCGGTGGTGTCCTGCGAGCCCACCGAGGTCATCTTCGGTTCGCAGTAGGTGCCCGGGCGCATGCCCTGCCCTTCAGCCAGGCCACAGGCGCGGCCGACCATCTTCTGTGCCAGCGAGAAGCCCTTGCCGGTGTCGGCCGGCTGCACCGGCAGGCGGAACAGGTCGGTCGGAGCCAGGCCCAGCGCTTCACGCGCCTTGCCGGTCAGGCCACGGCCGATGATCAGCGGAATGCGGCCACCGGCACGCACTTCGTCGAACAGCACTTCGGACTTGACCTGGAACTCGGCGATCACTTCGCCGTTCTTCAGTGCCTTGCCGTCGTACGGACGCAGCTCGACCACATCGCCGTGCTCCATCTTCGACACGTCCAGCTCGATCGGCAGCGCGCCGGCATCTTCCATGGTGTTGTAGAAGATCGGGGCGATCTTCGAACCCAGGCAGACGCCACCGGCGCGCTTGTTCGGGATGTACGGAATGTCATCGCCGGTCCACCACAGCACGCTGTTGGTGGCCGACTTGCGCGAGGAACCGGTGCCGACCACGTCGCCGACATAGGCGACCAGATGGCCCTTGTCCTTCAGCGACAGGATCTGCTGGATCGGGCCGCGCTTGCCGTCTTCTTCCGGGGTGAACGCGGCGTCGTCACGCTTGTTCTTCAGCATCGCCAGGGCGTGCATCGGAATGTCCGGGCGGGTGGTCGCGTCCGGTGCCGGCGACAGGTCGTCGGTGTTGGTCTCACCCGGCACCTTGAACACGGTGACGGTCAGGCTCTGCGGCACTTCCGGGTTGCTGGTGAACCACTCGGCATCGGCCCAGCTCTGCAGTACGGCCTGGGCGTTGGCGTTGCCGGCCTTGGCCTTTTCCTGCACGTCGTGGAAGGCATCGAACACCAGCAGGGTCTTCTTCAGCGCGTCGGCAGCGATGGCGCCGACGCTGGCGTCGTCCAGCAGCTGCACCAGCGGCGCGACGTTGTAACCGCCCAGCATGGTGCCCAGCAGTTCGGTGGCGCGCTCGCGGCTGATCAGCGGGTTCTGCTCGCTGCCCAGTGCGATCGCGGCCAGGTACGAGGCCTTGACCTTGGCAGCGTCATCGACACCGGCCGGCACGCGGTGGGTCAGCAGGTCGAGCAGGAACTCGGCCTCGCCCTGCGGCGGGTTCTTCAGCAGTTCGATGACATCGGCCGTCTGCTGCGCGGTCAGCGGCAGGGGCGGGATGCCAAGCGCAGCGCGCTCGGCGACGTGGTGGCGGTAGGCTTCCAACATGACAACTCCCGGGTAATACGATTTGAGGATTGGACGGGCTCAGGCTTGCGGCACGATCAGCTTCAGGCCCTTGAAGTAGTCGCGGTAAAACGTGTCGTTCCAGGTGATCAGGCCATCGCACTGCAGCAGTGCGTGGGCGCCGACCATGAATTCATCCAGGCTGCGGCGGCTGCCGCTGCGCTGGCGGTGACGGCGGTGCATCTCGCCGGCGCGCAGCGCCGACTTGGCTTCCATCGGGTTGAAGTGCACGCCCATTTCTTCCAGCGCTTCGAGCACCTCGGCACCGCCGCGCAGCGATGCGCAGACCTCGGCCAGGGTCGCGCCGCAGACCACTACGCGGCCACCCACCAGGCTCTGCCTGAGCATGGCCTCCACGGCATCGGCCTGCGGACCATTGCTGAGCAGCTCGACCAGCACCGGTGAATCAACGGCGATCATCACGGCTTATTCCTCGTCGCGCACCGAACGCACGGCGGCATCGGCCGATTCGAAGCCATCCAGCGCGAACTTGCCGCGCGCCCGTGAAATGGCATCGTCAACACTCTTGCGCAGGATGATGCGGCTGCCATCCAGTTCGACCTTCAGCAAGGTGCCCTTGGTCAGGCCGAGGGCATCACGCACCGCCTTGGGCAGGGTGATCTGTCCGCGTTCTGCAACAGTGGCTTCCATCGGTAGGCCCTCCAGAGTATGCACAAATTATACATACTTCCCCGGGCATACTTCCACCCTGAACTGGACCGGCACTCCGCCAGCCCTTGTCTCGCAAAGGATCGGCCACACACGTGACATACGCCATACACCTTCCCCTGTAGTCTGGAACCGATGCCGCAGGCCTGACCCGGCCCGGGTGAATCCATTCAGTTTGGGGTTCATACTGGGAGCACCGGGGCCAGCAGGCCCGCGGCGACCGCAAGCAGGCCCGTCCACGCACGAGCCACTGCAAGCCATCCGCAAGAGGAGTCATCCGCATGAGCGATTCGTTCTCCACCCGCAGCCAGCTGGACGTCGGCGGCAAGACCTACGACTACTTCAGCCTGCCCAAGCTGGGCCAGCGCTTCGACATCTCCCACCTGCCCTACTCGATGAAGATCCTGCTGGAGAACCTGCTCCGGCACGAGGATGGCGGCGTCACCGTCGGCAAGGATCACATCGAGGCCGTCGCCCGCTGGCAGCCCAGCGCCGAACCGGATACCGAAATCGCCTTCATGCCCGCGCGCGTGGTCCTGCAGGACTTCACCGGCGTGCCCTGCGTGGTCGACCTGGCCGCGATGCGCGATGCGGTGGTCAAGCTCGGCGGCCGCCCCGAACAGATCAATCCGCTGATTCCCTCCGAACTGGTCATCGACCACTCGGTGCAGGTGGATGTGTTCGGCAAGCCCGACGCACTGGACCTCAACGGCAAGATCGAATTCCAGCGCAACCAGGAACGCTACGGCTTCCTGCGCTGGGGCCAGAAGGCCTTCGACAACTTCAAGGTGGTGCCGCCCAACACCGGCATCGTCCACCAGGTGAACCTGGAAAACCTGGCCCGCGTGGTGATGACCGCGGACAAGGACGGCAAGGCGGTCGCCTACCCCGATACCGTGTTCGGCACCGATAGCCACACCACCATGATCAATGGCATCGGCGTGCTCGGCTGGGGCGTGGGCGGCATCGAAGCAGAGGCCGCCATGCTTGGCCAGCCGTCCTCGATGCTGATCCCGCAGGTGGTCGGCTTCAAGCTGACCGGCCGCATGCCCGAAGGCGCCACCGCCACCGACCTGGTGCTGACCGTCACCCAGATGCTGCGCAAGCTCGGCGTGGTCGGCAAGTTCGTGGAGTTCTACGGCGACGGCCTGCAGCATCTGCCACTGGCCGACCGCGCGACCATTGGCAACATGGCCCCCGAATACGGCGCCACCTGCGGCATCTTCCCGATCGACAACGAATCGCTGACCTACCTGCGCCTGTCCGGCCGCAGCGAAGAGCAGATCGCCCTGGTCGAAGCCTATGCCAAGGCGCAGGGCCTGTGGCACGACGCCAACAGCCCGCATGCGCAGTACAGCACCACGCTGGAACTGGACATGGGCACGGTGAAGCCCTCGCTGGCCGGCCCCAAGCGCCCGCAGGACCGCGTGCTGCTGGAAGACGTGCAAAAGAACTACCGCGACGCGCTGGTCGGCATGACCGCCAACCGCGACAAGCGCAGCGAGGATGTCTCCACCTTCGTCAATGAAGGCGGCGGCGCGGCAGTTGGCAACGAGCAGCTGGCCAAGGGCTACGCCGACATCGAGATGGACGGCCGGAAGGTACGGCTGAAGGACGGCGCGGTGGTCATCGCCGCCATCACCTCGTGCACCAACACCTCCAACCCGGCAGTGATGATCGGCGCCGGCCTGCTGGCCCGCAACGCGGCCGCCAAGGGACTGGACCGCAAGCCGTGGGTCAAGACCTCGCTCGGCCCAGGCTCGCGCGTGGTCACCGACTATCTTGAAAAGGCCGGCGTTCTCACCGAGCTGGAGAAGATCGGCTTCTACGTAGTGGGCTATGGCTGCACCACCTGCATCGGCAACTCCGGCCCGCTGCCGACCGAAGTCAGCGCCGGCATCGCCAGTGGCGACCTGGTGGTGACCTCGGTGCTGTCGGGCAACCGCAACTTCGAGGGCCGCGTGCACCCCGAAGTGAAGATGAACTACCTGGCCAGCCCGCCGCTGGTGGTGGCCTACGCCATCGCCGGCACCACCGACATCGACCTGACCACCGAGCCGCTGGGCACCGGCAGCGATGGCCAGCCGGTGTACCTGCGCGACATCTGGCCAAGCAACAAGGAAATCGGCGACGTCATCGCCGCCACGGTCGGCCCGGAGATGTTCAAGCAGAACTACGCCGACGTGTTCAAGGGCGATACCCGTTGGAACACCATCGCCTCGCCGGACGGTGACCTGTACGCGTGGAGCGATGCGTCCACCTACATCAAGAACCCGCCGTACTTCGATGGCATGACCATGCAGGTCGGCAGCATCGATGATGTGCACGGCGCACGGGTGATGGGCCTGTTCGGCGATTCGATCACCACCGACCATATCTCCCCGGCCGGCAACATCAAGAAGGATTCGCCGGCGGGCCGCTTCCTGCAGGAGCGCGGCGTGCAGCCGGCCGACTTCAACAGCTACGGCAGCCGCCGCGGCAACGATGACGTGATGGTCCGCGGCACCTTCGCCAACATCCGCATCAAGAACCTGATGTTCGGTGGCGAAGAAGGCGGCAACACCCTGTACTACCCGGCCAACGGCGGCCAGCCGGAAAAGCTGGCGATCTACGATGCGGCAATGAAGTACAAGGCCGACAAGGTGCCGCTGGTGGTGCTGGCAGGCAAGGAATACGGCACCGGCTCGTCGCGTGACTGGGCCGCCAAGGGCACCCTGCTGCTGGGGGTGAAGGCGGTCATCGCCGAAAGCTTCGAACGCATCCACCGCTCCAACCTGGTCGGCATGGGCGTGCTGCCGCTGCAGTTCCGCAACGGCGAAAACGCACAGTCGCTGGGCCTGGATGGCTCGGAAGTGATCGATGTCACCGGCCTGCAGGATGGCGCCAGCAAGCGCGCCACGGTCACCGCGACCAAGGCCGACGGCACCAAGAAGACCTTCGAAGTCTCGGTGATGCTGCTGACCCCGAAGGAAGTGGAGTACTTCCGCCACGGCGGCCTGCTGCAGTACGTGCTGCGCCAGCTGGCTGCACGTTGATCGAGCGTACTGCGTAGGTAGAGCCAGGCCATGCCTGGCTGCGACAAGACAAAAGGGCCGGATCCTCACAGATCCGGCCCTTTTCTTTGCTGCTCGCCGGGCGTGGCGGCCCGGCGCCACCTACCGCCGCGGCGCGTCCGGGTCGGTACGCAGCGCCTTCAGCAGGCCCCACATGTAGAACGCCAGGATGAACGAGAAAGGCAGGCCGCACAGCACCACCGCCGTCTGCATCGCGCTGAAGTTGCCAGCCAGCAGCAGGCCGACGCTGGCCACGGTAATGCCCGCCGCCCAGAACACGCGCAGCCAGATCGGCGCGTCATGCCCATCCTCCACGCCATCATCGACACGCCGGGTGCACAGGTTGGCGATCATCAGCGTGCCCGAATCGACCGGGGTCAGGAACAACACGAAACCAATGACCACTGCCGCACCAGCGATGTACGGCGCCGCGGGCAAGTACTCCAGCAGCTTGAACAGGGTCATCGCCGCATCGTGCTGGGCCACGTGGCCCAGCACCGCCTGGCCGTGGTTCAGCACCAGGTCGATCGCGGTGTTGCCGAAGATCGACAGCCAGGCCAGGGTGAAGCCCAGCGGGATCAACAGCACGCCCATGATCACTTCGCGGATGGTGCGGCCGCGCGAGATGCGCGCAACGAAAAGGCCCACGAACGGCGCCCAGGCAATCCACCACGCCCAGTAGAACAACGTCCACGAGCCCATCCACTCACGCCCCTTCGGGTCGTTGAGGTACATGTCGAAGCTCTTGCGCACGAACGCGCCCAGATAGTCGCCGGTGTTCTGCACCAAGCCATCGAACAGGTGCAGGGTTGGCCCGGTCACCAGAACGAACAGCAGCAGCAGGCACAGCAGGCGCACGTTGAGGTTGGACAGCCAGGCGATGCCCTTCTCCACGCCGGCAACCACGCCGATGGTGGCCACGACCATCATCACCAGCACGATGGCCACGAGCACCTGCGGCGTATCCGGGATGTGGAACAGGTAGACCAGGCCGGACTGCACCACCAGCGCACCGATGCCGAGGTTGGTGACCATCGAGATCAGCGTCGCGAGGATGCCGAAGCCATCCACCATGTCACCGATGCGGCCATGGATACGCTCGCCGAAGATCGGGTACAGCGCCGAACGCAGGGCCAGCGGCAGGTTGCGGCGGTAGGCGAAGTAGCCCAGCGCTACGCCGACCAGCGCGTACAGCGCCCAGCCATGCAAGCCCCAGTGCAGGAAGGTCAGCACCATCGCTTCGCGGCCAGCGGCGACGGTGCCGCCGGGCTGCCCGGGCGGGTTGAGGAAATGATCGAGCGGCTCGTAGGCGCCGTAGTACAGCAGCGCGATGCCGATGCCGGCCGAGAACAGCATCGACACCCAGGCCACGTAGCCGAAGGCCGGCGATTCCTCGTTATGGCCCAGGCGGATGCGCCCATATGGCGAGAACGCCAGCCACAGTACGAAACCCAGGCAGGCCACGATCAACAGCATGTACCACCAGCCGAACGCCGCCGAGACCTCGGCCTGTGCCCATTGCAGCCAGTGCTCGCTGGCCTCCGGGAAAAAGACGGTCAACGCACCGAGGATGCCGATGGAGACCGACGAACTGAAGAACACGAAACGGTTCAAGCGCAGGGGCGAGCGCTTGGGATGAGCCAGGGAAGACATGGGGTCGTCTCATCAGTCCAAGGGGGCACATGGGCGGGGCCGGACCGGAAACCGGGCCCATGGCGTGGGGGGGCGACCGGCATCGTAGGGTTTATTGATTGAACGTTCAATCAATAAAAAGTATGATCTTCACCAGCCCGGCAGTCCGGGTCGCAATCCGTGGAGAGACAATGCCGAAGAAAGGCGTGGAACCGGTCCGTCGCGAGCAGTTGATCCGGGCCACTTTTCAGACCATTGACGAGATCGGCATGGCCGATGCCACCGTCGCCACCATCGCAAGGAAGGCCGGCCTGTCCAGCGGCATCGTCGCCCACTACTTCGGCGACAAGGATGGCCTGCTCAATGCGGCGATGCGGCAGATCCTGCGCGAGCTGAAGGCAGCCGTCGCTCGCTATCGCGACGCCGCCGCAGACGACGCACGTTCACAGCTTCGCGCCATCGTCGATGGCAACTTCGACGACAGCCAGACCAACGGGACCGCCATGCGTGTATGGCTGACGTTCTGGGCCGCGAGCATGCACCAGCCGGAACTGACCCGGCTGCAGCGCGCCAACGACCAGCGACTGTTCTCCAACCTCTGCCACCAGTTCAACCGCCAGTTGCCGCATGCGCAGGCACGCCTGTCCGCACGCGGACTGGCCGCGATGATCGACGGCCTGTGGCTGCGCGGCAGCCTGGTCGGTGGTGACTTCAACGCCGACAAGGCCCGCCGCATCGCCTACGGCTACATCGATTTCCAATTGCAGGCCAACGCGCCCTGAGCGCGCCACGACCCCGCCCCACCCCTTCCAGGAGCAAGCCGATGACCACCCTGCCCGTGCAACAGCTCTACATCCACGGCCGCCGCGTCGACGCCACCAGTGGCAAGACCTTCCAGACCGTCAACCCTGCCAATGGCCAGGTGCTGGCTGAAGTGCAGATCGCCAGCCAGGCCGATGTCGAACGCGCCGTTGAAAGCGCCAGCGAAGGCCAGAAGGTGTGGGCAGCGATGACCGCCATGGAGCGCTCGCGCATCCTGCGCCGTGCCGTCGAGATCCTGCGCGAGCGCAACGATGAGCTGGCCCACCTGGAAACCCTGGATACCGGCAAGGCGCTGGCCGAAACCACCACGGTGGACATCGTCACCGGTGCCGACGTGCTGGAGTACTACGCCGGCCTGGCCACCGCCATCGAAGGCATCCAGCTGCCGCTGCGCGAATCGAGCTTCTTCTATACCCGCCGCGAGCCGCTGGGCGTGGTCGCCGGCATCGGCGCCTGGAACTACCCGATCCAGATCGCCATGTGGAAGTCGGCCCCGGCGCTGGCCGCCGGCAACGCGATGGTCTTCAAGCCGTCTGAAGTGACCCCGCTGACCGCGATCAAGCTGGCCGAGATCTACACCGAGGCTGGCGTGCCGGACGGCGTGTTCAACGTCGTGCAGGGCCCGGGCCGCGAGATCGGCAACTGGCTGACCGAGCACCCGGTGATCGAGAAGATCTCCTTCACCGGCGGCGTGGCCACCGGCAAGAAGGTCATGGCCAGCGCCGCGTCGTCGTCGCTGAAGGAAGTGACGATGGAACTGGGCGGCAAGTCGCCGCTGGTGATCTGTGACGACGCCGATCTGGACCGGGCCGCCGACATCGCGGTGATGGCCAACTTCTTCAGCTCCGGCCAGGTCTGCACCAACGGCACCCGCGTGTTCGTGCCGCGCAGCATGCTGGCCGCGTTCGAAGCCGCGGTGGTCGAGCGCGTCAAGCGCATCCGCATCGGCGACCCGATGGCCGCCGAGACCAACTTCGGCCCGCTGACCAGCTTCCCGCACATGGAAAACGTGCTGCGCTTCATCGAAAGCGGCAAGAGCGAAGGCGCGCGCCTGCTGACCGGCGGCGGTCGTGCCACCGACGGTGCCCTGGCCGACGGCGCCTACGTGCTGCCGACGGTGTTCTCCGACTGCCGCGACGACATGACGATTGTCCGGGAAGAAATCTTCGGACCGGTGATGAGCATCCTTGCCTACGACGACGAGGACGAAGTGATCCGTCGCGCCAACGACACCACCTTCGGCCTGGCCGCAGGCGTGGTCAGCAAGGACATCAGCCGCGCCCACCGCATCATCCATCGCCTGGAAGCTGGCATCTGCTGGATCAACACCTGGGGCGAGTCGCCGGCCGAAATGCCGGTGGGTGGCTACAAGCAGTCCGGCGTTGGCCGCGAGAACGGTATCTCCACCCTCGGCCACTACACCCGCATCAAGTCGGTGCAGGTCGAGCTGGGCGACTACGCCAGCGTGTTCTGACCGGCGCACCCTGAGCACCGCCCATCGTCCGGCCACCGCGCCGATCCGACATTCCGCCGGGACGCCTGCATGCAGCGCGCCCGGCCTGCAGGAGAGCAACCATGAGCACCCATAACGAGTACGACTACATCATCATCGGCGCCGGTTCGGCCGGCAACGTGCTGGCCACCCGCCTCACCGAAGATGCCGATGTCAGCGTGCTTCTGCTGGAAGCCGGTGGCCCGGACTACCGGCTCGATTTCCGCACCCAGATGCCCGCCGCACTGGCCTTCCCGCTGCAGGGCAAGCGCTACAACTGGGCGTACAAGACCGATCCCGAGCCCTTCATGAACAACCGCCGGATGGATTGCGGTCGTGGCAAGGGCCTGGGCGGTTCGTCGCTGATCAACGGCATGTGCTACATCCGCGGCAACGCGATGGACTACGACAACTGGGCCGGCATGCCGGGCCTGGAAGACTGGACCTACCTGGACTGCCTGCCGTACTTCCGCAAGGCCGAAACCCGTGACATCGGCCCGAACGACTACCACGGCGGTGACGGCCCGCTGCGCGTGACCACGCCCAAGGCCGGCAACAACGAACTGTTCGCGGCGATGGTCGAGGCCGGCGTGCAGGCCGGTTACCCGCGCACCGACGACCTCAACGGCTACCAGCAGGAAGGCTTCGGCCCGATGGACCGCACGGTCACGCCGAAGGGCCGTCGTTCCAGCACCGCCCGTGGCTACCTGGACCTGGCCAAGCCGCGCCCGAACCTGACCATCGTCACCCACGCGCTGACCGACCGCATCCTGTTCTCGGGCAAGCGCGCAGTGGGCGTGCAGTGGCTGCACAACGACCAGCCTCAGCGCGCCACCGCACGCCGCGAAGTGCTGCTGTGTGGTGGTGCCATCGCCTCGCCGCAGATCCTGCAGCGCTCCGGCGTCGGCCCGGCCGACCTGCTGCGCAGCCTGGACATCGACCTGGTGCACCACCTGCCCGGCGTCGGCGCCAACCTGCAGGACCACCTTGAGATGTACCTGCAGTACGAATGCAAGAAGCCGGTCTCGCTGGCCCCGGCACTGAAGCTGTACAACCAGCCGGCGATCGGCGCCGAATGGCTGTTCCTGGGCACCGGCATCGGCGCCAGCAACCAGTTCGAGGCTGGCGGTTTCATCCGCAGCGATGCCGAATTCGACTGGCCCAACTTGCAGTATCACTTCCTGCCGGTGGCGATCAACTACAACGGCTCCAACCCGATCAAGGCACACAGCTTCCAGATGCATGTCGGCTCGATGCGCTCGCCCAGCCGTGGCCGCATCCACGTGCGCTCGAAGGATCCGCGCGAAGATCCCAGCATCCTGTTCAACTACATGTCGCACGACCAGGACTGGCGCGAGTTCCGCTCGGCAATCCGGATCACCCGCGAGATCTTCGCGCAGCCGGCGCTGGCACCGTACAGCGGCCGTGAGATCTCGCCGGGCAGTGCCCTGCAGACCGATGCGCAGATCGATGCGTTCGTGCGCGAGCATGCCGAGACTGCCTACCACCCGTCATGCTCGAACAAGATGGGCCACGCCGATGATCCGATGGCAGTGGTCGACGGCCAGGGCCGCGTGCACGGCCTGGAAGGCCTGCGCATCGTCGATGCCTCGATCATGCCGCAGGTGGTCACCGGCAACCTCAACGCACCGACCATCATGATCGCCGAGAAGCTGGCCGATGTAATCCGTGGCCGCGCCCCGCTGCCGCGCAGCACTGCGCCCTACTACAAGGCCAACGGCGCACCGGTGCGCTCGCAGGGCTGACGCAAGCGGCCTGCCATGACGGTCGTTGGTGCCGGCTGCGGGCATGCGCTCTCCACGCCACCGATCACCGTGATTGCCGGCCAGCGGCCGGCACCACAGGAAATGCAGAGGCCCCTTGCGGGGCCTCTTCGCGTTTTCCCTACGGGGCGGTATGCTGCGGAGAGCGGTTCTGGCGGATACTGTCCGCGCCGCACCCATCATTACGATTCCTGGAGGGGGAATATGAGTCTGGATCGTCCCTGGCTGCAGAGCTATCCGAAAGGCGTTCCCGCCGAAATCGACGTCAACGAGTTCCATTCGGTAGTTTCGGTCTTCGACGCGTCCGTCGCGAAGTACCGCGACCGACCGGCCTACTCCAGTTTCGGCAAGACCCTCACCTACGGTGAGACCGATGCCCTGGTCGAGCAGTTCGCCGCTTACCTGCTGGGTGAGCTGAAGCTCAAGAAAGGCGACCGCGTCGCCCTGATGATGCCCAACTGCCTGCAGTACCCGGTGGCGACCTTCGGCGTGCTGCGTGCCGGCTTGACCGTGGTCAACGTCAACCCGCTGTACACCGCGCGCGAGTTGAAGCATCAGCTGGTCGATGCCGGCGTGACCGCGCTGGTGGTGGTGGACAACTTCGGCGATACCGTCGAACAGGTCATCGCCGATACCCAGGTCAAGCAGGTCATCACCACCGGCCTGGGCGACCTGCTCGGCGCCAAGGGCACGATCGTCAACTTCGTGCTCAAGTACATCAAGAAGATGGTGCCCAACTACCACCTGAAGGGCGCGATCCGCTTCAAGCAGGCGCTCAAGCTGGGCAGCCGCCACACCCTGCCGAAGGTCGAGATCGACCATGACGACGTGGCGTTCCTGCAGTACACCGGCGGCACTACCGGTGTGGCCAAGGGTGCGATGCTGACCAACCGCAACCTGATCGCCAACATGCAGCAGGCCTCGGCCTGGATCAGCGCATCGGGCATCGAGATGGGCAAGGAATGGATCATCACCGCCCTGCCGCTGTACCACATCTTCGCGCTGACGGCGAACGGCCTGGTCTTCATGAAGTTCGGTGGCTGCAACCACCTGATCACGAATCCACGTGACATGAAGGGCTTCGTCAAGGAGCTCAAGTCGGTGCGCTTCACCGCGATCACCGGTGTCAACACGCTGTTCAACGGCCTGCTCAACACCCCTGGCTTCGACACGGTCGATTTCTCCTCGCTGAAGGTGACCCTGGGCGGCGGCATGGCCGTGCAGCGTGCGGTGGCCGAACGTTGGAAGAAGACCACCGGCGTCACCCTGGTCGAGGCCTATGGCCTGACCGAGACCTCACCGGCGGCCTGCATCAACCCGCTGACCCTGGCCGAGTACAACGGCTCGATCGGCCTGCCGATTCCGTCCACCGATGCCTGCATCAAGGACGACAACGGCAACATCCTGGCGCTGGGTGAAGTGGGCGAACTGTGCATCCGCGGCCCGCAGGTGATGAAGGGCTACTGGCAGCGTCCCGAGGAAACCGCCAAGGCCATCGACGCCGACGACTGGCTGCACACCGGCGACATGGCCAAGATGGACGAACACGGCTTCTTCTACATCGTCGACCGCAAGAAGGACATGATCCTGGTGTCCGGCTTCAACGTGTACCCGAATGAAGTCGAAGACGTGATCGCGATGATGCCGGGCGTGCTGGAAGTGGCCGCAGTGGGTGTACCGGACGAGAAGTCCGGCGAGGTGGTCAAGGTGGTCATCGTCAAGAAGGACCCGAACCTGACCGCCGAGATGGTCAAGGAGCACGCCCGGGCCAACCTGACCGGCTACAAGCACCCCAGAATCGTTGAATTCCGAAAAGAGCTGCCGAAGACCAACGTCGGCAAGATCCTGCGTCGCGAACTCCGCGATACGCCCGCCCCGTAAGGGTTTCCGGAAAGTTGAACGCGCTCAGGCCCGGGTCGGCAACGACCCGGGCCTTTTCGCGTGCGTAGGCCCGGGGCCGGTGTAGCATCGCCGCGTGAGTGGACCGTTCGGCCCGCCGGCCACCACCTTGATCTGCGGGCCGCACCGCCGAGGACCCTTCCATGAGTACCATCGAAAAGCTGCCCAGCAGCGGCTCGCCCTACGCCACCATCCGCACCCAGGACAGCGCCGACGGCGCCGCCCACTGGCTGTTCATGCACGCCGACGCCTCCACCGGCGTGCGCCCCTGCTGCCGCAAGGACATGCTGGACGAAATGTGGAGCTACATGAGCGCCATCACCCACGGCCCGGCACAGCGCCACAGCGGCCAGCTGCGCCATTTCGTGCTGGCCTCCGACGCCGCCGCCTACAACCTGGGCGGCGACCTGGACCTGTTTACCCGCCTGATCCGCGAAGGCAACCGTGACCTGCTGCTGACCTACGCCCAACGCTGCGTGGAGGGCGTTCACCACCTGCACACCGGCTTCGGCGGCGACGTCCGCTCGATCGCCCTGATCCAGGGCGATGCGCTGGGTGGCGGCCTGGAAATGGCCCTCGCCTGCCACACCATCGTGGCCGAGGAAGGGTGCGGCATGGGCCTGCCCGAAGTGCTGTTCGGCCTGTTCCCGGGCATGGGCGCCTACTCGTTCCTGTGCCGCCGGGTGGCGCCGCAGCTGGCCGAGAAGATCATCCTCGATGGCCGTATCTACAGCGCCGAGGAGATGCACGCGATGGGCGTGGTCGACGTGCTGGTCAGGAAAGGAGAAGGCCGCGGCGCGGTCGAAGAGATGATCCGCCAGCAGCAGCGCCTGCCGCAGTCGTACCTGGCAATGAACGCCGCGCGCAACCTGGCGCAGGCGGTCAGCTATGACGAGCTGCTGGAAATCACCAAGGTCTGGGTCGATTCGGCACTGGCCCTGGGTGATCGTTCGCTGCGCACCATGGACCGTTTGATCAAAGCGCAGACCCGACGCGCCAATCTGGATGTGGCCTGATACGTTCCCCTCCCCCGCAGGGTTCAAGCCCGGCTGGCCACCGGGCTTTTTTTATGCGGCGCGCAGTCATCGAAAACCCGCCGCGCAGGCCTGGCTCTACCGCTCGCCGTCGTCGGCCACGCCGCGTGCCTTGCGTTCGGCGCGCGCATCCAGCGCCTGCCGGCCTTCCTTGATGGCCCCCTGCAGCACCGCAAGACGCTGCCGCCATTCGGCCTTGAGTTGCCAGTCGGCCATCCGCATCAACTCACCGGCGCGGTTGGACGCGCGCACCAGGCCCAGATTGCTTGCCACGCCCTTGATCGCATGCGACTGTTCGCGGAAAGCGCCCCAGCGTGCCGCTTCGCCATCACCTTCGGCCTTGCGCAGGCACGACTCGGCATCGTCCAGGCACTGGCGGATGAACTCACGCTCGAAGCCCTCGCCCATTCCCAGCGAGGCCAGCTCATCAAGCACGCCGGTATCGAGCACGCCATCGAGGTTGGTGACGGTGCGCACGATCGGCGGCGCACTGGCCTTGAGCTGTGCGTTGTTGGCAATCTCGGCCAGGGTGTCCAGCAGTCGCACGGCCACCACGGGCTTGGCCAGGAACGCATGTGCACCGGCCTGGGTACAGCGCTGGATGGCTTCGGGAGTGACGTCGGCGCTGAGCACCAGCACCGGCGTGCGCGGGCCGCCGCCGGCCTGCATCACCCGCAGCTCCTTCAGCATGTCCAGGCCACTCATGCCCGGCATGTGCAGATCGACGATGGCCGCATCGAACTCGCTTTCAGCCAGTGCGTCGAGCACCGCCTCGCCACCATCGACGCACAGCACCTTGTGCCCCGCCTTCTGCAGCAGCCGCTGCAGCACCATGCGGTTGGCCTCGTGGTCGTCAGCGACCAGGATCTGCATGCTGCGCACCCGCGCGCGATGGCGCAGGAACGGGTCGGCAAACGCGATGACGTTGCCGCCGGCACCGGTTTCGTCGCCAGCAGCGAGGGTCGGCACCGCACCCGGGACCACCGGCTGCGGCGGCGCGAACGGCAGCTCCACCCAGAAGTGGCTGCCCTGCGGCGGGTTGTCCAGGTAACCGATCTCGCCGTCCATCGCTTCGACCAGCCCCTTGGCGATGGTCGTGCCCAGGCCGGTACCCTCATGGCGGCGGGCCATGCTGACGTCGGCCTGCTCGAAGGCCTCGAACAGACGCGGACGCATCGCCGGTGCAACGCCGATACCGGTATCGAGAATGTCGAAGCGCAGCCGCACCCCACCCTGGGTGTCGGCGTGGACAACACTGACGCGGATCTCGACCCGGCCGTGATCGGTGAACTTGACCGCGTTGCCGGCCAGGTTGAGCAGGATCTGCCGCAGATGCCCGACGTCGCCGCGCAGGGTCGGCGGCACGGTCTCGGCCACCTTCACCCGGTAGTCCAGGCGCTTGGCCTTGGCCTGCGGCAACAGGATCAGGCCGATCGCCTGCATCACTTCGGAAAGAACGAAATCCTCGGCGACCACGCGCAGCTTGCCGGCCTCGATCGCCGAGATGTCCAGCACTTCCTCGACCAGCGCCAGCAGGCTGCGCGATGACGCCTGGATGGTACTCACGCACTCACGCTGCTCGTCATCCAGGCGCGTGGTCGCCAACACTTCTGTCATGCCATTCAATCCATTGAGTGGGGTACGAAACTCGTGGCTCATGTTGGCCAGGAATCGACTCTTGGCTTCGCTGGCGCGCCGCGCCTCGGCCATCGCTTCGGTCAACTGCCGCAGCAGCGTGGAAAAATACAGGGGAACCGCCGCCAGGCCAAGCCACAGGCCGATGGCCAGGCGTGCGTTCTGTTGCCAATAGGGGGTCGACAGCGCGGTACTGCCGAAGCTGACCATCGCCATCGCCACGGCCACATACAGGTAGTGGTTGCCGAAGCGCATGCCGTTGCCCACCGTCACCCACATCACCACGATGTAGACCCACGACAGCGGCTCGCCCATCTGGATCATGCCGGCGGCGATCAGGCCGTAGTCGGCCAGCATGCCCAGTACGCGGCGCGGATCGGAACGCTGCGGCCGCCACAGCAGCCAGCCGAACAACAGCAGCGACAGACTCAGCCCCGTCAACACGATCGCCAGCACACCGACATACTGGGTGTGCGGCAGATCGTGCCGAGCCGAAGGCAGCAGCACGTAAGCCAGGATCAGGCTGATCAGGACGATGCGGACGATCTGCTGCCCGTGCTCGCTGTCCTGCCGCTGGGACAGGCGCAACCGCAATCGCGACAGCAGGCGTTTCACGCGCCCAGTCCCGGCCGTGCAGAGGCGGTGGAGTGCTCGGCGCAGATCTGTTCCAGCTGCTCACGACCGCGCAGCAACGCGTCCACGCAACGCGGATCGAACAGGCGCCCGCGCTGGGCATACAGGTAGGCCATGGTGGCTTCCATCGTCCACGCTTCCTTGTAGGGGCGCGGCGAGATCAGCGCATCGAACACGTCGGCCACGGCGACGATGCGTGCCTCCAGCGGAATCGCATCGCCGACCAGGCCATCGGGATAACCACTGCCGTCGTAGCGCTCATGGTGACGCAGCGCGATCAATGCACCGACCTGGATGAAGCGGTTCTGGCTGCCACTGAGCAGTTCATGGCCAATCCGCGGATGCCGGCGCATGATCGCCAGCTCCTCATCATTGAGCTTGCCCTGCTTGAGCAGCACCGCATCGGGAATGGCGATCTTGCCCATGTCGTGCAGCGGCGCGGCCATCTCGATCAGCTTGACGTCGTCTTCCGGCAGGCCCAGCTGCTCGGCGATCAGGCCAGCCACGCGCGCCATGCGCTCAAGGTAGGCACTGGTGCCGGCATCACGGAACTCGATCGCAAGCGCCAGCCGCGAAAGCGTCTCGCGCTCGCGCTCCTCCACCTCGTGCATGCTGGCCAGCAGCCGCTGCTCCAGCGACAGCGCGCGCTGCTTCACGTTCTCGGTCTGCTGGCGCAGCTGCAACAGGTTGTAGCAGCGTGCGCGCAGTTCGCGCGGGCGGATCGGCTTGACCAGGAAATCGATCACGCCGGCTTCCAGTGCTGCCTGGCGGATCGGCTCGTCACCCACCACGGTGATCAGGATCACCGGAATATCGCGATGTTTGGGCAGCCGGCGGAAGCGGCGGGCGAATTCCAGCCCGTCCATCTCCGGCATGCGGTAATCGAGAAGCAGCAGGTCGACCGGGTACGATTCGCACCATGCCAACGCCGTCAACGGATCGCCGAAGTCATGCACGCTCAGTTCCGGCGCGATGTCCTCGATGACGTGACGGAGCATCGTCCGTGCGGAAGTCTGGTCATCGACGATGACGATGTTCAAGGCGTTCTCTGCCTGCTTTCTCGACCATGCTGAAAGGTCAGCGGGCGAGGATACCCCGCCGCTGTGCACGCTGGCACCCTGCATCGGCTCGACTCCCGTCACAAGCTCCCCGATTCATGATCGTCGTCACAATGTGAAGCGGATTCTCCACATTGCGGCCTCCCCTGACGCCATCAAGCCATAGCCAGTGTCAAGGTTGTGCAATAACGATACGCCGAGTGCGGGTTGCGTCAATGGCGCCGTCTCAAACCGAGACGGCGCGCACAAACGGACGCCGAAAACGCTGGTTACTGCTCAGGACGCATGTACGGGAACAGCAGCACGTCGCGGATCGAGCTGCTGCCGGTCAGCAGCATCACCAGGCGATCGACGCCGATGCCAAGACCGCCGGTCGGCGCCATTCCGTACTCCAGCGCACGGATGTAGTCGGCGTCGTAGTGCATGGCCTCGTCATCGCCGCCTTCCTTCGCCGCCACCTGCGCCTGGAAACGCTGGGCCTGGTCTTCCGGGTCGTTCAGCTCGGAGAAGCCGTTGGCCAGTTCCTTGCCGTTGACGAACAGCTCGAAGCGATCGGTATAGCCCGGATCGTTGTCGTTGGCGCGGGCCAGCGGCGAGACCTCCACCGGGTGATCGGTGATGAAGGTCGGCTGGATCAGGGTGTGCTCGACGGTGGCTTCGAAGATCTCAAGCAGCAGCTTGCCCCAGCCGTAGGACGGCTTGACGCGGATCTTCAGGCGCTCGCAATGGCGCAGCAGCGCGTCACGGTCGGTGCAGTCGGCCGCGGAGATTTCCGGGTTGTGGTGGCGCACCGCTTCGTCCATGCGCCAGCGGCGGAACGCCGGGCCCAGGTCGATGTTGGCGCCGTCCCACTCAACCACGGTGGTGCCGTTCACCGACTGTGCCACGTCACGGATCACGCCTTCGGTCAGGTCCATGATCTCGTTGTACGTGGCATAGGCCTCGTACAGTTCCATCATGGTGAATTCCGGGTTGTGGCGGGTGCTGACGCCTTCGTTGCGGAAGTTGCGGTTGATTTCGTAGACGCGTTCCAGGCCACCGACGGTCAGGCGCTTGAGGTACAGCTCCGGCGCCACGCGCAGGTACAGGTCAAGGTCCAGCGCGTTGTGGTGGGTGGTGAACGGCTTGGCCGCCGCGCCGCCGGGGATGTAATGCATCATCGGCGTTTCGACTTCGAGGAAGTCGCGGTTGTCCAGCCATGCACGCATCGCACGGATGATCTTCGAGCGCTTGATGAAGACCGCGCGCGACTCCGGGGTCACGATCAGGTCGACGTAACGCTGGCGGTAGCGCTGCTCGACGTCGGCCAGGCCATGCCACTTGTCCGGCAGCGGGCGCAGCGACTTGGTCAGCAGGCGGATCGACTCGGCCTTGACCGACAGCTCGCCGGTCTTGGTGCGGGTCAGGCCACCTTCGACAGCAATGATGTCGCCCACGTCCCAGCCCTTGAAGGCGGTGTAGGCATCACCCAGCACGCTGCCCTGCAGGAACAGCTGGATGCGGCCCGATTCGTCCTGGATCTGGGCGAAGCTGGCCTTGCCCATGATCCGCTTGGCCATCAGGCGACCGGCCATCTTCACCTGGCGGCCGTTGCCTTCCAGCGTTTCGGCGGTCCACTGCTCCGCATCGGCGAATTCTTCCTGCAGGCTGCCGGCGAAGTCCTCGCGACGGAAGTCGTTCGGATACGCGATCCCCTGCCCGCGCAGCGCTTTGAGTTTCTCACGGCGCTCGGCGATCAACTTGTTTTCGTCGACGGGGGGGGTATCGGTAGCTTCGCTCATGGATCTGCGGGAATCGTGTAGTGAGGGGGAGTCTTGCGCCCGGCGCAGCCGGTTGCCCAGCATACCAAAAGCGCCCTGCCCCGGCCTCCGCACGCGCCCAGGCCCGGCCTCGGGCCGCCCTTGCTCCGGTAGCCACCAACCTTGGTTGGCGCCCACCGTGTCGACCAAGGTCGACACCTACTGGGCCATGCCCCGGATTCACCCGTTCCCGGGGAATGCCTGCCGCAGCTCTTCCACCAGCACCCGCTGGTTCTCCGAATAGTCCACCGGCACCGACACCAGATGCACGCCGCCCGCGGTGAAGGCCGCTTCCAGGGTCGGAATGAACTGCTCGATCGCCGTCACGTCATGCCCTTGGCACCCATAGGCCTCGGCGTACTTGACGAAATCCGGATTGCCGAAGGTCATGCCGTAGTCGGCGAAACCATCCACCGCTTGCTTCCAGCGGATCATCCCGTAGGCGCCGTCGTTGAGGATCAGCACCACCAGGTTCAGGCCCAGCCGCCGTGCTGTCTCCAGCTCCTGGCTGTTCATCATGAAACCGCCATCGCCACACACCGCCAGCACGCGGCGCTGCGGGTACAGGATCGAGGCCATGATCGCCGACGGCAGCCCCGCGCCCATCGTGGCCAATGCGTTGTCCAGCAGCAGCGTATTGGCCACCTGGGTACGGTAGTTGCGCGCGAACCAGATCTTGTACATGCCATTGTCCAGCGCCACGATGCCGTCCGGCGGCATCACCTGGCGCACGTCATGCACCAGCCGCTGCGGCGTGAAACCGGCCTCTTCGGCGCGGTCGGCGATGTGCTCCAGGATCGTCGCGCGCAGCGGCAGCAGTGCAGCGGCGTTGTCCACCCTGCCCTCGATACGGTCGGCCAGCAGGGTCAGCGAGCGGCCGATATCGCCGATCACCTCCACCTGCGGGAAGTACACCTGCTCCACCGCGGCCTGCGAATAGCCGATGTGGATGACCGTGCGGCCACCCGGGCGCATCACGAAGGGCGGCTTCTCCGTCACCTCGTGGCCGATGGTCACGATCACGTCGGCCTGATCGATGGCCATGTGCACGTAGTCGCGCTCGCTCAGTGCCGCCGTGCCCATGTACAGGCCCGAGCCACCGGCCACCGCGCCCTTGCCCATCTGCGTGGTGACGAACGGGATGCCGGCGCGCAGCACGAAGGCCGACAGCGCTTCGCTGGACTGCGGCCGCGACGCCGCCGAGGCGATCACCAGCAGCGGCCGCTTTGCATCGCGGATGATCTGCGCCGCACGGTCCAGCGCCTCGGGACTGGCGATCGGCCGATCCACCGGGTGTGGCGGGATCAGTGCAACGTCCTCGACCTCCATCGCCGCGATGTCCTCGGGCAGTTCCAGCAGCACCGGCCCGGGGCGCTCTTCCAGCGCCGTGCGGAAGGCCTCGCGGACGATGGTGGGGATGGTGCGCGCCGAAACGATCTGCCGCGCCGACTTGGTCAGCGGCTTCATCGTGCTGACGATATCCACGATCTGGAAGCGCGCCTGCTTGCTGGCCACGATGCCCTTCTGCCCGGTGATCATGATCACCGGCCACGCGCCGAGCAGTGCGTAGGCGGCACCGGTGGTGAAGTTCAGTGCACCCGGGCCGAGCGTGGCGAGGCACACGCCGGGCTTGCCGGTCAGGCGGCCGTAGGTGGCGGCCATGAACACAGCAGCCTGTTCGTGGCGGGTGATGACCAGCTCGATGCTGGAGTGGCGAAGCGACTCGACGACATCGAGGTTCTCTTCACCAGGAATGCCAAAAATGCGCTCGACGCCCTCGTTTTCGAGTGCGGCGACGAGCAGATCGGAACCCTTGGACATGGAATGACGTCCTTCTCGCAGTGCGTGATGATGGAACGTTGCAGGGATGCTGACAGGAACGGTGGATGGCCCGCGTCAACGGCGGTCGAACCACACCGTCTGCGCGTTGACGAATTCGCGGATGCCGAAGTGCGACAGCTCGCGGCCGAAGCCGCTCTTCTTCACGCCGCCGATCGGCACGCGTGGATCGGAGGCCGAGAAACCGTTGACGAACACGCCACCGGTCTGCAGCCGGCGCGCCAGCTGCATCGCGCGGGCGTGGTCGCCCGTCCACAGATTGCCGCTCAGGCCGAACTCGCTCTGGTTGGCCAGCTCAACCGCATGGTCGGCGTCGCGCGCGCGGCTGATCGACGCCACCGGCCCGAAGGTCTCGGTGTCGAAGGCCTGCATGCCCGGCTCGACGCCAGCCAGCACGGTGGGTGCATAGAAACTGCCGGGGCGATCGAGCTGCTTGCCGCCCACCAGCAACTGCGCACCGGCCTCGACCGAAGCACGCACCTGTGCATCAAGCTGTTCCAGCAGGTCCTGCCGGGCCATCGGTCCGATCCGGTTGCCGGCCTCGCGGCCATCGCCCACGGTCAGCGCCTGCACGCGCTCGCAGAACAGCGCCACGAAACGCTCATACACGGCGTTTTCGACGATGATGCGCTTGCCGGCAATGCACACCTGCCCGGTGTTCTGGAAACGCGAGGCCACCGCAGCATCGACCGCGGCCTCCAGGTCGGCATCGGCCAGCACGATGAACGGATCCGAGCCACCCAGCTCCAGCACCACCTTCTTCAGCGCCTGCCCGGCCTGCGCGGCGATGCTGCGCCCCGCGGCGACGCTGCCGGTCAGGGTCACGGCCGCGATGCGGTCATCGGCAATGGCGGCACTGGTGCCCTCGCGGCTGATGTTGGCGGCGATGAAGGTGCCGTCCGGCAGACCCGCATCGCGCCACGCAGCGGCGAGCAGCCCGGCGGTGCCGACGATGTTCTCGGCCGGCTTCAACAGGAAGCCATTGCCGCCCATGAGGATCGGCACGGCTGCGCGCATCACCTGCCAGTACGGGAAATTCCACGGCATGATGCCCAGCACAACGCCCAGCGGCAGGTAGGAGACATAGGCCTTGTTGTCGGCCACCGGGGTGGGTTCATCGCGCAGGAACGCCGCACCGTTGTCGGCGTACCAGTCACACAGCACCGCGCACTTCTCGATCTCGGCCAGCGACTCGGCGTGGACCTTGCCCATTTCGGCAGTGGCCATCGCGGCCAGCGGTTCACGGTCACGGCGCAGCACAGCAGCCATCGCACGCAGCACGCTCGCGCGTTGTTCCAGTGACTGCGCGCTCCAGGCAGCAAAACCGGCCTGTCCACGATCAAGGATCGCTTCCAGCTCGGCGTCAGTGGCGAAGGGGTGGCTGGCGATCTGCTGGCCGGTCGCCGGATTGCGGGAAATGGCAGCGGGGGCTGCGGGGGAAGCGGACATGCAGGTCTCCTGTTGTCTCGACAACGGGCGGCTGCCCGTTTCCTGACAACGAATGTGGACCCGATCGATGGCAGCAACAAGGCGTCTGCGTATCCTGTGACCTGTACTTACCTGCCTGAATGGGGTTGGTTTCCCGGCAGGGCTGCGCCCTGCACCCGCAGAGGCAACAGCAACGGCAGAAGCAACAGCAACAGCGGCATTCCGTGAGATGGCGGGGTGGGTCCGGTGGCGGAGGACGCTGCAAGTACGTCCATGTAAGCTCGGTCGCCGCATCCATGCGGCTCACGCCCCCGCAACCGGACCCACCCCGCCTTCGACAGATTCCCGCGGTCTGTTGGAACGGCTCTTGGGGTCAGATCCGCTTTCCGAAGGAAACGGATCTGACCCCAGATGTATTTCGATATCTGACAGATTTCATCCACGCATAGCGTGGATCTACCGTGTCGACCAAGGTCGACACCTACCGACAGCCATCGGAATCTGACAGAGGTGGGGCGGTGTCGGATTGCGGGGTGTCAGCCGCATGGATGCGGCTGCCAAGCCCCCAGGGATGGGTTCACGGCGCCCCCGCAATCCGACACCGCCCCGCCAACTCACGGAAAGCCTGCTGTTGCTGTTGCTACCGAGGTTGCCGGCCAGCGGCCGGCACTACCGCAGGTGCAGGGCTGCAAGCCCTGCCAAACAACCCCTTACCTGCGCGGCAGGTAGGTCACCAGTGACAGGTCATGCCGGCTCTCCGGCACCAGCGCCACGTACTGCAGGTCCAGCAGACCGCGCGTGGGATGGTTCAGCTTCTTCGCACCTTCGTCGAAACGACGCACATCGTGCTCCGGCCACCACTGGCGGAACTGCTCGCTGTGCGCGCCGATGTCCTCGGCCAGCGCCAGGAACGGCGCCTTGTCCGGTGCCTGCGCCATCGCAGCGCGGAAGCTGGCCAGCAGCCCGCGGGTCATTTCTTCCCAGTTGAGGATCAACGTGCGGTACGGCGGATACAGGAACATCAGCCGCAGCGTGTTGCGTTCGTGCGGCGCCAGCTGACCGTAATCAACAAACAGATCGGCGATGGCAGGATTCCAGGCCAGGATGTCGAATCGGGTATTGCGCACGTAGGCCGGGATCGGCTGCATCGCCTCCACCAGCTGGCGCAGGCCGTCAGTCACCGTCTCATCGGGCGATTCCAGCGGCACGCCATAGCCAGACAGCGCGAACGCGTACGCGCGCTCGTCGTCGCTCAACCGCAGCACCTGCGCCAGGCGCTCCAGCACTTCGGGCGAGGCGCGCACTTCGCGGCCCTGCTCGATCCAGGTGTACCAGCTGACGCTGACCCCGATCGCAAGCGCAACTTCCTCGCGCTTCAGGCCCGGCGTGCGGCGGCGGCCGGCTGGCAGCCCCAGCGTTGCTGGGTCGACCCGCGCACGGCAGGCCTTGAGAAAGCCTCCCAGTTCCTTGCGTTCGGCTTCACTGCGCATCATCGCCCTGCCCTGCAGGTTTCAACGGCGGTGCGGGACGCCGAAGACGTCCCGCAACGCAGGGCCCGGGCAGCGGACGGTACCGCTGTCGCCGGGCACGCATCAGGCATCGATGCGCTTGGAGCCGACCGCCAGGCCGGCCTTCAGGCTGGCCTCGACGAACTCGTCCAGGTCACCGTCGAGCACCTTCTGCGTATCCGAACGCTCGATGCCGGTGCGCAGGTCCTTGATACGGCTCTGGTCGAGCACGTAGTTGCGGATCTGGCTGCCCCAGCCGATATCGGACTTGGTGGCTTCCACCGCATCACGCTCGGCGTTGCGCTTCTGGATCTCCAGCTCGTAGAGCTTGGCGGCCAGCATTTTCATCGCGTTGTCGCGGTTCTGGTGCTGACTGCGGCCGGTCTGGCAGGCCACGACCGTGTTGGTCGGGATGTGGGTGATACGCACCGCCGACTCGGTCTTGTTGACGTGCTGACCACCGGCACCGGACGAGCGGTACACGTCGGTACGCAGATCGGCCGGGTTGATGTCGATTTCGATGTTGTTGTCCACTTCCGGCGACACGAACACCGAGGTGAAGCTGGTATGGCGGCGGTTGTCCGAGTCGAACGGCGACTTGCGCACCAGGCGGTGCACGCCGGTCTCGGTCTTCAGCCAGCCGTAGGCGTAGTCGCCTTCCACGCGGAGCGTGGCCGACTTGATGCCCGCGACGTCGCCACCGGACACTTCCATCAGCTCGGTCTTCCAGCCACGCGATTCACACCAGCGCAGGTACATGCGCAGCAGGATCTCGGCCCAGTCCTGGGCTTCGGTACCACCGGCACCGGCCTGGATGTCGACGAACGCCGGGGCGGTGTCCATCTGCCCGGAGAACATGCGCTGGAACTCCAGCTTCTCCACGTGCGCCTGGTGCTTGTCCAGGTCGGCCACCACGGCCAGCGCGGTGTCCTCGTCCTGTTCGGACTCGGCCAGCTCCAGCAGTTCGGTGGCGTCGCTCAGGCCTTCCAGCACCGCGGCGATGCCGCCCACGGTCTTTTCCAGGGTCGAGCGCTCGCGCCCCAGGTTCTGGGCGTACTCGGCGTTGTTCCAGACGTCGGGGCTTTCCAGTTCCCGCGTTACTTCCTCAAGACGCTCTTTCTTGGCGTCGTAGTCAAAGATACCCCCGGAGCGACAACACGCGATCGGTCAGATCGGCGATGCGCTGGCGGACAGGATTCAGTTCGATCATGTCGGCGGTCATGCATTCAAAAGATGACTGCAAATGATACCGCAGGCCGGGGTGAACCGGCGCAGAAGCCGGTCCCGCCCTGCCACGCCCCTACCCGCCCAAGGCCTGCCGCAGCAGCGGCAGCTGCCGCCGGCTGCACGGCACCCGGGCCCCATCCGCCATGTGCAGCAAGGCCTCGCCCCCATCCAGCGGCTCGATCGAGCGCAGCTGGCCGCGGTTGACCAGCCAGCTGCGGTGGCTGCGCAGGAACAGGACCGGGTCCAGTCGCGCTTCCAGCACCGCCATTGTGATCCGCAGCGGGTAGTCATGGCCGCGCACCCGCAGGTTCACGTAGTTGCCGGCGGCCTGGGCGTACTCGACGTCGGCCGTGGCCACCAGGAACTCCTTGCCCAGCTTGCGCACCAGGAAATGGTCGGGGCGATCGACCGGTTCGACCGGCGGGCCCTCATCGGGGGCGGCAAGCAGGGTCGCTTCACCCTGGCGGCGGCGGCCGAACCAGGCCAGGGCATGGACTGCCGAGACCAGCAGCGCATAGGTCTGGATGTCCTTGAAGAACTCGTAGAACCATTGCGCCGGCCAGTCCCCAAAGGTGTAGTGGCTGCCAAGCACGGCGTGGGCGGCCTTGCGCAGCAGGACCATCGCACTCACATGCAGCAGCCACCACGCAACCGCGCCCAGCAGATACGGCACCAAGCGCTGTCGCCAGGTATCGGTGTGAAGCGGCCAGCGCGACGCAGCGCGGATCAGCACCGCCAGCAGCAGCAGCGACACCAGCGCACTGCTGAACTCGTCAATCGTGGCCGCCATCCATTGGGAGGGCAGTCCATCGCGCGCCGCCATCATGGCCTTGGCCAGCACATTGGCCGCCGCCGTCCCCAGGAACAGTACGACCCAGAACACGGCTGCCTGCCGCCCTTGCCTGCCGTTGCCCATCGATTCGCCACGCACGTTCGGGTCTTGCTGGTTGTACTCATCCATCACTGGATTATCGCCAACCACAGCCCCGTTGACGCACGCCATTCGTCCCTCCGCCCCGCCATTGGGCCCTGCAGGGCATCCAACCGCCCCTTGCTGCTGGCGACAGCCCACAAGGACTTCCACTCTGCGAGGACGCCAACACGGATACCGCCATGACCCGCCGCCACGACCTCGACACCCTGCGTATCGGTGCCTTCGGGCTGTTGATCCTCTACCACGTGGCCATGGCCTACGTGGCCGGATGGGACTTCCACCTCAAGAGCATCCACACCGCGGAGTGGCTGCAATGGCCGATGATCGCGCTGAATCGTTGGCGCATGCCGCTGCTGTTTGCCATCTCCGGCATTGCACTGGGCCTGTGCCTGCCCCCGCAGGGCCGTTGGCGGTTCGCGTTGCGGCGCGGCGGGCGGCTGTTGTTGCCGCTGTTGTTCGGCATCGTCGCGGTCGTTTCGCTGCAGGCCTACTGTGAAGCGGTGGACAAGGGCGACGTCACGCCAGGGCTCGGCGCATTCCTGTGGCGCTACTGGCAATTCCGGCCGTGGCCGGGCGCCAGCTTCACCGGTGCCGCCTATGGATTCACCTGGAACCACCTGTGGTACCTGGCCTATCTGATCCCTTACACGCTGCTGGCGATCCTGTTGGCCCGCGTAGCGCGGCCGCTGCGTCACCAGCTGCCGGGCCTGCCTGCGGGCGATCGTTGGGTGGCCATGCTGGGCCTGCTGCTGCCGGTGCTGTGGCTGGCGTGGGCGCTGCTGGTGATCCTGCCCGCCCACCCGCCAACCCACGCGCTGGTCGATGACCTGTACGTCCACGCCGAGTCGCTGCCCCTGTTCCTCGGCGGCTTCCTCGCCGCGCGCTGGCAGCGCGGCTGGGATCTGCTGGTGCGCGGCCGTCGGTTGACCCTGGCGCTGGCCGTTATCGGGCTGACTGTCGAACTGGGCATCCGCGCGTTGGGGCGGATGCCCGACCTCGGCGATCTGCCGCAATGGGTGCTGGCGCTGCCGTGGGCACAGACCGAGCGCGTTGGCCGAGCGTTGTACACCTGGTGTTCCCTGCTGGCCCTCTTCGGATGGGCGCAGGTCCTGCTGGCGCGGCCATGGCGCGGCCTGCGCTACTGCCGCGAGGCGGTGTTCAGCTGGTACATCCTGCACCAGACCGTGCTGATCGTGCTGCTGTACTGGTTGCGGCCCTTGCAGCTGGGCGCGTGGCTGGAGCCGGCGCTGGTGATCATCGGCACGATCGCCGGCTGCCTGCTGATCCACGAACTGCTGGTGCGCCGCGTGCGCTGGCTGCGGCCGCTGTTCGGGTTGCGTGCCGCACCGCTATCGTCGCCTGCAGTGCGCGTCGTGCCGGCACAATAAGGCCTGCGCCCCGTGGAACCGAGCGTACGCTCGGCTCCACAAGGCGAGGGCTGCGACAGCCACGCATGGCGTGGCTCTACTTCACCTCGAATTCGCCGACCAGCACCGTCTCGGCACGATCCTTCAGCCGCATCGTGACCATCTGGTCCTTCTGCTTCGGCGTGCCCCAATGGGTGGTCAGGCGCAGCATCAGCGTCGTCGCACCGGTTACCAGCTGCTGGCGGCTGCCGAAGTAGTTCGCCTCCACCTTGTACTTGCCGGGCTTTGCGTTGCGCAGCGAGAACTGTTCCGGGCCATAGCCACCGGTGAAGTCCTGCGACATCTGCCCACCCTGATAGGTCAGGCGGTTGCCGTAGTACGCGCGCTCACCGTTCGGGTCGGTCACCCACAGGTCCATGTCGCTGTTGTCGGCATCCCAGGCCAGCACCACGCGCAGGTCCAGTGGCATCGCCTGCAGCAGGCGCGGGTCGATGCCGGTGGTATCCAGGCGCGGCTTGTTGCCGGCCGCCAGATTGGTCAGTTCATCAAGGGCGATCAGCGCGATGCCGTCGAAACGACCATCCCACGGCCGCACGACAACCTGGTACAGCGGCGCCAACGCCTGCTGCGGCTTGCCGGCGGCGGCCAGCGCCAGGCCCAGATCACGGAAGCTCTGCGGTTCCTCCTGCCCCATCGCCAGCACCTGCTCGAACACCGGCACCGCCAGTGCGGGTGCATCGGCCTGCAGCAGGCGATAGCCGAGAACGCGCAGCAGATGTCGGTTGTCCAGCTCCATCTCGGCCAGGTTGGACAGCACGCGCAGGGCAAGATCGCGCTGCCCCTGTTCGATCAACAGATCGGCCACGTCGAGGAAGAACGCGCTGCTGTTGGCGTTCGCAGCGCGCTCGGCCAGATAGCGGTCGTACAGCTGCGACGACGGCCCCTGGCGCAGGCGGCCGGCGACCGGCGAATCCGATTGCCAAGCGGCCAACCGGATTCCCAGCTGACCGTCATTGGCGGCTGCCGGTGCATTGGACGCCGTGGGTTCGATGGCAACGGCATCCATCGCGGCCTCCAGGCCCGCAGGTGCCTGCCGCGGCGGCGATCGACGGGCGCGCGCGCTGCTGGACTCCGCCCGCTGCTCGGCGGCAACGGCCATCGGCGCTGGCGCGGGAGGAGGCGCGGCGACCATCGCCACCGGGGCAGCCGCGTACGCGTCCTGACCGACCACTTCCAGCGCCTTCGCCTGCACGCGCATGCCCTTCGGCCAACTGCGATTCCACCACTGCTGGCGCTGCTGCCACTGCGTCACCACCTTGTCGAGGCGCTGGCGGTCGGCAGCATCGCGGTCTGCCACCTGACGAGCGAAGCGCTGGTCGTACTCGGCGCGCAGCTTGCCCGACGGACGGATCGCGTAGCGCAGGTAGTCATCCAGCGTTTCCAGCACGATCAGTGAAGTGTCCGGTCCCACCAGGCTGAACTGCTGCGACAGGCGCTGCATCGCCTCGCGATTGCCGCGCCGATCGGTCGACAACTGCTGCAGGCGTGCCTGTGCCCACAGGCCGGCCAGCAGATCACCGTCTTCGTTCTTCTGCGTCGCGGGGAGTGCCTGCCACTGGCTGCCGCCCACGCGCACCCGCATCGGCACACCTTCGGCCGCCAACCGCGCATGCAACCACAGCCAGCCCTGGGCCTGACTGCGGCGGTCGACCACCACGTCCTGCACGCCACGGCCGGCATCGATCTGGACATCCAGCGGTACCGACAGCAGCTCCCGTGCAGCGGCATCGATATCGCTGCCGAGCGCCACGAAACTGCCAGCATGCGCCTCGCTCCAACCGCGCAGGCGGGTGGCATTGGTGCGTGCGCCGGCACTGCTGACCGCAAACAGGCGCTGATCGGCGGCCAACACCGGCAGTGCTTCCGGCCCATAGGTCAGCAGGCCGTCGCTGACCATCAGGTACTCCTTGACCCCCGGCTGCGGCTGCCACTGCGCCAACGCACTGGCGCCATCCGGCTGCACCGCCATCAACGCACGCCGCAGTTCACTCCAGTCACCGCTGCGGATACGGAAACGACGCACAGGCTCGGCGCGATCACGCAGCACGGTCAGCGCGACGTTGCCCTCGCCCATCGCAGCGAAGTAGCGATCCAGCAGCGCGAGCTCGCGGGTGCGGTCGCGCTGGCCTGCGGAACCCGAGCCGTCCCAAAGCAGCCCCACCTCCGATGGCACACGGCGCGGCGTGGTCGACGTCGGCACCGGCAGCTGCGCCAACAGGTAGTGACCGTCCTGCCAGCGCGCAACCTGCACCTGTGCCTTGCGCTCGGCCGGCAGCGTCCATTGCACCTGGGCCGGCAACTGCGCGCCACGTCCTTGCCAGTGCAGGCGGCCATCGGCGATGCGGAACGGCGCGCTTCCTGCCTCTGCCCCCTTCGGTGCCCGCACATCCAGTTCGACGGCTGCGGCGCCGGCGCCGAACTGCAGCGGCAGTGTCCAACGCCAGCCCTGCCCGGCATATGCCAGCGGCTCGCGTACGACCAGCTGCACGCGGCGGCTGCCGCCGGCCGGCAGCGGATACACGCGCAGCCGGAACTGGTTGCCGGCGGTCTGCTCCAGCAGGCCCGGATCGACGCCACGACGGGCGATCTCCTCGAACACCTGACGACCGCGGTCCTTGGGCACCGGTACTGCCTCGCGCAACTCGCCGTTGATGTCCAGGGCGAAACCGGTGATCTGCTGGCCCTCGGCCAGCGGGAACTGCAGCTCGCCTTCCAGCACGCGCTGGTTGGGGTTGTGGAACTCCAGGGTGATACGGGTCTGGGCGATACCGGCCTGGACCTCGCCTTCGATGCGGGCATGTCGCAGCTGCACGGGCTGTTCGGCGGCGGGCGCGATCAGTAGCGGCGTGGACGTCATCGGCGGCGCCGGACGCCGCGACGCCTGGGGCAGTGCCGGCCAGCTTGCCAGGGCCAACAGCAGTACGGTGCAGCAACGGGCGAAGACCATGACAGGACTCCAGTGGGATCGTGATTGCTTGAACGCACCAACCGGGTGGACGGGGTTAACGTGATTCGATGCTGGTTCTTCGCTGCCCCTGGGCGCACCATGTGCGACTTCCCGATCCCGTGCAAGGATGCCCATGCGTTCCCCCCTGCTTCCCACCCTGCTGGCCCTGTGCTGGCCGTTGGCCGCCAGCGCCGTCGATGCGCCTGCAGGCCTCTATTTCCAGCATCACGACTGGGTCGTGGCCTGCGACAACACGCGCACGTGCCGCGCGGCCGGCTACGCCAGTGGCGATGACAGCACCCTGAGCGTGCTGCTGACCCGGGCGGGCGGCCCCAATCAGGCCATCAGCGGTCGGATGTCGTTGCAGCCGATCGATGACCAGCCGCAGCCCAAGGGCGCGCTGCACCTGCGCATCCAGCAGCGTGACCTCGGTGTGCTGGCGCCGGCCACGGAGCCGGGTATCCATGTGCTCAGCGCGGCACAGACCAGCGCAGTGCTGTCCGCGCTGGTGCGCGATGGTGGCATCGCGGTTGTCGATGGCGCCGGCCGCGCGTGGCCGCTGTCGGACAAGGGCGCAGCGGCTGTGCTGTTGAAGACCGATGAGTTCCAGGGCCGCGTGGGCACGCCGGGCGCGGTGATGCGCAAGGGAGCCGCCGCCGAAAGCAGCGTGCCTGCCGCCGTTGCCAAACCCGTGGTGCGCAAGGCACCGACGCTGTCGACGCCACCGGACGACCCGACGTTTTCCAAGCTGGCCGCCTCGCCGGCGCTGCGTGCGGCGCTGCGCGCCACTCTGGAAGAACCCAGCTGCGATGGTCTGCTCGACACCGACCCGGATCTTCCGATCAGCAATTCACCACTGCAGATCCAGCGCCTGGACGCCAAGCATCTGCTGGTCAACGTCCCCTGCTGGCGCGCGGCCTACAACACCGGTGATGGTTACTGGGTCATCGGTGAGAAAGCGCCCTACCAGCCGCAATGGGTGACCAGCGACGCGATCGACTACGGCGACGGGCAGATCGTCGCCTCGCACAAGGGCCGCGGTCTGGCCGACTGCGTGTCGGATGAAACGTGGACCTGGGATGGCACCCGCTTCGTCGCGACCTCGGCGATCAGTGGCGGCCTGTGCCGCGGCGTTCCCGGGGGAACCTGGGAACTGCCGACGCGGGTGACCGACGTACGCTGACCCTTCCGAAGCGGTAGCGCCGGGCCATGCCCGGCATGGACTACGCCGGCAGGCAGTGCTCGACGATCAGCTGGATCGCTGCGCCACCCCGGTAGTCGTCGCAAGCCAGGCGATAGGCCAAATGAACATGCTTGCCCGGCGCATTGCCGTGCCAGCCACCGAAGTGGATCGCATTGATCGTGCCCGGTACGCCGGGCAGGCGCAGTTCCAGCTTCAGATGCCGTTCCTTCAGCACGCGCCAGTTGGCCACCTCGAAATGGCCGTCGAACAGCGGCTCGGGGAACCCCTGCCCCCATGGCCCGGCCAGGCGCAGTGCATCGGCATGGCGATGATCGAGTTCGTCCGCGGCCAGTTCGCCGTCGCTGAGCACCTGCTGCTGCAGTGCAGCCGGGTCGAGCATCTCCAGCACGGTGGCGACGAACGCGGCTTCGAAGGCAGCCAGATGATCCAGACGCATGCTCAACCCGGCGGCCATCGCATGACCGCCGAAGCGCTCGATCAAGCCGGGATGGCGTGCATCGACCAGCGCCAGCGCATCACGGATATGCAGGCCCGCAATCGAACGCGCTGAACCGCGCAGGGTGTCGGCGCCCGGCTCGGCCGGCGCGAACGCAATCACCGGCCGATGCAGGCGATCCTTCATCTTTGAAGCAACCAGGCCAACCACGCCGGGGTGCCAATCAGCATCGAACAGGCAGGCCGCCACCGGACGCTGCCCTGCGGTATCGAGCACCACCCGTGACAGCGCGTGTTCGGCGTCATCGGTCATCGACTGCTGAACCGCACGCCGCTCAGCGTTGATCTGTTCCAGCGTCTGCGCGATGTCGCGAGCCTGCCGCGGATCTTCGGTGAGCAGCAGGGCAATGCCCAATGCCATGTCTTCCAACCGACCGGCCGCGTTCAAGCGCGGGCCGAGCCCGAAGCCGATGTCGGTGGCGGTCAGGCGTGCGGCATCGCGGCCGCTGGCCTCGATCAGCGCCTTCAGTCCGACGCAGCCCTGGCCATTGCGCAGCCGGCGCAATCCCGCGCTGACCAAGGCGCGATTGTTGGCATCCAACGCCACCAGATCGGCCACGGTACCCACCGCCACCAGATCCAGCAGCGTGGTCAGGTCCGGCCCTTTGCCATCGGCAAATACGCCCGCTTCGCGCATCTGCCGGCGCAGCGCCATCAGCACGTAGAAGATCACGCCGACACCGGCCAGCGCCTTGCTGGGGAAGGCGTCGCCGTCGAGGTTGGGGTCGACGATGACATCGGCCGGTGGCAGCTGTGGACCGGGCAGATGGTGATCGGTCACCAGCACCTGCCAGCCACGCGCCTTGGCCGCGGTCACGCCGGCATGGCAGGCAATGCCGTGGTCGACGGTGACCAGCAGATCCGGCTGCAGCGCAGCCAGCTCGTCCACCAGTGACGGCGACAGACCATAGCCGTGCACCATGCGGTTGGGCACTGCGTGGAAGACATGTTGCGCGCCCAGCATGCGCAGCCCACGCACACCGACCGCGCAGGCGGTGGCGCCGTCGCAGTCGAAATCACCGACTACCAGGATGCGTTTGTCGGCGGCGATGGCCTGAACCAGCAGGTCCACCGCCGCGTCGATGCCGGTCAGCAGTTCCGGCGCATGCAGGTTGCCGAGCTTGGGCAGGGCCAGCTCCGGCGTCTGCGCACCGCGTGCGGCGTACAGTCGGGCCAGCAGCGGCAGCGTCCCCTCCGGCCAGCTACCGGGCACGACCGCATCGCGACGGCGGATCATCGGCGTATCGGAAGACGGCAGCACAGCATCGGCGGCAAGGGACATCGGCATCGCCGGGTTGCGGAAGACCCGCGCATGATACCCCGCTCGGCTTGTCAGGCTCTCCGCGGGCTTGGCGCAGGCGTGGCGATCGCCCATGCTTGTTCGCTTCTGAAACGGAATTCGCCATGTACCGCCTGCTGTCCGTACTGCTTGCCAGCCTCCTGCTGCCACTTGCTTCCCAGGCCGCAAACACGCCGCCAACCCCCGGTATCGAGTTCGTACACCACGACTGGTTCCTGGCCTGCGACAACACCGGCACCTGCCGTGCAGCCGGCTACGGCCCTGAAAAGGCGGACAGCCTGCTGGGCCTGATGCTGGAACGTGCCGGCGGCCCCGGCACGGCAGTGAAGGCGCGGCTGCGGGTCGGCGAGGATGGCGAAAGTGCAGTGCCTGAAGGTTCAATGCGCCTGCACGTGAACGGTCGTGATCTGGGCCCAGTGCAGGACACCGGGGCCGACGAGGCAGTGATGCTGCGGCCGGCGCAGGTAGAACGCCTGCTGGCCGCCCTGCCCGGCCAGGCCCGTATCGAGGTGATCGACAGCAGGGGCACGCGCTGGCCGATTTCCGATCGTGGTGCCGCCGCGGTGCTGCTGAAAATGGACGAGGTCCAAGGGCGCGTGGGCACGCCCGGTGCGCTGGTACGCCGCGGCACGCGTGCCGAAGCGAGCGTGCCCGCCGCAGTGGCCAAGCCGGTGATCGTGCGCGGTGTGCTGGCGGCCGGCCGCCCCGGCGATAGCGGGCTGGGCAGCAGCGAAGCGCTGCGCGACGCGCTGATTGCCACGCTCGGCGACAACGAAGACTGTCCGCGCCTGATCGAGTACAAGGGAACACCGGAAATGGTGATCGAGCGGTTGGACGACCACCATGTGCTGGTGCAGGCGTTGTGCCAGATGGGCGCGTACAACTACAGCAATGGCTTCTGGATCGCGCGCGATCAGCCGCCGTTCGCACCTGAGACGGTCACGCTGGAGGCAGAAGGCTTCTCGCGCTCCGATCGCACGTTGTACGCGCGCTACAAGGGCCGCGGCATCGGCGACTGCGTTTCCGGCTGGGACTGGGCCTGGGATGGCCGCAGATTCCAGCCAAGCAGTGCGTTCAGTACCGGTCTGTGTCGTGGCGTGGCGGGCGGGCACTGGACGCTGCCGACGCTTGTCAGCACGGTCCGCTGACCCGGAAACCTGGAACATGACTACGCTTCGATTTCCTCTACTGGCGCTGGCGTCACTGACGCTGGCACCTGTCAGCTTCGCCGGCACGCCCGCGCAGTTCACGTTCCTTGAACAGAACGGACACCTGGCATGCGATAACACAGGCACCTGCCGGATGGTGGCGTTCGGCCCACCGGCCGCGTTGATGCTGGGCGTGCTCATTGAGCGTGCCGCTGGACCAGACACCCCCGTGACGGCGCGATTGTCGCTGGCTGATGGCAGTGACGGCGCGCCCCGCAGCCCGCGGGTGCATCCAGAGGGCCGGCTGCGGCTGCATGTGGATGGCGCGGACCTGGGTGATATCGGGCCGGTGGATGCGCTTGAGGCCGGCCTGGCTCTGGCACCACCACATGCGCAGGCGCTGCTGGATGCACTGGTGCGCGGGCGGCCGGTCAGGATGACCGACACGGCGGGCCAGGCATGGCCATTGGCAGAGAGCGGTAATGCCGCACTGCTGCTGAAGATGGACGAGGCACAGGGCCGCTTGCACACCCCAGGGGCGTTGGTGGGCAAGGGTTTGCGGCCGGAATCGCAGGTGCCGGCCGCACGGGTGGCACCTCGCCTGGTGCCGCCACCGCTGCTGGTTGAAGCCCACGACGAGGATGCCGCGCTGGCCGAACGTGCCGATCTACTGCAAGCGCTGCTACCGCGCGCCGAGGCCGGCGCGGGTTGCGCTGCAGCCTCTTCCCGCCACCTGCGCATCGAGCGGATCGATGCAACGCATGTGCTGGCGATGTTGAACTGCACGACCGGCCGCTACATCCGGCCAGCCGGCAGCTGGGTGATCCGCGACCGAACGCCCTTTGCGCCCGTGCTGATCACCGCATCCACGCTGTTCCCGCTCTACCCGCATGCCGTGTTCTTTGAAGAAGGCTTTGCAAGCGCTACGGACCGCTGCGGGATAGACCGGCATTGGGCCTGGGATGGAGCCCGCCTGGCGCTGGCGGCAACCTTCGTCGGTCGCCATTGCCTGGGCGCCGGTCAGCGCCACTGGCAACTGCCGACCTACGTTACGGAATTGCGCTAGGGCATCCGCCGGGCATGGCCTGGCGCTACCACCCCGTCAGGCGTCGTGAAGCTGCCGTGGCTTCTTCCAGAACTGCCAGCGCTGGCCGCGATCCAGCTGGAACTGCAGGCCGTCCTCGAAATCCAGCACCAGCCGTTGCAGTTCGCCACGTTTGAGCGCGGCCAGCAGCGGCCGGATTGCATCGTTGCCCAGTTGCTGCAGCGAGCGCAGCTGACGCAGGTCGACCAGTGCATCGACCGACTGCTCGCCATCCACCGCGACACCTGCGGCCTGGGCCAGGCCCTGCAGCAGCGCATCGCGGCTGCGCACCTGCGCGTGCGGCGTAGCCACCGATACCGGCATCACGCCACCACCCCAGAACCACAGCGAATTGATCGGCTGCTGGCCCTGCGCGGCGCGCTGCTGGTTCCACGAGTGGGTGTGCAGCAGCACCTGTGCTTCGGTCATCAGTGCGCGCCAGCGACGGCCCGCCTCGCCCGGCGGCAGGTGCGAGAGCAGGTCATCACCCAACACCTCGTCGGGGCTGTCGAACTCCGGCAGTTCAGTACCGATGGGCAGGCGCAGGTACCAGCGTGACGGATCGGGTGCATCCAGCACGAAGCCTGCATCCGCAAACAGCGGCTGCAGCACGGGCAGCAACGCCAGCGTATCGGCCAGGCTGGGCCGCAGCGTTTCGCCGTGGCCCATCATCCGCGCGCCATGCATGTCCGGCACCATGCAGGCCGGATCGGCACGCAGCCAGCAGGCGCCGGCGGCATCGCCGACGTCACGCTGGCGGGTCAACGCGGCTACCGGCCAGTGCGGCGCGGCCACCGTGAAGTGGCGCAGCAGCTGCGCGCGTTCGCCGGCATCGCCCTGCGAGGTGGTGGCGCGGCCCAGGGCGCGCGCCACATCATCCGGCAGTGCAGCCACCGCAAAGCGGCTGCGTGCCGGCAACAGCAGGGTCGCCGTCGCCACGGATCAGTCCTGGTAGCTGACGCTGACGATCTCGTACTCGCGCTGGCCGGCGGGCGCATCGATCACGATCGAGTCACCTTCCAGCTTGCCGATCATCGCGCGGGCGACCGGCGAGGAAATCGCGATCAGGCCGAGTTTGATGTCCGCTTCCAGATCACCAACGATCTGGTACTTCTTCTCTTCGTCCGATTCCACGTCGGCCAGGATCACGCTGGCCCCGAACACCACCTTGGAGCCTGCATTGAGCTTGCTCACGTCGATGATCTCGGCATGCGACAGCTCGCCTTCCAGCTGCTTGATGCGGCCTTCGATGAAGCCCTGTTCCTCGCGCGCGGCGTGGTACTCGGCGTTCTCCTTCAGGTCGCCGTGCTCGCGCGCTTCGGCGATCGCGGCGATCACCTTCGGGCGCTTGACCGACTTCAGGTGATCCAGTTCATCGCGCAGACGCTGCGCGCCCTTCATCGTGATGGGGGCTCTCATGCATTCAACTCCTTGTGCAGTTCCTGCAGCGACCAGACAGGGCCGGTGCCACGGAATTCCAGTGAATCCACCAGCGCCTTGGCGCCGGCAATGGTGGTCGAGTAGGTGACGCGGTGCTGCAGCGCCTCGCGACGGATCGAGAACGAATCGTTGATCGCCGAACGACCTTCGGTCGTGTTGACGATATAGACGATCTCGCCGTTCTTGATCGAATCGACGATGTGCGGGCGACCCTCGACCACCTTGTTGATGATCTCGCAGTCCATGCCGTGCTGCTGCAGCCACGCTGCGGTACCACGGGTGGCAACCAGGCTGTAGCCACGCGCCAGCAGGGCCTTGGCCACCGGCAGCACGCGCTTCTTGTCCGGGTCGCGCACCGACACGAACGCCTTGCCCACTGGCGGCGCCTTGATGCCACCGGCTTCCTGCGCGCGCGCGAAGGCGGCGTTGAAGCTGCGGCCCACGCCCATCACCTCACCGGTGGAGCGCATCTCCGGCCCGAGGATCGGGTCGACGCCCTGGAACTTGGCGAACGGGAAGATCGCTTCCTTCACCGAGTAGTAGTCCGGCACGATTTCCTTGGTGGCGCCCTGCTCTTCCAGGGTCTTGCCCGCCATGCAGCGGGCCGCGATCTTGGCCAGCGGCATGCCGGTAGCCTTGGACACGAACGGCACGGTGCGCGAGGCACGCGGGTTCACTTCCAGCAGGAAGATGGTGTCGTTGCCTTCCTCATCGGTCTGGATCGCGAACTGGGTGTTCATCAGGCCCACCACGTTCAGGGCCTTGGCCAGCTCGACCACCTGGCGACGCAGCTCGGCCTGGGTTTCAGCCGACAGCGAGTAAGGCGGCAGCGAGCAGGAGGAATCGCCCGAGTGCACGCCGGCCTCTTCGATGTGCTCCATCACGCCACCGATCAGGACGTTGCCCTGGGCGTCGGCGATGATGTCCACGTCGCACTCGACGGCATTGTCGAGGAAGCGGTCCAGCAGCACCGGCGAATCGTTGGATACCTTCACGGCATCACGCACGTAGCGGGCCAGGTCGGATTCGCCATAGACGATTTCCATCGCGCGGCCACCCAGCACGTAGCTCGGGCGCACCACCAGCGGGTAGCCGATCTCACGCGCCAGCAGCAGGGCTTCCTGGTCGTTGCGGGCGATGCGGTTCGGCGGCTGCTTCAGGCCCAGCTTGTCCACCAGCTGCTGGAAGCGCTCGCGGTCTTCGGCCAGGTCGATCGAGTCCGGCGAGGTGCCGATCACCGGCACGCCGTTGGCTTCCAGCGCGCGTGCCAGCTTCAGCGGGGTCTGGCCGCCGTACTGCACGATCACGCCCTTCGGCTGCTCCAGCTCGACGATTTCCAGCACGTCTTCCAGGGTCAGCGGCTCGAAGTACAGGCGGTCGGAGGTGTCGTAGTCGGTCGACACGGTTTCCGGGTTGCAGTTGACCATGATGGTTTCATAGCCATCCTCGCGCAGCGCCAGTGCCGCGTGCACGCAGCAGTAGTCGAACTCGATGCCCTGGCCGATGCGGTTCGGGCCACCGCCGAGGATCATGATCTTGTCGCGGTTGCTCGGCGCGGCTTCACACTCGTCCTCATAGGTCGAGTACAGGTAGGCGGTGCCGGTGGAGAACTCGGCGGCACAGGAGTCCACGCGCTTGTACACCGGGCGCACCTTGTGTGCGCGACGCAGCGCACGCACGGCCGCTTCGTTGGTGCCGGTCAGCTGGGCCAGGCGGGCGTCGGAGAAGCCGGCACGCTTGAGCTTGCGCAGGCGCGCCGCATCCAGTGCGTCGATGCCATCGGCTGCGACCTGGGTCTCGGCGGCGATGATTTCTTCGATCTGGTCCAGGAACCACGGATCGATGTAGGACAGCTTGAAGATGTCCTCCACACTCATGCCGGCGCGGAACGCGTCGGCGACGAAGAACAGGCGCTCCGGACCCGGCGCCTTCAGCTCGCGGCGCAGGGTCTGCAGATCGTCTTCACTGGTCAGGTCCAGGCCGGTCGGGTCGAAGCCGACCTTGCCGGTTTCCAGGCCACGCAGGGCCTTCTGCATCGATTCCTGGAAGGTGCGGCCCATCGCCATCACCTCGCCCACCGACTTCATCTGGGTGGTCAGGCGTGCATCGGCAGCCGGGAACTTCTCGAAAGCGAAGCGCGGGATCTTGGTGACGACGTAGTCGATGGACGGTTCGAAGGAGGCCGGGGTCAGGCCGCCGGTGATCTCGTTCTTCAGTTCGTCCAGGGTGTAGCCGACGGCCAGCTTGGCGGCGACCTTGGCAATCGGGAAGCCGGTGGCCTTGGAAGCCAGCGCCGAGGAACGCGACACGCGCGGGTTCATCTCGATCACCACTACGCGGCCGGTGTCCGGGTTGATGCCGAACTGCACGTTCGAACCACCGGTATCCACGCCGATCTTGCGCAGCACGGCAATGGAGGCATCGCGCAGGCGCTGGTATTCCTTGTCGGTCAGGGTCTGCGCCGGGGCCACGGTGATCGAGTCACCGGTGTGCACGCCCATCGGGTCCAGGTTTTCGATCGAGCAGACGATGATGCAGTTGTCCGCGGTATCGCGGACCACTTCCATCTCGAATTCCTTCCAGCCCAGCACCGACTCTTCGACCAGCACTTCGGTGGTCGGCGACAGTTCCAGGCCGCGGTTGACGATCTCGATCAGCTCTTCGCGGTTGTAGGCAATGCCGCCGCCACTGCCGCCCAAAGTGAAGCTGGGGCGGATGATGGTCGGATAGCCGACGCGGGTCTGGATCTCCAGCGCTTCGTCCAGGGTATGGGCAACGGCAGCGGTCGGGCACTCCAGGCCGATCTCGCTCATCGCCACGCGGAACAGCTCGCGGTCTTCGGCCATCATGATCGCTTCGCGCTTGGCGCCGATCAGCTCGACGTTGTACTTCTCAAGCACACCGTTGTCGGCCAGGTCCAGCGCGCAGTTCAGCGCGGTCTGGCCACCCATGGTCGGCAGCAGCGCGTCGGGCTTCTCCTTGGCGATGATCTTCTCGACGGTCTGCCAGTTGATCGGCTCGATGTAGACGGCGTCGGCCATCTCCGGGTCGGTCATGATCGTGGCCGGATTGCTGTTGACCAGCACCACGCGGTAGCCCTCGTCACGCAGGGCCTTGCAGGCCTGGGCGCCGGAGTAATCGAACTCACAGGCCTGGCCGATGACGATCGGGCCGGCACCGATGATGAGGATGGTCTTGAGGTCAGTGCGCTTGGGCATTTTCTTCTCTAAGTCAGTACAGCGTGACAAGGGGGAGTGATCGCACGCTGTCGATCAGGAAATCTCTTCGGGTTTCAGCGCAATCCGGCACTGGTCCTGCAACGGCTTGGCCAACTGCGCGTCCAGATCCTCTGGAATCGCCGGCCCACTTTCGAACGACGCCACCATGCGTCGGTACGTCGGGCTGGCCATGAAGGCGGCAAGCTGTGCGCGGTCCGCACCAGCCAGACCGGCGCCGGCCTTGGCCTCGGTGTTTTCCGGGGTGGAATTGGCGAACGTGGTCGACAGGGCCTGGCCCGCGGGCGTGGCCAGGAAGCGCGACCATTCGGCGATCACCACATCGCCATCGCTGCCCAGACCCTGGATGATCGAACGGCGGAACTGCGCATCCAGCAGATCGCGCACGGGTGCCTGCGCGCATGCCTGGTCGGCATCCGGCAACGCCTTCAACGCCGGCGTGCTGTCGATCACCAGGCTGGCCATGGTGGTGCCCAGCGAGCCCATGCCCAGCGTCTTCACTACCGCAGCCACGTCGGCGTCGGACGCCGGAGCGGCCTGCGCCACACCAGCGGCACAGCACAGCGACAGCAGCAGAGCGACGCTGCGCATCAAGCCTTGGCCTCGGCCATCAAGGTCACGAAACGGTCGAACAGCGGACCGACGTCGGTCGGGCCCGGCGAGGCTTCCGGGTGGCCCTGGAACGAGAAGGCCGGCACGTCGGTGCGGGCAATGCCCTGGTTGGTGCCGTCGAACAGCGAACGGTGGGTCACCCGCAGGGTGGCCGGCAGGGTCGCTTCATCCACCGCGAAGCCGTGGTTCTGCGAGGTGATCATCACCCGGCCGCTGTCCAGGTCCTGCACCGGATGGTTCGCGCCGTGGTGGCCATGGCCCATCTTGATCGTCTTCGCGCCCGAGGCCAGGCCCAGCAGCTGATGGCCCAGGCAGATGCCGAAGGTCGGGATCTTCACGTCGATGAAGGTCTTGATCGCGGCGATCGCGTAGTCGCACGGTTCCGGGTCACCCGGGCCGTTGGACAGGAACACGCCGTCCGGCTTCAGCGCCAGCACTTCAGCGGCCGGGGTCTGCGCCGGCACCACGGTGACCTCGCAGCCGCGCTCGGCCAGCATGCGCAGGATGTTGGTCTTCACGCCGAAGTCGTACGCCACGACCTTGTACTGGGCCGGCACGCTGACGAAGGCGTTGGCGTCCAGGTCCAGCTGGCCCTCGGTCCAGACGTAGGTCTTGTCGGTAGTCACGACCTTGGCCAGATCCATGCCCTTCAGGCCCGGGAACTTGCGGGCCGCTTCCAGTGCCTTTTCCACATCGATGCCGTCGCCGGCCATCAGCGCGCCGTTCTGGGCGCCCTTCTCGCGCAGGACGCGGGTCAGCTTGCGGGTGTCGATGCCAGCGATGGCGACCACGCCACGCTGGATCAGCCAGTCCTGCAGCGACACCTGGCTGCGCCAGCTGCTCGGGCGGCGCGGTACGTCGCGCACGATCAGGCCGGCCGACCACACCTTGGACGCTTCATCGTCCTGGTCGGTCATGCCGGTGTTGCCAATGTGCGGATAGGTCAGCGTGACCATCTGCCGGGCGTAGGACGGGTCGGTCAACACTTCCTGGTAGCCGGTCATGGCGGTGTTGAACACCACTTCACCGACGGACAGGCCGGGCGCGCCTACGGATTCGCCCTCGAATACGGTGCCGTCTTCGAGGACGAGGATTGCGGCTTGGGTCACGGAATTCTCACTTTGGCTACCGAGGGGGTGCCGAAGTCACGCCTGCGCTTCACGGAAATCCGGTTGCAAAAAAGCGCGGACGTACGGTCTGGGACCGGTCCGGCTTTCGTGATTCGGCGAGTGCGAATTGTAGCGGTGCCGGGGCGCTCGCGCCAGCGGTTATCGCCATTCATGAACAGGCGATTGCGCATTCATTTCAATCCGGGGGCGTATGCAGGCCGATGACCGGGCCGCTGCCATCCGACCTGCCCGGCTCCGGTAGGCGCCAACCTTGGTTGGCGCGTTCAGCAACGGCTGCCAACCAAGGTTGGCATCTACCATCGACCCGGGACCGTTACCCGGGCCCGTCCAGCAGGTCCCGCACCCGGTAGCTGCCCGCCGCCCGACCCTGCAGCTGGCGAGCGGCAAACAGCGCCCCGCGGGCGAAGATGTCGCGGCTGGTGGCCCGGTGCACCAGTTCGATGCGCTCGCCCAGGCCGGTGAACTGCACCAGATGCTCGCCGACGATGTCTCCGGCGCGCAGGCTGGCGTACTGCGGCTCGGCCCCGCCCCGCTGCGCCGCGGCACCCAGGGTCAACGCCGTGCCAGAGGGAGCGTCCTTCTTCTGCGTATGGTGCGATTCAACGATGTCGCAGTTCCAGCCGGCCAGCGCCTGCGCCGCACGTTCCACCAGCTCATCGAGCACCGCCACGCCCAGGCTGAAGTTCGACGCCCACACCAGCGGGATCTTCGCCGCCGCTGCTTCCAGTGCCTGGCGCTGCACACTGGAAATACCGGTGGTGCCCGATACCAGTCCCGCACCGCGCTCCACGCACAGTGCCAGCAGCGCATCGAAGCCCTCGGGCAGGCTGAAGTCGATCGCCACATCGAACACCGGCGCCCCCGGCAACTCGCTGGCCGCGAAGAACGGCACGCCGTCGATCACCCGCTGCGCCGGCGCACGGCCGGTCACCGCAGCGACGATCTGCAGGGAATCAGGATGTTCGGCGGCCAGCCGCAACAGGGCCTGGCCCATGCGCCCGGAGGCGCCGTGAATAAGCAATCGCAGGGGAGTCTGGTTCATGCACGCAGGCTAGCGGCAGCACGCATGGTCCGGCAAGCACTGTCGCTGCTACGCTGCGTGCCCCTTCAAGCGCTGGCCCGCACCTCATGCACCTTTGCAAACCGCCCGCGCCAAGCGCTCAAGCCATCATGCCGCCTGCGCGGATGCAGGGCTGAAACGGTGCGCATTTCCGAAGTCGCCCGCCGTACCGGCGCCAGCGCCAAGGCCATCCGCCTGTACGAGGCACGCGGCCTGCTGCCGCCAGTGCCGCGCCTGAACCGTTATCGCGACTACAGCGAGCAGGACGTGGCCTGGGTGCAGCTGATCCGGCAGGCACTGGGGCTGGGCATCGGCTTGGCCGCCATCACCCGCCTGCAGCGCGGCGACGGCCAGTTGGACTGGCCAGCCGTGCTCGCCCTGCTGGAACGCCAGCGCACTGCGATTGCCGCCGAGCGCGAGCGGCTTGCCCGCGTCGAGGTCGAACTACAGCAGGTGGGTGACGAGCTGCGGCAATGGCTGCAGCAGGGCGATGGTCCCTGCGTGCTGGCTCCCGCTGGCTGCCCTGGCGGGGTTTGACTCTGCCCTTGGGGCATAGCGCAACGTCGGTCGCCTTCCAGCCTCCGAGACTGCCGTGTCCCGTTCCATCCTGATCCTGCTTGGCCATCCCGACCGCGACAGCCTGTGCGGCGCCCTCGCCCACCGCTACGCGACCGCCGCGCGCAACGCCGGCCACCGCGTGCACATGATCGCCCTGGGTGAACTGCAGTTCGACCCGGTGCTGCGCCACGGTTATCGCCAGATCCAGCCACTGGAAACCGACCTGCAGGATGCAGCAGACGCGATCCAGGCCTGCGACCACCTGGTGCTGGTCTACCCGACCTGGTGGGGCGCGATGCCAGCCCTGCTGAAGGGCTTCTTCGACCGCGTGCTGCTGCCAGGCTTCGCCTTCCGCTACCGTCGCGATTCGGTGTGGTGGGACCGGCTGCTGGCGGGGCGCAGCGCGCGGGTCATCACCACGCTGGATACGCCGCCCTGGTACTACCGCTGGATCTACCGCGATCCGGGCATCACCCAGATCCGTGCCACCATCCTTGAGTTCTGCGGTATCCGCCCGGTGCGGGTCAGCCGGCTGGGCCCGGTGCGCAGCAGCACGCCGCAACAGCGCGAACGCTGGTTGGCACTGGCAGCGGAGCTTGGCACGCGGGCAGGTTGAGGCATAGCCGCGAACCGGTCGCCTCACCCTGCCTGCAACGTAGATCCACTCCATGCGTGGATGATCAATCGGCAGTGCGGACCAAGGTCCGCACCCACCAGGGAAGGTCCGCACCCACCAGGGCAGCGCCCAGACGCCTCTCTAGTGCTGCTTCGGCGGTGTCGGTCCGCAGCTGTCGCAGCCACCGCAAGCCCCGCCACCGCCAGTGGCCGGCGGCGCGATCTTCCGGCCCAGCGCCTGCAGCCACGCCGCGCGGCCCGGCTTCAGCAGCGCCAGTGCCAGCGCGCCACGTAGCTTGCGCACGGTGCCGGGCGCCTGCTTCTTCAGCACCACCCAGGCACTGACCAGCACGGCCACCGCGATGATCAGGTACTGGATCAGCAGGCCGGCGTCCATCAGCCGCCTCCCAGCGCCACGGTCACCTGGTAGGTGATCAGCGCCGCGACATAGGCCGCAGCAAACAGGTAGAACGCCGAGAAGCCCATCGTCTTCCACGAGTTGGTCTCGCGCTTGATGGTGGCCAGCGTCGAGATGCACATCGGCGCGTAGATGAACCACACCAGCAAAGCCAGGCCGGTGGCCAGCGACCAGCCATCAGCCACCACCGGCGACAGTGCGGAAATCGCCGCATCGTCATCGGCAGCCGACAGCGCATACACCGTCGCCAGCGACGACACTGCTACTTCGCGCGCGGCCAGGCCCGGGATCAGCGCGATGCAGATCTGCCAGTTGAAGCCAAGCGGCGCGAAGATCGCGGTCATCGCATGGCCGATCTGGCCGGCATAGCTGTAATCGATGGCCGGCATCGTTGCATCGGCGGGCGCACCCGGGAACGACAGCAGGAACCACAGCAGGATGGTCAGCGCCAGGATGATGCCGCCGACGCGCTTGAGGAAGATCATGCCGCGCTCATACAGGCCAACGGCGAGGTCGCGCGGATGCGGAATGCGGTACGACGGCAGCTCCAGCATCAGCGGGTGCTCGCTCTTGTCGCGGCGCCACTTCTTCATCACCCACGACATCACCAGCGCACTGAGGATGCCGGCCACGTACAGGCCGAACAGCACCAGACCCTGCTGGTTGAAGATGCCGATCTTGCCGGCCGGAATGAACGCACCGATCAACAGGGCATATACCGGCAGCCGCGCCGAGCAGGTCATCAGCGGTGCCACCAGGATCGTGGCCAGTCGGTCACGCGGGTCCTGGATGCTGCGGGTGGCCATGATGCCCGGCACCGCGCAGGCGAAGCTGGACAGCAGCGGGATGAACGAACGACCGGACAGGCCGGCCGCTGCCATCATGCGGTCCAGCAGGAACGCAGCACGTGGCAGGTAACCGGATTCTTCCAGCGCGAGGATGAAGGCGAACAGGATCAGGATCTGCGGCAGGAACACCACCACGCCCCCCAGGCCGGCGATGATGCCGTCGGTCAGCAGGCTGGTCAGCGGCCCCGCTGGCAATACGCTGGCGGCCAGTTCGCCCAGCCAAGCGAAGCCCGCCTCGATGCCATCCATCAGCGGCGTGGCCCAGGCGAACACCGCCTGGAAGATCAGGAACATCACCACCACCAGCGTGATCAGGCCGAACACCGGATGCAGCAGCCAGCGGTCCAGCGTGTCGTCGATCTTCGCCGTCCGTGCCGGCATCCGCACGGCTGCGGCCAGGATCGCGCGCACCTGCGCGTGGTAGTCCACACCGCTCTCAACGCCGGCCAGCGGCGCATCCAGGTGCGGCACCATCGTATCCAGGCGTTCCACCAGTGCACGCGCGCCCTGCTTGCGCACCGCCACGGTTTCCACCACCGGCACACCGATCTCGCGCTCCAGCGCGGCTACATCGATCTGGATGCCGCGGCGCTGCGCGGCGTCGACCATGTTCAGGGCGATGATCATCGGCTTGCCCAGCTCGCGCAGTTCCAGTGCGAAGCGCAGGTGCAGGCGCAGGTTGGTGGCGTCGATCACGCACAGAAGGACGTCCGGCGCGGCCTCGCCCGGGTAGAACCCCCGGCACAGGTCGCGGGTGATCGCCTCGTCCAGGCTGGCCGGCTGCAGGCTGTAGGCGCCCGGCAGGTCGAGCACGGCGAACTCGCGGCCGGACGGCGCACGCAGGCGGCCTTCCTTGCGCTCAACGGTGACGCCGGTGTAATTGGCGACCTTCTGCCGGCTGCCGGTCAGCTGGTTGAACAGCGCGGTCTTGCCGCTGTTGGGGTTGCCGACCAGCGCGATGCGCAGCGGGGCGGCGGTTGCGGTGGCGCTCATGCACGTCCCTCCTGGCTGGCCGGGTCGATGACCACGCGCCGGGCCTCACTGATACGCAGCGCGAAACGGGTGAAACCGACCTGCACCAGCAGCGGCTCGCCGCCGACCGGGCCTCGCGCCACCAGGCGCACTTCCTCGCCCTTGACGAAGCCCAGCTCGCGCAGGCGCCGGGCGATGGCATCGTTGGCATGCAGGTCCTGCACGGAATCGACCACGGCCGAGGCGTGCAGGGGCAGTTCGGACAGCGTCATCTAGCGTGTTCTCTGCTGGATGTAAATGGTTCTCGATTCTAACATTCCCGCGTCGCGTCATGGCCCATGACCAATGGCCCGCTATGATCCATACAGGTATGGAGCAACCCCCGGAATCCCATGAACGATGCTTTGCAGATCGAGCGCAACGGCGCTGTCCTGACCCTCTGGCTGAACCGGCCGGAGCTGCACAACGCCTTTGACGCCGGCCTGATCGCCCGGCTGACCGCAGCCTTGGAAGCGGCCGGCCGCGATGACACCGTGCGCACGGTGGTGGTGGCCGGCCACGGCGCCTCCTTCTCTGCCGGTGCCGACATGCAGTGGATGCGCGGCATGGCCTCCGCCAGCGAGGCCGACAACCGTGACGACGCCCTGGCCCTGGCCCGGCTTATGCGCACCCTGGACGAACTGCCCAAGCCCACCCTCGCCCGTGTCCACGGCGCCGCCTTTGGTGGCGGCGTCGGCCTGGTGGCCTGCTGCGATATCGCCATCGCTACCAGCGCCGCCCGCTTCGGCCTCACCGAAAGCCGTCTGGGCCTGCTGCCGGCAGTGATCTCGCCTTATGTGATCGAGGCCATCGGCAGCCGCCAGTCCCGCCGCTGGTTCGCCACCGGCGAGCACTTCGACGCCGACACCGCCCTGCGTATCGGCCTGATCCACCAGCTGGTGGAGCCCGAACGCCTGGACGAGGCGGTGCAGCGACAGTTGGCCCTGCTCGACAAGGCCGGGCCGATCGCCTCGGCTTCGGCCAAGCTGCTGGTCCGGCAGGTTCGCGACGCCCATGACCGCGACAGCCTGGACCGTGACAATGCCGCCCTGATCGCCCGCCTGCGGGTATCGGCCGAAGGCCAGGAGGGCCTGGGTGCCTTCCTCGACAAACGCGCGCCGCACTGGGTCACGGAGGCCTGACATGCTGGACCATATCGGCTTGAACAGCGGCGACCTGCCGCGCAGCAGGGCCTTCTTCCTGCAAGCGCTGGCACCGCTGCAGATCGGCGTGGTGATGGAGGTAAGCGCCGCACAGACCGGCGCCCACGACCACGTGGGTTTCGGCAACCACGGCAAGCCGTTCTTCTGGCTGGGCAATGCGGCGCCGCTCAGCCAGGGCGTGCACGTGGCCTTCGTCTGCGCCGAACGCGCCGAGGTTGATGCCTTCCACGCCGCCGCGCTGGCCGCAGGGGGGCGCGACAATGGCGGGCCCGGCCTGCGTCCGTGGTACCACCCGGACTACTACGCCGCCTTCGTTATCGACCCCGATGGCAACAACATCGAGGCAGTCTGCCACCTGCCCGGGTAGGCCCTTCCGCCACAACCAGGCGCAGGCGTGGCCGCTTGTGCGACCCGCCTGCGTATCTCATCTGGCAGCCTGGCGAAGACCGGGCCGCCCCCGTTTCCCAGGAACCGCCGTGACCCCAGTCGATCCCATCCGCCCTGCCCGTCCCGCCCCGCTTTTCATGGGGGTGCCGCGATGAGCGATTTCGTCCGCATCGTCGAGGTCGGCCCGCGCGACGGGCTGCAGAACGAAAAGCAGGCCGTGGCCACCGCCGACAAGATCGCCCTGATCGATCGCCTGTCGGCCACCGGCCTGCGCACCATCGAGGCGACCAGCTTCGTCAGCCCGCGCTGGGTCCCGCAACTGGCCGATGCTGCCGAGGTCTATGCGCGCATCCAGCGCCGCCCCGGCATCGCCTATCCAGTACTCGTACCGAACGAACAGGGCTACGACCGTGCGCGCGCCGTCGGCGTGCAGGAAATCGCGGTATTCACCGCTGCATCGGAAGCCTTCAACCGCACCAACACCAACGCCGGCATCGATGAATCGCTGGCCCGCTTCGAGCCGATCCTGCGCCGCGCGGCCGCCGACGGCGTGCGCGTGCGTGGCTACGTCTCCACCGTGCTCGGCTGCCCGTACCAAGGCGAGGTACCGCTGGCCGACGTAGTGCGCGTCGCCCGGGCGCTGCACCAGATGGGGTGCTATGAAATCTCTCTGGGCGACACCATCGGCGTCGGCACGCCACGCAAGGCCCGCGCGATGCTGCAGTCGGTGGCTGCCGAGATCCCGATGAGCGCACTGGCCGTGCACTTCCACGATACCTACGGCCAGGCCATCGCCAACATCGCCGCCTGCCTGGAAGAAGGCGTGCGCGTGGTCGACAGTGCGGTGTCCGGTGCCGGCGGCTGCCCGTACGCGAAGGGCGCCAGCGGCAACGTGGCCAGCGAGGACGTGGTGTACCTGCTGCAGGGCCTGGGCCTGGAGTGCGGGGTCGACCTGCCGTCGCTGGCCGAGACCGGCCGCTGGCTGGCCGGACTGCTCGGCCGCGCGACCGCCAGCCGCGTCGGGCAGGCGCTGGCAGCGACATGAACGACAGCGGCCCGCGCGACCGTCCGGCCATCGGCGATACACCCGCCGCAACCGACGTCGCGCTGGCCGCTCTGGACGCGGCGCTGGCTGCTTCGCCGCCGCCGGCCCAGGCCAGGCTGCTGCGCCAGGCACGGCAGGCGCTGGCCGATGCGCAGCAGCGCGAACTGGATACCCAGGCCCGCTATGCCGCGTTGTTCGACGCCGTGCCCGACCCGGTCAGCATCCTCAGCGCCGAAGGCGTAGTGCTGGACGTCAACCGCGCCGGCATCGTCGCCTACGACCGCCCGCGCGAGGACATCGTCGGCCAGCCGATCGAACTGCTCAATCCCGACCTGCCCAGCGACCATCTGCAACCGGTGTGGGAAGCGCTGAACCGCGGCGACACCTACGTCATCGAAGTGACCAACATGCGCGGTGATGGCAGCCGCTTTCCGGTGGAGGTGCACTCGGCCGGCTTCCAGGACCGCGGCCAACCCTGCATCGTCGCCGTCGCCCGCGACCTGAGCGGGCGCTGGCGCGCCGAGTCGCGCTATCGCCTGTTGATGGAATCGATCGACAAGGGCGTGATCCTGTTCGACCGCGACCTGCGCGTGCTGTCGGCCAACCCTGCAGCGCATCGCATCCTCGGCCTCACCGGTGGCGGCGTGGGCTTGAACGCGATGCTCGATCCCGAAGCGTGGATCATCGTCGACGAACATGGCCACCCGTTGACCCAGTCACAGTGGCCGACCAGCCGCTGTTTCCAGGCCGGGCGGGTGATCCGCAGCACCATCATCGGCCTGTACCACCGCCCGCGCGGACGCATGCTGTGGTTGTCCACCACCAACGTCCCGGTGTTCGGCAACGGCTGCGACCAGGCCGACCATGTCTATGCGATGTTCAGTGACATCACCGAACTGAAGCGCAACAACACCCTGTTCGCGCGCGCGCAGTCACTGGCCCATATCGGCGGTTGGGAGTGGGATCGCGGCCTGCAGCGCCTGTACCTCACCGATGAAGCGCGGCGCATCGTCGGCCAGCCGGCCGACCTGGAGGACATGCCCGACCTGCTGGACTGCCTGCGCAGCGACGACCGCGCCGCCCTGCAGCAGGCGTTGGCCGACACCATCGAACACCGCAGCAGCTTCGGCCTGGAGCTGCAGGGCCAGCGCCGCGATGGCCACTCGTTCTGGATCAGGATGATCGGCGAGGTCTCGGCCGGCGATGTCGATGCCGCACGCATCACCGGCACCGTGCAGGACATCACCGAGCGCAAGCAGGCCGAGGAAACCCTGCGCGTGCAGGCCCGCACCGACCCGCTGACCGGAATCATGAACCGCGATGCGGTGCTGAGCGACCTCGGCGTGCGCATGGACAGCCCCAGCCACGACCGCGTTGCGGTGCTGTACATCGACCTGGACCGCTTCAAGGTAGTCAACGACCTGCTTGGCCACAACGCCGGTGATGAACTGTTGATCGAAGCGACCCGGCGCATCGCCACCGCGATCGGTACCGAAGGCCTGCTTGCACGCTTTGGCGGCGACGAATTCCTGGTGATCTGCGACCTGCGCGACCAGCCGGACCAGGCCGAACAGCTGGCCGAGCGCATCACTGCGGCGTTCTCGGCACCGTTCCAGCTGGGCAGCGACGAGTTCCCGGTGACCGCCAGCATCGGCATCGCCCGCGCACCGCGCGATGGCAACCGGCCGCAGCAGCTGATCCAGAACGCCGACACGGCGATGTACGAGTGCAAGCGCCGCACCCGCAACGGTTGGCAGGTGTTCTCCCCGGAACTGGCACAGCGCCAGCATGACCGCCTGCAGATCGAAAGCCGGCTGCACAAGGCCCTTGATGGGGACGAGTTCCATCTGGTGTACCAGCCACAGGTCAACCTGCGCAGCGGCGCCACCATCGCCTGCGAGGCATTGATGCGCTGGCACAACACGCAGTTGGGGCAGATGCGCCCGGACCTGTTCATCCGCCACGCCGAGCACACCGGCGACATCGTGCGCATCGGCCAGTGGGCCTTGCGCGAAGCCTGCCGGCAGGTACGTCAATGGCAGGACGACGGGCTCGGTCTGGTGCGGGTGGCCGTCAACGTTTCCTGGCGGCAGTTCGTCGGTGAGGATCTCGCCCGCTGGGTGCGGCAGGTGCTGGATGAGTTCGAGCTGCCCGGCAGCGTGCTGGAGCTGGAGTTCACCGAGCGGGTGTTGATCGAGGATGCGCCAGACACCCTGCGCACCTTCGCCCGCCTGCGCGAAATGGGGGTGATGCTGACCATCGATGACTTCGGCGAAGGCTACAGCGCCCTTAACTACCTGCGCCGTCTTCCCATCCATGGGCTGAAACTGAGCCAGTTGTTCGTCGAAGGCATTCCCCGCAACCGCTCGGATGTGGCGGTCTGCGAGGCAGTCTGCGCGATCGCGCGCAGCCTGGGCCTGGGCGTGGTCGCCGAAGGCGTGGAAACCGAGCCACAACGGCAATGCCTGCTCGATCTGGGGGTGACCGTCGGCCAGGGCTTCCTGTTCGCCCATGGCCTGCCCGCCGCCGACTTCGAGCGTCGCCTGCGCCGCGCCCGCGAACTGGGCTGAGGCCGGCGGCGCAGTGCACAACGGCGGCTGCCGTCGCTTCCGTTAGAATCGGCGGTTCTTGAACCTGCAGGACCGTGCAATGCAGCTGTCTTCCGTACGTGCCGTGATCACTGGCGGCGTCTCCGGCCTCGGCCTGGCCGTGGCCCAGCACCTGGTTGCCGAGGGCGGCAAGGTCGCCCTGTTCGACCTCAACGACGCCAAGGGCGCGGCCGCTGTTGCCGAGCTGGGGCAGGACAACGCCCGCTATTTCAACGTCAACGTCAGTGATGAAGCGTCCGTGTCGGCGGCCATCGACCAGGCCTGCGATTTCCTCGGCGGCCTGAATGTCGCCATGAACTGTGCCGGCATCCTCGGCGCTGGCCGCGTGCTGGGCAAGGAAGGCCCGATGCCGCTGGCCGGGTTCCAGGGCACGGTGATGGTCAACCTGGTCGGCAGCTTCAATGTCGCCAAGGCCGCAGCCAACCGCATGCAGCACAACGAGGCCGGCGTGGACGGCGAGCGCGGCGTCATCATCAACACCGCCAGCGTTGCCGCCTACGAAGGCCAGATCGGCCAGGCCGCCTACTCCGCCTCCAAGGGCGGCGTGGTGGCGATGACCCTGCCGATGGCTCGCGAGCTGTCGCGCTTCGGCATCCGCGTCAATACCATCGCGCCGGGCGTGTTCTGGACGCCGATGGTCGATGGCATGCCCGAAGCCGTGCAGGAATCGCTGGCCGCCTCGATCCCGTTCCCGTCGCGCCTGGGCAAGCCGGAGGACTTCGCCAGCCTGGTCGGTCACATCCTCGGCAACACCTACATCAACGGCGAGACCATCCGCCTGGACGGCGCCACCCGGCTCGCTCCGAAGTGATTCCCCCCGGGCGCCGGGACGGCGCCCTCCCCCAACGACCAACATCATCATGAAAGCCAACGACATCAAGAAGGGCAACGTCGTCGAGTTCAACAACGGCGTCTACCAGATCCGCGACATCGAGCGCAGCTCGCCGCAGGGTCGCGGCGGCAACGTCCGCTTCCGCTTCATCATGTACAGCGTGCCGGGCGGCAACAAGCTCGACGCCAGCTTCGATGCCGACGACAACCTGGTCGAAGTCGAACTGCTGCGCCGCCAGTCCACCTATTCGTACAAGGACGGCGATGCGTTCGTGTTCCTGGACGACGAGGACTACACCCCCTACACCCTGGACGCGGACGTGATCGGCGATGACGCCGGCTACATCACCGACGGCCTGACCGGCATCTACGTGCAGGTGATCGACGAGCAGCCGGTGGCCATCCAGCTGCCGGCCTCGGTGGTGCTGGAAGTGATCGAGACGCCGCCGGAACTGAAGGGTGGCACCGCCACCAAGCGCCCGAAGCCGGCCAAGCTCAACACCGGCATCGAGATCATGGTGCCGGAGTACATCGTCAACGGCGAGCGTGTGCTGGTGAACACCGCCACCGGCGAATTTGCCGGCCGTGCCGATTAACCGCGCTGCGCTGATCGCCTGCCTGCCCCTGCTCGTGGCGTGCTCGCCGCGCGCAGCGGACAGCACCGCTGACGTCGCGGCGGACGCGGTGACGCAGCCCCCCGCAGCGGACACAGCTGCCGCTGCGGTTACACCGGCCGCAGATGAACCAGATGCTGTGGCGACGCTGGCGGACACTCCCGACGAGGAGCAACAGGCGCGGGCTGCCGCCGGTTGCAGCGTCCCCGACGACGTCGCTTTCGTGCAGGACATCCGCATCTACTGCGGCATGCCGGCCGATGTGCAGGCCTTCATCGAACGGGAGAACAGCTGCCAGCATTTTGCCGGCGAAGAACCCTACGACAACGCCCGTCGTCGCGAGCTGGAGGCCGCCATCGCCAGGTTCTGCGACGATCGAGAGAAGATCTTTGCCGACCTGGTGGCCCGCCATCGCGATGACTGCGCGATCAGGCAGGCGTTGATCGGCGTGAACCTGCGCTACGACCTGTCCCCCGCTCTGGATCTGAAGCCCTGCGAGGGCTGACGCAGAAAAGGGGACGGAGGGGATGACGTCGTTCATGGCACAAACAACGTCATCCCCTCCGTCCCCTTTTTTTTATTTGCCGCCGAAGTTGCCGCAGCCGTGGTACTGGCGCGTGCCCACGGCCAGCATCGCCTTGGCTTCGAATGTCTCGCCACTCATGCCGTCCTGGCAGGTGGTGCGCTGGAAGCTCAGCTTGATGTCGGTGCCATCCGCCGCCTTGCCCACCCAGCCATCCGCACCCTCGGTCGGTTTGGCGACGGTGAAACGGCGCTCGCCGTAATCCACGTCCACCTGCAGGCCCGGCGTATCGCCGTCGACGACGGCAAGCCAGCCCGGCTCGTTGCCGGTGGCACGGAACGCCGCGTTGCCGGCACTGCCATCGCCCTCGGTCGCTTCCACCGCGCCACACTCACGGTCCGCCTCGCCCTTCAGGCTGAGCAGCGCGTCGTCACTGCCACGGGTCCAGAAGCTGTTGCCCTTGCCGTCGCCATACTTCGCACCGGAGGCTGCACGTTCGGAGGACATCGCGAAACTGCGCCCGCCAATCACAACCGTCGCTGCGTCCTCACCGTTGAAGGTCGCGCGCACATCGAGGTCGCCGCAGCGATAGAGGGTTTCGTTGCCGCCGCCATCAACAGCGGCAGCCACAGATGCCGGTGCCGGTGCCGGCGTTGCGACCCCGTCACCTGCGCCACTGGAGGCGGGCGTCTGGGCCGGCTGGCAGGCGCTCAGCGCAAGGCCGAGGGAGGCAGCCAACAGACTGGGAATTACACGCATGGCTCGACTCCTTGTCGAAACTACAGAGACCTTGGACCCTACCATCTGCACGCAAACGGGGCCTGAAAGCTGCATGACCGTGTTCAGCCTGCCAGCACCGTCATCGACAGCAGCTGCGCGCCACTGGCACCGGAACAGCTTGTCCAGACACGCAGCACGCGCATGCGCTGCACATGTTCGCGTCCCCGCCAATGCACATGCAGCTGAACATCGCCGGACAACAGCGCCAGGCGACCACACAGCAGCGTTTCCACCGCATGCACCTGCAGCGCGTGAACCTGCAGATGCCCTTGCCGCCAGTCCTGCAACCAGGGCAGGTCGAGCATCCGGCCGCCCCGCCCGTCCATCATGAACAATACCGGTGACAGCAATGCCGTTGCCACACCATGGTCACCGTCCAGCAGCGCATCCCGCAGCTGCTGCTCCAACACGCGCAACTGCGCCTCGTACAGGCCCTCAGGGCTCCTGCTTTCCATCCACCTGCTTTCCATCCACCTGCTTTCCATCCACGTTTCCTCCCGGCGTCGACCGGCGTCGGCGCAGTCGCTGCGCCAGCCACTGCTGCGCCCCCTGCACCACCACATAGAACACCGGCACGAAGAACACGGCCAACACGGTCGCACTGACCATGCCGCCGAACACGCCGGTACCAATGGCCTGTTGCGTTTCCTTTGAAGCCCCCTGCGCCAGCATCAGCGGTACCACACCCAGCGCGAACGCCAGCGAGGTCATCACGATCGGCCGCAGCCGCAGCCGCGCCGCTTCGATGGTCGCTTCGACCAGGCCGCGCCCCTGCAACTGCAGCTGTCGGGCGAATTCGACGATCAGGATCGCGTTCTTCGCCGAAAGACCTATCACCGTGATCATGCCGACCTTGAAGAACACATCATTGGGCATCTCGCGCAGCAGCACTGCAGCGACGGCGCCGAGCAGGCCCAACGGCACCACCAGCATCACCGCCAGCGGGATCGACCAGCTCTCGTACAGAGCCGCCAGCACCAGGAACACCACCAGCATCGACAGCAGCAGCAACCACGGCGCCTGTGCGCCGGACTCACGCTCCTGCAGCGACTGGCTGGTCCACTGCAGGGCAAAACCCGCTGGCAGCTGCTGGGCAAGGCGCTCCATCTCGACCATCGCCTGGCCGGTGGACACCCCGCCGGCAGGTGCGCCGGACAGATTCAATGCCGGGAACCCCAGGTAACGTTGCAGCTGCAGCGGCGCCTCGGTCCAGTGCGGGGTGACCAGTTCGGATAGCGCCACCATGCCGCCTTCGCTGTTGCGGACATACAGCTTCAGCACGTCCTCCAGCTGCATCCGGTGCGGCGCATCGGCCTGCATGATCACCTGCTGCATGCGCCCGCGATTGGGAAAGTCGTTGACGTACTGCGAGCCCATCGCCGCCGACAACGTGGCACTGATGTCGGTGAACGCCACGCCCATCGCTTCGGCTTTGGCGCGATCGATGTCCAAGCGCACATTGCTGCCCGCAGGCAGGCCATCGGCGTGCACTTCGGCCAGCAGCGGACTGGCTTCTGCCAGCTTCAGCAGCTGCTGCAGGGCGGCGCGCAGCTGAGCCTGGCCCTGCCCGGTACGCGCCTGCAGCGCCAACGAGAATCCGGAGGAACGGCCAAGGCTGTCGATGGCCGGCGGCATCACGCTCATCACCTCGCCTTCCGGCACCGTCGCCATGGCCTGCTGCGCCGCCTTCACCTCGTCCGATGCGGTGCTGCCGCCGCGCTCACCCCAGTCCTTCAACATGGTGTAGGTCAGCGCCGCGCTCGGGCCGGAACCGGAGAAGCTGTAGCCAAGGATGGCCTGGTTGGAGGCGATCGCCGGCCGTGAGGCGACATGCTGTTCGTAGGCTTCGACCACCGCCAGCGTACGCTCGGCGGTTGCTTCGGCCGGCAGCTGGATGGAAGTCATGAAATAGCCCTGGTCCTCTTCCGGCAGGAACGCGCCCGGCAACCAATGCAGGCCGATCAGCAGTGCCACCAGCAAGGCAGCGAACAGGCCCATCACCCGGCCACTGCGCCGCAGTACGGCAGCCACGCCCTGCTGGTAACGCCCGGTCATCCGCTCGAAGCCGCGGTTGAACGCACCGAACACGCCGCCGCGGCCATGGTGACCACGTGTGCCCTGCCGCAGCAGGGTCGCGCAGAGCGCCGGGGTCAGGCTCAGCGCCAGCAGGGCCGAAAACAGGATGGACACCGACATCGCCACGCTGAACTGGCGGTAGATCGCGCCAACCGAACCACTGGCCAGCGCCATCGGGATGAACACCGCCGTCAGCACCAGGGTGATGCCGATCACCGCACCGGTCAGCTCACGCATCGCCTTGATCGTGGCCTCGCGCGGCGGCAGCCCCTCTTCGGCCATGATTCGCTCCACGCCCTCGACCACCACGATCGCGTCGTCAACAATGATGCCGATCGCCAGCACCATGCCAAACATGGTCAATACGTTGATCGAGAAACCCAGCGCCAGCATCACCGCGAAGGTGCCCAGCAGCGCGATCGGCGCGACCAGGGCGGGGATCAGCGTATAGCGCCAGTTCTGCAGGAACAGGTACATCACCGCAAACACCAGCAGCATCGCCTCGATCAGGGTCTGCAGCACCTTTTGGATCGAGACCTTGACGAAGGGCGCGGTATCGAACGGAATGCTGGATTCAACACCATGCGGCAGCAGCGGCTGCAGGTCGGCCATGCGTTCGCGCACCGCCGTGGCGGTACGCACCGCATTCGCACCTGGGCGCAGCTGCACGCCGGCGGCCGTCGCCGGATAGCCATCTTCGCGCGTGCCCCAGGCATAGCTCTGCGCGCCCAGTTCGACCCGGGCGACATCGCCAAGCAGCACGCGCGAACCATCGGCACCGGCGCGCAGCACGATCGCCGCGAACTGTTCGGGCGTGGACAGCTGGCCTTCGGCACTCAAGGGCACGGTGATGCGCTGGCCGGGAACGCCGGGCGAATCGCCGATGCGGCCCGGCGAGATTTCAAGGTTCTGCTGCTCGATCGCGCTGGCGACATCGCCCATGGTCAGGCCGTAGCCGGTCAGGCGGGTCGGGTCCAGCCAGATCCGCATCGCCTGTTCGGCACCGAACAGCTGCACGCGGCCGACGCCGTCGATGCGTCGCAGCTCCTCGATGATGTTGCGCGCCATGAAATCGCCCAGCGCCGCTTCGTTGACACTGCCATCGGGTGAGCGCAGGCCCACCAGCATCAGGAATCCGGAGTCGGCCGCCTCCACGAACAGGCCGTTCTGGCGCACGCTGCGCGGCAGGCGCGGCTCGATCGCCTTGATCCGGTTCTGTACGTCCACCTGCGCCAGCTCAGGATCGGTGCCGGGTTTGAAGGTGGCGGTAATCGACGCTTCACCGGACGTGTCCACCGACGATTCGAAGTACAGCAGGTGTTTGACGCTGGACAGCTCGCGCTCGATCAGGCCGACCACCGCATCATTCAATGTCTGCGGGCTGGCGCCGGGATAGCTGGCATAGATGCTGACGCTGGGCGGTGCGACCGCCGGGTAGCGCTCGACCGCCAGCCGCGGAATGGCCAGCACGCCGGCCAGGATGACGAAGATCGCCAGCACCCAGGCAAATACCGGGCGATCGATGAAGAAACGAGCCATGTCGTAGGTTCCTGGAAGGGCTCAGCCCTGGCTTGCGGATGTCTGCGGTGCGCTGGCACTGGCGACCGGTACCTGCCAGTCGCGCGGATCGACCAGTACGCCTTCCTGCAGGCGCTCCTGGCCTTCCACCACCACCTTCTCGCCGGCCTTCAGGCCGTGCCGCACCAGCCATTGCCGGTTGACGCTGCCGTCCACCTCCAGCGTGCGGATCACCGCCTTGCCATCGGCGGCGATGACCCAGGCATAGGCCTGGCCACCGGCGCTGCGCAGCACTGCCTGCTGCGGCAGCAGCAACGCGCTGGCCGGCGCACCACGCGGCACCCGTGCACGCACGTACATGCCCGGCAACAACTGCCGCTCCGGGTTGTCGACCAGGATGCGCAGGATCACATCGCCGGTGCGAGCATCGACATTGACACCGGAGAACAGCAGCCGGCCGCGCTCGGGCAGCGGCGTACCCGCCGCGCCGATGATCGTCACCGGCAACTCGCCGTCCACCGCGCTGCGCTGCAGGGACTGCAGCTGCGAAGCAGGCTGGCGCACGTCCACGTAGACCTGGTCGATCTGCTGCACCACCGCCATCGGCTCGGCATCGGCGACGCCGACCAGCGCGCCTTCGGTCACCAGCGCCTGATCGATGCGGCCATCGATCGGTGCACTGACCGTGGCGTAGCGCAGGTCGAGCTGGCGTCGCGCAAGGATCGCGCGCGCCTCGTTGACCGCTGCCCGGGCCTGCTCATGCTCGGCACTGGCATCGTCGCGGTGCTGCTGGCTGACCGCCTGTGCGGCCGCCAATGCCTGCAGCCGCTGTGACTGCACCCGGCTGCGACCCAGTGCCGCCTCGCTGCGCTGCAGGGCAGCCAGCGCCGAATCGACGTCGGCGCGGAACGCCGCCGGGTCGATCTGGAACAGAGGCTCTCCGGCATGCACCTCCGCGCCCTGCTCGAACATCCGGCGCTGCACGATGCCGCCGACCTGCGCACGGATCTGCGCGGTGCGCACCGCCGCCACCCGACCGGGTAGTTCATCATCGCGCTGCACCACCTGCGGGCCAACGGTGACCACGCTGACACGCGGCACGGCTTCGACGGTGGGTTCGGGGCGGGAGCAGGCCGTCATGGCCAAGGCGAAGGCCGCGACCAGCGCGACCGGAGTCCTGAAGGTTCTCATTGCTGTGCACAGTGCCGCAGACGCGGCTGAGGAATCATGAAGCGCGCAGTGTGCGTGGCGATGATGGGGTTTCGATGGAGGAACTGTGGAGATACGATGGAGGACAAGCACCTTCCGGCCTCGCCTTGCCATGCATGCCTCCCCTGCCCTCGCGGCGCTGGTCCTGATCGTCGAGGACGAAGCCGAGATCGCCGACATCCTTGCCGCCTACCTTGAACGCGAGGGCCTGCGCACCCTGCGTGCGGCCGATGGCCAGATCGCCCTGGACATGCATCGCAGCATGCGCCCGGACCTTGTGCTGCTGGACGTGCAGCTGCCGCGACTGGATGGCTGGAGCGTGCTGACCCAGCTGCGCCAGCGCGGCGAAACGCCGGTGATCATGCTGACCGCGCTGGACCAGGATCTGGACAAGCTGACCGCATTGCGGATGGGTGCCGATGACTATGTGGTCAAGCCGTTCAACCCGGCAGAAGTGGCGGCGCGCGTGCGTGCAGTACTGCGGCGTACGCTGCGCAGCCCGCGGGCGGATGCCCCCAGCGCCCTGCGCGTGGGCCCGCTGCTGATCGACACCGCCACCCACGCGGTGCATGTGGAGGGCGACGGCTACAGCCACGAGCTGCTGCTCACCCTCACCGAGTTCAAGCTGCTGCATTGCATGGCATTGGCCCCGTCACGGATCTTCAGCCGCAGCGAGCTGATGCACGAATGCCTGCCGGAAAGCGAAGCGCTGGAGCGCACCGTGGACAGCCATGTCAGCAAGCTGCGGCGCAAGCTGGACGAAGTGGGCCTCACCCAGATTCCGGCCAGCGTGCGCGGTGTCGGCTACCGCCTGATGGCCGACCGCTGATGCGTCGCTCCGGGCTCAGCCGGCACATCATCGTGTCGATGTCGCTGATGGTCGTCGGCGTCATCGTGATGGTGATCCTCTCTTCGTGGCTGCTGTACGCCGTACTGATCGAGTTCTTCCCGGCCAGCGCCGAAGAGCCGGAAGGTTGGCTGCCAAGCGGACCGGAGCTGGCCTGGATGGTCGGGGTGATCCTGACCGGGCTGGCGCTGGCGATCGCTGCCTCGTTCCGACTGGCCCACCGCATCCTGTCGCCGCTCAATTCACTGGTGGACAGCGTGCGTGCGCTGGCTGGCGGCGATCTCGGGGCGCGCGCCACGGCCGAGGCCAACTCGCCCGGCGAGGTCGCAGCGCTGGTGGACGATTTCAACGCAATGGCACGCCGCCTGCAGCATATGGAAAGCGAACGGGTGATGTGGCACGCGGCCATCGCCCACGAACTGCGCACACCGGTGACGATCCTGCGCGGCCGCCTGCAGGGCCTGGCCGAAGGCGTGTTCCAGCCCGATGAGTCACAGTTCCGCAGCCTGCTGGCGCAGGTCGAGGGCCTGTCACGGCTGATCGAGGACCTGCGGGTGTTGAGCCTGGCCGACAACGCCCGCCTCGACGTGCGCCGCGCCCGTACCGATGTGGTGGCCGAGGTGCATTCGGTGATGACCCTGGTGGATCCCGCGTTCCGCAGCGCCGGCTTCGTGCTGGAGCTGGAAACCAGCCGCGAGGAACACCCCGCCCATTGCGACCCGACGCGGTTGCGGCAAGCGCTGCTGGCCTTGCTGGAAAACGCGCGCCGCTATGCCAACCCTGGCAAGGTACGCATCGCCGTGCATGACACCGTGGCGCATGTGCAGGTGGCGATTGAAGACGAAGGCCCGGGCATCGACCCGGCCCTGCATGCGGACATCTTCAATCCATTCATGCGCGGCGACGGCTCACGATCGCGCCTGGGCGGTGGCAGTGGCCTCGGCCTGGCGGTGGTCAAGGCCATCGCCGATGCGCACGGCGGCCAGGTCTACTGCACCCCGGGCACCAGCGGCGGCAGTCGTTTCATCATCGAGCTGCCGCGCCAGTAGGCGGCACTGCGGCCGCCTGCTCGCGCACGCGCGCGCCCAGCGCAGCGAGATTGCGGTCGATCTCATCCAGCTCACGTCGCTGCGATTCCGGCAACTGCGCACGCAGTTGCACGCGCAGTGCCTGCCAGGCGGGTACTGCCTGTACGCTGGCAGCGGCCGCTGCCCGTGCCACCTCCGCCTGTTCGTCCGCCTGCGGCAGGCCGTAGCCAGCGTCGGCCAGCAACTGGCCCGGCCGCAACCACTGCCCGCTCTGCTCCAGCAATGCACGCAGCGAATGGGTGGCACTGCTGTCCGGGTCGGCCAGCAACTGTCGCTTGAGCGCATCGCGTGCACGCAGCTCCGCGCGCCGCTGCGCCGCCTGTTCCAACAACAGCAGACCGGCGCTGGCACGCACATCACCGCGCAGCAACCATGGCGCGCGCTGTTGCGCCGGCAGCGCCAGCCAGGCGCGCACGTCACGCGCCGGCAGCGCCATCTGCGCGGCGGCGACTGCGAACAACTGCTGGTAGTGATCACGCGCGGAAGCAAAGTAATAGCCCTGCGCCTGGGCCTGCACGGGATCAGCCAGCACCTGCTCGTCCAGCGCATGCAGGCGCGCCAGCCGTCGCCGCAGCCCGCGCGGGCTCAGCTGTGCCAGGCCGGCTTCGCCCAGGCGCGGAACACCGGCCTGCAGCAGCTTCGCCGTCTCCACCGCGCAGTTGTTGCTGACGAAGTAATAGCGACCGTCATAGCTCCAGTGCACCTGGGCGGTGCGCTCCAGCAGACTGGCGATCTCGCTGCGGTCCAGCTGCAGCGGCAGCGAGGCCAGTCCGCGCAGCTCGACCTTGGTATATTCGTCCACCACCTGCTGCAGCGGCAACACGAACAGGCGCGAAGGATAACCACCGGTCAGCCCGCGCCAGTTGGAGATCTGCACATCGCCGACGAAGGCGCGGAAGGACAGCACCCGATGATGCTCCAGGTCCAGCCTGCAGTCCGGCCCCGGTGCGCGGCCGGGACGGCAGATCACCAGCCGCAGCATGCTGTGGCCCCAGCGGCTCATCGGCTGCGCACTGCCTTCGGCGAACAGGTAGTCCACGGCATACACCCGCGCCGGTTCCAGTGCGAGCAGCGATGCAGCGCCCTCTTCCGCATCGGCCTGCAGCAGCGGAACGGTGCCCGCACAGTGCGGCGCGGGCAGCGAGGGCGGCGTACCGAAATGCGCCTGGTACCACTGCGCCAAGGCCGGACGACGGCAGGCGAACTCTGCATCGAGCACGAAGTGTTCGGCGTTCACCGCCAGGTACTCGGCCGGGTCGGTCAGTTCGTAGGCATCGGGACTGCGGTCGCGGAAGGCGTTGTCACCTCGACCCAGATGCCAGGGCTTGCGCTGCCAACCTGCAAGGTCACGCCAACGGGCGCTGCGTGACCAGTGCGCTCCCGTGCGGTCGGCAACATGGGTCAGTTCGTGCACCAGCGCACTGCGCCGTGCGCGTCGGGCACCGGCTACATCGTCGTCCAGCAGGTCGCGGCGCAGCGCGATGCCCCCGGCGAAGGCACGGCCATGCACGTTGGCGGGCAGGTCGTCACGCCAGCCGACCTGCACCTGCGCGGGCAAGGTACGCAGCAGGCCGTCGGGCAGCAACGACTGCACATCAGCCAGTGTCTGCATTGCTACCTGCTGCTGCGCCGGGCTCAGCCCGGCCGGGTCCAGCTGCAGGCGCTCAGCCGCATGCGTAGCGTGAGCTATCAGCAGTAGAGCCACGCCATGCGTGGCTGCTGTTGTCGCCCGTCTACGCTTGGCATTCAGCCGAGCATGGCTCGGCTCTACAGCAAGCGATGACGCGGAGGTCATGCCGCCCGGATCAACGCGCCAGCAGGGCGCGAGCCAGCTGCAGATCGCTCTGCTGTCGTGCAGCTGCATCCTGCTCACGCAGGTGCACCAGCGCCGCCTGCAGGCGCGCGCCACGGATCTGGCCATCGCTGGCGACAAACGCAGCCGCATCATCGCGGGCAGCCAACACCACCTTGTCATCGCCCGAACTGCTGCCCGAGGAACCCGAAGAGGCGCCCGTCGCCGAACCGGCCGAGGTGCCGGCAAAACTCGAAGCGACGCCGGCCAGCGGCAGGGACAACAGGGCAAGCAGCAGGAACGGACGGATCATGGTCAGGGAGTTCATCGATTGGGTGGGTGGAGCGTAACGGCTGGGTGAAGACTTTGCCCGTGTCAAAGGTCGAACAATTTGCCGGGATTCAGCCGCCCTTCGGGATCGAACGCGCGCTTGACCGCCTTCATCAGCGCTATCTCGGCCGGTCCACGGGTGCTGTCCAGGTAGCCCTTCTTGACCAGGCCGATGCCGTGCTCGGCCGAAATGCTGCCATTGAAGCGCGCCAGAACCTGCGCCAGCAGCTTGGTGACATGCTCGCACTGGCTTACGAAGTCCGCATCGCTGGTGCCGTCCGGCTTGAGCACGTTGATGTGCAGGTTGCCGTCGCCGATGTGGCCGAACCAGACCACGTCGAAGTGCGGGTAAGCCTCGCCGATCAGCGCCTGGGTCTCGGCCAGGAACGCCGGCATCGACGAGATCCGCACCGAGACATCGTTCTTGTAGGGCTTGTAACGTGCCAGCGCCTCGGTGATGCCCTCGCGCAGGCGCCACAGCTGCGCCGCCTGGGCATCGCTGGCACTGATCACGCCGTCGCTGACCCAGCCGTTGCCCATGCAGTCCTCGAAGGCCGCCATCGCCGCCGCCTCCTGCGCATCGTCACCGGCAGCAAACTCGGTCACCACGTAATAGGGATGCACCTCATCGAACGGTGCCTGCGCACCATGGGCCAGAACATGTTCCAGCGCCCGGTCGGTAAAGAATTCAAAGGCCTGCAACTGCAGCCGCGCACGGAAGGCGGCGAACACCTGCATCAGCACATCGAAGCTGGGCAGCGCCAGCAGCATCACGTTGCTGGCCGGCGGCGGGTCGGTCAGCTTCACCGTGGCCTCGACGATCACACCCAGCGTGCCCTCCGATCCGATCAGCAGCTGGCGGAAATCGTAGCCGCTGGAGTTCTTGATCAGGCCCTTGTTGAGTTCGAGCAGTTCGCCCGTGGCGGTGACCACTTTCAGTCCGGCAATCCATTCACGGGTATTGCCGTAGCGGATCACCCGGATGCCGCCGGCATTGGTGGCGATGTTGCCGCCGATCAAGCACGACCCGCGCGCAGCGAAGTCCACCGGATAGATGAGGCCATGTTCAAGCGCCGCGTTGTGCAGCGCCTCCAGCGGCATGCCGGCCTGGACCACCAGGGTGCGGGCGACCGCATCGTAGTCCAGCGCCTTGTTCATCCGCTCCAGGCTCAGCACCAGCTCGCCATTGGCCGCTACCGCACCGCCGGAAAGGCCGGTGCGACCGCCGGAGGGAACCACCGCCACGCCCTCGGCCGCGGTCCAGCGCATCACCGCCTGCACTTCTTCAACCGTGGCCGGCAACGCGATCGCCAGCGGCGCCGGTGTCCAGCGCCGGGTCCAGTCGCGGCCGTAATGCTCCAGGTCGGCAGGGTCGGTCTTCAGCTTCAGGCCGGGACAGGCCTGCTGCAACGAGGCGATGCGGGAATCGGTCATGACGGTCCAGCGCGGGGCGTGAAGAACGGGCAAGCGTGCCAGTGGCCGGGCCCAGCGTCCAGCCCTGCAGAGCCTTCAATAGCTGCAGTTGCAACCAATTGCGCACTGCACCATGGGCGTTGCGATCTGGCATAGTGGTCAGCCCCTGTCCCACTGGCCGTGCCGCCCCATGTCGCCGAAGAAGACCTCGTTCCCGAAGCAGGATATCCGCGTGCTGTTGCTGGAGGGGGTCAGCCAGACCGCCGTGGAGGTGTTCAGCGCCGCCGGCTACAGCCAGATCGAGGCGCACACCAAGGCGCTTCCCGAGGACGAACTGAAGGCGCGCATCGCCGAGGCCCACATCGTCGGCATCCGCTCGCGCACCCAGCTCAGTGCCGAGGTGCTGGCCGAGGCCAAGCGCCTGATCGCGGTCGGCTGTTTCTGCATCGGCACGAACCAGGTCGACCTGGATGCGGCCGAGCTGGCCGGCATTCCGGTATTCAACGCACCCTACTCCAATACCCGCAGCGTGGCCGAACTGGTGATCGCCGAAGCGATCATGCTGACCCGCGGCATCCCGCAGAAGAACGCCGAATGCCATCGCGGCGGCTGGTCGAAGTCGGCCAGCGGCAGCCATGAGGTGCGCGGCAAGGTCCTGGGCATCATCGGCTACGGGCACATCGGCACCCAGGTTGGCGTACTGGCCGAATCGCTGGGCATGCAGGTGATCTTCCACGATGTGGAAACCAAGCTGTCGCTGGGCAATACCCGTGCGGCGGCCAGCCTGGACGACCTGCTGGCGCGTGCCGACATCGTGACCCTGCACGTGCCGGAGACACCTTCCACGCAGTGGATGATCGGTAGCACCGAGCTGGCGAAGATGCGCCGCGGCGCGCACCTGATCAACGCCGCGCGCGGCACCGTGGTCGACATCGATGCGCTGGATGCAGCACTGGCCAGCGGCCACATTGGTGGCGCTGCACTGGATGTGTTCCCGGTCGAGCCGAAGGGCAACGGCGATATCTTCGAATCGCCGCTGACCCGCCACGACAACGTGATCCTGACCCCGCACGTGGGCGGCAGCACGCTGGAAGCGCAGGACAACATCGGCATCGAAGTGGCGGCCAAGCTGGTGCGCTACAGCGACAACGGAAGCACCCTGTCGGCGGTCAACTTCCCGGAAGTGACCCTGCCCGAGCACGCCGACAGCCTGCGCCTGCTGCACATCCACCAGAACGTGCCGGGCGTGTTGTCCAAGGTCAACGAGATCTTCTCGCGGCACAACGTCAACATCGACGGCCAGTTCCTGCGCACCGACCCGAAGGTGGGTTACGTGGTGATCGACATCACCGCCAGCGAGGAGCAGGCCAGCGCGGTGCGTGACGAGCTGGCGGCGATTCCGGGCACGTTGCGAACGCGCATCCTGTATTGAGTGGCGCGCCGCCGGGCGGGCCCCGGCGGAATGCATCCGGCACCACGCCATCCACGCATGGCGTGGATTTACTGCCATTGCGCCATCCACGCATGGCGTGGATCTACTTGGCGTGCGATCTCCTGGTAGATCCACGCCATGCGTGGATGAGGTTTCTCAGAACCTCGCCGCGTGCAGATTCTTGTAGAAGTCCCAGTGAATCAGGATCCTGTCCTGGGCAGACAGAAAAAGGGTGTCTACGAAATCCAGCTCGTCTGCATGTATTAGCCAGTCCTCCAGGCAAGCATCCAGCGCAGGAACCGCGTCGTCTGCCTGAATGATGGTCAACACCGCACTGGGAACCAGCCCGATGGCCGCTGCCATCGCTCTCAGCTCATGCCCCAAGCGCTCGCGAGCAACCCCCGTCGTTTCCAGATGCTGTGAAATCCGCCCCCAGTCAATGGAGGTGACCACCGGCAACGTCGCCTTGATCAGCGCGAGCGCAGCCTGCTCCTTCGCCTCCTCGCAGGCATGGGCCGCAATGAACGCCGTGCAGGATTCGGAAAACATCAGCGTTCCAGCCACCGGCGCGCCATGCGCTGCATCGATTCCTCCGACTGCGGATCGCTGGCGACCTCGGCCACCGGGCGCCAGGCCAGCTCCAGCGACTCTTCGCTGAGCACGAAATCCTCTCCGCCCAGCGCACGGATCACGAAACGCACGTCGTAGTGCCAATGGCCAGGCACATCCTTGCGCTCGGGAATCCAGTGCTTGTCGATATCGAAGATGGCCGGATCATCCAGCACCAGGCCGGTCAGGCCCGATTCCTCCTCGGCTTCCTTCAACGCTACCCGGGCCAGATCGCGGTCGCCGTCGGCGTGGCCACCCAGCTGCAGCCAGCGCTGCAGCTTGCGGTGGTGGGTCAGCAGCAGCCGCTGGCCATCGGCGCTGACCAGCCAGCAGCTGGCGGTGAAGTGGCCGGCCAGGCGTTCGCGGCGGAATGCATCTTCCGCATCGTCGATCAATGTGCCGAATTCGGCAGCAAGGGCGTCGTGGGCGGGTTCTTTGCGCGCATAGTCATGCAGCAGGTCGCGCAAGCGATCGTCAAGTGCGGCAAGGGATTCGGTGGTTTCGCTCATGAATGCGGGGTGCCTGGAAAAATACCTGCCATTATCGCCGTTCATTGTTGCGTTTGCGCTTGTGCGGTGCCTTCAGCATTGGCTAAGGTACAGCGGGCCGTTCGCACGGCTTTCACGATTCCAGGCCGCCGGCAATGTACTGGCGGCCCTCCCAATCCGATCATCAGGAAGTACTGCATGCTGAAAGCTCTGTTGAGGGTCAAGCCGGTCGAACCGGCCGGGCACGTCGATGCCGGCGAACCCATCGAAGGCAGCCTGGATGGCGAAGCCACGTTGAAACGGACCCTCACGGCGAAACACCTCATCATGCTTGGCATTGGTGCGGTGATCGGCGCAGGTATTTTCGTCCTCACCGGCCAGGCCGCGGCCAACCACGCCGGCCCGGCGGTCATGCTGTCGTTCGTGTTCGCCGGCATCGCCTGCGCGCTGGCCGGCCTGTGCTACGCCGAGTTCGCAGCGATGATGCCGGTCTCCGGCAGCGCCTACTCCTACTCCTACGCCACGCTTGGCGAGGGCATGGCCTGGTTCATCGGCTGGTGCCTGGTGCTGGAGTACCTGTTCGCCTCGGCCTCGGTCGCGGTGGGCTGGTCGGCGTACCTGATCAGCTTCATCACCACCACGCTGCACATGCCGTTCCCGGACGCGCTGAGCGCAGCGCCGATCGCCTGGAACGGGCACGAGTTCGCCGCCTCCGGCAAGCTGTTCAACCTGCCGGCGGTGCTGATCGTGGCGGCGGTGACCGGCCTGCTGTACGTGGGCGTGACCCAGTCCGCGTTCGTCAACGCGATCATCGTGGCCATCAAGGTGTTCGTGATCTGCCTGTTCGTGGGCATCGGCGCGGCCCACGTGGACCCGGCCAACTGGCACCCGTTCATCCCGGAAAACACCGGCGTGTCCGGCGAGTTCGGCTGGAGTGGCGTGTTCCGCGCGGCCACCATCGTGTTCTTCGCCTACATCGGCTTCGATGCGGTCTCCACCGCCGCCGGTGAAACCAAGGACCCGCAGCGCAACATGCCGATCGGCCTGCTCGGCTCGCTGGCGGTGTGCACCATCGTCTACATCATCGTCTGCGCGGTGCTGACCGGCATGCTGCCCTACCACCTGCTGGGCACCGACAAGCCGGTGGCCACCGCGCTGGAAGCCTACCCGAGCCTGTCCTGGCTGAAGACCGCAGTGGAAATCGGCGCGATCGCCGGCCTGTCCTCGGTGGTGCTGGTGATGATGATGGGCCAAACCCGCATCGCCTACACCATCTCGCGCGATGGCCTGCTGCCGAAAGTGTTCGGCAAGGTCCACAAGCGCTTCCGCACGCCGTACTGGGCCACGATCGTAGTCGGCGTGATCGCCGCCTCGCTGGCCGGCCTGGTGCCGCTGAACGTGCTCGGCGAGTTGGTGTCCATGGGCACCCTGCTGGCCTTCGCCACGGTCTGCGTGGGCGTGCTGATCCTGCGCTACACCCGCCCGGAGCTGCACCGCCCATTCCGCGTGCCGCTGGTGTGGGTGATCTGCCCGCTGGGCGCGCTGTCGTGCCTGTTCCTGTTCTGGCAGGCGTTCGTGGTCCACTGGCACCTGTTCGTGGGCTGGACGCTGCTGGGCCTGCTGATCTACTTCGGCTACGGCATCCGCCACAGCAAGCTGGCCAAGTCGCCCTGATCCTCCCGACGGGCCGGCCCCTGCGCCGGCCCGTCGATATCCGCAAGCATTTCCGCCCGCGCCCGGTCACGGGCGCATCGCACAAGACCACCACACATGTTCAAGCAACTGTGGGCCACCAAGCATCCGCATGCCGCCCATGAAGACGCCAACGGCCTGAGCCTGCGTCGCCACCTCGGCCCTTGGGGCCTGACCGCGCTCGGCATCGGCGCCGTGATCGGCGGCGGCATCTTCGTCATCACCGGCCAAGCCGCCGCCAACCACGCCGGTCCGGCCATCATGCTCTCGTTCGTGCTGGCCGCGATCTGCTGCGCCTTCTGCGCGCTGGCCTATGCCGAGTTCGCGGCGATGGTGCCAGTGTCCGGCAGCGCCTATACCTACACCTACGCCACCTTCGGCGAACTCTCGGCCTGGTTCATCGGCTGGATGCTGGTGCTCGAGTACGGCGTCTCCGCCTCGGCCGTGGCGGTCAGCTGGACCGGGTATTTCCTCAGCCTGCTCAGCCATTTCGACATCCATCTACCGGCTGCGCTGGTCAGCGCACCCCTGGATGCGCAACTGCGGCCCACCGGCGCCATCGCCAACATTCCCGCCGCGATCCTGGTCCTGCTGTTGACCTGGCTGTGCTATGTCGGCATCAGCAAATCGTCGGCGATGAACATGGCCATGGTCATCCTCAAGACCGGGCTGATCGTGCTGGTGATCGTGGTCGGCTGGAAGTACGTGGACACCAGCAACTGGACCCCGTTCATCCCGGCCAACGAAGGCCCCGGCAAGTACGGCATGGAAGGCGTGCTGCGCGGCGCGGCGATGGTGTTCTTCGCCTACATTGGCTTCGAAGCGGTATCGGTGGCCGCGCAGGAATCACACAAACCGCAGCGCGACATGCCGATCGGCATGATGCTGTCGCTGGTGATCTGCACGGTGCTGTACATCGCGATGGCTGCAGTCATGACCGGCCTGGTGCCTTACCAACTGCTGGGCACCGATGAGCCGGTGGTGACCGCCGTGGCCGCGCATCCGCAGCTGGGCTGGTTGCGGGTGGTGGTGGAAATCGGTGCGTTGATCGGCCTGTCGTCGGTGGTGCTGGTGATGATCATCGGCCAGCCGCGCATCTTCATGATCATGGGCCGCGACGGCCTGTTGCCGCCGGTGTTCACCAAGATCCACCCGAAGTACCGCACGCCGCATATCAACACCGTCATCACCGGCATCGGCATCGCCCTGCTGGCGGCGCTGTTCCCGCTGGACATCCTTGGTGAACTGACCTCGATGGGTACCTTGATCGCCTTCGCGGCCGTGTGTGCCGGCGTGCTGATCCTGCGCCGCACGCAACCCGACCTGCCGCGTCCGTTCCGCATCCGCGGCGCGTGGCTGATCTGCAGCCTGGGCGTGCTGAGCTGCCTGGCGCTGTTGTCGGCGATGACGTTGCACAACTGGATGCTGATGGGCGTGTGGACGTTTTTCGGCTTCGTGATCTACTTCTTCTACGGGTTCAAACACAGCCGCCTGCGCGGGAAGTAAGGTTTTCTGCATTGCAGGGCCTGCGGCCCTGCACCCGCTGGGGCAACAGCAACAGCAACAGCAACAGCGGGTCTGAAGGTTCGGCGGGGAGGGGTGAGATTGCGGGGGACGCTGCAAGTACGTCCCTGTAAGCTCGATCGCCGCATCCATGCGGCTCACGCCCCCGCAATCTCACCCCTCCCCGCCCCCGACAGCGTCCTGGCGCGCCCAGTAGATCCACGCCATGCGTGGATATCAGCGGAGCTGAGATGTGTCGGCTATGGGATAGGGGTCACCTGCGGCTGAACCAGACGGTCTTCTGTATCCAACCAGTGCCGCTCGTGTAGCCCATGAAGTGCTCATGGTTCTGTTGGCGTTTATGTCTACGGTGTAGCGCTCGGTCTTCCACAGTTTCTTGCATTTGCCATCCACGTCGCACGTCTCGCCTTCCTTGCAGACGGTCTGCACCTCGATCTCGTCGGTGCGGTCGGCAATCTCCATATTCTCCGGCCACTTCTCATTCGCTTCGGCCCTGTTGCGCCAACACGACTCATCCAGCGAATCGGCATGGTCGCTGAAGCGTGCCCATTCGGTTGCGCATCTACCGGTCAACAAAGCCAGCAACACAGCCATTTACATTCGCATCACCATCGGCATCCGCGTGCGCCCTTCCCTGCGATGAAGCGGCGTCAATGCGACGTGTCTGGTTTCCGCTGCCACAGCCAGCGCTCCTGTTCCGACCAGCCCCAGTACCACATGCAACTGGTGTAGGCGCTGCGGCGGCTGCTCTCGTTGACATCCATCACATAGCTCTCGATTTCCGGCTGCTGCACGCGATTGTATTTTCCATCCACGTCGCACTTGCTCTTGTCATCTTCCCTGCACTTCTCCAGCTTCTCCACGTACACGGTTCGCGTTGCCACTTCGTTCTTCACCGGCCACTGCCCTCTAGACTCTGTAGAGCAGTAGTCGGTCGAGTAGCTGTAATCCGCTGCATTCGTACGTGGCACCCACTCGGTCACACAGCCACTGGTGGACACCACCACCAGGACCAGCGCCGCACCTGCAACTCGCCTGCACCACATCGCCTTCCTTTCCATGGCAGCCCCCTTTCATCAGTGCCGGTTCGATCGTGGCGGCGATGCATCAGGCTTGTCCACGACCGGAACCGCTTTCACCAATGAAGGCCAATCGCCTGTTCATCTGCCGGCAGATCTGCCTCGATCCAAACGTCCACGCCGCTTCATGAGCGAGCGCAGCGAAGCGACCCGCTTCTGCCTTTCTTTCTTCAATCCGTGGCTGGCCGCACGGAATCTGTCCGTGGCCGGTCGGGTGGACTGTGCAGGGGTGTCCGCGGCATGGATGCCGCGGCCAAGTCCCCAGGGATGGGTTCACGGCGTCCCCTGCGCAGCCCACCCGACCGGCCAACCCACGGAATCTGCTTCTGGCACCCAGCCACGAGGGACTCAGCCGTTGGCCGAATCCAGTAAAATCGCCCCCATGAACGCCCCCACCTTCCCCTACGACACCGCGCGCCTGAGCGAACTGGCCCAGCTGCTGATCGACAACGTCCGCGAACTGGCCCAGGCCGGCTGGACCCCGGCCACCAGCAGCAACTTCTCCCACCGCCTGGATGACCGCCACGCCGCGATCACCGTCTCCGGCAAGGACAAGGGCCGCCTGATCGAAGACGACATCATGGTCGTGGACTTCGATGGCAAGGCCGTCGGCCGCCCGCTGCGCCCGTCTGCCGAAACCCTGCTGCATACCCAGCTGTATCGCCGCTTCCCGGAGATCGGCTGCGTGCTGCATACCCATTCGCCGGTGCAGACCATCGCCTCGCGCCTGTATGCACCGCAGGGCCATATCCGGGTGGAAGGCTACGAACTGCTGAAGGCCTTCGCGGGCAACAGCACCCACGAGATGGCCATCGACATCCCGGTGTTTGCCAACACCCAGGACATGGACGTGCTGTCGGCCCAGGTCGACGCCCTGCTCGACACGCAGACCCTCTGGGGCTACCTGATCGACGGCCATGGCCTGTACGCCTGGGGCCGCGACATGGCCGAGGCACGGCGGCACATGGAAGCGTTCGAATTCCTGCTGCACTGCGAGCTGGAGCTGCGCAAGCTGCGCCGCTGAAGTTTCCGGCACGGCCAGATGCCGTTCTGGAATCAGGCCATCAATGCCACCCTGCTACCCTGTCCTTCCCCGAGACGTTCAAGCTGCCGCCATGAGCCGACTGCGCATCTACGACGATACCCATCCCGAATCGCCGCTGCTGGACACCCAGGACGGCGCGATCATCGCTGCCGAACTGCAGAAGATCGGCGTCACCTTTGAGCGCTGGCAGGCCACCGCGCCGGTCGCCCCCGGCGCAAGCCAGGACGAAGTGTTCGCCGCCTACCGCGCCGACATCGACCGCCTGGTTACCGAACGCGGCTTCAAGAGCGTGGACGTGGCCTCGATCGCCCCGGACAACCCGAACCGCGCCGAGCTGAGGAAGAAATTCCTCGACGAACACTTCCACAAGGAAGACGAAGTACGCTTCTTCGTCGCCGGCTCGGGCCTGTTCACCCTGCACGTGGGCGACAAGGTCTATGAGATCGAGTGCGTGAAGGATGACCTGATTGCCGTGCCCGACGGCACCACCCACTGGTTCGACATGGGCGATGAGCCCAGCTTCGTGGCGATCCGCTTCTTCACCGAGCCGGATGGCTGGGTCGGTCACTTCACCGGCACCGACATCGCGCAGAAATTCCCCCGTTACATTCCGACCCAGGCGTCCTGATCAATGCAGCCCCGCGTCATCCTGACCGACATCGAAGGCACCACCAGCAGCATCTCGTTCGTCAAGAACGTGCTGTTCCCGTACGCACGCCAGGCGCTGCCCGGCTTCGTCGCCGAACATGGCCAGCAGCCGGAGGTGCGTCGCTGGCTGGACGCGGTTGCCACCGAGCTCGGCGGCGCCTGCCAGGACAGCCTGGTGGCCGAGACACTGCAGGGCTGGATCGACCAGGACCGCAAGCACACCGCACTGAAGGCCCTGCAGGGGCTTATCTGGGACGCGGGCTACCGTCGTGGCGACTACACCGCGCACTTCTACCCGGAGGTAGCGCCGGTGTTGAAGGGTTGGCACGCCTCGGGCCTGCCGCTGTATGTGTACTCCTCCGGATCGGTACCGGCGCAGAAGCTGTTCTTCGGCTTCAGCGACGCCGGTGACCTGAGTCCGCTGGTGTCGGGCTGGTTCGATACCGAAGTGGGCGGCAAGCGCGAGGCTGACAGCTACCGCCACATCGTGCAGGCCATCGGCGTCCCCGCTGGCGAGATCCTGTTCCTGTCCGACGTGGTCGAGGAACTGGACGCCGCCCGCGAAGCCGGCCTGCAGACACGCCTGATCGATCGCCTGGACGACTACCCGATGCCGCGCATCGGCGACGCCGCCAACGGCCATGATCGCGTCGAGAACTTCCAGCAGATCCAGCTGTAAGCCTATCCGCTTTGGTGGATGCCAACCTTGGTTGGCATGATTCTGCTGTGCCAACCAAGGTTGGCACCTACCAAGGCGGGTAGACGGCGCTGCTCATCGATCGTTGAGGGTCTTCACCTTCAACGCCTCGCGCAGCGCAGCCAGATCCACCGGGCCACGCACGGCGATGTCGCGGGTTTCGCCCGGCAGCAGGTCCAGCAGGTTGTCTTCCACCTGCACGTCGAGCGCGCCGAAATCGATCCAGGCTGCGCGCACCAGCGCAGCGCTGTGCAACCGCAGGCGATAGTGGTCACCATCGATCGCCAGGGTTGATGTCAGCTGCTGGCGTGGCAGCACCTGGTCCTTGGCTTCGACGAAGCCGACCACCTGCCGCGCCGTCACCTTGCCATCCTGCAGCAGTTCGAACACCGCCACCGTCCGCGCCGGATCAGCGCCGGCCAGCAGCTCGGCATCCGCGTAGGTGCCGATATCCGTCACCCCGGTGGCGGCCAGGGTCACCGCCTGCTCGCGTCGGCGCAGCACCTTGCCCTCCACGTCCATCACCCGCAGGCGCCAACGTGCATCCATCGCGGCACCATCGTTGACCAGGCGCACGCGCGTACTGCCTTCATCGCGCAGTGCGGCCACCGTAACCGGCGCGAAAAAGCGCCGCGCGGCATAGTGCAGCGCCTTCCAGCGACCGAAGTAGTCCACGCTCGACCACGATGCTCCCGGCCAGACATCGTTGAGCTGCCAGTACAGCGAGCCCATCGTGTAAGGCCGCGAAGCGCGATGGTGCAGCGCCGCCAGGGCGATGCCATCGGCCTGCATCACCTGGCTCAGGTAGACGAAGTCCTCGAAGTCCTTCGGCGTGCCGTAGCCCAGTTCGATGTAATGCAGCAGGCGTGTATTGCCCTCGCCGGCCATGAACTTCTGGTGCGCGCGGATCACCGGGCTGTCGATGCGCTGTTCGGCACGGGTGGCGATCTGGTCCACCGTCGCCACTGCAGGCCAGGCCTGCAGGCCGTACTCGGACATGAAGCGCGGGGTTTCGCGCAGATACGCCTGCACAGGCAATGCCGGATTGCCCCACACCTGCCAGTAATGCTTGTCGCCACGGGTGGAGTCGTTGGCCTTCTCGTCCAGGTCGTTGCTGGGCGAACTGGACCAGTACGGCACGCCCAACCCATCCTCGCTCACCACCTGGCGCAGGTCGTTGCCGAACAGGTCGACGTAGCCCTGCCAGACCTTCGCTGCGAACGCCGGATCAGCTGCCTTCAGGTCGCGGCCGTGGCCCCAGTCCTTCCACGCCGTTTCTTCCTCGTTGTTGCCACACCACAGCACGATGCTGGGATGGTGGCGCAACCGGCGCACGTTGTCGCGCGCCTCGGCCACCACGCTGGCGCGGAATGCCGGGTCGTAACCCGGTTGCATGCCACCGCCGAACATGAAGTCCTGCCAGACCAGCAGGCCCAGTTCGTCGGCGATGTCGAAGAACGCATCGTCTTCGTAGTAGCCGCCGCCCCAGTTGCGCAGCATGTTCATGTTGGCATCGCGCGCGGCGACCAGTACCTGGCGCAGGCGCGCAGCATCAACGCGCGCGGGGAAGGCGTCGAAGGGGATCACGTTCGCGCCCTTGGCGAAGATCGGCACCCCGTTGATGACGAAGGCGAAGCCCTGTCCTCCCTTGTCGTCCTGCTCGCGGCGCAGTTCGACGGTGCGCAGGCCAATGCGCTGTTCGCGTGCCAGCACCGGATCGGCACTGCCGTCCAGGTGCGCCTGCACGGTGTAGCGGTCCTGCGCACCATGGCCGACCGGCCACCAGCGCCGCGGTTTGGCCAGTTCAACCGGCACCTCCACGCTGTTCCGGCCGGGCTTCAGTTCGACCGTGCGCTGCACCCGTGCGACGCTGCGGCCGTCGGGATCCCGCACTTCAACGTCCACCGAAACCGGACCGGCGACCGCGTCCTGCTCCACCTGCAGCACTACGGCCAGCTTTGCCTTTTCTGCATCAAGCGCATCAGTGCGTACGGCCAGGTCGGTCAACCGATGCGCATCCCATGCCTGCAGGTCCACGCCCCGCCAGACGCCGGCAGTGACGTAGCGCGGGCCCCAATCCCACCCGAAGTGGTATGCCGGCTTGCGCACGAAGTTGCCGACCATTGCGTCCTTGGGTTCATCGCCGTAGGGCGAAGGATAGTTGCCGGCAATCCTGTGCGGCATCGCCTGCACGCCGGGCAGCAGTGTGCGGATCGGCGAACGGAACACGATCTGCAGTTCATTGCCCTTCGCACGCAGGCGACCTTCGACGCGGGCGCGCCAGGTGCGGTGAGCATTGTCGGCGCGCAGCAGCGGTTTGCCGTTAAGCGTCACCTCGGCATAGGTGTCCAGGCCGTCGAAGCGCAGCTCGGCATGGGCCTTTGCCAAGCTGGTAGCGTCCACATCGAAACGGGCGCGGTACTCCCAGTCGGCCAGACCGATCCACTGCAGCTCGGCTTCGGGCGCACCGACGTAGGGATCGCGGATCAGCTCATGCGCCAGCAGATCGGTGTGCACACTGCCTGGCACCGTGGCCGCGCGCCACTGCTGCAGGCCAGGATGGGCCGCGCCCTGCGCGTCGCCGGGCAGCAGCCGGAACGCCCATTGCGCCTGCAACGGTGCGGCGCCTGCGGGGAAGGCGCCAAGGGCGATCAACAACAGCAGCAGACGGACAGCGTTGGAAATGCGATGCACGTGATACTCCTGTTTTTCCGCCGGGCATGACCCGGCGCTACCAATGCCACACGCCACGGTAGCGCCGGACCACGTCCGGCGAGCGCGCAGCGCGGCAGAACTCAACTCACGACGTTCAGCACTTCGTAGCACGCACCCATGGTGTGGTAATCCACCTTGCCGGCCGGGCTCTTCTCATCGCTGTACTTGCGGCTGTCGGCGTCGAGGATGCGGAACCATGCGCCGTATCGATGGTCGACGAAGTGCTCCCACGAGTACGCCCAGATACGGTCGTACCACTGCCAATAGCGGTCATCGCCGGTGCGTGCGGCCATCAGCGCGGCGGTGGCCAGGGTCTCGGCCTGCACCCAGAAATACTTGTCGTCGTCGCAGACGAAGCTGTCGCCGCCGATCGGCGCGCCGTCCATGCCCGGCTGCCGGCGCGACTCCGGGGCGAAGCCGTAGTACAGGCCGCCTCGCGCCTCGTCCCAGCTGCGCTCCACGGCCACATCGAACAGATGCTGCGCGGTCGGCACCAGCCAGTCGGCCTGCACGTGTCGGTCCAGGATCAGCAGCAGCTTGGCCCACTCGGTCTGGTGCCCCGGCTGGAAGCCCCACGGCCGGAACAGGTGCTTGGGATCGTCCAGGTTGTAGTCCCAGTCGATGTTCCAGTTGACGTCGTAGTGTTCCCAGACCAGACCGCCGGCCTTTGCCGCCTGGCGGCGGGTCATGTTGTCGGCCAGCTGCAGCGCGCGCTCGACATAGCGCTGCTCGCCACTGGCCTCGAACGCGGCCAGCATCGCCTCGCACATGTGCATGTTGGCGTTCTGGCCGCGGTAGCCGGTGAAGTTCCACTGGCCGTCGGCCTCGTCCCTGTACAGGCCATGCTCGGCTTCCCAGAAGCGCGCCTGCAGCAACTGCCAGGTTTCGTCCATCCACGTGCGGGCTTCTTCGATGCCCGCTTTCAACGCACAGCTGTAGGCGAGCAGGACGAAGGCCACGCCGTAGCAGTGGTTCATGTCGTCCTCGACCACGCCATCGCGCAGGGTCCAAGCGTAGCCGCCGGTGGCCGGGTTGCGGTGAACCTCCCGCAGGTAGCGCACACCGTGCTCGACCGCATCGCGATACTCGGCATTGCCGAACTCGCGGTAAGCCATGGCGTAGTTGAAGACGAAGCGGGTGCTGCTCACCAGATGACGATGGCTGGCATCGTAGATGCTGCCGTCGTCACGGAAGTAGTGGAAGAAGCCACCCTTCGGATCGATGCAGCGCGGATGGTAGAACGCCATCGTATCGGCGATGTGGGCGCGCAGGAACGCGGGGGAACGGAAATCGGGCGAGGTGCTCATGCGGGGAGATCCTGTACCTGCAGCAGCTGCTGCACTTCATCGAACGAGGGCATCGCAGCGAACGCGCCCTTGCGGGTCACGGCCATTGCGCCAACAGCGGCGCCGAAGCGCAGCGTGGCGGTGATCGCCTGCGGGTCCTGGCAGAACGCGGCAAAGCCCGCACCTGCCCCACCCCGCTCCAGCAGGCCAACCAGCACGCCGCCGACGAAGGCATCACCGGCAGCGGTGGTGTCCACGGTGGCGACGCGGAAACTGCTGACCTTGCCCTGCGTTTCACGGGTATACCAATGCAGCGTGGCGGCGCCGTCGGTGATGATCACCCAGCGTGCCTGCGCGGCCAGCAGGCGACGCAGCACCAGCGCCTCGCCGTCATCCCCCAGCGGGGCGGCCAGATAATCCAGTTCCTCGCGCGACAGCTTGACCAGGTCGGCGCGTTCCAGCGCCTGCCACAGGCGCGGTGTCGGGTCGACATCGGCCGGCCACAGCGCCGGACGCAGGTTGAGATCCAGGCTGACCACCGCACCGGCCGCGCGCGCGCGGTCCATGCCGGCGAACGTCGCTTCGGCGATGTCCGCTTCGGTCAGGCTGTTGGAACAGACGTGGAAACACTCCGCGCCATCGAAGCAGCCGGCCTGGAAATCGCTGTCACGGAACAGCAGGTCGGCGGCAGGCGGACGGTAGAAGCTGAAGCTGCGTTCGCCGCCCGCGTCCAGTGCAACGAAGGCCAGCGCGGTTTTGGCCGCGTCGGTACGCACGATGTAGTCGGTGCCGACGCCGTGTTCGCTCAGGCTCTCCGCCAGGAAGTCGCCGAACATGTCGCGGCCGAGCATGCCGACGAACTGGGTCTTCGCACCCAGCCGCGCGGCGGCCACCGCGACGTTGGCCGGTGCACCTCCGGCGTACTGCAGGAACGCGCGCGGGGTATCGGCCGAGGCCGGCGGCTGCGCTAGTAGATCGATCAAAATTTCGCCGAAGCAGACGATGGAACCCATTTTCGACTCAGCCTCCCTGCGTGCCGGCAGCCGGCGCGCGGGCGCCGACCAGTCCGTAGAAAATGATGTAGCCGTAGCACAGCAGCGGCAGGATGAAGCTGGCCTGCACGCCGATGTGGTCAGCCAGGACGCCCTGCAGGTAAGGCACCACGGCGCCACCGACGATGGCCATGATCAGCAGGCTCGAACCCTTGCTGGTCAGCGGGCCCAGGCGCTCGATGCTGAGCGCGAAGATGGTCGGGAACATGATCGAATTGAACAGGCCGATCGCCACCACCGAGTACAGCGCGACATTGCCGGAGGTCATCATGGTCAGCGTCAGCAGGCCCACGTTGACCAGCGCGAAGATCGCCAGCAGGCGGCTCGGCGAGAAGCGCGCCAGCAGCGCCGAACCGGCGAAGCGACCGATCATCGCCATCGTCCAGTAGGCCGACACATAGTGGGTGGCTTCCTGCTCGCTGAAGCCGCCGATGGTGGGCATCGACAGATAGTTGACCAGGAAGCTGCCGATCGACACTTCGGCGCCGACGTAGAAGAAGATGCCGAGCACGCCCAGCAGCAGGTGGCGCTTGCGCAGCGCATCCAGATAGCTGTGCTGATGCCCGTGGTCAGCCTGCTCGGTGGTGTCGTTCAACGCCGGCAGGCGGAACAGGAACACGAACAGGGCCAGCAGCACCAGCGCCACGGCCAGGCCGACATAGGGGCCCTGCACCGCGTGTGCCTCGGCGGTACGGTAGGCGAGCTGCTCGGCGGCCGGCAGCGCGGCGATCTGCTCACCGCTCATGGCCGTGTTGGACAGGATCAGCATGCCGCCGAAGATCGGCGCGATGGCCGTACCCAGCGAGTTCAGCGCCTGCGCCAGGGTCAGGCGGCTGGAACTGGTCTGTTCCGGCCCAAGCAGCGCGACATACGGGTTGGCCGCCACCTGCAGCACGGTGATGCCGGTGGCCAGCACGAACAGTGCACCGAGGAAGGCACCATAGACGCGCAGCTCAGCGGCCGGCCAGAAGCCCAACGCGCCGATACCGGCGATCACCAGGCCGGCCACGATGCCCTTCTTGTAGCCCAGCGCTGCTACAAGCCGCCCGGCCGGCAACGACATCAGGAAGTAGGTGCCGAAGAAGGTGAACTGCACCAGCATTGCCTTGGCGTAGTTCAGCTCGAACACCGCCTTCAGATGCGGAATCAGGATGTCGTTGAGGCAGGTCAGGAAGCCCCACATGAAGAAGATGGTGGTGACCACGGCCAGCGCTTTGCCATTGGTGACGGCAGGCTGGTTGCCCGGGGAACCCGATGGGCGGGGCGTTGCGGAGATCGGCATGCGGTACGCGCCTCGATGCGCGAAAGGTCGTTGGTGCGTGGAAGGGTGCAATCAGTTCAGTAGCGAAGCATCAATTCAATTCGGACGTGCGGCGCTGCTTTCGCGGATGCGCAACTGTACCGGGGCGACCGTGCGCCGTGGTGGCGCATCCGGCTCCTCCAGCCGCTGCAGCAGCAGCGAGGCCGCCTGCCGCCCGCGTTCGCGCGGGTCGGCCGTCAGGGTGGACAACGGCGGCACGGCAACCGACGCTTCGGAAATATCGTCGAAGCCGGTCACCGCGAAGTCACCGCCGGGACGGATGCCGCGCGAGTTCAGGCCCAGCATCAGGCCCAGCGCGACGGTGTCGTTGTAGCAGACCGCTGCGCTTGGCCGATGGCCGTCGACGAACAGTTCATCGGTACGCGCGGCCGCTTCCAGGCGGTTGGGTGCAGATTCGATCATCCAGCCGGGCGGCAATGCCAGCCCGGCTTCGGCCAGTGCCTGCTGGAAACCGGCACGACGCTGGTGGCAGGAACTCGATGCCGCGTGGCCACCGAAGAACGCGATCTGGCGATGGCCGCGCTCGATCAGGTGGCGGGTGGCCAGGTAGGCGCCATGCTGGTTGTCCAGGGTCAGGAAGTCCCAGTCGGCGCCTTCCAGTTCGCGGTTGAACAGCAGTACGTTGGCGTTGGCGCCCAGTACCTGCCGCAGCAGCGTGGCATCGCTGCCCTCGGCCGGCGACAGGATCAGGCCCGCAGGCGTGTGTTCCATCAGCGTGGACAGCACCGCCTGCTGCCGCTCGGGCGACTCGCCGGTACTGCCGAGCAGGGTCACGTAGCCGCGCCCGCCCAGTGCCTCGTCCACACCCGAAGCGAACTCGGCGAAGAACGGGTTGGACAGATCGTTGATGACCAGGGCGATGCTGGAGGACGTGCGCCGCCGCAGGTTCGCTGCAGCGCGGTTGTAGACGTAACGCTGGCGGCGCAGCTCAGCCTCGACCCGGGCGCGGGTATCGACGTTGACCAGCGGACTGCCACGCAGCACCAGCGACACGGTCGCGCGCGAAACGCCGATGGCACGGGCGATGTCGGTCACCGTCACCGCCTTGCCGGAACGCTTGCTGGAACTGTCGCTGTTGTCGTTCATCGTCTTCCCGCACTCCGATGGATGCTCAAGCCTAATGGATCGCGGCCCTGTCGTGCCGTGCCGTTCGCTGGGTTGCCTCGAACGGCACAGCCCGGCTCAGTGCAGCTGGCTGCCCGGTGCCGCGCACCAGGACACCGGCAGGTCCTTGACCGCCGTGCCCCAGCCCTCGGTCGGCGCCCGCCCGTCAAGCGCGAAGCGCAGCTTCGGGCCCTGCTGCAGCTGGCTCCAGCCCAGCCATACCGGGGCATGTGCCTGGCCGTCGACCTGCACGCCCTGCACGTACTGCAGGCGGCGGCCATCGGCGCCAGGTGCCTCGATGCGCAGGGTGCGGCCATTGCCCAGCTCGACCTCGACCTTGGCAAAGCGCGGCGTATGCAGCAGGAACTCGCCGCTGCCCGGCACCGCCGGGTACACGCCGATCGCACTGAACAGGTACCAGGCCGACATCGTGCCGAGGTCATCGTTGCCGGTCACGCCGTTGGGCGCATTGGTGAACAGCTGCTGCGCGGCGCGCACCACGGCGGCGGTCTTCCACGGCTGGCCGATCAGCGTGTACAGCCACGGTGAGTGCAGGTCCGGTTCGTTGTTCGGGTTGTAGCGGAACTGGTTGTAATAGCTGTACGGCCCGACCACCCACTCCTTGCGGGCGGCATTGAGGGGGTCGGCCTGCAGAGCGTCCATGGCGAAGAAAGCATCCAGGCGGCGGCCGGCCTGTTCGCGGCCGTCCATCGCTTCGACCAGGCCCGGCACGTCCTGCTGCGCCAGCCACTGGTACTGCCACGCCGTGCCTTCATGGAAACCGTGATGCGAACGCGGGCTGTAATGGCCGTCAGCCGGGGTATACCACTGGCCATCTTCGGTACGCGGGCGCGGGAAGCCGGTGAAGCCGGTCTCGGCGTCGCGCACCTGCGGGTCCCACACCTTGCGCCAGTTGCGGCCGCGCTCGCGCAGCGTCGCCGCGTCCTGCGCATGGCCGAGGCCATCGGCCATCTGCGAAAGCGCACAGTCGGCCAGCGCGTATTCCAAGGTGGCCGAACCGCCGTGGTGCGGATCGACGTCCATGCCCTTGGACGGGAACGCGCGGTCGTAGACCACGTAGCCCTTGTCCAGATAGGTCGGGTTGCCGGAGCGACCGGCAGCACGCGAGTTCAGCGGCGGCGTACCGAACGCATTGCGGCGCAACGCATCCCATGCCTGCCCTTCGCGGCCCTTGAGTGCACCGAAGCGCCACAGGTCGACCATGAAGGGCGTGACCGGGTCACCGGTCATGATGTTGGTCTCGAAGTTGGCATAGCCCCAGCGCGGCAGCCAGCCGCCCTGCTCATCGATCGCCAGCAGGCTGCGGCCGATGTCGCGCGCCACGTCCGGGCGCGTCAGTGCCAGCCACTGGTTCTGTGCACGGTAGGTGTCCCACAGCGAGAAGTACTCGTAGTAGGTCCAGCCATCGGCGCGATGGATGCCATCGTCGTAGCCGCGGTAGCGGCCGTCGGCATCGCTGCCGGTGAGCGGCTGCAGCAGCGCGTGGTACAGCGCGCTGTAGAACACGGTGCGGTCATCGCCATTGCCGCCCTGCACGCGCACGCGTGCCAACTGCTCCCGCCACGATTGCTGCGACAGCGCGCGCATGCGTTCGAAGCCCAGCAGCGCCCCGCCCTGCATGCCCTCGGCGCGCAGGTTGGTGCGCGCACCTTCGGCATCCACATGCGAAATCGCGCTGACGGCGGTGACCGACTGGCCCTTGGCCAGGTCGAAGCTGAGCCACGCGCCATTCGGCTTCTGCTCGCCTTCCATGCTGTGGCGCGCGCCCGGCAGGCCGCCGCCCTCGCCCCAGGTGCCATGCGCCTTGAACGGGCGGTCGAACTCGATGCGGAACCAGGTGGTGTACTGGTGCCCACCGCAGAAGCTCTTGGTGACCAGCTTGCCTTCCACCACGCGGTCACCCACCACATCGACCACACTGCCGATCACCGAGTGGCGCTCGTTGGCCTGACCGACATTCACCAGCACGTGGCCGTCGCCCTGGCGCTGGCTGAAGGTGTAACGCTCGGCAGCTGCGCGGGTGCGCGCGGTCGCTTCTGCGTCGATGCCGCCGTAGCTGGTCAGGCGCACCTTGTAGTAGCCGGCCTGGCCGATCTCACCGTCGTGGGTGTAGGCCGACGCATAGGTCTTGTGATTGAAGGCTTTCGCATCGGCGGTATCGAAGTCGCCGCCCGGGCCGATCGAACCGGTCACCGGCAGCACCGAGACCTGCCCACCCTGCTCCCAGCAACCGGCGCCGGACAGGAAGGAGTGGCCGAAGCCGCGGATCTTGTCGTCGTCGTAGCGCCAGCCCGAATAGTGGCTGCCGATCGGGCTGACCTGGATCAGGCCGAACGGTGCCGAGGCACCGGGGAAGGTGTTGCCGTCATCCTTGCTGCCGATGAAGGTATTGACCTCGCGTTCCAGCGCGACCGGTGCGGCCTGCAGCCAGGGCGTCACCGCCAGTGCCAGCAGGCAGGCGATGCGGGCTAGGGGCCGATGGGACAATGCCGACAGGCGGCGGGCGGGACGACGGCGGGACAACCTGGTCACGGGCAGGACTCCTTGGCGGCAGGGCGGCAGCGAAGAACCGGCCGCACAGGCCGAGCCCTCGTTTCCATCGGTACAAATCCGCACCCCGGCGGATTTAGATCGATTCAAGTAGAGCATGGGAATTTCGCCCAATGCATTCTGCGGCGCAGCATGAGCGGGGGGGCTTCGGCCGGGCTGCGCCCGGCACCCGCAGAGGCCTTCAAGCCAAGAAAACAGCAACAGCAACGGCGGGCTACCGAGCTGGGCGGGGCGGTATGGGCAGGCAGGACACGCCGTAGACCCATCCATGGGGGCTCGATGGCGCCATCCATGGCGCCAACGGTCCTGCCTGCCCATACCGCCCCACCCCTGACAGTTTCCCGAGATCTGGTAGATCCACGCCGTGCGCGGATGGATGTTCCTACCGATTTCGAAATCATCGATTGGATTTCATCCATGCATGGCATGGATCCACGTGTCGACCAAGGTCGACACCTATCAACAGCGGGAAKCTGTCGAAGGCGGGGTGGGTCCGGTTGCGGGGGTGTCCGCGGCATGGATGCCGCGGCCAAGCCCCCAAGGACGGGTTTACGGCGTCCCCCGCAATCGGACCCACCCCGCCAACCCATGGAAAGCCAGCTTTTTGATGTTGCTGTTGTTCCCGCTGTTGCTGTTGCCCTGGCCTGAAGGCCTCTGCGGGCGCAGGGCGCAGCCCGGCCGGCCCACCCCGTCTGCGCATGTAAACGCTTACAGCATTTTTCCGCGAAGGGTCATTTGCACGACACGTCGCTGCCATATTGCGCAGCAACATGCGTCGGCGCGTTGGGCGTGCTAAAAATCGCCCCGCCCATCGCTTAGATCGATCCAAGACGACATCGCGATGGCCCGGGAGTTGGGGAGCAAGACAGGACGTGCCGCGCCATCCGCCAGGCGCTCGTTGCATCTGCAGGGCGAAGGCAAGATCGGCATCACGAATTAGATCGATTCAAGTTTCCGCGTCAGTCAGTCACCGGATCAATCCAGGAGAGAGGGAGAGATGGCAATGAAGCATTCAACACGTACGCAGGGCCACGACGCGTTGTCGCTGGCCATCGCGCTGGCCCTGGCCGCCGCCGTCGCCCCGCTTGGCGCTTCCGCCCAGCAGGCGTCAGCAACGACCGGCACGCAGGACGCCACCACCCTGGACAGCGTCCAGGTCACCGGCTACCGCTACGCGATCGAAAAGAGCCTGCAGCAGAAGCGCGACGCCAACGCCGTGGTCGAAGTGATCACCGCCGAGGACGTTGGCAAGTTCCCCGACAAGAACGTCGCCGACGCGCTGCAGCGCGTGCCCGGCGTGGTCATCACCCGCAGCGGTGGCGAAGGCAAGTCGGTCAGCGTGCGCGGCCTCGCGCCCGACCTGACCCTGACCCAGTTGAACGGCAACTACGTCGCCTCGTCGGAAACCAACAACGAAGCTACCCGCTCGTTCAACTACACCCTGCTGCCGTCGAACATGCTGTCCAGCGCCGAGCTGTTCAAGTCGCCGGAGGCGCGCATCGACGAAGGCGGCATCGGCGGCACGGTCATCCTGCACACCCGCCGACCGCTGGAGATGGAAGCCAATTCCGGCTACGTCAACCTGGAAGGCACTTCGTCCGATACCAGCCACGACGTCGATCCGCAGGTGTCGGCGCTGTATTCCTGGCACAGCAAGGACGAGCGCTTCGGCGTGCTGGTCGGCGTGACCCAGCAGAAGCGCACCACCCGCACCATGGAGACCAGCACCGAGGACTACCAGTGGTACGGCAACAACACCACCGCCCGTGATGCCAACGGCAACCTGCTGGAACAGGATGGCATCCACTACTGGTGGGGCCAATCCGGTTTCAACAACCAGACCGGCACGAACTACAGCGAATTCTTCATGCCGACCTCGGTGAACTTCGCGGTGAAGGAAGAGAAGCGCGAGCGCAAGGGCGGCCAGCTGACTTTCCAGTTCAAGCCGATCGACAACCTGACCCTGACCGCGAACTACTTCCGCTTCGAACTGCAGGGTGACTACACCCAGAACATGCTGAAGGTGCCGGAGTGGAACCTGGCCCGCTACAACGGCGATGGCAACTGGGCCGGTGGGCGCCTGCTCAACGGGCTGAGCTTCGATCCCAGTGGCAGCATCGTCACCGGCGCGCAGTACGAGAAGCTTGCCGGCAAGACCTATTACTGCAGCGAAGACCAGGCCGCCGCAGCTGGCCTGCCGCCGGGTGGCTGGGGTCCGGATGACTGCACCATCCCCACTCCGCAGCTGACCGGTGGCTACAGCAAGGAAAAGGCGCTTTCGCAGACGGCCGACCTGACCGTCGACTGGGACATCAGCCCGCTGTGGAAGGCCAGCTTCACCGGCGGCCGCACCTGGTCCAAGGGTGGCCCGTCGATGAATTTCCGCATGTCCGCCAAGCCCCGCCGCAAGGTCGGTGACCAGTGGCAGGCCGGCAACCAGTACACCGCATGGGACCTGACCGGCACGCCGTCGCTGACCGTCTCGCCGGACATCCAGCAGCAGCTGATGGCTGGCATCGCCGAGGTCGATACCGGCTCCACCGATTCGTCGTGGATGCAGACCGAGGTCAAGCAGAACTACTTCCAGGCCGACGTCACCAAGATGTTCGAAGCCGGCTGGCTGGATTCCATCCAGTTCGGCGCCAAGTACCGCGACGGCCAGGTGCACCGCAATACCGGCAACACCTACTGGGTCTGCCAGGGCCTGGACCCGGCCGACTATGACAACAATCGTTACCAGGCCGGTTGCGATCCGACCGCAGGCAATGCGCAGCCGGGCTTCTTCCTGTCGAACCCGATCAGCAACATCGCCGGCGGCTTCAATGCCAACGTGTTCCCCGGCATCAACTACCCGGCCTACATCGACTACCTCAACCAGACCTACGGTGGCTCGCACAACCGTACCGAGGAAGACTTCGTCTACGACGTCAACGAGAAGATCTACTCGGGTTACTTCCAGGCCAACTTCCGCACTGATCGCGTGCGTGGCAACGTCGGCGTGCGCGTGGTGCGCACCAAGCAGTTCGCCCAGTCCAGCGATTCGGTCGAACGTTTCAACGACTACTTCGTGGACAACGCCGCTGGTGCGCCGATGAGCTGCGATGACCCGGCTGCCGATCCGAACCTGCGTTGCCAGGGCGGCTTCGTGCGTCTGCCGGACAACCAGGTGCGCGACAAGGTCTATACCCTCAGCTCGCTGGAAAAGACCTATACGGACTTCCTCCCGAGCTTCAACATCGCCTGGGACATCACCGACAACCTGGTGCTGCGCGGTGCCGCGTCGAAGGTAATCGCGCGCCCGGGCTACACCAGCATCGCCTATCCGGGCGGCCTGCAGTACATCAGCCAGGAATACAGCAATGATCGTCGGGTCGCTGGCGGCACCGACACCCCCGGCTGGTACGGCTCGGGCAGCAACAAGGCACTGGAGCCGTTCAAGGCGGTGCAGTTCGACCTTGGCCTGGAGTGGTACTTCAAGCCGGGTTCGGTTGCAGGCGTGGCGTTGTTCCGCAAGAACGTGGACAACTTCACCGTGCCGGTCGTGCGCGACCAGCAGATGACCGTCGGTGGTGAAACGGTGGTGGTGCAGAAGTACAGCACCGAAGCCAACGGCCGCGACGGCGTGTCGCAGGGCGTGGAGCTGTATGGCCAGTACACCTTCGACATGGGCTTTGGTGTCCAGGCCAACTACACCTACAACGACACCAACCTGGCCTCGATCGTGCTTGACGGCGAAGAGATCGGTTCGTCGCCGCTGGTCGGCAGCGCCAAGAACCAGGCCAACGTCACCGTGTTCTACGAGAACGAGAAGTTCCTGGCCCGTGCCTCGTACAACCGTCGTGGCGAAGTGGTGGGCGGCCTCAACAACGGCCTGACCACCTACACCAAGCCGTACAGCCAGCTGGATCTGAACGTGGCCTACAACATCACTGCGGACTGGACCGTGACCGCGGCAGTGCTGAACGCCACCAAGTCCGAGCTGCGCAGCTACATCGGCAACGACAGCCAGGCCCGACTGCTGTCCAACCTGTATGCCGGGCGCCAGCTGTACTTCGGCGTGAACTGGAAGTTCTAAGGCACTACCCCCGCCTGCGGGCGGGGACGTTCCTCCACGGCAGCCGCGCTGGTACAGGTGGCTGCCGTTTTTCGTGGGCCCTCTTCCGAGGGAGCCCTTGACCCTGCCATCGTTGCAAGGTGCACACTGCCTCCACCCCCAAGTGCATCGAAGGAGCTACAGATGGAATTCCATGTGGAAGGCATGACCTGCGGCGGCTGCGCGCGCAGCGTGACCAAGGCGATCGAGCTGGTCGACCCGGCGGCGACGGTGTCGACCGACCCGCCCAGCCGCCGCGTGCAGGTGCAGACCTCGGCCAGCGAAGCGCAGATCATTGCAGCGCTGACCGAAGCAGGTTTCCCGCCGCGCCCGGTCTGAACGCCTGACCCACTGCATGAACGATGCCCGCCCCGTGCAGCTGCCGGGGCGGGCATTTTCTTTTCCGTATGTCTTGGTCAGGTCCTGCGCGCGCGCCTGCGTACCGCCCCGGTGGGCGCCGCCACCGGCGCAGCGCCCTCCTCGCCTTCGCCCAGCCGCTGCAGGATCGGGCACTCGGGACGATCATCGCCGGCGCAGCAGCTGATCAGTGATTTCAGCGTATCGGCCATCTGCCGCATGTTCTCGATGCGCTGTTCCAGATCATCGATGTGCTGCTCGGCCAGGCGCTTGACGTCGGCGCTGTGCCGCGAGGTGTCGTTCCACAGGCCCAGCAGGTCGGTGATCTCGGCCACCGAAAAGCCGAGATCACGCGCGCGACGGATGAAACGCAGCCGGTGCACGTCGGCCTGCGAATAGGCGCGATAGCCCGCGCCGGTACGGTCAGCTGGCGGAATCAGGCCGATCTGCTCGTAGTAGCGGATCATCTTGGCCGACACGCTGGATGCCTTCGATGCTTCACCGATGTTCATGCCATCACTCCTTTACTGGGCCGCATGGGACTACTGGGCCGCATGGGACGCCTCGACCATCGGCACCTGGAAGCGCCGCAGGCGCAGCGCATTGCCGAGCACGAACACGCTGGACAGGGCCATGGCACCGGCGGCGAACACCGGCGACAGCAGCACGCCCCATACCGGGTACAGCGCACCCGCCGCGACCGGAATCAACGCGGTGTTGTAGGCGAAGGCCCAGAACAGGTTCTGGCGGATGTTGCCGATGGTCGCCTTCGACAGCGCGATGGCATTGGGCACGCCCTGCAGGTTGCCGGACATCAGCACCACGTCGGCCGATTCCACCGCGACGTCGGTGCCGGTGCCGATCGCCAGGCCCACATCAGCCTCGGCCAGCGCCGGCGCATCGTTGATGCCATCACCGACGAACGCAATCTGCCCGTAAGCCGCCTTCAACCGGCGCACCGCCTCCACCTTGCCTTCCGGCAACACCTCGGCCACGACTTCATCGATGCCGAGCTGGCGGGCGATGGCCTGCGCCGTAGCGGCGTTGTCACCGGTAATCATGGCCACCTTCAGACCCAGCTGGTGCAGCGCGGCAATGGCGGCCGGCGTACTCGGCTTGATCGGATCTGAGACGGCGATGATTGCCGCCAGGCGGCCATCGATGGCGGCATACAGCGGCGACTTTCCTTCGTTGCCGAGGCGGTCGGCCAGCGCAGCGAACATGCCGATGTCCACGCCCAGCGAACGCATGAAGCGATCGGCACCCACTTCCACCCGCGCACCGTCGACGCTGGCACGCACGCCCATGCCGGTCACCGACTCGAAATCAACCATCGCCGGCAACGCGATGCCCTCCTCCGTCGCCGCCTCGACAATGGCGCGGGCGATCGGATGCTCCGAGCGCGACTCCACCGCCGCCACCCTCGCCAGTACGTGCGCACGATCGAAGCCGTCGGCGATTTCCAGGTCGGTCAGCAGCGGGCGACCTTCGGTCAAGGTGCCGGTCTTGTCCACCGCCACCACCTTGGCGTCCTTCAACAGCTGCAGCGCCTCGCCCTTGCGGAACAGCACGCCCATCTCGGCGCCGCGGCCGGTGCCGACCATGATCGAGGTCGGCGTCGCCAGCCCCATCGCGCATGGGCAGGCGATGATCAGCACGGCCACCGCGTTGACCAGCGCGAAGGTCAGCGCCGGCGACGGCCCGAAGATCAGCCACACCAGGAAGGTGGCCAGGGCCGCCAGCATCACCGCCGGCACGAACCACAGCGTCACCTTGTCGACCACGGCCTGGATCGGCAGCTTGGAACCCTGTGCCTGTTCAACCAGACGGATGATCTGCGCCAGCATGGTCTGCCCACCCACTGCGGTCGCACGCAGGGTCAGCGCGCCCTTCTGGTTGACGGTGCCGCCGACCACGCTGCTGCCGGCCGACTTCTCCACCGGGATCGGCTCGCCAGTGATCATCGATTCGTCGACGTAGCTGCGACCGTCGGTCACCTCACCATCCACCGGCACGCGCTCGCCCGGACGCACTTCCAGCAGGTCGCCCAGCAGCACCTCGTTGATCGGGATATCGACGATGCGCCCTTCGCGACTGACGTGCGCCACCTTGGCCTGCAGGTTGACCAGACGCTTGATCGCCTCCGAGGTACGGCCTTTCGCGCGCACCTCCAGGAACCGGCCGAGCAGGATCAGCGCGACGATCACCGCCGCCGCTTCGTAGTAGACATTCACCGTGCCCGCCGGCAGCAGGCGCGGGATGAAGGTGGCCACCACCGAATAACCGAACGCCGCCGCGGTACCCACCGCCACCAGCGAGTTCATGTCAGGCGCCAGGCGCAGCAGCGCCGGGAAGCCCTTCTGGTAGAAACGCCGGCCGGGAATGGCCAGGACCAGCGTGGTCAGCACGAACTGCAGGTACCAGCTGGCCTGCATGCCGATCGTGGACATCACCCAATGGTGCATGCCGGGGATCAGGTGCGAGCCCATTTCCAATACGAACACCGGGGCCGCCAGCACGCTGGCCAGGATCAGGTCGCGCTTCAGCGCCACCCGCTCGGCATCCTTCTTTTCCGCCGCTTCCTCGTCGACCTGGGTACCGCCATCGATCGCGCGTGCCGCATATCCAACCTTGTCGATCGCCGCCACCAGTGCATCGATGCCGGCAACGCCGCGCACGGTCGCACGCTCGGTGGCCAGGTTGACGCTGGCGTGGCTGACGCCCGGCACCGCCAACAGCGCGCGCTCCACGCGGCCGACGCAGGACGCGCAGGTCATCCCTTCCACGGCCAGTTCGGTGGTCGCGGCGGGTACTTCGTAGCCCACCTTCTCCACTGCCTGGATCAGCGCATCGCGGTCGACCGGACCAGAGGAACGGATGTCCGCGCGCTCGGTAGCCAGGTTGACCGACACGCTGGCGACCCCCTCGACCTTGGCCAGGGCCGCTTCAACGCGGCCAACACAGCTGGCGCAAGTCATGCCTTCGATCGGCAGGCTGATGGTGGAAGCCGTCTCGTGGACGGCTGTGGGGCTGGAGGTGCTCATGGCCTGGTTTCCCTGGTTCCATCTGGAGGATGGTGACCAGCCTAGACCTTGCCATCGTGGGAAGGTCAAATCCACCCCTTCCCGCCAATGTTCCATCAAAGCCGCAGTAGAGCCACGCCATGCGTGGCTGCCCGTCAACCCGCGGCTGGCGCCGGGCCATGCCCGGCGCCGCCTTCCCTCAGAACGTGAACACATACTCCAGCGCGAACTCGCGTCCCACCGCACCCAGCAGGCGGGTCGGGGCGAAATCGTAGTCGACCTTGTACGGGTCCTTGTGGTTCCAGCTGGTCGCATTGAATGCGTTGTTCACGTACAGATTGACCTTCATGAACTCGGTCACCTGATAGCCGACGTTGAAGTTCCAGGTAATGAACGGTCCGACCCGGCCGTAATAGCGCGCCGTCTGCTGCCCCGCATTCGGGTTCGGATTGGCCGATCCATCCGGGCGCGTGGCAGGCTCCAGGCAGTTCAGCGACGGGCTGTCGCTGGGCACGTAACCATCGGCGAACGGCAGGCAGCCACCGGGGTTGTCCAGGCGGTCGGTGCCCCAGTGGTAGCGCACGCCCGGCACCGAACCGATGCGGTCGGCATACACGTTCGCATTCCAGTTGCCGCCCTGCCAGGCCAGGCTGGCGCGCAGCTTGCTGCGCAGGTCACGATCGCGGCGTTCCGGATTCGGGTCGTTGGCGTAGCGCTGCTCCTTCGTCGAGATCTGGTTGGTGTAATTCACCCCCAGCTGGAAGCTGCCCCATGCGGCGGTCTCCAGCCGGTAGCGCGCGCTCAGGTCGATGCCGCGCACTTCGCGGCTGGCCAGGTTGAACGGCCCGCGCTCGATCGACACCAGCCGGCCGCTGCTGTCACGGTTCACCCGGGCCAGGATGCCGGCGCAGTAAGCCTCACCTGCCGGGTTCGCCCACGGCGTGCCGTCCATGTTCTTGCCGGTCAGGCAGCCGGCCTCGCTGGCCAGCACCTCGTCCGCACCGACGTCGACGATCATGTCTTCCAGCTTGATCGCCCAGTAGTCAGCGCTCATCGACAGGTTCGGCAGCACGTCCCACACGAAACCGACCGTCCACGAATCGCCGGTTTCCGAGCGCAGCAGCGGCGTACCCCGGCGGTTCACATCGAACGCGTACCAGACATCGGTATTGCCCACGCCGCAGTTGTTGACCAGATAAGCGCCGCTCTCGATGCAGCGCAGGCGATCGTAGGTCAGCACTTCGGAACTGCTGGCCTGGCCCAGCAGGTAGTGCATGTCCGGCGCGTGGAAGCTGGTCGCGTAGGAGCCGCGCACCAGCAGCGACTCGAACGGCCGCCATTCCAGGCCGGCGTTCCAGGTGGTTTCCTTCTGGCTGCCGATATCCAGCGCTTCGCCGCCGCCGTCGGCCTTGTAGCTGCCGTACCGGTCGTAGCGTGCCGCCGCGGTGGCGATCAGGCTGTCGGCCAACGGGATCTTGAATTCGACACCGGCCGAGTAGCGGGTACGCTCGCCACCGCCGCGATCGACGTTCTGCAGATCGAAATCGATGCCCGCGCGCGGGTCCGGGCTGAGGTGATAGCCCTGCTTGGCCACTTCGGCCACCGCTGCGAACGAGATCGGCCCGGCCCAGCCCTGGAACAGTTCACCGGTGATGTCGGCCGAGGCCTGGTTGACGTAGGACGACGCCCGGTTCTTCGCTACCGTGCCCATCTGCCAGTACTGGTCCGGGGTGATCGGGTTCCACCAGCGCGACTCGTTCAAGGCGTAGATCGCCTCGCCATCGCCGGTGGTGCCCAGCCGTGGGCCGAGGAAGAAGTCGTACGACTTCTGCTCGTCGACCACGTTCTGCCGCTCCTCGACGCGGTAGTAGGAACGGCCGACCGTGGCGCTCCAGTCGAAGCGATCGGCCAGGCGCCCGCGCAGGCCCGCGCTGATATCCCACGACAACTCGCGGTTGGTATTGCGCAGCGTGTCCAGGCCACCGACTTCGTTCGGGGTGAACTGGCGCACGCCGAGCACCGGTCGATTGCGGTTGGCATCCCAGTAGTAACCGTTGGCATCGTCGATCAGCGACACGCTCGGCGGATTAGTGCCCCAGATCGCTTCGGAACGGTATACCGCCAGGTTGCTCCAGGCCTGCAGATCGTTGCCGAAATCGAAGGTGGCATACAGGTTGCCCGACAGGTTCTCCGAGCCTCCGGTCAACAGCCAGTTGGCGTAGTCGGCGCTCATGCCGCAGAGGCGGCCGGTGTTGCTCACCGTATTGGCGTTGTAGTTGTAGACCAGGCGGTCGGCGGTGTAATACTCGCCAGCGAATTTCTCGCAGGTGCCGTCCGGCGGCGCCAGGCGCTGGCCGTTGCTGGGGTCGATCAACGCCAGACCAGCGGTGGGACGGAAACCGACCTTGCGCTGTTCCATGTTCCAGGACGGGTACAGCGCATCGTCGGCGTCGTCCATCTGTGGCCGGTCACGGCCGAACAGCGGATCGCGCTTGGTGTACTGCAGGGCGTAGGTCACGCTCCAGTTGTCGCCGGTCTTGCCGCCCGCCCAGGACAGATCCCAGGTATCACGCCCGCCTTCGGTGGAGGTACCGCCGCGCACGCGCACTTCGTCGCCGTCGTAGTTGGTCTTGAGGATGACATTGACCACGCCGGCGATGGCGTCAGAACCGTAGATCGCCGAGGCGCCGCCAGTCAGTACTTCAATGCGCTCGACCGCCGCCGCCGGAATGTTGCTGTAGTTGGAGAAATTGGTCTCGCCGCCATAGGGCAGCGGATAGTCGGCCACGCGGCGGCCATTGACCAGCAGCAGGCTGCGGTTGGGGCCCATGCCGCGCAGGTTCAGGCCACTCGCGTTGGGGGTGTGCGAGCCCCACTGCGACGCCGCCTCGACCGTGCCGGTCGCCTCGGTCAGGGTCTTCAGTGCGTCGTAGACGGTGACGAAGCCTTCCTTCTGGATCTGTGCGGCGCTGATCACGTTGACCGGGGCCGGGCCCTCGACGCTGGCACGCTTGATGCGCGAACCGGTGACGGTGACCGCATCAAGATCCTTGGTGGGCGACGGGGCCGCTTCCTGTGCGCCAGCGGCGAACGGCAGCAGGGCCAGGGCGAGGGCGTGGGACAGCAGATGACGGCGGTTGCGGGCGGACTGAGCCATGGGTGGTTGCTCTTGGATGGTGGACGCGCGGTCGGATGGCGATCCCGGGCGTTGAATCGATCCATCTCGATTCGACCGCCCTCCCCTGTGGATCGATCCAAACTAAAGCACAGCTGAACCACGCCCAGCATGCGGCGACGCAGCATCCAGCGGACGCGCGTGGTTATCGCCGAAGGGCATCCAAGCGAATCAATGGGTTGCACGACATCTTTATGGAAGCGGCACAGATGTCAATGACACGATCACGACAGTCGCGCGCAGAACGGTTTTGTCCGTGGGGAACTGGTAGCCGGGTCGGATCCTCTCGCAGAGGCGCTCTGACCGGATAGCGTCTGGTCGGGGTCGGAGCCCTTCAGCGAAGGGATCCGCCCCCTGCGGCGCTCAGCCGTCCAGCGCCTTCCGCAGCGCACTCACCGTGGCGGTGTCTGTCTGGCTCCAGTCCGGGTCCAGCCCGCGCAGGGCCGGGTTCTGGAACTGCATGGCCGAACGTCGTTGCCCCTTGGCCGAGGCATGCAGTTCGAGACAGCCGGTCTTCCGCGCCACGGCGGCGATGTTGCCCGGGCCCAGCCCTGCGCCGGCCATGACGCTGATCCTGCCGGCCGCCTGCGCGACCAGCGCGGCCAGTACATCGGCACCGGCGTCGGCGCTGGCCTGGCCGCCGGACGTCAGCACCCGCTGGCAGCCCAGCCCGATCACCTGCTCCAGCGCCGCCGGCAGATCGCGCGCGGCATCGAAGGCACGGTGGAAGGTCACCTGCAACGGGCCGGCCGCGCGCAGCAGTTCGCGGCACAGCGGCAGGTCGATATCGCCCTGCGCATCCAGCGCACCGATCACCACGCCCTCGCAGCCCAGCGCGCGGCACTGGGCGATGTCGCGCAGCATCAGCTCGGTTTCCAGCGCGTCGTAGTGGAAATCCCCCGGACGCGGCCGCACCAGCACGAACAACGGAACTGCCAGGCGCTCGCGGGCGATGGCGATGCTGGCAAACGACGGCGTGGTACCGCCTTCGGCAAGGTTGTCGAACAGTTCGATGCGATCTGCACCACCGGCCTGCGCGGCCAACGCCGAAGCCACCGAATTGCTGGCGATCTCCAGCGTCAGGCGCGCGCTCACGCCTGCGTGCTCGTATAGATCGACGGTGAGTCGCGCAGGTCATCCTGGCGCTGCGCATCGCACACCGCATAGACGAAGCCGCGATGCAGTGCATAGGCACCCACCTCGCCCTGCTTGTTCATGGCAAGGAAGCAGACCTGCAGCGTGCGGCTGGCTTCGGGGCGCTTGCGTACCACCCGGTCGATCGCTTCGCGGCAGGCCTGTGCCGGCGAACGGCCCTGGCGCATCAGCTCGACCACCAGGAACGAGGCCGCGTTGCGGATCATTTCTTCGCCCACACCCGAGGCGGTGGCCGCGCCCACTTCGTTGTCCACGTAAAGGCCGGCGCCGATGATCGGGCTGTCGCCGACCCGGCCGTGCAGTTTCCAGGCCATGCCGCTGGTGGTGCAGGCACCGGCCAGGTTGCCCTTGGCGTCCAGTGCCAGCATGCCGATGGTGTCGTGGTTGTCGCTGTTGCCGGGAAGACCGCGGCGCTCGGCATTGATCTGCGGCGCGTACTTTTCGGTCTTCAGCCACTCACGCCAGGCCGCTTCGGCCTTCGGCGTCAGCAGGTGCTGGCGCTGGAAGCCCTGCTGCACGGCGAACTGCTGGGCGCCCTCGCCCACCAGCAGCACATGCGGGCTGTTCTCCATCACCCTGCGGGCCACCGACACCGGGTGCAGGATGTCGACCAGCGCAGCAACCGCGCCACAGCGGCCGTCACCATCCATGATGCTGGCGTCCAGGCTCAGCACGCCGTCGCGGTCCGGGTTGCCACAATGGCCGACGGTGGGATTGCACAGCTCGCTTTCGGCCCAGCGTGCACCGGCTTCCACCGCATCCAGCGCACTGCCGCCCTGCGCCAGTACCTTCCACGCGGCCTGGTTGGCCGGCACGCCGAAGTCCCAGGTCGAGACCACCTTGGCGCCACCGTGCGTACGCGCCTTCACCGCCGGCAACGCTGCCACGCCTGCGGCCAGTGCACCGGCCTGCAAAAACTGCCTGCGATCCACCATCTTCGCCTCCGTCTGCATGCTGCGCCCGCCGGCCCGATGCCGGCAGCGCCGATCAATCGTGCGCGGGGGTCCGCGCTGCGTGCCAGGCTGCGGCACCGAGCACACCCAGCTGGCCATGTTCGACCCGCCACACCGGCACCTGGCGCAGCACGTCGGTCAGCACCCCCTTGTTGAGGAAGCGCTCACGGAAACGGCCGTCGGCCAGGAAGTCCTGCACATGGGTGGAAATGCCGCCGGCCAGGTACACCGAGCGCGCGCCCACGGCGATCGCCGCGTCGCCGGCCAGGCTGCCCAGCCAGGCGCAGAACACCTGCAGGGTTTCCACTGCCAGCGCGTCGTCGCCCTGCCGCGCAGCCGCGATCAGCGCTTCGGTGCTGGTCCATTGCGGAGCCACGCCGCGCAGTTCGCACAGGCAGGGATACAGGTTCATCAGGCCGCTGCCGGACAGCACACGTTCGTTGTCCACATGCGGCCAGCGCTGCAGCAGCTGGCCCAGCACATGCAGTTCCAACGCATTGCCGGCGCCCAACGCAGCGTGTCCGATCTCGCTGGCCAGCACCGGGCGCTCGCCATCGGCGAAGCGCAACGCGGCGCCCAGGCCGGTGCCCGGCCCCAGCACCAGTGCCGGGAAGGTCTTGGCCGGATCGGCATCGCCATTCAACGGCACCAGCGTGTCGGCCTGCAGGTAGGGAATGGCCAGCGCCACTGCTTCGAAATCATTGATCAGCTGCAGGTCGGGCAGGCCCGACTCGCGGCGTGTTGCCGACAGCGACACCGTCCACGGCAGATTGGCATTGATCAGGGTATCGCCGTCGAGCAGGCCGGCGATGGCGACCACCGCACTGGCCATCGGCTGGCCGAGACTGGCGGTGAAATCGGCCAGGATCGCCGCCAGGCTGGGGTGGTCGGCACAGGCGTAGGTGCGGTAGCTGCCCAGCCGCGGCGCCTGCCCCGGCAGGGTCTCAGCCAGCGCAAGACGGGCGAAGGTACCGCCGACATCGGCGACGACCAGGCTGCGGGGGACGCCGCTGCGGGCGGACTCGGATGGCGCCTGGGACACTGCTGCAACGTTCACGCTGGCCTGCTTGGATCGATTGAATCGTGCCGATTCTCAGGCATTGGACGGCCTTTGCCTAGCGCGGCGACAGCGCCGTCCGGGGTCACATGCCTTCCTGCTCGGCCACCTGCACGCCGTCCACCAGCACCCGCAGGCGCTGCGGGCGGAACCCGGCGAACAGCAGCGGCCGGGTCCGCTCCACCAGCACTTCATGGCCGGCGATATGGCGCTGCCACGACTGTACCAGCGAGAACGAGAAGTGCGTGCCCGGATGCAGCGGGTGCTGCACCCAGACCTTCTCGCTGGCGCTCTGCAGCATCATCGCGCCGGTGAACCAGTGGCGGCTGAGGGTGACCGGCGTGGTGCCGGCCATGAAGCGGATATCCATGCTGCGTCCTTTCGTGATGGAAGCTGGTGATGGAAGCCCGGCCCGCGCTCAGGGCTGCGCGGTCTGCAGGCTGTAGCTGGTGCTGGCGGTGAACACCGCACCATCGGGCTGGGTGGAGCGCACTTCGACCTTGTGGCTGCCCACGGCCAGGTCGGTCGGCAACGCGCCACGCCACAGGTGCGGCGAGGCGGTGGCTTCCGGCGAGCGATCGTAACCGCGCAGCGTGGTGGCCAGGTCGTCGGCCACGTTCTCCACCAGCAGGCGCGGATCAGGCTGGCTGACCTGCTTCATCGGCTGCCAGGCGCCGCCATCGACGCGGTACTCGACCACGCTGGCATCCTCGCCCATGTACACATTGGCGTAGATGCCCCACGCCGGGTAAGCCCCCTTGCGCAGCACCTTCGGTGCATGCAGGCCGATCTGCTCGCTGGCTGCCGCACCGGCCACTCGGTACTGCAGGCGGTAGCTGCCGTTGCCGGCCACGTCCAGCAGCGCATAGCCCTTCGGCGTGCCGTCGCTCATGGTGCTGTCCGGTACGCCGGCTGCATTCTTCACGCCCGACCAGAACGCACCGCAGTTGGCACCGACGTTGTACTCGTGCAGCGGCCTGGCGCCCTGCCAGCCATCAGCCTTGCCGTGGTAGACGTGCTGCTGGGTGTGGCTGTGGCCACTGAGCACCAGCACGTTGCGGAAGTCCTTCAACAGGTCGAACAGGCGCTGGCGGTCGGCATGGCGGAAGGTCTCGCGCCCCGGTGCCGCGTCGAACAACGGGATGTGCATGCCCAGCACCAGCAGGCGGTCCTTGTGCAGGCCCTTCAGATACGCAGCCAGGAAGGCGAACTGATCCTCGCGCAGGCCACCGACATACTTCGGCTTGGCATTGGGGTCGTACACCACGTCGTCGAGGAACACGAAGCTGGCGCCGCCCTCTTCCACCGCATAGGTATCGGGGCCGTAGATGTTGCGCCAGCTGTCCAGCGAATGCGCGTCATTGGCCGCGTCGAAGTCCAGATCGTGGTTGCCGGGCACGTGGAACCACGGCACACCGAGCTCGGTGGTGACCTTGTTGATCGCCGGGTACAGGGTCAGATCATCGTTGACGATGTCACCGAGCGTGGTACCCAGGCGCGCCTTGGTCTGCCCAACCAGCGGCGCCACAATCGACTGCTGGTAGTAGCCGATGTCCTGCAGGCTGGCGGTCTGCGAATCGGTGAACACCAGCATCTGGAAACCACGGCGGCTGTCATGCCGGTCGTTCTGCAGGGCGAAGTCCCAGTTGCGGGCAACATCACTGGTGGCCGCGATGCCGCCGTACTTCAGCGCGGGCGAACCGTTCGGCCGGTAGTGCCGCCAGAACGACGGCAGGCCGTCGGTGGCCTTCGGAAACGTATAGGCATCGGGCTTGATGACGAAGACCGTCTGGCCGTCACGCACCGGCAGGCTGTAGCTGCCGTCGGCAGCGGTCTTGACGATGGTTTCGCCATTGGACACCTGCACGCCGGCCAGGCCCGGATCGGTCGCACCGCGGCCTGGCTTGGCGTCACGCTCCAGATAAACCTTGCCGCTGACCACGGTGTCCGCGGCCCAGGCCGGCGAGGTCAGCAACAGGCAGCACAGCCAGGCGGCAGGCAGTTTCATGGGGGCGGGTCCGGGAAAAAGAAGACCCCATATTGTAGGTGCGGACCGTTGGTCCGCACACCTCGTTCAACGATGGCGCTTTTCCAGCACGTCGCGGGCATCTTCCAGCGACAGCCCGCGCGCGCGCAGCAGCACCAGCAGGTGGTACAGCAGGTCCGACGCCTCGCCCAGCAAGGCCTCATCGTCCTGCGCCACCCCGGCCAGCGCCGTCTCCACGCCTTCCTCGCCCACCTTCTGCGCGATGCGGCGGATGCCGCCTTCGAACAGGGACGTCGTATAGCTGCCGGAGGGGCGCAGCGCCTCACGCACGGCGACCAGCTGGTCCAGGCCACCGAGGAAGTCCTTCGGCGCGCCGTCGAAGCAGCTTTCCGCGCCGGTGTGGCAGGTCGGACCTGCCGGGCGCGCCAGCACCAGCAGCGTATCGGCATCGCAATCGACGCTGATCGACTGCACCGCCAGCACATTGCCGGACTGCTCGCCCTTGGTCCAAAGACGCTGCTTGCTGCGGCTGAAGAAGGTCATGTGGCCGATGGCCAGCGTCGCTGCCAGCGACTCGGCGCTGACGTAACCCAGCATCAGCACCTGCAGGGTGTCGGCGTCCTGCACAACGGCCGGCAGCAGCCCATCGCCCTTGTCCCAGTCCAGCGTTTCCAGCGCCTGCGGCGACGGCCGCACATCAATAGACATCCCGCACCTCGATCTGCTGCTCGCGCAGGTAGCGCTTCAAGTCGGCAATGGCGATGGCGCCACTGTGGAATACGCTGGCCGCCAGCGCACCGTCAACGTCGGCCTGGTCAAAGGCCTGGGCGAAGTGCTCCATCGTACCCGCACCGCCCGATGCGATGAGGGGCACCTGGCACAGCGCACGTGCCTGGCGCAGCTGCTCGACGTCATAGCCACGGCGCACGCCATCGCTGTCCATGCAGTTCAGCACGATCTCGCCGGCACCCCGGCGCTGCGCCTCGACGATCCAGTCCAGCGTGCGCAGCGGCACTGCCTGGGTTTTGTCCGGGTCGCCGCTGAAACGGCGCACGCGCCACTGGCCGTCGTCCTCGCGTACCGAGTCGACACCGACCACCACGCACTGCACGCCGAATTCTTCGGCCAGTTCGGTGATCAGTTCCGGGCGGCCCAGCGCGGGTGAGTTGATCGAGATCTTGTCCGCGCCGGCGAACAGCACGCGACGCGCGGTCTCTACGCTGTCGATGCCGCCGGCCACGCAGAACGGGATATCGATGAGGCGCGCGATGCGCTCGATCCAGGCCACGTCCACCGACCGTGCCTCCGGGCTGGCGCCGATGTCATAGAACACCAGCTCGTCGGCGCCCTGGTCGCGATAGCGCTGCGCCAGTTCGGCGATGTCCCCCATGTCGACGTGATCGCGGAAACGCACGCCCTTGACCACGCGGCCATCGCGCACGTCCAGGCACGGAATGATGCGGCGGCTCAGCATGCCAGCGCCTCCGCCAGGTCCATGCGCTGTTCCAGCAATGCCTTGCCGAGGATCGCGCCGCCACAACCGGCGGCCTGTGCCGCAGCCACGTCGGCCACATCGCGGATACCGCCTGACGCCTGTACCGCCACGCCCGGCAGCAACGCTGCGAGGTGCTGGTACAGGCTGATGTTGGGCCCGGCCAGCATGCCATCGCGGGCGATGTCGGTGCACAACAGGTGACGCATGCCGGCCTGTGCATAGCGTTCCGCCAGCGCATCCAGGGTCACCCCCGCGTTCTCGGTCCAGCCATGCACCGGCAGCTGCCATTGCCCCTGCGCGTCCTGCCGTGCATCGAGGGCGATGGTCAGCCGCTCCGGGCCGAACTCGCCCAGCCAGCCGATCACCTGCGCAGGCTCGCGCACCGCCAGTGAGCCGATCACCACGCGGCTGGCACCCGCATCGAGGATGCGTGCCACGTCGTCACGGCCACGCACGCCGCCACCGGTCTGCACCTGCAGCGGGGTCTGCGCACGGATCGCGGCCAACAGCGGCGCCAACGTGTAGCCACCGGCACGTGCGGCATCCAGATCCACCAGGTGCATCCACTGTGCGCCCTGCGTGGCGAATGCCTGCGCACGCGGCAGCGGGTCGTCGCCATAGTGGGTTTCCTGCGCGTAGTCGCCTTGGCGCAGCCGCACGACGCGGCCGTCGCGGATATCCAGCGCGGGATAGACGATGAAACTCATGCAGCGGTGCCCTCAAGGAAATTGCGCAGCATCAGCGAGCCGGTATCGCCGGAACGCTCTGGATGGAACTGGGCGCCGAAGTAGCGGCCCTGCTCGACCACGGCGGTGAACAGGCCACCGTGGTCGCAGGCGGCAACGGTATGGCTGTTCAGCGGCGCGGCGTAGCTGTGCACGAAGTACGCACTGGCGCGCTCGGGAACCCCCTGCAGCAGCAGTGACGGACGCAATGGCAGCAGTCGGTTCCAGCCCATGTGTGGCACACGGATGCCACAGGCCGGCACCAGCTTGCGCACCACGCCGGGGATCAATCCAAGCGTATCCACGCCGGCCTCTTCGGAGCGATCGAACAACAGCTGCATGCCCAGGCAGATACCCATCAGCGGCACCTGCAGCTGGCGCAGCGGCTCGACCAGGCCCTGCGCATGCAGGCGCTGCATGCCGGGGCCGGCCGCACCCACGCCGGGCAGGATCACCCGCTGCGCGCCGGCCAGGCCAGCGGGGTCGCGGACCAGGCGCACCGTGGCACCGAGCCGTTCCAGTGCGTAGCGCACCGAACCCAGATTGGCGCCGCCGGCATCGATCAGCACGACCTCGCTCACAGCGCCCCCTTGGTGGTCGGCAAGGCGGTACCCTGCCGCGCCAGTGCCGGCCGCAGCGCACGTGCCAGGGCCTTGAAGCAGGCTTCAACCTTGTGGTGGTCGTTGTCGCCACGCACCTGCAGGTTGAGGTTCAGCCCGCTGGCGTCGCACAGCGAACGGAAGAAGTGCGGGACCAGCTCGGTCGGCATGTCGCCCACGCGCTCGCGCTTGAACTCGCCTTCGAACACGAAATACGGGCGGCCACTGAAATCCAGCGCAGCGCTGGCCAGGGTTTCATCCATCGGCAGGGTGAAGCCGTAACGGCCGATGCCGCGCTTGTCGCCCAGCGCCTCGCGCAAGGCCTGGCCCAGCGCAAGGCCGGTGTCTTCGATGGTGTGGTGTTCGTCGATGTGCAGGTCGCCCTCGGCGCGGATGTCCAGGGCGAAGCCGCCGTGCTTGCCGATCTGTTCCAGCATGTGGTCGAAGAACGGCAGGCCGGTGTGGATGTGCGCATCGCCGGCACGGTCCAGATCCAGTTCGACGCGGATCTTCGTCTCCTTGGTATTGCGCTGGACCACCGCCGTGCGTGGTGCATCGGCCAGTGCGTGGGCGATGCCCGGCCAGTCCCACTCGCCGCCGAACTGTTCGGTGCGCAGCTGGAAACCACGGATGTTGAGGTTGTCGGCGAACTGCAGGTCGGTGATGCGGTCGCCCACCATGCCCGAGCGCGCCCAGTCGATGCTGCGGTCCTGCAGGTAGGCCGTCATCAGGCCGATGCCCGGCTTGCGCGTCGGCGCGTTGTCGTGCGGCCAGCTGCAGTCGACCAGCACGTCACGGAAAACGATGCCCTGGCTTTCGAAGATCTGCAGCATCAGGTCATTCGGGCCATCGAAGCTGGCGCGCGGGTAGCTCTCGCTGCCCAGACCGTCCTGGTTGGTGACGATCACGAACTGGTAGCCGGCATCGCGCAGCTTCAGCAGGGCCGGGATCACCTGCGGCACGAAGCGCAGCTTCTCGTAGGCGTCGATCTGGAAATCCGCCGGCTCCTCGATGAGGGTGCCGTCGCGGTCGATGAACAGGATCGGCGTCATGCCGCGGCCCTCCGTGCCGACAGGGCCGCAAGCACGCGGTCGTTCTCTTCGGGGCTGCCGATGCTGATACGCAGTGCGTCACCCAGCTGCGGTGCGGCGCGCTGGTCGCGCACCACCACGCCGGCAGCAAGCAGCGCGTCGAACGCCGCCTGCGCATCGGCAAAGCGGACCAGCAGGTAGTTGCCGGCCGAGGCGTATACCCGGCCGATGCCAGGCAGGCCCTGCAGGCCGTGGTGCAGGCGCTCGCGCTCGGCGATGACCGTGGCTACCCGCTCAGCGGTGCGCGCAAGCGCGGCCGGCTGCAGCGCCTGCGCGGCCAGCTCGGCGCACGGCGTCGGCACCGGGTACGGCGCCTGGCATCGGCGCAGCACGGCAATCAGTTCCGGCGCGGCGATCAAGGTGCCGATACGCGCGGCGGCCAGTGCGTGCGCCTTGGACAACGTACGCAGCACCGCCAGGTTGGCGTGCGCGGCAAGCAGCGTGGTCGCCGAAGCGCGCTGTGCGTACTCGATATAGGCCTCGTCCACCACCACCAGCGCCTGCCCGCGCAGGGCAAGGGCCACGCGCTCGATCTCGGGCAGCGGGATATCACTGCCGGCAGGATTGGACGGCGCGCACAGGAAAACGAGCTTGGCGCCCTGCCCCTTCGCAGCGGCAATCACCGCATCCAGGTCCGTGCGCAGCCCCTCACCATCGTCAATCAGCGGCACCTCGATCAACGGCGCACCCTGCAACCGCGCGCAGACTGCGTACATGCCGAATACCGGCGGCGTCACCAGCACGCCATCGCGGCCCGGCACGCACAGGGCGCGGACCAGCAGATCGATCGCCTCGTCGCTGCCACGGCCTACCAGCAGCTGTTGCGGCTGCACGCCGTACAGCGACGCCAGCGCATCACGCAGCGCAGCCGGCTGCGGCTCCGGGTAGCGGCGGCTGCCCCCCGTGGCGTCGGCCGGGTTGGCCCACGCCGATTCGTTCGCGTTCAACCACACCTCGCCCTGCACAGCGCTGCTGCGCGCCGAACTGTAGCCGGCAAAGGCCTGTAGATCCGGCCGTACCAGGGCCAGCACGCCGTCGATATCCGCGCTCATGCGGCCACCTCCATGCGCAGTGCCACCGCACGTTCGTGTGCATCCAGTCCTTCGGCGCTGGCGATGATGCGCGCGCAGCCACCGATCGCGGCCAGGCCAGCGGCGGTCGCGCTCTGTACGCTGATCAGGTTCTGGAAGCTGGCCACGCTGACGCCACTGTAGGCGCGCGCGGCACCGGCGGTGGGCAGCACGTGGTTGGTGCCGCTGCAGTAGTCACCCAGTGCTTCCGGCGTGTAGTCGCCGAGGAACACCGAACCGGCCGCCTGCACCTGGTCCAGCCACGCGCGCGGTTCGCGCAAGGCCAGGATCAGGTGTTCGGGGGCGTAGCGGTTGCTGATCGCAAACGCATCGGCCAGCGAGTCCACCTGGATCAACTGCGATGCCGACAGCGCCTGGCGGGCGATGTCCTGCCGCGGCAGCAAGGCCACCTGGCGTTCAACTTCGGCCTCGACGGCGGCCAGCATCGCCGCGTCATCGGTCAGCAGCAGCACCTGTGAATCCGGGCCGTGCTCGGCCTGCGACAGCAGATCGGCGGCAACGAATGCAGGGTTGGCACCGGCATCGGCGATCACCAGCACTTCCGAGGGACCGGCCGGCATGTCGATGGCGGCGGCACCGTCCTGTGCCACCTGCTGCTTGGCTTCGGTGACGAAACTGTTGCCCGGCCCGAACAGCTTGTCGCTGGCCGGGATGCTTTCGGTGCCATAGGCCATCGCCGCGATCGCCTGAGCACCACCCAGCTTGAACACGCGTTGCACACCGGTCAGGCGCGCGGCCACCAGCACCGCAGGATCGGCCGTACCGTCGGCACGCGGCGGGGTGCACAGCACCACCTGTGGGCAACCGGCCAACTGCGCCGGCACGCCCAGCATCAGCGCGGTGGACGGCAGTGGCGCACTACCGGCCGGCACGTACAGGCCAACCCGGCCGATCGGCCGCAGCATGCGCTCGCAGACCACGCCCGGCGCGGTTTCCACCGTATAGCCCTGGCCCATGCCGGCCGCGTGGAAGCGGGTGATGCGTTCGGCCGCTTCCACCATGGCCTGGCGCAGCTCGGCCGGCACCTCGGCATCGGCAGCTGCGAACTCGGCTGCGGAAACTTCGAAATCCTGCAGATCCACGCCATCGAAGCGCGCGGTGATCGCGCGCAGCGCGGCATCGCCCTGCGTGCGCACCTGCGCGATCAGCGCGGCCACCGCATCACGGGTCTGCTGCGCCACGGTCTGCACCGGGCGGGTCAGCGCCGCGCTGCGTGCGGCCTCGTCAAGTTGCGACCAGATCAGACGATTCATGCCAGCGACCGCTCCACGCTCAGTACCATCAGGCCCTGGGCGCCGGCGCGCTCCAGTTCTTCCATGCGCTGCCAGGTCAATGGACCGGGGCACATGGTCTGCAGGCGCAATGCACCGCCATCGGCAGGCAAACGCACCAACGGTTCGGCATCGGCCAGCAGCTGCGACAACGCGTCGACGCGGTCCTCGCTGGCGCGGAACATCAGCAGCTTGCGGTCCTGCCGCTGCACCACACCGTCCAGGCGGCGCAGCAGCATGCTGCGCAGCGCGCCGCGCGCATCATCGGGAACGCGTACCGCACCGGCCAGCACGGCTTCGCTGTCGAGCAGGTTGTGTACCGGGGTGAGCTGGTTGGCACGCAGCGTGGCGCCGCTGGAGACCAGGTCGCAGATCAGGTCGGCGGTGCCCAGGCGCGGCGCGATCTCCACCGAGCCGGACAGTTCCACCACCTGAGCATCCACGCCCTGCGCGGCCAGCCACTGCTTGAGGATAGCCGGGTAGCTGGTGGCGATGCGGGTACCGGCCAGTTGTGCCGGCCCCTGCCATTGCCAGTCTTCCGGCACCGCCAGCATCAATCGGCACTGGCCAAAGCCCAGCCCCCGCAATGCCTGGTAGGCATCGGCCAGGCCGATCTGGCGACGCGCGGCCGCCTGTTCGTCCAGTTCGTTGCGGCCGACGATGCCGAGGTCGCAGACGCCATCGGCGATCAGGCCGGGAATGTCGTCATCGCGCACCAGCAACAGGTCCACCGGCAGCGATTCGCCGTAGCAGAACAACTTGTCGCGGCTCTCGCGCCAGCTCAGGCCACAGGCACTGAGCAGGTTGCGGGCGGGCTCGGCCAGCCGGCCACTCTTCTGGATGGCGATACGGAGCCGGTCTCGCGCCGGCGCTGCCTGGGTTGCACTCATGGGGGAGGTCTCGAAGTCTGGAACGGGGCGCGGATCAGCGCGAAGCAAGGCGGTCGACAGCGGCGGCATAGCCTCGATGGCCATGCTCGAGCGTGCGTGCCACCCGTCCGGTGGTGGTCACGCTGACGCCGGTGCGCTCGTGGATCTCGCGATAGGGCACGCCCTGCTGCAGCAGCGGCACCACCTTCCAGCGGTCGGCCATGGCTTCCAGCTCGGCCGGCGTGCACAGGTCACGCAGGAAGGCGACCACCTGCTCCGGCTCGCGCAGCGCGGCAAAGGCCTGGGCCAGAGCGTCCAGATCGGCTTGCGGGTCTTTGGCGGAGATGTCGGGGCGGGCTTTCACGGGCGTGGCTCTTGCATCAATGTAATAGCGTGTTAGTACATTAACGCATTCTTGCGCACCGCGTCAAACCGTGAGGCCACGGGGTCAGATCCGTTTTCCAGGGGAAAACGCATCTGACCCCTGAACCGGGCGGCGGAAACGAAAACGCCCACCGGGCGGTGGGCGTTCGGATGCGGCGATGGACAGGGCCCCGATCAGGGCAGGCAGCGGACCTCTGCCTGCAGCGCGCCGCGCCGCAGGCATTCACCGAACAGGCTGCCCTGCCGGCTGGGATGGGACTGCAGGTTCTGCAGCGCCCCTGCCCGGCCCGGGCACGCCCGCTCGGCAAGGGCCTGCAGGTCCTGCTCAAGCTGCGCCCTATCGATCACATGGCAGCGATCAGCCACCAGCTGGTAATACGCAGGGCCGATCCGGGTACTGCGCAACGCCGGATCGCTCTGGCAGCCCGCCAGCAGGAGCAGCATCAGCGCCCCTGCGGCGGCGGACTTCACGGCATGACCCGCGACTGCTCCAGCTCCACCTGCAGAGTGCTGGCCAGTTCGTCGCGCGAGATTTCGAACTGCTGCTCGCGCAGCAGGTCCTTGACCGCCACCACGCCGCGCGCCAGCTCGTCTTCGCCAGCCAGCACCACGAAACGGATACCGGCCTTGGCCGCGTACTGGAACTGCTTGCCGATCTTCTTCGGCTCCATCTGCACTTCGGTGTTGATGCCACCAGCGCGCAGGCGGCGGGCGATGTCCAGCGACTGCGGCATGCCCTGCTCGTCCATCAGCGCCACCAGCGCCTGCACGCTGCTGGCCTCGATGCCCTCGATCAGGCCAGCCTCGCGCAGCTGCCAGAACAGGCGCGACAGGCCGATGGAAATGCCCACGCCCGGCAGCTTGGACTTGCTGTAGTGGCTGGCCAGGTCTTCATAACGGCCACCGGAACAGATCGAACCGATCTGCGGGTGGTCGGTCAGCGTGGTCTCGTACACCGTGCCGGTGTAGTAATCCAGGCCACGTGCAATGGAGAAATTCAGGCAGTACGCGCTTTCCGGCACGCCCAGTGCCTGCACCAGCTGCAGTACTTCGCGCAGCTCGGCCACGCCGGCACGCAGGATCTCCGAGGAACCCGCACCGTCTTCCAGCGCTGCCAGCTGTGCCAGCGCATCGGCATGACCCTGCGAACGCACGGCGACGAAGGCCAGGATCTTCTCGACCTGTTCGGCCGGAATGCCGAAGCCCTCGCCCACCAGCGTCTCGCGCACGTAGTCGGGGCCACGCTTGTCCAGCTTGTCCACTTCGCGCAGCACTGCCAGCTGGCGTTCGCCCTCGGCCACGCCCAGGCTTTCGAAGAAGCCGCGCAGCAGCTTGCGGTTGTTCAACTGGATGCTGAAGTCACCGATGCGCAGTTCGGCAAATACCGCATGGATGACCGCCAGCACTTCGGCGTCGTAACGCACGCTCAGGCTGTCCTTGCCGATCACGTCGATGTCGCACTGGTAGAACTCGCGGAAGCGGCCGCGCTGGGCGCGCTCGCCGCGGTACACGCGCTGCATCTGGTACCGGCGGAACGGGAAGGTCAGCTCGTGTTCGTGTTCGGCCACGTAACGCGCCAGCGGCACGGTCAGGTCGAAGCGCAGCGCCATCTCCGGCAGCGAACGATCGCCGGACTCAGCAGCGTTGGCCAGCGCGCCGGTGGACTGCACGAAATACACCTGGCGCTCGGTCTCGCCGCCGGACTTGGTCAGCAGCACATCGGACAGCTCGAACACCGGCGTCTCCACCGGCAGGAACCCGAAGCGCTCGTAGTTGCGGCGGATGACGTCCAGCATGCGCTGGAACGCAATCTGCTCGCGCGGCAGCAGTTCAAGGGTGCCGGGCGGGGTACGGGGCTTGATCACGGGCGGAGCTCCTGCGGAATCGGGGACGTGGGAGGGGGCGACATTCTAGCGCCCCGCATCGCTCAGCCGCAGATGAGGGGTCCAACGGCCGCTTGAAGTATCATAAAGCCCTCCCCCGCCCGCGATACGCCCACGCAACATGTCCCGGCCTTCCGGCGCTCCGCCCGCCACCAACGACCCCGCCGCGCCGTCCTGCGCCACGCTGGACTGCCTGCACTGCTCGGTACGCCACCTGGCGGTGTGCTCTGCACTGTCGCCCGATGAGGTGCAGGCGCTGGAACAGGTGACCGTGTCGCAGCAGTTGACGATGGGCAGTACCCTCGCCCGCAGCGGCGAAGAGCGCCAGCATGTCTATACATTGACCGGTGGCGCGCTGCGGCTGGTACGCACGCTTGCCGATGGCCGTCGCCAGATCAATGGCTTCGTGCTGCCTGGCGATTATCTGGGCCTGAGCGGCAGCGACCACCATCGCTACGACATCGAGGCCATCGCCGACAGCCGCGTCTGCCGCGTTGCCCTGCCGCAGATGAAGGGCCTGCGCGCCCGCTATCCGCACCTGGAGCGCAAGCTGCTGCAGCGCGCCTGCCAGGAGCTGGACGCCGCACAGGATGCCGCGCTGGCGCTGGCACGCCTGCAACCGGCGGAAAAACTCGCTGATTTCCTGCTTCGCCTGGCCGCGCGTGAGGCCAAGCTGGGCGGAGACGGCCTGCGCGTTTCGCTGCCGATGGGCCGCGGCGACATCGCCGATCATCTGGGCCTGACGATGGAGACGGTCAGCCGCACCTTCACCAAGCTGCGCCAGCAGGGGTTGATCGCCCTGCCCCATCTGAACGTGGTTGAGATCCTCGACGAGGATGGCCTGCGCTCGCTGGCCGGTGAAGTGCAGGGCTGAGCGCCCAGCCTGTCATGGGGTTGCCGGCCAGCGGCCGGCACTACCAGAAGCACGCATCACGGGTAGTGCCGGCCGCTGGCCGGCAACCGCAGAAATCCCCAACCCATCATGGGTAGTGCCGGCCGCTGGCCGGCAACCACGCAGCCCCTCCATCAACGCAACAACACCTCACGCAATGCCGCGTAGTCCGCCGCCAATGGCTCGGCATGCGCCGGACGCTGCAGCAATGCATCCAATGCCGGCGGCACCGCCACTGCTTCACCGATCAACGGTTCAACCACCGCCTCGAACTTGGCCGGGTGCGCGGTAGCAACCACCGCCCAGTCGCCCTTGGCGCCACCGGCGCGCAGATCCTGCAGCACCTTCACCGCCGTGGCCGTGTGCGGGCAGAACAGCTCACCGTCGCTGGCATGCGCGCTGGCGATGGTCGCGCGGATGGTCACGTCATCCACTGCGAAGGCGCGGAACGCCGCCCGCAGCTCGGCATCATCGCCCTGGTACAGCCAGCGCAGCCGCTCGAAGTTGCTGGGCGCGCCGACATCCATGGCGTTGGCCACGGTCGCAATGCTGGCCGCTGGCTGGTACCGGTCGCCACTGAAATAGCGCGGCAGCACCGCGTTGGCGTTGGTGGCCAGCACGATCTGCCCGATCGGCATGCCCAGCGCGCGCGCCAGCACTGCCGCCATGGCGTTGCCGAGGTTGCCGGTCGGCACCACCAGGTTCAAGCGCCGCTGATGCTGCGCATGATGGCTCAGCGCCGCGTGCGCGTAATAGCTCATCTGCGGCAGCAGCCGGCCCAGGCTGATGCTGTTGGCGGAGCTCAGCGGCACCTGTGCCTGCAGATCGCGGTCGGCCAGCGCCTGCTTCACCATCGCCTGGCAATCATCGAACGAACCGGCCACCCGCAGTGCCTGGATGTTGTCGCCGAAGCAGCCGAGCTGATGCGCCTGTCGCGGCGACACCCGCCCATCGGGATACAGCACCACCACGCGTACACCGGTCTGCCGATGGAAGGCCGCCGCTACGGCTGCACCGGTGTCACCGGAAGTGGCCACGACGATGGTCAGATCGCGTCCCTTGCCGGTCTGCAGCCGCGACAGCACACCGGCGAGGAAGCGCGCGCCGATATCCTTGAACGCCGCCGTCGGCCCGTGGAACAGCTCCAGCACATGGTCACCGCTGTTGCGCAGCGCGCGCAATGGCACGGGGAAATCGAAGGCCTCGCGGCAGATCGATGGCAAGGCCTCGGCCAGCGCATCGCCCGCGAAGAATGGCGCCAGCAGGTCAGCGGCGGTGTCGGCCAGGGCTGCACCAGCCTGCAGCGTCCGCGGCGCCGGCAGCGCCTCCGGAACGTACAGCCCGCCGTCGGGCGCGAGACCGGCAGCGATGGCCGCACTGAGTCCAACGGCCGGCGACTGGCCGCGGGTCGAAACGAATTGCATGAGGTCAATATCCGGTAGGGAGGAAGGATTCAGCACAAGCAGGCTCCGGGTGCATCCAGCGGCGAGATCCAGGCATCACTGTCGAAGCCGGCAGCGGCAAACGCCGCACGCACCGGCTGCGCTGCCGCGCGCGCCTGGTCGGCATCTTCAAACCAGGCAAAGACGCTGGGCCCGGCGCCGGAAATGCCTGCGCCCATCGCGCCGGCGGCCAGTGCAGCGTCGCGTGCCGCGTCGAAGCCCACGATCAGGCCCGCCCGCCGCGGTTCCACCAGCACATCGCGCAGGCCGGCGCGCACCAGCGCGGCATCGCTGCGATGGCAACCGCTCAACACCAGCGCCAGGTGGGCACTCTGCGCGACGAATTCGCCCAGCGCATAGCTGCCCTGCAGCGCCTGTCGTGCCCGCCGGGTCTCCAGCACCGCATGCGGATGCACCAGCAGGCTGTGCCAGCTGGCCGGTACCGGAATCGGCACCAGGCGATCAGCCGTGCACAGCGCCACGCCGCCCAGCAGCAGCGGGCCGACGTTGTCACCATGGCGGCCACCGCTGGCCACGGCTTCGCCATCCAGTGCGAACGGATACAGCGCTTCGCGCGGCAGTGGTGCGTCCAGCAGTGCATTGGCTGCCACCAGCGCGGCCACGCAGGAAGCCGCCGATCCGCCCATGCCGGAGCCGAACGGAATGCCCTTGTCGATCTCGATGGCGAAACCGAAGCCCAGCCCTAGCGCTGCACGCAGCGAGATCAGCGCGGCCCCTGCTGTATTGCCTGGCGCATCCAGCGGCAGTTCGACCGCACTGCCACGGATCGCATCGATGCGCACCAACGGTTCGTCGATGCGGCGCACGCTCACCGTATCGCCGATACCGGCGATGGCGTGGCCCAGGATGTCGAAGCCGACCGCCACGTTGGCCACCGATGCGGGTGCGAAAGCGCGTGCGATCACAGCCGCGCTCCTTCGCCGGCCGCCACCCGCAGCAGATCGGCGAACACGCCGGCAGCGGTGACTTCCGGGCCCGCGCCCGGGCCCTGTACCACCAGCGGGTTGTCGCAGTAGCGGCGGGTACGGAACTGCACCACGTTGTCGGTCAGCCGCAGGTTGGCGAACGCGTGGTCGGCCGGCAGCTCCTGCAGCCCGACCGACGCGCCATCCGGCCCCAGCCGCGCGACATAGCGCAGCACCGCACCGCGCTGGCGGGCATCGTGCAGCCGGGCCAGCAGCGCCTCATCGGAGGCACCCAGGCGGGCCATGAAATCATCCACGCTTCCTTCGCGCAGCAACGCCGGCACCAGGCTCTCCACCTGCACCTGCTCCAGGCTGAGCGCGTGACCGGCCTCGCGGGCCAGGATCACCAGCTTGCGCGCAACATCCACACCGGACAGGTCGTCGCGCGGATCCGGCTCGGTGTAGCCCATCGAGCGCGCCTGCGTGACCAGTGCCGAGAACGGCTGGCTGCCGTCAAAACGATTGAACAGCCAGGCCAGCGTGCCCGAGAAGATGCCTTCGATCGCCAGCACTTCGTCTCCGGTATCCACCAGGTCACGCAGCGTGGTGATCACCGGCAGGCCGGCACCCACCGTGGCCTCGTAGCGGAAGCGCGCACCACTGGCCGCCGCCGCCGCGCGGATGCGCTGGTAGCGTGCCAGCGGACCGGCGCCAGCCTGCTTGTTCGGGGTCACCACATGGATGCCGGCGGCCAGCCAGCCTTCATAGCGCTCGGCAACCTCGGCACTGCCACTGCAGTCGATCACCACCGCGTGCGGCAGATGCGCGGCCAACAGGTGCTCGGTGAAGTGGTCCAGATCGCTGGCCTGGCCGACGTCCTGCAGCGCCTGGCGCCAGTCTTCATGCAGGCCATCAGCCTCCAGGCGCATGCGCGAGCGGGATGCAAGCGCGCGCAGGCGCAGATCGACATTGGCCTTGGCCAACAACTGCGGGCGCGCCGCCAACAGCTGGTCCAGCAGCGCAGCGCCAACATTGCCCGGACCGATCACCCCCACCGCGAACGTCTGCGGCGACAGCCAGAACCCGGCATGCGCGGCACGCAGCGCGCGGGTCGCGTCGGCGCTTGCCACCGCCACCGAGATGTTGCGTTCGGAGGACCCCTGCGCGATGGCCAGGATATTCACCTGCGCCCGGCCCAGCGATTCGAACAGCCGCGCGGCCACGCCCGGCTGGCCCGCCATGCCATCGCCGACCGCGGCCAGCACGCTGACTCCCTCGCTGACCTGCACGCGCTGAACCTGGCCAGCAGCCAGCTCGTGCGAGAACGCGTGCACCACCGCATCGCGACCGCGCGCCGCTTCACCCGCACGGACAACGCAGCAGATGGAATGTTCGGAAGAGCCCTGCGAGATCATCACTACCGAGACCTGCGCCTGGCGCAGCGCGGCGAACACGCGTTCGGCGGTACCCGGCACGCCGATCAGGCCGGTGCCCTCCAGGTTCAGCAGGGCCAGATCCGTGCTCAGCGTCAGCCCTTTCACCGGGCCACGTGGCGAGCGCTCGGCGCTGATCCGCGTACCCGGATGGCTGGGCTGGAAGGTATTGCGGATGAAGATCGGCAGGCCCAGCCGGATCGCCGGTGACATCGTCTGCGGATGCACCACTTTCGCCCCGAAATAGGCCAGCTCGCAGGCCTCGTCGTAGCTCAGCGCGTGCAGCTGCACGGCCTCCGGCACCAGCCGCGGGTCGGCCGACAGCACGCCGTCGACGTCGGTCCAGATATGCAGTTCATCGGCGGCGAACAGTGCGGCGAAGATCGCGCCGGAGTAGTCACTGCCGTTGCGGCCCAGCGTGGTGACGCGGTCCTGGCGGTCGCGGGCGACGAAACCGGTGGCGACCACGCGCGACTGCGGGTGCTGCAGCCGCCACGCGGCAAGGCGGCCGGCACTGGCATCCCAGTCGACATCCACGCCCAGTTCGCCGTGGCCGACCACCAGCACATCGCGTGCATCCAGCACCGCGCAGTCCTCGCCCAGCGCGCGCAGGTGGGTACCGAGCAACTGTGCGGAGAACACTTCGCCCAGGCCCTGCACGCGGTCGAGCACCTCGCGTGGCAGTTCGCCGATCACCGCCAGCGCGGCCAGCACCTCGGCCAACTGATCGAAGCGTGCATCGATCCAGTCCACGGTATCGCCCACCTGCTCACCCAGCAGCGCTACCGCGGCACCCCGATGCCGCGCGCGCAGCGCATGCCACGCCTCCTGCCAGCCGGCATCGCCCTGGGCTGCCAGGTGCGCCAGTTCAATCAGCGCATCGGTAACCCCCTTCATGGCCGAGACCACGCTGACCTGCAACGACTCGGGGCGGGCCAGCAGCAGGCCGGCGACATGGCGATAGCGCTCGGCGTCGGCCACCGAGGTGCCGCCGAACTTGTGCACGACAGTGGACGGTGCGGCCAGTGCGGACGCGGCAGGCGAATGGGCGGGGGCGATGGAAGACATGCAGACCTCGGTTGGAGGCCCCGTCGCATGCAGGTGGTCGAGTTTCCCCGTCACCTGGATGGTGCGGGGCCGTTGTTTTCGGGAGTTACACGAAGACGACGGGCCGCACCAGGGCAGTGGTGACGGTGGTGGTGGTAATGGTGGTGGTGATGGCGACCGGCGCAGTCGAACGGCCCGCAGCAGCGGAGTCGATCAGGCGGGCAGTGGCGGCATCAAGGACCATGGCGTACAGAAAACACCGCCGCGATGGTCGCTGTCAAGTGTTGCGGCGCAATATTTCTTTGCGGCGATCATCGGCCAACGTGCCGGCATTTGGTTGCAACTGAGACCAACAGGTGATCGTCGGCCTCAGTGCGTCGATTCAGCCGACATGTTCGGTGATTGCGCGCGGCGTGCGATGGGCATGCGCGCACAACAGCACCCCGCCCACCAGCAGCACGATCGCCAGCAGCTCCAGCAGGCTGGGCCAGCGCCGCTGCCAGGCGAAGGCGTACAGCAGCGCGAACAGGGTCTCGAACACGATCATCTGCCCGGTCAGGGTCAGCGGCAGCAGGCGACTGGCCCGGTTCCAGAACGCATTGCCGAGGATCGAGGCGACCACCGCCACGCCGGCGCTGATGGCCCAGAAACCACCCCATTGCGCAGCCGTATGCGCCTCGTTGTGTCCACTGAACGCCATCGGCACCAGCAGCAGCGACAACCCGCCGGTGGTGACGCCGGTCAGCAGCGACCAGTCGTGGCTGGAAAGGTCGGGCCGCCGCGACAGCCAGCGGCTGTTGCCGATGGAATACAGCGCCCACGAGAACAACGCACCGAACGCGCACAGCAGGCCGATCAGGCGTTGCCGCCAAGGCGTGCCCAGATGCTCGGACATCAGCGCCTCCCAGCCGACCATCGCTACGCCGAGCACGCACAGCGCCAGCGCCGGCAGCAGCTGCTTCAACGGCACCGCACCCTGCTCGCGCACGCCCACCAGGGTGACCACGACCGGAATCAGGCCGACAATCAACGAAGCAGCGGCGCCACCGGCCCACTGCACCGCCGTGGCCAACAGCAGGAAGTACACCAGGTTGCCGGCCAGGCTCAGCCACAACAGGCCGATCCACTCGGCGCGACCGAGCTTCGGCGCCAGCCGCTTCCAGCGCGGCAGCAGCAGGACCACGGCGATCAGGCCATAGACCAGATAGCGGCCGGCGGAAAGCTGCAGGGCATTGAACGTGCTCAACACGGCGGGCGCGAGGAAGACCACGCCCCACAGCGCACCGGCGGCGATGCCATTGGCGATGCCCAGGGCAATCGGGTTGTTGCGCATTGCAGGTTCACAGCAAGAACGGGCCGCGCAGTGTAAGCGGCCCCTTGCCCGCCGGTCTTGACCGAGGCTACTGGCGGTTCGCTTCCGCGGCGTCGGGCGTGGCTCGCCGCCATGCCGCCGGCGTCTGCCCGCATTCGCGGCGCAGCGCACGGGTCAGTGCACTCTGCTCGGAATACCCTGCGGCCAGAGCGATGTCGCTGATCGATGCCGGGCTGACCCGCAACTGGTGCTTGGCCCAGCGCAGCCGGCTGGCACTGAGCCACGCCTGCGGGCTGAGCGCGAACTCACGCCGGAACACCGCATGCAGGCGGCTTTCGCTGATGCCGACAAAGGCGGCCATGCGCGCTACCGACCACGCCTGACCCGGCATCGCCTCGACCGCAGCGCACAGGCCCTGCAGGCGGGCACCACTACCGGCAGGCGCGAAGGTCCTCAGCAGTTCCGGCAACAGCGCAGGCACCGGCTGCCCTGCCTGCACCCGGGCAAGCCGCTGCCGCAGTGACGCAGGTAGATGCAGCCAGCGCTGCCGGCACAGATACTCCTGGGTCGCGTCATCGAGCACACCCGGCCCGCAGTCGACAATCACGAAACCGTTGGGACCATCGGCCATCTGGTCGTGCGCCTCGCCGGCAGCCACGAATGCCCCCTGCAGAAGGTCAAGACGGCCACCCCTGCCCTCCGTCTCGAACTGCAGCTCACCCAGCAGTGGCAGCACCCACTGCGCATAGTCGTGGCGATCCAGGCCGGTGGCCTGGCCGTAGTGCCGTAGATGGAAAATGGCGCCCATTCGCCCAGTGTGCGCGCGCCGCTGCCGGGCCGCAATGTTGCGCTAACCCTCCACGCCGAGGAAGGTAAACGGTGCGCTGGGCACGAAGTGCTGCAGCACATCCCCGGCAAACGTATTGCGCTGGTCGCGGCCCAGATCAAGCTTGAGCACCTTGCCGCCGAAATCGACCTTGGTCAGATCGACCCAGAACGTGTTCGGGGTCAGCGCCGACTCGAAGAAGTACAGGCGCCGCTTGTGGTCGGCGACCGTGCGCCAGCGGGTTGACGAGATGTTGGGCTCGCCCGGCGTGGTGATGCCGAACGGTACCGATACGTTGCGGATCACGCTGAACACACTGGCCAGCGCCTCCACCGGATCTTCCGCTTTCGGAATCGCGTTGATGTAGAACGACGCGCGCGCGAAGCGGTCGGCCGAACGGTTGGTGCCCGGCAGCATCACGGTGCCACCGATCTGCTGCCAGTAGCTGTTCAACGCCAACTGCTGGTCGAAGATCGGCGAATTGGTCATCACCTGGTAGCGGCGATCGTGGTGGATCACCTGGCGCCCGCCGATGTATTCGACGATCGCGCTGTCACCCGTCGCATCGGACAGCGACAGGTGCAGCGTTGCCTGGCGGTCCTCGCCAGGCACCTTGTCGGTGACGATCGAATACGGCTCGCGCTGCAGGGCGGTCACCGCCTCTTCCACCGTCGCGAAATTATCCAGCACGTACTGCGCCCACAAAGAGATCGACAGGCCGGGCTTGCCGCTGCGCTGGGCCGGATATTCCGACTCCACCAGCCACAGCAGGTTGGCGACCAGGCCCTTCTCGTTCATGCCATCGGTGGTGGAAATGTCATAGCCGGTGGCTACCACGCTGCCGTAGCGTGCAGTCCAGGCGATCGACCCCGGCCCCGCCTTTCCGGTGCGCGCCATGCCACGCGGCAACACGTAGAGATTGGTGGCCACGTCCACTTTCCAGTCCATCGAGCGGGCGGTGATGACATCACCGTTGTCGCCCAGATACACCGCGCGCGTGCAGGCCATCGCCGGCATTGCCGCCGTCGCCAGCGCCGCCGCCAGCAACGCGCTGCCTTTCCATTTCTTCCGTGCCATGTCGTGCTCCGTTCCCCGGGAAGGGTGATCTGAACCCCGCAACGGTGAGATGAACGTGAAGCCTCAACGCCACCAGCGATCATGCAGCCAGAAACCGGCGGCCATTGCTGGCACGAACCACAGGGCTTCGCGCGCCCCCACCGCCAACGCGGCCAGCGCTGGCCCAGGGCAATAGCCGACCCAGCCCCAGCCGATGCCGAACACTGCAGCCCCCAACAGCAAACGCGCGTCGACAGTCTGCGTCGTCGGCAGCTGAAAGCGCTCGGCGCAGCATGGCCGCTGCCGCCGCCGCAGCCAGAATTGACCCAGTGCACTGACCAGCAGCGCCGACGCCAGCACCCAGGCCAGCGTGGGATCGAAGTCGCCAGCCACATCGAGGAAACCGAGCACGCGACGCGGGTCGGTCATGCCGGCCAGCGCGAGACCGGCACCGAACAGGCCACCGGCCGTGCCTGCGAACCAGACGCTGCGGCTCATGCCAGGCCTCCGCCGTGGCGTACCAGGAACGTGGTGAGCATCGCGCAGGCCATGAACACCAGCACCGCCACCAGGGATCGTCGTGAACCACGGGCGAGGCCGCAGACACCGTGGCCGCTGGTGCAGCCATTGCCCAGCCGCGTACCGAAGCCCACCAGCACACCGGCACCGATCAATTGCCAGGCCGGCAGTGCGTCACGCAGCAAGGCGCTTGGTGGTTGCCCCGTGCCCGCCTGCCAGCGCAACACCGCCGCAGCAGCCAGCATCAGTCCGAGCAGGAAGGCCCAGCGCCAACCACGATCACCACGCGGTGCGGCCGCGGCGCCGGCGGTGATACCGCTGATGCCCGCCACCCGACCGAGCGTGGCCAGCAGCAGCACCGCCGACGCACCGATCAGGCCGCCGCCTGCAATTGCCGCCCATGGCAGGTTCATGCCCTGCCCCTCTGCATCGCACGCATCGGCTTGCCCTTCAATTTAGATTTCTCTAAATTAGACTTTCCTGAACTACCGGGTCAAGCCGTGCCCAGCATCACCACCGACAGTGCCGCGATGGCCACGCATGCCGCACAGGCGGCCGCCCTGCTGAAATCGCTGGCACACCCGGCGCGGTTGCGTGTGTTGTGTCGCCTGGTGGAAGGCGAAGCACCGGTGCCGGAACTGCAGGCCCTGACTGGTCTGAGCGCATCGGCGCTGTCACAGCATCTGGCCGTGCTGCGCAATCTGGATGTGGTGGCAACGCGGCGGCAGGCACAGGCACTGCACTATCGGCTGCTGGAAGGCCCGGCGCTGGGGGTGCTGCAGGCATTGCACGCGGCGTACTGCGCCCCGCAGCGTTAGCGGTCAGCCCGCGCTGAGCACCGGCCGCACGACCTCGGCCAACAGATCCACCGCCGTAAGCACGACGCTGTCACCGTTCACCGAGCGGGCGAATCCCGACCAGTCGCCTGCGGAAAGCTGACGCAGCAGCGCGGCGTCCACCGGCAACACGCGCATCGCCCAGTACGGAAACTGACGCTGGCCTACCCGGCCGCGCGCCAGTTCGACGATGTCGACATGGCTGCCGGCCTGCAGAATGCGCTCATACACCGAATCGATGCCATCAGGCGGACCTTCGATGTACTGCAGGAAACGCTCGCTGTCATGCAGCAGCACGCCGGTCACCCCTGCCATCTTGTTGAAGCGCGCGGCATCCTCGACCAGCGTCTGCAGACGCTCGGCGGACAGATCCGGCTTGGCCTGGCTGACATAGGCGATGGCACGCAGTGGCATGGAGCTTCCTTTGCAAGAATGGTGCCACGGTAGCAGTTGCGGACGAGCCCGTCTCAGTTCGCTCACGCGCCAGCTGAAGAATTCAGGAAACCGCCGGACTACGCAAATCGGAACGACGAGGCAGCAGCGCCTCGAACACCACGTGCCCCGCCTCGTTGCGCGCGCTCAACCGTCCACCATGGGCACGCACGAACTGGTCAACGATGTACAGCCCCAGTCCGAGCCCGTTGCTCTGATGGAAGCTGGCCTTGAAGGGTTCGAACAGGCGCGGCAGCAACGCCTCATCGACATGGCCGGTATTGCGTACGCGCAGCGCGACCACACGTGCATCGCCACCATCGACCTGCACCTGCACCGTCGCGTCGGCGCCATGGGTGAGTGCATTGCCGACCAGGTTGGCGACGATCTGACCAAGGCGATCCATGTCGCCCTGCAGGGTCGCATCGCCACGGACATCCAGGGCGATACGATCGGCTCGATGGCCGGCACCGGCCTCCACCAGCACCGCACGCGTCACCTCGGCCAGGTCACATGCACCTGTCTGCAGGCGCAGGCCACCGCTGCGGATCCGCGAGAAGTCCAGCAACTGCTCGACCATGCGTGCCATCCGCAGCGTGCTGGCTTCCAGGTAGCTCAGTGTCTGCTGCGCACCGGCATTGTCGTCCGGCAGTTCCAGCGACAGCTTGTCGGCACACAGCAGGATGGCCGACAGCGGCGTGCGCAGGTCGTGGGTGAGCACCGCGGCCATGGTCTCGTTGAGCTTCAACGCGCGCTCCAGCGCTTCGTTGCGCGCCTTCAGCAGCTGCCGCTGCTGGTAGAGCTCGATGAACACGTTGACCTTGCTGAGGATCACTTGCGGCGCCACCGGCTTGTGCAGGAAATCCACCGCGCCGGTCTCGTAGCCCTTGAACACCCGCAGCGGATCATCCGGCGAGGCGGTCAGGAAGATGATCGGCACATCCCGGCTGCGCTGCGAGCCGCGCATCAGCTCGGCCAGCATGAAACCGTCGATCTCCGGCATGTGCACGTCCAGCAGCGCCAGCGCTACCTCGTGCTCCAGCAGCAGCTCCAGCGCCTGCGCGCCAGAGTCCGCCAGCAACAGGTTGACGCCCTCGCGGCGCAGCAGCGCCTGCATGGCCACCAGGTTCTGCGGCACGTCGTCGACGATCAGCAGGTTGACCGGCGCCTGCGACTGGGCAGGGTCCGGCGGCAGCAGGTTCATGCAAACAACTCCTTCAGGCGACGACACATCAGTTCAAGGGGCAGCACGGCGTCGGCGCCGGCATGCTGCAGGGCAGAGGCCGGCATCATCGATGCCTCGGCCTCCTCGGGACATTGCAACCACGCCTGGCCGCCAGCGGCGCGCACCGCGGCCACGCCATCGCTGCCATCGCTGCTGGCACCGGTCAGCAGGATCGCCAGCACGCCCATGCCGAACGCGGCTGCGGCCGATTCGAACAGCGGATCAATGGCCGGCCGCGAGAACAGCACCGGTTCGTCCATCGATAGTGCGATGGCCTGCGTGTCCTCCACCAGCAGGTGGTAGTCCGGCGGTGCGAACGTCACCGTTCCGGCCTGCAGGGGCTGCTTGTCCTCCGCTTCCCGCAGGGTCAAAGCGCAGTACGGCGCCAACACATCGGCAATGCGGCTGGAACGGTCGCGCGGCAGGTGCAGCACCACCAGTACCGGCACCGGCAGGGTGGCCGGCAACGCGCCAAGCACGATCTGCAGGGCGGCCACGCCACCGGCCGATGCGCCGATAACCACCACTTCGGGGCGGGGCATCGTCGCCATCAGGCCACCTTCCGATACAGGCGGTGCTCCCGCGAACAGGCTTCGAACGCATCGTGATGACGGCCGAACTGCAGCGACTCCTTGCTGCCCAGGCCGAGGAAGCCGCGATGCACCAGGGCTTCGCGGAACAGGCCCACCGCGCGATCCTGCAGGTCACGGTTGAAATAGATCAGCACGTTGCGGCACGAGACCAGGTGCACCTCCGAAAACACCGTGTCGGTGGCCAGGCTGTGGTCGGCGAACACCACGTTGCGGCGCAGCTGGCGGTCGAAGACCGCGCCGTCGTAGGCGGTGCTGTAATAGTCCGACAGTGAAGCGGTGCCGCCCGCGGCAAGATAATTCCGGCTGAACTGGGCCAGGCGGTCGATGCCATAGGCGCCGGCCTCAGCCGTGGCCAGTGCAGCGGGGTTGATATCGGTGGCGTAGACGATGCTGCGCTCAAGCAGGCCTTCCTCGTGCAGCAGGATCGCCAGCGACCACACTTCCTCGCCGGTACTGCAGCCGGCCACCCACAGCTTTACCGAGGGATAGGTGCGCAGCACCGGTACCACCTGTTCGCGCATCTGCCGGAAATACTCCGGGTCACGGAACATCTCCGAGACCTGCACGGTGAAGAACTGCATCGCCTGGGCGAACAGCTCCGGCTCGTGCAGCAGCCGATGCTGCAGGTCCGACAGGCGCTCGCACTCGTAGCGCTGCATGGCCTGGCTGACGCGACGGCGCAGCGAGGACACCGCATAGCTGCGGAAGTCGTAGTGGTAGCGCTGGTACAGCGCTTCCAGCAGTACCTTCAGCTCCAGGTCGAACAGCGCCTGCTCGTTCATTGCCGCGAGCACCAGACCCGGCACAGCGACACCAGCTTGTCCACGTCGATGGGCTTGGCGATGTAGTCGTTGGCACCGGCCTGCAGGCAGCGCTCACGGTCATCGGGCATGGCCTTGGCGGTCAGCGCGATGATCGGCAGGTCCTGCAGGTGGCGCTGCGCGCGAATCTCGCGCATCGCCTGCAGGCCATCCTTCTCCGGCATCATGATGTCCATCAGCACCAGGTCCACCTCGCGCTGGGCAAGGCGGTCGACGGCCTCCTGGCCGTTGCGGGCAATCTCCAGCGTCACCCCCAGCGGCTCCAGCACGCTGGACAGCGCGAAGATGTTGCGCACGTCGTCCTCGGCCAGCAGCACGGTGCGTCCGTCGAGCACGGTGTCGCGGCGACGCGCTTCGCGCAGCAGGCGCTGCTGGTCGCTGGGCAGGTTGGCCTCCACGCTGTGCAGGAACAGCGTCACCTCGTCGAGCAGGCGCTCGGGCGAGCGCGCACCCTTGATGATGATGCTCTTGGAGTAGCGGCGCAGGCGCTGCTCTTCTTCGCGGCTGAGGGCTCGGCCGGTGTAGACGATGACCGGCGGGAAGCCCACCTCATCATTGCCTGCCATGTGCTCGAGCAGGTCGTAGCCACTGCCGTCCGGCAGCGACAGGTCCATCACCATGCAGTCGAAGGTGACCGTGCTCAGCTGCTCCACCGCTGCGGCAAGCGTACCGACAGCGGCGATCTGCAGCTGATCGCGGCCCAGCAGCAGTTCCAGGTTGCGGCGCAGATCGTTGTCGTCCTCCACGATCAGCAGGCGCCGCACGTCGCGCTGGCTGGTCTGTTCAAGCTGTTCGATGGCAGCCACCAGGCGCTCGCGCGTGGTCGGTTTGATCGCAAAGCCGATCGCGCCCAGTTCGCGTGCCACCTGGCCGCGGTCCATGCCCGAGACCACATGCACCGGAATGTGCCGGGTATCGGGATTGCGCTTGAGTCGTTCGAGCACGGTCAGGCCGGAGACGTCGGGCAGGCCGATGTCCAGCAGGATGCCGTTGGGACGCAGGTCCGCCGCCAGCGCCAGCGCCTCTTCAGCAGTGGTGGCCACCACGCAGTCGAAATCAAGTTCGTGCGCAAGCGTCACCAGGGCTTCTGCGAAGACCGCATCGTCCTCCACGGCCAGGATCAAGCGCCCCGCATGACGGCGGCGGCCGCGGTCATCGGCCACCGCTGCCACCGGCGCGGCACTGGACCGCTGGGCAAGGGGGGCTGGTGCCGCGGTGGTCGCGGGTACCGGCTGCACGGGCACCGGTGCTGCGGCGCCTGCCGCGGCCTCGGCTGTCGGCGCGCCCTGCAGTGGCAATTCCAGAATGAAACAGCTGCCCCGGCCCGGCTCGCTGTCCACCTGGATGTCACCGCCCATGCGCACCGCAAGGTCACGCGAGATCGAAAGGCCCAGGCCGGTGCCACCGTAACGGCGGCGGGTGCTGCCATCGGCCTGGCGGAACGCTTCGAAGATCAGCTGCAGCTGGTCGCGTGCGATGCCGATGCCGCTGTCGGCCACTTCGAATCGGATCCGGCCATTGCCACCGCTGCGAACGTGCAGGCTCACCTTGCCGTGCTCGGTGAACTTGACCGCATTGGCCAGCAGGTTCTTCAGGATCTGCTGCAGGCGCTGGTTGTCGGCCACCAGCTGGCTGGGGGCCAGGCCATCGGCCTCGATCTGCAGCGCCAGGCCCTTCTGCCGCGCCATCGGCTCGAAGGTCTCACGCAGCCGCTGCAGCACGCTGTCGACCACCACCACTTCATCGGCCAGTTCGACGTGCCCTGCTTCGATGCGCGACAGGTCGAGGATGTCATTGATCAGCGCCAGCAGGTCGTTGTTGGAGGACAGGATGGCGCGGGCGTACTTGACCTGCTCGTCGCTGAGCGAGCCGTCCTTGTTGTCGGCCAGCAGCTTGGCCAGGATCAGCGAACTGTTCAGCGGCGTGCGCAGCTCGTGCGACATGTTGGCCAGGAACTCGGACTTGTAGCGCGAGGTGGCGGCCAGTTCATTGCTGTTGCGCACCAGCTGCCCCTGCGCCACCAGCAGCGCCTGCTTCTGCGCCTCCAGCTCGTGGGTGCGTTCTTCCAGCTGCACATTGCTCTGTTCCAGCTCGGCCTGCTGCTGTTCCAGATGCGTCTGCGACTGCATTAGGCTGCGGCTCTGCTCTTCCAGCTCCTCGTTGGCCACGCGCAGTTCTTCCTGCTGTGCCTGCAGCTCTTCGCCCTGGCGCTGTGACTCCTCCAGCAGCACCATCAGCTGCCCGCGCAGCATCGAGGTGCGCAGTGCCATGCCGATCGTTTCGGCGCAGCGCTCCAGCAGTTCGTCATCCAGTGCACGCTGATCGCCCACGACCGAGCGGCCGAGCTCGATCACGCCAACCACGGCACCGTCACTGCTGACCGGGGCGAGGATGCGCTCGCGCACAGGCACACGTCCCAGGCTGGTCTGAAGTTCCAGCGGCGCCGCTTCGCCCCCCTGCAGGTGGCGCGTCAGCTGGTCGCGGGCCACCTGGCCTGCCACTCCTTCCTGCAGGCCCAGTGTCGCCGGGATACCGGTCGGCAATGCCAGTCCACCGGTCAGCTGCAGGCGGCCACCATCCAGCCGATAGAGCGCTCCAACGTCCGCACGCAGGTGGGTCGCCAGCGCCGTCACCGCGGCTTCGGCGATCTGTTCCGGTGCCAGCTCGCCGCGCAGGCCCAGCGCCACCGCGTTCTCCGCTTCCTGCAACCACAGCGCACGCATCGCCTCGCGCCGCGCCTGGATGGCACGCGATGCGATCAGCGCGATCATCAGGAAAGCCGCGCCACCGATCGACCGGTTGACGAACGAGAAGGATGAGTTGTTGCTGGCCGGCGCAACGTTGTAGCCCACCGCCAGCAGCACGCAGGCGCTGACGGCAACCACGAACGGCACCCGGGCGCTGCGCTGGAACACAGTGACCCCGATGGCCATGAAATAGGCCAGCCACACGGCGTAGCCCAGCGGCACCACCAGTTCCAGCGCGGCCGTGGCCGCCACCAGCACCGCCGACGTCATCCAGATCCAGCGGTCACGCGTAGTCGCACCAGGACGCATGAAGGTCGGTTCCATATTGGAAAAGGGGGCTGATGTTACTCCGTGTCGCATTCAGCCGCATACGACCAATGGCACGGGCGTTTCGTGCACACCTTCTTCACACTCTACTGCCTACGTTCTCGTCCCTCACATAGGTAATACGCATTTCATCGTGGTCGCTGCCGCTTCGACGCCGTCCGTGCTGACGGACCCTTCCCGACAGCTGCGACTGCTGATCGACAGCGTGCGCGACCATGCGCTTTACCTGCTGGATCCCGATGGCATCGTCTGCAGCTGGAACCCCGGCGCCGAACGCATCAAGGGCTACCGGTCGGAAGAAGTCATCGGCACCCACTTTGGACGCTTCTACCTGCCAGCCGATCGCGATGCCGGCGAGCCGCAGCACCTGCTGCGACTGGCGGCGGAAAGCGGACACCATGCCGCCGAAGGCTGGCGGGTGCGCCGTGACGGGTCTCCGTTCCGTGCCAGCGTGGTCATCGAGTCGGTGGTCGAGAACAGCGAGCTCGTAGGCTTCGTCAAGATCACCCGCGACATCACTGAACAGTGGCAGGCGCAACGGCTCCTGCGCGACGCGCAGCGGGCGCTGCGCCAGACCCAGCAGTTCGAGACGGTCGGCCAGCTCAGCCGCGGCCTTGCCCATGAATTCAACAATCTGCTGACCACCATCGTCAACGCGCTGGACCTGCTGTCCGCACGCATGGGTGATGACGAGCGTGCCAACGCCCTGCTCACCACCGCGCAGGCGGCCAGCGATCGTGGCGCACTGCTGACCCGGCAGCTGCTGGCCTTCAGCACCGGGCAGACCCTGATCCGCGAAACGCTGGACATCAATGCGCGGATCCGCGACTGGTTGCCCGCCCTGCAGGCCACCTGCCCTGCCGGCGTCACCCTGGAAACCGCACTGGCTGCGGGCCTGCCTGCCATACTCAGTGATACCGTGCAGCTGCAGACCGCGCTCGCCAACCTGGTCGGCAACGCTGCGGACGCCACGGTGGGTGGCGGCCGGGTATTGATCGCCACCGCGCTGGAGCACCGCATGGACCCCGACGCCGACACATCCCGGCAACGGACCTATGTGACGTTGAGCGTCTGCGATGAGGGACACGGCATGGCCCCGGACATCGCCGAACGCGCGACCGAGCCTTTCTTCACCACCAAGGACATCGGCAAGGGCAGCGGCCTGGGCCTGAGCCAGGTGTTCGGATTCACCACCCAGAGCGGCGGCTTCGTAGACGTGTCCACCACGCCCGGTGTTGGCACCACGGTCAGCCTGCTGCTACCCGCCACAGAGGAACCCAACCCATGACCGATGATCCGATCCGCGTACTGATGGTGGAGGACCAGACCGATCTGCGCGAAATGATCGGCCTGGCACTGCGCGACTTCGGCATCGACGTGGCTACCACGGCCGATGCGCAGGAAGCGGTCGCGCTGCTGCAGGGCGATACGCGTTTCGACGTGGTGTTCAGTGACATCAGCATGCCCAACGGCATGTCGGGCATCGAGCTGAGCGAGCATGTTGCGCGCGACCAGCCGCAGGCGCGGATGATCCTTTCCTCCGGCTACGCACGCTCGCAGTTGCCGCCGCTGCCCGAGCAGGTGGAATTCCTGCCCAAGCCTTACCGGCTGCGGCAGCTGGTGGAGCTGCTCAGGCAGGCGTGAGTCACCGCTGCGACGCCAGGCATGGCTTGGCGTGCCGCGCTGCTACCAAGGCACGAAGAGCAGGATCAGCACGATCACCAGCAGCACGGCGGCAACGGTCAGCAGCACGTTGCGCTGGCGCCAGGAAGGCTTGGGGGTGCCGGGTGTATTCATGGAGGCGCTCCTGGGCAATCGATGGGGACAGCCCCAGACTGCCGAGTCCGCTTGCAGCAGCGCGTGCACAGGATGTGCAGCGGGAGTGCAGAGCCCTGCCCTTTCCCGCTCAGGTTGTACGGCGAGCCATGAACAGCAGCTCCGGCGTGGATGCGTCTTCGCTGGCGACAAAGCCGAGGTCGCGGTACAGCGCCACGGCCACCTGATTGTCCCTATAGACCTTCAACGTCAGTTGCACTGCAGCGGTGCGGCGAGTGGCTTCGGCGCACAGTGCGGTCATCAGCACCCGGCCCAGGCCACGGCCGCGCGCCTGCGGCGACACGATGATGCGCCCAAGGTGGGTGCTGCCAGGGGCCGTCTGCCAGTACTGGCCAAAGCCCACGCAGGTGCCGTCGGCGTCCAGCAGTGCCCGGCCCGGGCGATCAGACAACGCCAGCGCAGCGGCAAAAACGTTGGCAGGCAAGGGAAACGGCACACCGGGGCCGGCCCAGCGCAGGGTCGCCCCTGGCGAGTCGAGCCAGCCAGCGATGACCGCGAAATGCGAAGGGTGGACGGGCTGCAGAACGTGATCCATGGCGCCGGCATTGTGGCGGGCACGAGCCGATGCACCCGACGTGGATGGTGACCCCGGCCCGATTCGAACGGGCGACCTTCCCCTTAGGAGGGGGACGCTCTATCCAGCTGAGCTACGGGGCCATGCAGCCGCCAAGTTTACAGGCAAGCCGCCCTGCCCTCCAAGCTTTCATCTGCCACACCATAGCCACTGGCGCGGCGCACCATGGCCAGTCCGGGCGCTCTGCTACCATCGGCGGCTCAGTTCGTCGCGCCCCCACCTGCCCGCGACGGCACCAAACACAACGTAACGAAACACAGGAGTCTGCATGTCTTCCGAGCTGCTCAAGTCCCTTGGTCTGGACGCGATCAACGCTGGCACCTACCTGGGCAACGGGGAGTGGTCGAGCGCTACCGGCGGTGAACTGATCACCCCGATCAATCCGACCACGGGCGAGCCGATCGCGCAGGTCCGCGCCACCACCGAAGCCGAGTACGAAACCGTCATCGCGCGCGCCCAGGAAGCCTTCAAGGTCTGGCGCACCACGCCGGCCCCGCGTCGCGGTGAAGCCGTGCGCCTGTGCGGCGAAGCGCTGCGCAAGCACAAGGATGCGCTGGGTTCGCTGGTCGCGCTGGAAATGGGCAAGAGCAAGCCTGAAGGCGACGGTGAAGTGCAGGAGATGATCGACATCGCCGACTTCGCCGTGGGCCAGAGCCGCATGCTGTACGGCTACACCATGCATTCCGAGCGCCCCGGCCACCGCATGTACGAGCAGTACCAGCCGCTCGGCTTGGTCGGCATCATCAGCGCGTTCAACTTCCCGGTGGCGGTGTGGGCATGGAACTCGTTCCTGGCCACGATCTGCGGCGACATCTGCCTGTGGAAGCCGTCCAACAAGACCCCGCTGACCGCCATCGCCTCGATGCGCATCTGCAATGAAGCGCTGCGCGATGCAGGTTTCCCGGACCTGTTCTTCCTGATCAACGACGCAGGTACCGCGCTGTCGGAAAAAATGGTGGCCGACAAGCGCGTGCCGCTGATCAGCTTCACCGGCTCGACCCAGGTCGGCCGCACGGTCGCCGAGAAGGTCGCCCACCGCCTTGGCCGCTGCCTGCTGGAACTGGGCGGCAACAACGCGATCATCCTCGACGAAACCGCCGACCTGAAGCTGGCCATTCCCGGCATCGTGTTCGGTGCTGTCGGCACCGCCGGCCAGCGCTGCACCACCACCCGCCGCCTGATCGTGCACGAATCCATCCATGACGACGTGCTGGCCACGCTGGTCAAGGCGTACAAGCAGGTGGAAGGCAAGATCGGCGATCCGACCGACCCGGCCAACCTGATGGGCCCGCTCAACAGCGACGGTGCCGTGCAGCAGTTCCTGGCGTCCATCGAAAAGGCCAAGGCCAGCGGCGGCACCATCGAAACCGGCGGCACGCGCATCGACCGCCCCGGCAACTTCGTGCTGCCGGCCATCGTCACCGGCCTGAAGAACAGCGATGAAGTGGTGCAGCACGAGACCTTCGCGCCGATCCTTTACGTGATGAAGTACAGCACGCTGGACGAAGCCATCGACATGCAGAACGGCGTGCCGCAGGGCCTGTCCTCGTCGATCTTCACCACCAACCTGAAGACTGCCGAGCGCTTCCTGTCGGCGGCCGGTTCGGATTGCGGCATCGCCAACGTCAACATCGGCACCTCGGGCGCGGAAATCGGTGGCGCCTTCGGTGGCGAGAAGGACACCGGCGGTGGCCGCGAGTCCGGTTCGGATGCATGGAAGGTCTACATGCGCCGCCAGACCAACACCATCAACTATTCGGATTCGCTGCCGCTGGCCCAGGGCATCAAGTTCGACCTGTGATGGCGGAGAGCGCCTCCCCGCGCGACGGCCGGCCGGTGATCGATTTCACCGGCCGCCGGGTGCTGATCGCCGGTGGCAGCAAGGGCATCGGCCGCGAACTGGCGCTGGCCTTCGCTCGCGCCGGTGCGCAGGTGTCGGCCTGCGCCCGCGGGCAGGCGGGGCTTGACGCCCTGCAGGCCGATGCGCAGGCCCAGGGCACGCAGCTGCATACCTTCGCCACCGATCTGGGCGACCTCGGCCGCATCGGCGCCTGGCTGCAGGCCGCTGCCGATGCGCTCGGCGGCATCGATGTGCTGGTCAACAACGCCACCGGCTACGGCATGGCCGATGACGAAGACGGCTGGGCTGCCAGCCTGCAGATCGACCTGATGGCGGCGGTCTGCGCCTCGCGCCTTGCGCTGCCGTGGCTGCGTGCCTCGTCCGACGCCTGCATCCTCAATCTGTCCTCGATCGCCGCGCAGCAACCGCGTCCCGGCGGCGCACCGTATGCGGCAGCCAAGGCCGCCCTGTCGCACTACACGACGTCGCAGGCCCTGGCGCTGGCGCCGGACCGGATCCGGGTCAACGCCATCGCACCGGGCTCGATCGAATTTGCCGATGGCCTCTGGGATCGACGTCGTGTCGAAGATCCCGCCCTGTACCACGGCACCCTGGCGAAGATTCCGTTCGGCCGCTTCGGGCAGCCGCGCGAGATCGCCGATGCCGCGCTGTTCCTGTGTTCGCCGCTGGCGCGCTGGATCACCGGCCACGTGCTCAATGTCGATGGCGGCCAGGTGCTGATGGGCTAGCGCCGATCCCTCGGCAGCTACCAACCTTGGTTGGCGCCGCATTCGTCGACCAAGGTCGACGCCTACCAAAGCCACCCCGCTCCCGGCTCCGATGGTTGCCAACCTTGCCTGGCAGCATTGCATTGGCCGGACCATGGGATTGCCGGGGCAGACGCACTATCATGTCGGCACTGCCACGGAGGACTCGATGAGCGTGCCACCCCGACAGAGCAACGCCCTGGCCGTGGTCAGCCTGATCGCGGGCATCTGCAGCTGGACCGTGCTGCCGGGTGTCGCCGCCCTTGTTGCCATCATCACCGGGCACCTGGCCCGCGCCGAGATCCGCCGCCGCGCCGGCGAACAGGACGGCGATGGCATGGCCCTGGCCGGGTTGATCATGGGTTGGCTCAACATCCTCGCTGCGGTGGGCCTGGTGGCCATCCTGATCTTCGCGATGGTGGCCGCCGGCGCCGACGCCAAACCTGGACTGCGCTGGTGAAAGCACGATGACCTCCGCCGACAGCACTGAACGCTTCAGCAGCCGCGTCGCGGACTATGTCCGCTACCGCCCGGACTATCCGCCTGCCCTGATGGACTGGCTGCATGGCTCCATGGCCGTGGCAACCAGCGCGCGTGTCGCTGACATCGGCGCCGGCACCGGCATCTCCAGCCGGCAGTTCCTGGCCGCCGGCCATCCACTGGTCGCCGTCGAACCCAACGCGGCGATGCGCGCGGCCGCCGAGCACTGGCTGGCGCCGCAGTATCCGCAGTTTTCCGCCGTCGATGGCCGCGCCGAGGCCACCGGCCTGGCCGAGGCCAGCGTGGACCTGGTCGGCGCCGCGCAGGCCTTCCACTGGTTCGACACCGTGGCCGTGCGCGCCGAGTGGCAGCGCATCCTGCGCCCGGGCGGGCTGGCGCTGATCTACTGGAATTCGCGCCTGCTCGATGCCAGCCCATTCCTGGTCGGCTACGAACAACTGCTGCTGGACTACGGCACCGACTACACCGCCGTGGCCGAACGCTACCAGGACGACGCCACCATGCAGGCCTGGTTCGGCTCAGGCCTGCGCGGCATGGTGCAGCTGCCGAACGTGCAGCACCTGGACCTGGACGCCCTGCGCGGGCGCCTGCTGTCTTCTTCCTACGCGCCGCAGCCCGGCCATCCGCGCCACGCGCCGATGCTGGCTGCGCTGCAGGACCTGTTCGCCGCCCACGCGGTCGACGGCCAGGTCGCTTTTGAATATCGAACCCGAGCCTTCCTCGGCACGCTGGACTGAAACCAACGCATGTATTCGCTTGCCCGCCCCTTCCTGTTCTCGCTCGACGCCGAACGCGCCCACGGCCTCGGCCTGTCCGCTCTGGACCTGGCCTATCGCACCGGCACCACGCCGCTGGTGGCCGCACGCATCGCGCCGATGCCCAGCACGGTGTTCGGGCTGACGTTCCCCAATCCGGTCGGCCTTGCTGCCGGCCTGGACAAGAATGGCGAGCACATCGATGCACTGTTCGCGCTGGGCTTCGGCTTCGTGGAGATCGGCACGATCACGCCGCGACCGCAGGCCGGCAACCCCAAGCCGCGCCTGTTCCGGCTGCCGGCGCACAACGCGATCATCAACCGCATGGGCTTCAACAACGCCGGCGTGGATGCGCTGGTGCGCAACGTCGAACGCGCGCGCAACCGGCGCGGCCTGCTCGGCATCAACATCGGCAAGAACAAGGACACCCCCAACGAACAGGCGGCCGATGACTACATCGCCTGCATGGACAAGGTGTACCCGCTGGCCGACTACATCACCGTCAACATTTCCTCGCCCAACACGGCCGGCCTGCGCGAGCTGCAGGAAGAGACCGCGCTGCGGCAGCTGGTCAGCCAGCTGCGTGAGCGCCAGGAAGCACTGGCCGCGCAGCATGGCCGGCGCGTGCCGATGCTGGTGAAGGTGGCCCCGGACCTCAGCGAGCGCGACATCGACGCCGCCGCGCGCGTACTTGGCGAACTGCAGGTGGACGGCGTGATCGCCACCAACACCACCATCGACCACAGCCGGGTTGCCGGCGATCCGCTGGCCAATGAAGCCGGCGGACTGTCCGGTGCACCGGTGCTGGAACAGTCCACCCTGGTACTGCGCCGCCTGCGTGCACGCCTGCCCGAATCAGTGCCGCTGGTCGGTGCCGGCGGCATCCTGTCCGGTGCCGACGCCGTGGCCAAGATGGCTGCCGGTGCGGCGCTGGTGCAGTGCTACAGCGGCCTGATCTTCAAGGGCCCGGCATTGGTCGCCGAGTGCGTGGAGGCGATCCGTCGCCGACGCGAGGCGCCCAGCCGCGGCGCGGTGGCACCCCTGTGAGCACGCCCATGGACGACACCAACAACGCTGCAGCACCGCTGCGCTGGACCCTCACCCACAACGCGCCACTGCAGGCCCTGAACACGTTCCACGTGCAGGCCAGCGCAGCGCAGTTGCTGGAACTGCACGATGCCGCGCTGCTGCCGGAGGTTCTGGCGTTGCCGGAAGTGGCCAATGGCCCGCTGCTGGTGCTTGGCAGCGGCAGCAATGTGCTGATCGCCGAAGACCTGCCCGGCACCGTGCTGGTGTTCGGCAACCGCGAAATCAGTTTCCTCGAACACCGTGCCGACCACGCCGTGATCCGCGCTGGAGCCGGCGTGTCCTGGCACGGGCTGGTGATGTGGTCGCTGCAGGAAGGCCTGTCCGGCCTGGAAAACCTGGCCCTGATTCCCGGCACCGCCGGCGCATCGCCGATCCAGAACATCGGCGCCTATGGCGCGCAGGTCGGCGAGTTCATCCAGACCGTAGAGGCCTGGGACTGCCAGGAAAAAGCCTGGGTACGGATGGACAACGAACAGTGTGGCTTCGCCTACCGCGACAGCGTGTTCAAGCAGCAGCCGGACCGCTACCTGATCACCGCCATTGAACTGAAACTGCCGCTCCTGCACGACCTGCGCATGGGCTACGCCGGCATCCGCGAAGAACTGCAGGCGCATGGCGTGGAACTGCCGAGCGCGGTGGACGTGGCCAATGCAGTAATCGCGATCCGTCGCCGCAAGCTGCCCGACCCCGACGTACTGGGCAACGCAGGCAGCTTCTTCAAGAACCCGGTGCTGCCGCTGGAACAGGTGGAGGTGCTGCTGCAGCACTTCCCCGAGCTGCCGGTGTTCCCGGCGGACCGCGACGACCGCCGCAAGGTCTCGGCCGCGTGGATGATCGAATCCTGCGGCTGGAAGGGCTTCCGCGAAGGTGATGCCGGCGTTGCGCCCAGCCACGCGCTGGTGCTGGTCAACCACGGCAACGCCACCGGCACTGAACTGCTGGCGCTGGCACGGCGGATCTCCGCTTCGGTACTGGAGAAGTTCGGCGTGCCGATCGAACCGGAGCCCCGCCTGCTCGGCGCACAGTGGTGAGCACACCCGCCCTACCCGCCAGCGCCACCCCATTGCGGGCGGCGCTGCTGATGCTCGGCAGCACCATGGCGTTTGGACTGATGGCGGTGGCGATCCGCTACGCCACCCGCTACGTGCCGACTCAGGAAGTGGCGTTCTTCCGCAATGCCTTCGGCCTGCTCGCCCTGCTGCCGATGCTGCTGCGCCCAGGCCATGCACCGTTGAAGACCCAGCAGCTGCCGCGCTATTTCCTGCGCAGCGCGATCGGCCTGGGCTCGATGCTGTGCGCGTTCTGGGCGTTGGGCCACCTGCCCCTGGCACAGGCCGTTTCGCTGTCCTACTCCACCCCGTTGTTCGTCACCATCGCGGCGGTGCTGTGGCTGGGCGAAACGGTACGCGTACGGCGCTGGGCAGCGGTGGTGGTCGGCTTCATCGGCGTGCTGGTGATCGTGCGGCCGGGCACAGCCGGCTTCACGTCCGGCAGCCTGATCGCCGTGGCCGCCGCCGTGCTCAGCTCGCTGGTGGCGATCCAGATCAAGCAGCTCACCCGTATCGACAGCGCCGACACCGTGGTGCTCTACACCTACGTGTTCTGGGTACCGCTGTCGCTGATACCGGCCTTGTTCGTGTGGGTCTGGCCCACCGGCATCGCCTGGCTCTGGCTGCTGGCCACCGGCGTGCTGGGCACCATCGGCCAGTTGCTGTGGACACGCGCACTGCGCCTGGGCGAAGTCTCCGCGTTGACCCCGATCAGCTTCCTGCAACTGCCGCTGGTGACCTTGTGTGGCTGGCTGTTGTTCGCAGAGACGGTGGATCGCTGGACGATCATTGGCGCCGGCATCATCCTCGCCGCCAACGCCTACATCGCCCATCGCGAAGCGGTGCTGTCACGGCGTGCAGCGAGCGTCGCCGCGAGCGCAGCGGCCAAGCCGGCAGAGTAAGGGTTCCGGCCGGGCTGCGCCCGGCATCCCGTGGTAGTGCCGGCCGCTGGCCGGCAACCTCAACAGCAAAAGCAACAGCGGGCGTTCCGTGGGATGGCGGGGCGGTGTCGGATGGCGGGGACGCCGCAAGTACGTCCTTGTAGGCTTGGCCGCGGCATCCATGCCGCCGACAAACCGCCATCCGACACCGCCCCACCTTTGACAGTTTCCCGGTGTCTGGTAGATCCACGCCATGCGTGGATGAATTTCCATCGAAATCGAATATTTCGACAATTGATCAAATGATCGAAGAGCATCCACGCATGGCGTGGATCTACCGTGTCGACCAAGGTCGACACCCACCAAGAGCAGGCCATGTCATCCCGACAGATTACGGAGATCTGTCGAAGGCGGGGCGCGTCCGGTTGCGGGGGTGTAAGCGCCATGGATGGCGCGACCGAGCCTCCATGGGTGAGGGCGCTTTGATTGCGAAGCACTGCTTCGCAAGCGCCCGAACGCACAGCCGCCAGCGGCTGGGCCGGTCTGGGGATTTAAGGCGTCCCCCGCAACCGGACCCACCCCGCCATCCCACAGGAGGCCAGCTTTTGCTGTTGCTGTTGCTTCGGCTGTAGCAGTTGCTGTTGAGGTTGCCGGCCAGCGGCCGGCACTACCGCGGGTGCCGGGCGCAGCCCGGCCGTAACCCCTACAGCACCCGATACGCGCGCTCGGCCGCATCGAACACATTGCCCGGCGCGAACTGCTCGCCCAGGTAATGCAGCGCTTGCCGGTGCTGCTGCAACGAGCGCTGCGCCGCGCCGGGGCCCAGCAGCATCTGCTCGAATTCGATCAGGTCCTGCAGGATGCGCCAGTGCCGATACCACGCAATCCAGCGCGGATCGCCCAGGTCGCTGCCATAGCCTTCGGCGAAGCCGAGTGGATGCTCGCGCCCCCAGCGACCACCTACCGCGGCGCCGACAAACATCAGGTCGCGCTCGCGCGGGGCCAGTGCCAGTCCGTCCCAGTCGATCAGGTGCAGTGCATCGTCCTGCCCCATCAGCAGGTTGCCCGCGTGCAGGTCGGTGTGGCACAGGCGCAGCGCCGGTGCCTCACCCTGCAATTGGCGATGCAGCGCTTCTGCACGCTGGTGAAGTTCGGCGATGCGCGGCCGCTGCTGCTGCCACAGCGCCAGGAACGCACTGCCGGACCGATCCTGCGCCTGCGCCAGCGTCGAGGGATCGCGCAACCATGTCCCCACCGTGTCGACCGCTGCGGTTTCAAGCCGCAACGTCGGCAGTGCCTGGCGCAACGCCGGCGGAATCTCGGCCTCATGCAGGCGACGCAGCACTTCGCCCAGCTGGCGCCATTGCGCACGGCTCAGCGGCGCCTCGAAGCCCGACTGCCCTTCGATGTAGGGGAACAGCGTGAACTGCAGGCCCCAGCGCTGCACCGATGCGCCGCCGGTCAATGCCGGCCACGGCGCAACAATCTCGTCGATGCCCAAGGTGCCACGCAGCCAATGCAGGCTGTCCCACACCGCGGGTGCCACCTGGAAGTTGCGGCACTTCAACCACCAATGGTCGTGGCGGGCATCGATGCGGAACACGCACGCATTGGCGTCGGCGCCCACCGGACGCGGCACCACCGCCGTCGCGTTGATGTCGTAGGACTGCTGCAGGACTTCAACGATCTGCTGCGCCGAAGCGAATGACATGGATGCAGGCGTGCTTTGGTGACGACACCTACTATCGCAGATGGCCTTGCATCCGCACAGGCAAACTGGTCACAACATGGGTCTCCTGCGACGAAATAGCTAGCCGGCGATGCGTCGCATCACCGCTTCCAACGGACCGCGCGCGAACTGCCACGACCACAACCAGGCCGCCGAGGTCGCCAGCATCACGAACAACAACGCGGCCATCAGCACCCACGACAGGCTGGCACTGCCATCAAGCAGTCCAAGCGATTCCAGCACACCCATGCCGATCAGGATGTGCGCCACGTACAGGCTCAGCGTCATCCGTCCGGCCGCAGTGAACGGTTCCAGCCAATCGCCAGGACGCAGCCGCACCAGCCACAGGCATGCCGCGATCAGTGCACACGCCGCGCCTGCGCCGGTCAGCAGATAGGCCGGACCGGGCGGCATCGGCTGCGTCGCCAGCCACACCTGCCACACCGTGCCGTGGCCCCACTGCTGCAACACCTGGCCGGCCCCCATCAGCAGCAGGCCGAGCAGCAGCAAGGCACGCTGCACCCGGGGTTGCGACAGCGGCAGCCGCGCCAGCAGCATGCCCAGAAGGAAAAAGCACAGCCACGGCAACACCGGATGGAAGCCATTGAACAGCAGGTTGCGCATCGCACCCGGCCAGTGCCACAGCCCCTCGTAAGCCAGCGTCTGCCAGTTCCAGCCCTGGCTGTAGTCCCAGCGCAGCAGGGCCCAGAACGCGACCATCGCCAGAGCCGCCATGCTGCCCAGCAGAACACGGGGCGACGCGCGCAGCCACAGCACCGCCAGCGCGAAGTACACCGCGTAGTAATGCAGGATATCGGCAGGAAACACGGTCAGGTTGAGCAGGCCGAGCACGGCCAGGAACACGGCCCGCCGCCAGGTCTGCACGCTTGCCTGCCACCACGCCAGACGCTGTGTGGCGAGCATCAGGCCCACCCCGGCCAGCGTCACGAAGGTCGCCGAAGCCTTGCCTTCCAGCAGGTGGAAGAATCCAGCAAGCCAGCCGCCGCCGTCGGTCTCGACGGCCATCGCCAGGCGGAAGTTGACCAGCACCATGCCGGCCAGGGCGAGGTAGCGCGCCAGGTCCAGCCCATGCAGCCGCCGATCGTCAGTGCTCACGCACGCGCCCCGAGCAGTGCTGCCAGTAGAGAGGGATCAAGCACGTCGATATCGGCATCGCTCGCCTCACCCAATCCCTGCCGCAGCGCAGCGCTCTCGATCGCATCCAGCAGCACCTGCGCCTGCAGCGCGGGCGCCAGCACGGGCCGGCGGCGCTCACGACGTGCGACCTCCTGCAGGGCCTCGGCCAGCCTGCGCTGCAACTGCGCGCGGTTGCCAGCGAATGCCGCCGCCACCGCCGGATTGCGCGCGCTCTCGGCCAGCACTTCCACGCTCAACAGTGCCCATTCCGGCTGCCGGCACAGGGTGTGGAAGTCCCGCAGGAACCCCTGCACCTGCGCACGTTCGCCATTGCATCCCGCCAACCGCTGCAGCAACGGCTGCAGTTCGTCCTGTTCGGCCTCGGCCGTCGCCAGGATCAGCGCCTCCTTGCCGGGAAAGTGGTTGTAGAGATTGCCCAGGCTCACCCCGGCCGCCTGCGCGATGTCGCGCATGCTGGTCTGGTGGAAGCCCTTGGACAGAAAGCACTGCAGGGCCGCCTGCAGGATCTGCGAGGCGCGTTGCTCATTGCGGTCGGTGCGGTTCATGCGGTAAACAATGAACGAACGTTCGTCCATTTAAAAGCCGAATCCAAGCCGTCGGCCAGTCACCATTCAGGCCGTCGCGCTTGACCTCAACCGCTGTTGAGGACCGATCCTGCCGCGCCCTGCTGCAACTGCGGACCCTGCATGCACCTAGAAGAACTCGTCCAGCAGGCGGTAGAACGCGAGTCGGCGTTCATCGGCACCGATGCCATAGCGGGCCAGCAAGGGCGCAACCCAGCGGGTGTCGTCATAGTTGTGGACTAGGCTGCGTGCGGCCAACGCCAGGTCCTGGCAACGATCAGCCACACCCAGCCGGCCGCAATCGATGAAACCGCTGAAGCGGCCGTCGACCGCCATCAGATTCGGCAGGCATGCATCGCCGTGCGCTACCACCAGATCCTCATCCGCCGGACACGTTGCGATCAGCTCGGCATGCACCTGCTCGGCGCTCTGGCCCAGGCGCTCATCGTCGAAATCATCCGCATCGATCAACCCTGCGGCAACGCGCGCAGCGACCTCCGGCAAGCGCGATGCAAGGCGATGATCGAACGGACAACCGGCAACCGGCAGCGCATGCAGGGCGCGCAGCGCGTCAGCCAGCAGCACGACCACCTGGTCGGGTGCCAGCGTCGGCGAGGACGCGAGGTCATGGCCGGGCAACGCGCTCATCAGCAGCCAACGCCGACCGCCCTCCTCCGCCGTATCCAACACCGTAGGCACCGGCTGTCCCTGTGCCCGCAGCCAACGCAGACGCAGGATTTCGCCCTCCAGTTCGCTGAAGGCATCGATCACTTCCGATTTCAGGAACGCGTCCGGCGACCCCTGACGTCGCACCCGCGCTACATCAGCGCGCGACACGCCGATGCCCTGCATCTCGATCTCCGCATCGCGCAAAGCGCTGCACCACTTCGACGGCAAGGGCATGACACCGCCACCGCTCGATCCTGCTTCCATCTCCATCGCTCCCGGCCAGGTCACAACCTGGATTCTCTCCGAAGCGCACACTTCACAGCAAAGGACATCGCATGAAACTCATGGTCATCGGCGCCAGCAAAGGCCTGGGCCGCGCCTTCGTGGAAGGCCTCTGCCGGCCCGGCGATACCGTCATCGGCGTATCGCGCACACGCCCGACGCAGCTGGACTGCGGCGAGGGCGTCGACCTGCACTGGATTGAAGCAGACCTGAGCGAGCCAGCACGAGCGGCGGCCAGCATCGCGGCGCAGGCGCCGCCGGATCTCGATGTCCTCATCCATAACCTTGGCATCTGGGAGGAGACCGCATTCAGTGACGACTACGATTTCCTCAACGAAAGTGACAGCGCGCTGGCGCAGCTGGTGGACATCAACATCACCGCCACCCTGTTGCTGCTCAAGCAGCTGCTGCCCCGCGTTCTCGGCGGGCGCCGCCCGCAACTGGTGTTGACCGGCTCGACCTCGGCGCTGCCACGCAGTGGCCGCCCCGAGGTGGCCTTCGGCGCGTCCAAGTTCGCGCTCAACGGCATTGCCGATGCCCTGCGCGAGGGCTTCCGCCAGCAGCGGCTGGCCGTGACGACGCTGCAGCTGGGCTACCTCAATACCGACGATGCACTGTCGGTGCCGCTGCATCAGGCCGCCGCACGCGGCAATGGCGAGTACGTGCCGGTGCACGACGTGGTGGCGATGGTGCGCGCCCTGCTGCAGCTGTCGTCCTCCAGTTTCGTCCGCGAGCTGGTGCTGCCTGCGATCGCCGATCCGCGTTACTAGCGCTCAGCACACACTGGCAGCCCCGGTTTGGCCGCACACGCGGCCGTGGTTTACTCTGCGTCTACTGGCAGTTGGCCGCACACAGGACCGGCTATGGCTATGGATGCGCTATCAAGGGTTTCGACCCGGATCCTGGACAGCGCCCTGCCCAGCCTGCCGCTGTACCTGCTGCAGGCCACTGCGGTGATCGGCATGATCGGCGTGTTCCTGATCACCACCCGCCGCGGCGGCCATGCCATCGAGGGGCGCCGCGTCTACATCGGCGCGATTCTCGGCCTGATCTACCTGTTCAATTCCTGGTTCGTGGCCGGCTACGCGCAGGGCGTGGTCAAGCTCAACCTCGGCATCGACATCCTGCTGATCAGCGGCCTGCTGGGCGGCTGGCGCGGCGGCGTGACCTGCCTGCTGGCCAGCCTGCTGGCGCGCTACCAGTTCTCCGGCACGCAGTACTTCCTGCCCGCCGGCCTGGAAGCGGCCCTGCAGGTGCTCGCAGGCATCTGGCTGCGTGGGCGGATGTATCCACGCATGCTCACCCAGCTCTCGCTGCAGTTGATCCTGCAGGCCTGGGGGGTGCGCATCGCGGTGACCCTGCTTGGACTGGCGCTGGGCGTGGCGATCATCGGCAGCGCGCAGCTACCCCTGCTGGAACTGGCCACCCAGCGGCTGCTTGCCCTGCCGGTATCGCTGCTGGTGCTGGCGGCGGTATTCGCACTGATCTACAACGATGCGCAGATCGATGCCCAGCGCCAACGCGAACATGCCTGGATGCGCATCGATCCGGTCAGTGGCCTGCCCAACCTGCGCGCCCTCGACGAGCGCCTGCAACGTCACTGGCGCAGCAGCGAAGATCGCGGCAATGCGTGCCTGATCGTGACCGAGATGAGCAACCTGCAGGACCTGCTGCTGCGCTATGGTCCGCTGAATGACAGCGGCCTGTGGAACCGGCACAACGCCGAAGCCGTGCATCGCACCCTGCTGCATGCAAGGCCAACCGGCACGATGGAGGTCTATCAGTTCGGTGACAGCGCACTGGCGATCCTGCTGTTGGACGCAAGCCTTGCCGATCTCCGCGCGGATACCGAACTGCCAGCATTGGCCGACCGCTTGACCACGGTGATCGGCGATGACTGGCCGGGCTTCCGCCCGGTATTCCGCTGCGCGGTGGTCGAGCTGCAACCGCCCACGCAGGACGACAGCTCCATCCCGTTCCGCGCCGTCACCCTGGCCTTGAATGCGATCGAGTCCGGCGTGGTGTTCTTCGACGATCCGATCCAGCGCGACAGTGAAGTGGATGCATTGATCGAGACCGCGCTGGACCACTGGCTGCAGCACGCCGATGCACCGCTGTACTACCAGCCCAAGTTCCGCCTGCATGACCGCCACCTGGTCGGCGCCGAAGCACTGTTGCGCATGCGCGATGGCGATGGCCACCTGATTGCACCGATGCGGGTGGTTTCTCTGCTGCGCCGTCGCGGACGCCTGGCCGAACTGGAATGGGCTACGCTGCAGGCGGCCACCGCCTTCCTTGGCCACTGCAGGGATGACGGGCACACGCTGACGATCGCAGTGAATGTATCCGCCGAATCGCTGCGCCAACCGGACTTCGGCGTGCGCCTGTGCACCTTGCTGGAGCAGCAACGCATACCCGGCGCGATGCTGCGGCTGGAGATTGTCGAATGGACCGAAATCGTCGAGCGCGACGTTGTCGACGCCAACGTCGTCGTTCTGCTGGCCGCTGGCATGAGCCTGTCATTGGACGACTTCGGCGCCGGTTATTCGACGCTGATCCTGCTGTCACAACTGTCGGTGGCCGAGGTCAAGATCGAGCGGGCGCTGATCGCCACGCTGTCCGATGCCAAGTCGCAGTCCATCGTCCGCTTCATCGTGGAAGTGGCGCACCGCTGCGGTGCCGTCGTCGTCGCCGAAGGCACTGAGACCTCGGCACAGGAACAGATGCTGCGTGCGCTGGGAGTGGATGTGGGCCAGGGCTATCTGTATGCACACGCCCTGCCGCCGGAACAGTTCCGGCAGCTGGCATGAGGGCCTTTCAGGCGAGACGCATCGACAGTTCCACATCCTCGGCGAACGGTACCGACAGATAGCCTGTGTTGCCCGAGCGCATGCGCTGCTGGTAGCGCGGGCTGTCGTCGGCATTGTCGGCCACCACCAGTGCGCCCGGACTCAGGCGTTCCTGCAGCAGGTCCAGCACGTCGTCGTACAGCACCTTGGCACCATCGAGCAGCACCAGATCGATCGTATCGGGCAGGTCCACCGCCAGCGTCTCCAGCGCATCGCCCACGCGGATCTCCACCAGATCGTCCAGGCCCGCTTCACGCAGGTGGCCGGCGGCACGGCGCGCCTTCTCCGGCTCGAACTCGGTGGTGATCAGGCGGCCGCCGCCGTTGTCACGCAACGCCGCAGCCAGATGGATGCTGGAGATGCCGAACGACGTACCGAACTCAACGATGCTGCGCGCGCCACTGCTGCGCGCCAGCAGGTACAGCAGGCGGCCGGTTTCCGGCGACACCGGCAGCCACAGGTCCTTCAGCAGCTCGCCATACAGGCGCCGGTATTCGGTGCGGCTGCCCAGCAGGCGCTGCCGCTCTTCGGGGGAAACGGAGGTCAAGGCGGGGCTGAGCGCGCTGTCGGCTTCGGTGAACAGGCGCGCAAGCAGGGGCGCGACCGGGGCGGAGATCAGGGTGGACATGGACGGGTGTTCCTTTCGTTGGCGGGGTTAGAATGCGAATGATTCGTCGCAATCAAGAATACGGACGATCCCCCGTTCCGCCTATTCGCATTGGAAAAGCCTCATGTCCGAACGTCGTCCGCCGCAGATTTCCTCGAGAAAACAGCCTCGCCAGTCACGATCGAACGACCTGGTCGCAGCCATCCTGGAAGCCGCTGCTCAGGTTTTGAAGCACGAAGGTGCCACTCGGTTCACAACCGCGCGGGTGGCCGAACGCGCCGGCGTCAGCGTCGGCTCGCTGTATCAGTACTTTCCCAACAAGGCAGCAATCCTGTTCCGCCTGCAGCGCGACGAGTGGCAGCAGACCGGCGCGATGCTGCGCGACATCCTGCAGGACACACAACAACCGCACCTGCAGCGCCTGCGCACGTTGGTGCATGCCTTCATCGTGTCGGAATGCGAAGAAGCGCAGACCCGTGGCGCGTTGAACGATGCCGCGCCGCTGTACCGTGATGCGCCGGAGGCGCAGGAAGCACGCAGCGAGTCCGACGAAGCGATGCTCGTGTTCATGGCCGAGCTGCTGCCGCAGGCCTCGGCGGGCACGCGCCAGCTGGCGGTGGATCTGATCGATACCACGCTGGGTGCCACCGGTCGCGAATTCTCCAGTGAACCGCGCACTGCCGCCGAGATGCGCGTCTATGCCGATGCGGTCGCGGATATGTTCTGCGCCTATCTCAGGCAGCTGGGCGCGCGCTGACGTGCAGCCGCCGGCTTACACCGCGTAGAAGCCCAGGAACATCGCCACGGCCGACTCGGCCACGCGCGTGCGTTCGGCCTGCGCCAGCGGCGCCTGGCCCATCGTCACCTGCGGCCAGAACGCGAAGCTCTTCACCAGGCCCTGCAGCTGATGGCCGGCGAATTCCGGATCGATCTCGCGCAGCCGCCCATCGGCAATGGCTGCACGGATCCACGCGCTGACGCCGCTCTCCTTCTCGCCCATGCGGCAGACGATCGCCTGCGCGCGCTCGGGTGAATGGATGATCTCGGCCATCGCCACCCGCGCCAGATCGATGAAGTTGGCATCACCCAGCAGGTCCAGCTTCTGCCGCAGCAGCTGCAGCAGCTGCACATCCAGCGGCTGGTCGGCGCGGTACGGCAGCTCGACGCTGGCCACGCTGCTCTGCCACAGCTCTTCCAGGATCAGCGCGAACAGTTCTTCCTTGCTCGGGAAGTGGTTGTAGACGGTGCGCTTGGAGACACCAGCCACCGCCGCGATGCGGTCCATGCTGGTCGCCTCGTAGCCGGCCGAACGGAACTCTTCCACCGCAGCGCGGACGATGGCCTCGCGCTTGCGGTCGGTAAGGCGTTGCGGAGTACGGGGCATGGCGGAACCAGACAGCTGAACGGATGCCACCATTTTACACCCAGCAGTGTACTTTCTGAAATCCGGAAACTACACTGTGCAGTGTACCCTGCGGACGTCACCCATGAAGCGCCTGCTCCTTGTCCTCCTGCTCGGAATCCTCACCGTGACCGCTTATACCTTCTGCAAATCCTGGTCCCTCCCCGACTTCCCCGATTCGCCGCAGTACCGCGAAGGCAGGTTCCGCAATGCCCTGCCGAAACCGGCAATGGGCCTGCGTGATGGCCTGGAGATCTGGTGGACCTTCCTGTTCAACAAGCCCAAGGGCACCGTGCCCGACCACCCCATCCCGGTGCAGGCGCTGGACCGCACCACCCTGGATGCGGCGCCCGACCGCAGCCTGTTCCGCCTGGGGCATTCGACGATCCTGCTGAAGCTGCGCGGGCAGTACTGGCTGACCGATCCGGTGTTCTCCGAACGCGCCTCACCGGTGCAGTGGATGGGCCCGGCACGCTTCCATGCGCCGCCGATCAGCATCGACGAACTGCCGCCGATCGCCGGCGTCATCCTCTCGCACAACCACTACGACCACCTCGACCACGCGGCGGTAATGAAGCTGGCCGGCAAGACCGCGCGCTTCATCGCACCGCTGGGTGTGGGCGACCAGCTGATTGCCTGGGGCGTGGATGCAGCCAAGGTCGAACAACTGGACTGGTGGCAGTCCACCGAAGCCGCTGGCCTGCGCCTGACCGCAACCCCCGGCCAGCATTTCTCCGGCCGCGGCCTGGGTGACAGCGATCGCAGCCTGTGGGCGTCGTGGGTGATCCAGGACGGCGACTTCCGCATCTTCTTCAGCGGCGACACCGGCTACTTCGATGGCTTCAAGGCCATTGGCGAGAAGTACGGCCCGTTCGACCTGACGATGATCGAAACCGGTGCCTACGATCAACGCTGGGCGTTCGTGCACATGCAGCCCGAACAGACCCTGCAGGCGCACCTGGACCTGCGTGGCAAGTGGCTGCTGCCGATCCACAACGGCACCTTCGACCTGGCCCTGCACGAGTGGCAGCAACCGTTCGAACGCATCAGCGCATTGGCTGCCGCAAAGAACGTGCCGGTGGCCACGCCGATGATGGGCGAGGCACTGGACATGCAATCACCGACCGCTGGTACGCGCTGGTGGGAGCGTGTGCAACTGTAACGGCCTGTCGCGCAGCGACCCTCAGCCGGGATGCTGAACCAGCCGTTCCTGCTCCTTCGCCACATTGATCTGCAGCGCCGCAGCAGCGAGCTCCGCCAGCTCGCTGCTGACCTTCTGGCTGCCGCGCGCCTGCATCCACGAAAGAATATCGGCCAGATGCCAGATCGACGCGCTGCCTTCGTGCACCGGTGCCGGAAACGTCTGCGGGTGCGCGAGCAGCAACTTGCGCATGTTCTGCCGTGACATGCCCAGCAGACCAGCGACATCCGTCAGCCCAACCAGATCGGGACTGACTTCGATCAGCTCTGCATCGGGTACGGCTTGTCGTACATCTGCAAGCGCGGAAAGTACGGCCTCCCGGGCGCTGGGCGCCTGACGGCAGAATTCAAGCGCCAACCTTGCCGGGCTCCCTACGCCCTGCAGTGCATCTCCACATCCAGCATCGAGCAGGTGCCGTTCGAGGACACCAAGATCACCCGAGGGTATCGGGCAGGCGGTATCTCAGGGTGAAGTTGAATTCCGTCTTCAAAGGACCTGCGTCTCCCTGAGTCAGCAAGGGCGGCTACCGCGAGCGCCGCCAGACTGCCGAACCTACAGAATCTCCGTCGCGTTTCCAGAGGCGAATGCGCCACTCACAGTTCGAGGTGAACTCCCAACCCTGCCTCACCCTCTGCCAACTCAGGCCGCAGGCTCAGTGCAGGGATCAGATAATCACCGCCGTTCTGCCGCCGGTAGGCAATCACCGGATCGCTTGCCAGCCCATCCAGCCGCGCGCCCAGTCCCTCCAGCACGCCAGGCAACGACGCCTCATCGATACGGCTGCTGCGGTAGATCACATGCGCGGGCAGCACGTCAAAGCCGGGATAGAACAGGATGCCGTGCTGGATCGGGAACAGCACATCGTCAATCGGCCCATTGATGCCGCGCGGACCGTAATGCGACTCCCAGCCACCGGTCGTTACCACCAGCATCGCGCGCTTGCCGGACATCGCGCCCTCGCCGTAGCGGTCGCCCCAATGCCGGTCGGAATGTTCGCCCACGCCATAGGCAAAACCATAGGCATACACGCGATCCACCCAACCCTTCAGGATGGCCGGCATCGAGAACCACCACAGCGGGAACTGCAGGATGACCGCATCGGCCCAGCGCAGTTTTTCCTGCTCGGCGGCGATGTCGGCGCTCTGCCGGCCCGTCCTGAAGGCGTCGCGCGAATCCAGTGACGCGTGGAACGGCACCGAAGGATCCCGCCCAGGATGATCGTCGGCATCGATCTGCGCCTTCCATTGCATGGCATGCAGGTCGGACACCTGCACGGTGTGGCCGGCGCGCTGCAGGTGCTCAACCGTGAAGGCCTTCAGGGTGCCATTGAGCGAGGTGGGTTCGGGGTGGGCGTAGACAAGCAGAACGTTCATGGTGGTACCAGGGAGGGAATGCCGGCCATGTTGGGTGCCGCCACGCTATAGTTGAAATGAATTCCTGCAATCCTCGGCATTGCCATGGACAATACCCTGCGTCGCATCGACCTCAACCTGCTGGTAACCCTGCAGGCCTTGCTGGAAGAGCAGAACGTCACCCGCGCGGCCGAACGCCTGCATCTAGCCCAGCCCACGGTCAGCGTGCAGCTGGCGCGCCTGCGCCACCTGTTCGATGATCCGCTGCTGCTGCCGGGGCCACGCGGCATGCGTGCCACCGCCCGTGCCGATGCGCTGCGCGAACCATTGGCCGAAGCACTGACTGCACTGCAGCGTGCGGTCGCACCGGTGCAGGCGTTCGATCCGGCCCAGGCCACGCAGACCTGGCGGATCATGGCGTCGGACTTCGGTGAAACCACGATCGTCCTGCCGGCATTGGCCGACCTGCGCGTGCGCGCACCCGGCACGCGCCTGGCCGTGGTCAGCCTGGCGCCGGCGCAGATGGTGGCGCAGAGCGAACGCGGCGAGATCGATCTCGCCCTCCACATCACCTCCGACGCGCCTCCCTCGCTGCACCATCGCCCGCTGTTCCAGGAACGCTACGTACTGGCCGGGCGTCGCGATCATCCACGACTGAAGCGGCGGCCGACGCTCAAGCAGTTCTGCGCGCTGGACCATGTGATCGTGTCACCGGATGGCGGCGGTTTCCATGGCGGCACCGACAGCGCGTTGGCGCATGTGGGCGCGCGTCGCAACGTGGTGCTGTCGGTGCCGCACTTCCTGTTCCTGCGCAGCGTGCTGCTGCGCACGGACCTGGTGGCGATGATGCCCTCGCGCCTGGTCGCGCAGGACCCGGCCTTGAAGGCGGTTGCGGCGCCCATTGATGTGCCAGGGTTCGAGATGGTGATGCTCTGGCACGAACGCGTGCATCGCGATCCGGCACATCGCTGGCTGCGCGAGCGTATCTGTGCGCATTCATGAAACGTCGCGCCAGGACGCGCCCGGGAAATATTGCGACGCGTCATGTAACCGGTTACATCCCTTGCTAGCGTAGGCCCGCCCGTTCCCGGGCCCTGCCGATGTGAGGCCTTCGCAATGACGTTGTGCGCTGACCGCTGGACCGCTCCCTGCCTGCCGAACCGGCGCCTTGCCGCGGCCCTGCTGCTCGGCCTCTCACTGGCCGCCACCGCCACCGCACAGAACCTGCCACCGCGCGCGCAATGGCAGGCCAGCGCGTCGTCGCAGCAGGTTCCGGCGATGGCGATCAGCCACCTGATCGACAACGATCCGAAGACGGTGACCGGCGGCGCGTTCAGTCCCGGCCACTGGTTCCAGGTCGATCTCGGCAAGCCTGCGATGCTGGCCGGTGCACGCCTCACCTGGGATGTCTCCAACCCCGAGGGCTATTCGCTGCAGACCTCGCTCGACGGCAAGCAGTGGCAGAGCGCCTACGTCATGGGCGATTCGCTGGGCGGCATCGAGACCCTGTACTTCGCGCCGCGACAGGCCCGCTACCTGCGTCTGGCCAGCCCGCAGCGCACCTCCGACTGGGGCGTATCCATCTTCGAGATGGAGCCGCTCGACACCACGCTCAGCGCACGGGTGACCGGGCTGGACGCCCCCCAGTCCGCTGCGCTGTGGCAGGGCGGCGGCACGGTTGCCATCCCCGCAGGCAAAGGCGGCATCCACACGCTCGATATCACCCTGCCCCGCACCCAGCCCAGCACCGGGCTGGCAGTGGACTGGGCCAACGTGCACGGCGCTGCACGCCTGCAGGCGCAGGACGCACAGGGCCGCTGGCACGAACTGGCGCGCGACGCGCAGGCGGCGACCCGGCAGCAGAGCTGGCTGGCGGCCGACGCGCCACTGGACATCAAGGCATTGCGGCTGACCGTGGAAGGCGATGCCCCCCAGGTCAAACGCATCCGCCTGCTCGGCCCGAAGGCGGTGATGACGCCGATGAAGCGCTACCAGATCGCCGCCAGTGGCGCGCAGCGCGCGTTGTTCCCGGCCTCGCTGCACATGCAGCAGACCTACTGGACCGCGGTCGGCGTGCATGCGGGCCGGCAGAAATCGATCTTCGACGAATACGGCAACATCGAAGCCTACAAGGGCGCACCGCTGGTGCAGCCGATCTGGCGCAGTGCCGATGGCCGCGCGACCGGTGCCGCCGAACAACCGGTGCAGCACGCACTGCGCGATGGCTGGAAGCCGATGCCGTCTGCCACGTGGTCACCGCAGCCCGGGCTGGAACTGCGCAGCGAAGCCTTTGCCATCGAGCGCGACGGGCAACCGGTCACCTTCGTGCGCCATCGCCTGCGCAACACCGGCAGTTCGGCCATCGAAGGCACGCTGACCCTCGCAGTGCGACCGATGCAGATGAATCCGCCGTGGCAGAACGGTGGCCTGTCGCCGATCCGCCAGGTGGCCGTCGAAGGCAACAGCGTGCGCGTCAATGGCCGCACGCTGCTGCAGTCCCTCAGCGCCGTGGATGCCGCTGGCACCGCCCCCTTCGGCAACGAAGGCGACACCGAGATCACCACGGCCATCGCCAGCGGACAACTGCCTGCCGCACAGCAGTCCAGCGATGCCGCAGGCCTGGCAGCGGCGGCGTTGAGCTACCGCGTCACCCTGGCCCCTGGTGCCAGCGACGCGGTGGTGATGGCCTTCCCGCTCGGTACCGCCACTGCCGATGCCAATGGCGTGCTGCCGGAAGCGCCGGCCCTCAACCTCGCGTCGCTGCCGCGCGACGGCGACAAGGCGTTCGACACGCTGGCCAGCCGCGCCTCCGCCGATTGGCAGGCGCGGCTGGGCCAGGTCGGCCTGCGCCTGCCCGACCCTTCACTGGTGGACATGCTGCGCGCACAGGCCGCCTACATGCTGATCAACCAGACCGGCCCGGCCATGCAGCCCGGCCCGCGCAACTACAACCGCTCCTTCATCCGCGATGGCATGGCCACCTCGGCCGTGCTGCTGCGCATGGGCGAAGCCAAAGTGGCACGCGACTACCTGGCCTGGTACAGCGAACACGGCGTGCACGGCAATGGCCTGGTGTCGCCCATCCTCAACGACGATGGCAGCGTCAATACCGGCTTCGGCTCGGACATCGAGTACGACAGCCAGGGCCAGTACGTCACACTCGTTGCCGACGTCGCCCGGCTCGATGGCGGGCCGGAAAGCGTGCGTGCCTACCTGCCCAAGGTGAAGGCCGCGCTGCGCTTCCTGCAGGAACTGCGCGAACGCACGCTGGTGCCGGGCTACATGGCCGACCAGCCATCGCCGGAGCGCTTCGCCGGCATCCTTGCGCCGTCGATCAGCCACGAGGGCTATCCCTCACCCACCCACAGCTACTGGGACGACTACTGGGGCCTGAAGGGTTGGCATGACGGCGCGTGGCTGGCCGAATCGCTGGGCGACCACGAAACCGCCACGTGGGCGCGCGAACAGTACAAGGCGCTGTATGACGCACTGCATGCCTCGATCCGCGCAACGATGGCATGGAAGGGTATCGACTTCATTCCGTCATCGGCCGACCTCGGCGATGGCGATCCAACCGGTGTATCGATCGCGCTGGACCCCACCGGTGCGCAGAGGGTGCTGCCCGCCGAGGCCTTGCGCACCACCTTCGCCCGCTACCTGGACGATGTGCGCAAGCGCAACCAGCCCGGTGCGCTGTATGCCTACACGCCGTATGAAATCCGCAACGTGCTGAGCTACGTGCACCTGGGCCAGCCCGAAGCGGCCGACGAACTGCTGCAGGGCCTGCTGCACGATCGCAGGCCGCTGGAATGGCAGGTGCTGGCCGAGGTCGTGCACTCGCGGTTGCGCTTCCCGCGCTACCTGGGCGACATGCCGCACACCTGGATCGGCGCCGAATACGGCCGCACCCTGTTCGGCATGCTGATGCGCGAGGACGACGACGCGTTGTCGCTGCTGCCGGGTACGCCCCCTTCGTGGGTCGCTGGCGAGGGCCTGGCCGTGGACCGCCTGCCCACCGCCTATGGCACACTGCAGATGCAGGCGCGGCAGCGCGACGGCAACCTGACCGTGTCGCTCGGCAAGGGGCTGCGCAAGGGCACGCCGGTACGCGTATGGTGGCCCAGCCGTACCCTGCCCAAGGACGTACGCGTGGATGGGCGATCGGTACGGAACTTCGACAAGGACGGCGTGCTGCTCGATGGCCCGTTCCGCACCCTGGAGGCACGTTGGCAGTAATGCCGATGCAGGAACCGAAGTGATCGAACTTCTACTCGATGGCAGCCCTGTCGCCGCCGCTACCGACGATCAGCTGGCCAGCGCACTGGCGCTGGCCGCATCCATGCCCCAGTTCGAGCTGTGGGCATCGGTGCCCGACGGCCCATCGCTGTGCATGCTGCGCAATGCGGAGCATGCATGGCTGATGTACCTGCGCGAGCCCGGCGACGACGGCTTCCATTCCTGTGGAAACGAACACCGCGCCGGCAACGCCTACTTCCGCCTCGACAATGGCCAGGTGGATGGCTATCCCCTGGCGTGGTGCATCGGCATCGAGGCGTGCTTCGCCGCGATCAGTTTCTTTCACGGCAATGGAGGCGCCCGCCTGGAACACATCGATTGGCAGCCCTGACCCCGGTAGAGGCCGACCTTGGTCGGCATGCCCCGCCTCGCATTCCGGTGGCTGCCCTCCGGTAGATGCCGACCTTGGTCGGCATGCCCCGCCTCGCATTCCGGTGGGTGCCAACCGTTGGTTGGCACGCCTGCTTCAGAACCCCGGCACCCCCGGCGGATTGGTCTGCGACTGCGGCACCGCTTCCTCGGCTACGTTCCAGCGCGCCAGCACCTTCGCGTAGGTACCGCTGCTGATCTGGGTGTTCAATGCCTGGGTCACCGCATCGGCCAGGCCACTGCCCTTGCGGGTGGTCACCGAAATCGCCGCTGCGTCCGGCCAGCCACCCGGGAACAGGCCGACCCGGCGCACCTTGCCATCATGCGCCGAATAGGCGCCGGTGGCATTCGGCTCGAACGACACGTCGGCGCGGCCGGTGATCACTGCCAACCGCCCGATCACCGCATCATCGAAGTACTGGTACTCCACCGGTTTCAGGCCTGCGGCGATGTTCTGCTTGTCCCATTGGCGCAGGATCTGGTCCTGGTTGGTGCTGGCCCCCACCACCACTTTCAGCCCTGCAACGTCGGCCGGTGTGGCGATCTTCTGGATCGGTCCATCGGTGCGGGTATAGATGCCCAGCAGGTCGAAACGATAGCTGGAGAAATCGAACTTCTTCTTGCGTTCTTCAGTGACCGTCACGTTCGACAGCACCGCATCGTACTTGCCCGATTCCAGCCCCAGCGGCCAGTCGGCCCAGGCCACCGGCACCACCACCAGCTTCAGGCCCAGGCCATCGGCGATCAATCTTGCGATGTCCGGCTCCACGCCCACCACTTCCTTGCTGTCGGCACCGTAGTCGGCCAACGGCAGCTGGCCGGGATGGGTGGCGATGGTGAACGCGCCCGGGGTGACGAAGCGATAGCCGGCCGGAATCAGCGCCTGCGCCTTCGGATCGGGCGTGCCCTTCAGTATCTGCGCGTTGCTGGCCGCCAGCGAGGTCGCCGCAACGGGCACGCCGTCGGGGCCCTGGCGCACGCGCGAATAGACGATGCCGGCAATGCCGATGACCAGCACAACGACGATCAACAGGGTGCTGCGGGCGGGACGTCGCTGCGATGCTGGGCTCATGGCGCTTCTCGAAAGGGGTTACAGGGTCTTGGCCAGGAAATCGGCGGTGCGTTGCTGGCGCGGATGTTCAAACAGCGCGTCTGGCGTGCCCTGCTCGATCACCCGGCCCTGGTCCATCATCACCACGTGGTCGGCCACGCGGCGGGCGAAGCCCAGTTCGTGGGTGACGATCACCAGCGTGGTGCCGGAACTGGCCAGTTCCTCGATCACGCTCAGCACCTCCGACACCAGCTCCGGGTCCAACGCGGAGGTCGGCTCGTCGAACAGCAGTACCTTCGGCTGCAGGGCCAGCGCCCGGGCGATGGCCACACGCTGCTGCTGGCCTCCAGACAGCTGGCGCGGGAAAGCATCGGCCTTGTCGGCCAGCCCCACCCGCTCCAGCAGGGTGCGTGCCTGCTGCTCGGCCTGGGCGCGCGAAATGCCGCGCACCGCGATCGGCGCTTCAATGATGTTCTCCAGTGCGGTCATGTGCGGGAACAGGTTGAAGCCCTGGAACACCATGCCGACTTCCGCGCGGCGACGGCGGATCTCGCCTTCCGGCAGCTCGTACAGGGTGTCGCCGTCGCGGCGGTAACCGATCAGCTGGCCGCCCACGGTGACGAAGCCGCTGTCAGCGCGTTCAAGATGATTGATCAGCCGCAGCAGCGTGGACTTGCCCGCACCGGACGGACCAATCAGCACCGTCACGCTGCCGGCCCTCAGTTCCAGATGCACGTCATCAAGCACCGCCTGCTCGCCGAAGGCCTTGCCCACTCCCTGCAGGGACACAGCCGCGCCCGTTCCGGCCTCGATCGGCACGGCAAATGCCGCACGGCTGGGCACGCGTGCAGCGGTCGCCGCCGGCCGCGGTGCCGCAGACGATACCCGCGACACGTTGCGCTCGTGCTGCAGCTGGCCGCGGGCAAAGCGCTGCTCCACCCGCCGTTGCAGCAGCGACAGCACCGTCAGGATCACCAGGTACCAGACGGTAGCCACCATCAGCAGCGGCACCACCTCCAGGTTGCGCCGGTAGATCACCTGCACGGTGTAGAACAGCTCCGGCAACGCCAGCACGTAGACCACCGACGTGCTCTTGGCCAGGCCGATCACATCATTGAACGCTGCGGGCAGGATCGAACGCATCGCCTGCGGCAGGATGATGCGGCGCACCTGGCGCCCACGCGGCAGGCCCAACGCTGCGGCCGCCTCGTACTGGCCGTGGTCGACCGACAGAATGCCACCACGGATCACCTCGGCCGAGAACGCCGCCTGGTTCAAGGTGAGGCCGAGCACGGCGGCAGTGAACACGCCGATCAGCTGCGTGGTCGGGTACGAGAACAGGCTGATGCCGGTGAAGGGAACGCCCAGTTCGATGGTGCTGTACAGGTAACCCAGGTTGTTCAGCAGCAGCAACAACACCAGCAGCGGAATCGAACGGAACAGCCACACGTAGCCCCACGACACCGCCGACAACAGCGGTGAACCGGAGACCCGGGCCAAGGCCAGCAAGGTGCCCAGCGCGAAGCCGAGGCCGGTACCGAGTGCGGTCAGCAGCAGCGTTCGCCCCAACCCTTCCAGTACCGGCCGGGCAAAGAACCACTCGGCGAACGTGCCCCAGCCCCAGCGCGGATTGCCCAGCACCGACTGCAGGCCGATCAGGATCAGCGCGAGTGCCAACACCGTGCCGATCACCTGCAACGGATGCCGCGCCGGCACGATCTTCAGCGCCGTAGCCGGCTGGCGGACAATGCCCTCGATGGCAGTGGAAGGCGTACTCATGCCGCCGCTCCATGCAGTGCGAGGGTAGCTGCGTCGCCCGCCTGTGACTGTGGCACCAGATGTTTCTCGAACGGCAGATGCGCGATGGTTTCCGGGTCCGCATCCAGATCGAACAACGCGGTGTAGCCGTGGCTGAGATACAGGCCGACCGCCTCGGGCTGGCGGAAGCCGGTGGTCAGGAACACGCGCCGATAGCCCTGACGCGCAGCCTGGTCTTCCAGTTCCTGCAGCACGCGCCGGGCGATGCCCTGCCGACGCAGGCCAGGCAGCGTCCAGATGCGTTTGAACTCAGCGGTGTCCTCATCGCGATGCGGCATGAACGCGCCACCGGAAATCGCCACGCCGTCGCGCAGCAGCAGCACGAACGCACCGACCGGGGCAGCGAAGGCTTCGGCCGGATAGCGCTGCAGTTCCTCGCGGGCACTGCCACCGATACGCCGGCGCACGTCCGCATAGCGGTTGTCGTACTCCTGCTCCAGGCCGTCGAACAACGGACGCGCCAGCGGGTCGTCCACCGAGGTGTACAGGAACCGATCGTTGTCGTACCGCACGCTCATGCCACGTCCTCCACCAGATAGTGCTCGGCCAGACGCGCCCACAGGCTGGCCGCCGGGGCGATGGCCGCGTCGTTGAACACATAGCGCGGGCTGTGCAGCGGCGCGCTGTCACCGTTGCCGACGAACACGAAACTGCCCGGCCGCGCCTGCAGCAGGAAGGCGAAGTCCTCGCTGGCGGTACGCGGTGCGAAGGCCTCCACCACCTGCCCTGCACCGAACCCCTGTACCGCCACCTCGCGGACGTAGGCCGTCTGCTCGGGGTGGTTGATCACGCTGGGGAAGCCGCGCGGGAATTCGATCTCGGCACGCGCACCGAAGGCAGCGGCGGTCTGCTCGGCAATGTCGGTCACCCGTCGGCGCAGCGTATCGCGCACCTCCGGCAGGTACGCGCGCACGGTCAGCTTCAGCTCCACCACATCGGGGATGACATTGGCCGCCTGCCCACCGTGGATCGAGCCGACGGTGACCACGCCCATCTGCCGCGGATCGACATTGCGCGACACCACGCTCTGCAGCGCGGTGATGATGTGCGCGGCAGCCAGGATCGGATCGACGCTGCCCTGCGGCTCGGCGCCGTGGCCGCCCTTGCCGATCACCCGCAGACGCGCCCAGTCCACCGATGCCATCGCCGGTCCGTCGACGAAGCCGAAGTGCCCCACCGGCACGCCCGGCCAGTTGTGCAGGCCATAGATGGCATCGACCGGGAAGCGTTCGAACAGGCCATCGGCGATCATCTTCGAAGCGCCCGAGCCGGTTTCCTCGGCCGGCTGGAACACCAGCTGCAACGTCCCATCGAAACGCCCGTGGTGCGCAAGGTAGTGGGCAGCCGAGAGCAGGATGGCGGTGTGGCCATCGTGGCCGCAGGCGTGCATCAGGCCTTCGCGCTGGCTGGCATAGGCCAGCCCGGATTCTTCATGGATCGGCAGCGCATCGATGTCGGCGCGCAGGCCCAACCGGCGACTGCCCTGCCCGCGCTGCAGCGTACCGACCACGCCGGTGCCACCGATGCCGGTGCTGACCGCGTAGCCCCATTGCTGCAGCAGTTCGGCCACGCGGGCACTGGTGCGGTGTTCTTCGAAGGCCAGTTCCGGGTGCTGGTGCAGGTCATGGCGGATCGCGATGGCGTCGTCGACACGTGCCGCGATCTCGGGCAGTACGCCCGTTGTCGGCGAATTCCGCTGGGCATGGCCCGGCGCTACCGAAGTGTCTCCGCTCATCGCCTTATCCCACCTTCCGCGCCGGCTCGGCGTCGGTCGCATAACGGCTCGCCTTGCGTGGCAGGCCCAGGTGGTCGCGCAGGGTCTCTCCTTCCAGCACACTGCGGTGGTAGCCGCGCGCTTCCAGCAGCGGCAGCACCAGGGTCACGAAATCATCCAGGCCTTCGCGCTGCGCGGCGAAGCCGAGGATGAAGCCATCGCTGGCGCCAGCGTCGAACCAGCGGATCAGTTCTTCGGCCACATGCTCCGGCGTGCCAATGAAGTTCGGCCGCGGGCTGACCGCCTCCAGTGCCACCTGGCGCAGGCTCAGGCCCTGCTCGCGCGCGTCCTGCTTGATGCGGTCGGTGGTGGAGCGGAAGGAATTTGCACCGATATCGCCCAGCTCCGGGAACGGCGCATCCGGGTCGTACTGGCTGAAGTCGTGGTGGTCGAAGAAGCGGCCGAGATACGCCAATGCATCGTCCAGCCCGGCCAGCGCGGCAATCGCCTGGTACTTGGCTTCGGCTTCTTCCGCCGTACGTCCGACGATCGGGCCGATGCCCGGGAAGATCTTGACGTCACCGGCACTGCGGCCATGAGCGATCGCCGAGTTCTTCACCTTCTGGGTGAACGCACGGGTCTCCTCCAGCGATGGCGCGTGGGTGAACACCGCATCGGCGTACTTGCCGGCCAGCGCAATGCCATCGTCGGACGAACCGGCCTGGAAGATCACCGGCTGCCCCTGCGGCGAGCGCTGGATGTTGAGCGGCCCCTCCACCTGGAAGAAGCGGCCCTTGTGGTCGAGGCGCCGGAACTTCTCCGGTGCGAAGAACGTGCCGCTGTCGCGGTCGCGCACGAATGCATCGTCGTCCCACGAATCCCACAGGCCCTGCACCACTTCAAGGTACTCATCGGCAATCTGGTAACGCAGTGCGTGTTCCGGATGCGGGCGGCCGTAGTTGCGGCCCGAACCTTCCAGCGGCGAAGTCACCACGTTCCAACCGGCGCGGCCACCGCTGAGCAGGTCCAGCGAGGCGAACTGGCGGGCTACGGTGAACGGATCGCTGTACGAGGTGGAAAGCGTGCCGGCCAGGCCGATCTTCTTGGTTGCCGTCGCCAGCGCCGACAGCAGCGAGATCGGTTCGAAGCGGTTGAGGAAATGCGGAATCGACTTCTCGTTGATGTACAGCCCATCGGCAACGAAGCCAAAGGCAATGCCGTTATCCTCGGCGGTACGCGCGATGTCGATGTAATAGCCCAGGTTGACGCTCGCATCGGGCGCGTTGGACGGATGCTTCCAGGCATGCATGTGGCTGCCGGGGCCCTGCAGCATGATGCCGAAGGGGATGGGACGCGGGGTCGTGCTCATGGGGTCGCTCCAGCAGTCAGGCCACCGCCGCGCGGGGTGCGGGCGACAGCAGTTCAAGGGACGTCAGGCGTGCGTCGAGGTCGGCCACCGGCGCGTCGAGGATGAATTCACCCACGCCGAAGCGCCGGTGCAGCGCATCCAGCTCGCTGCGTACGTGCTGCGCGTCGCCAGAGAGCACGCTGGGGCGTGTTTCTTCGACGCGGAAATCAGTGACACCCACCTGCCGTGCGTACTCGGCAGCGGCCTCGGGGCTGGGCAGGTTCACCGTTTGTCCGGGGCCGAGGTGCAGCTTGTAGACCCGCAACGCGCCGATATGGCGCGCAGCAGCCTCGCTGGTGGGCGCGGCGAAGGCCACCGTTGCCAGCAACGGGGCGTGCGCGGACACCGCGCGATACGCCTCGAAGGCGGCCTCGATGTGCTTCGGGTCGCCGTCGAAGTGCGCGGCATACACGAAGCGCCAGCCCAGTTCGGCCGCCTGCCGCGCGCTCTGCGGGCTTGCGCCCAGCAGGAAGCGCTCCGGCGCCGTCTGCGGAATCGGCCGCGCCTGCGCATCAGCCTGCGCATCGGACAGATAGCCTTCCAGGTCACGCAGCTGCTGGTCGAAATCGGCGAATGCCGGGCGACCCGCGGCCAGTGCGGCAGTCGATGCCGGCAGACCGCCCGGTGCCTTGCCCACGCCCAGATCCACGCGTCCTGGCGCCAGTGCGGCCAGCAGATTGAAGTTCTCGGCCACCTTGTACGGTGCGTAGTGGCGCAGCATCACCCCGCCACTGCCGATGCGGATGCGCCGGGTCTGCGCCAGCACCCACGCCGCCAGCACTTCCGGTGCCGGGCTGGCCAGCGTCGGCGCCGCGTGGTGCTCGGCAAACCAGTAACGGTGATAGCCCAGCTGCTCGGCGCGCTGCGCCAGTTGCAGGCTGTTGCGCAGCGCCTGTTCCGGCGTGCTGCCGTCGGCCACCGGGCTCTTGTCCAACACGCTGGTGAGGTAGCTCATCGTCACGTCCTCGCTCAGGGATGGGCCACGGGAATGCCGAGCAGGCCATTCAGTGCCGCCAGGATCGGCTCGGCACCGGAGATGTACTGGCGTTGCTGGTACTCGCCACTGGCGTGCTCATTGACCACGCCCTGTGGCAGCACCAGCTTCGGCAGCGACTGGTCCTGCTCGCCGATCTCGGCGATCACCTCGCGGCGCGGCCGGCTGAAGCCGATGCGGCGCACATCCAGCTGTGCGTCCAGGCCATCGATGCTCGACAGCGCACCTTCCAGCAGCAGGCTGTGCCGGCAGAAGAAGCGTTGGCCGGGCAGCTGGCCGTCCTCGAACTCGCGGTCCAGCAGGAACAGGATGGGTTTGTGGGTTGCGTCTACAGCCACGGGATCGTCCTCGTTGGGGCCGGCAATGCACTGCCGCTTCGATATCGATGCTAGAGAAGGACGGCCCGATGCCAGCGCCGGAACTCGACAATCCACGGTCGGATCCGGCCATGCAGATGCAGGTTGGCAATAAGCAGACTGCCGGCCGTTATGGGCACGGGCTGCATCACGCCGCTTGCGCAGGTGCGCGCCAGCCCAGTGCCGGCGCGATGTCCTCGATCACCGTGGTGAGGATGCGCCGGTAGTCCTGCTCGGGCAGCTCATAGGGCAGCTCCACGCGAAGCTCGTCCACCTGCCGCAGCAGCGGATCGGCCTGCAACCGCGCGATGATCTGCGCCGTGCTGCCGACCACGTCGGGTGCGAACATCGTGCGTCGCGGCCCTTGCGGGGCCAGGGTGCGCGCATGCCGCTGGGCACTGAAGGCCTCGATCCGCTGCCGCGCGGCCGCATCCACACCCTCGGTGGGCACCAGCACCCGCCCCACCGCCACGCGGCGTGCGCTGCCCACCGGCAATGCCGCACGATAGGCCTGCAGGTGCTGCAACTGCGCGCCAAAGAAGTCATCACTCAGCTCGGCACGGTTGACGTTGCCCAGCAGCAGATGCAGCCCCTGCTCACCCGCCGAACGCGCCGACTGCAGAGAGCCAGCGCCATACCAGACCCGGTCCACCAGCCCCGGCGCGTGTGGCTGCAGTCGCGGACGATAGCGCGTGGCGGCATTGCCAACCTCGGCATCCGCGTCACCCAACGGCTCACCCCGCAGCGCTTCCAGCAACCGCGCCACCCGGCCATGGGAAAAGTCGATGCGCGCAGGGTCGCTGTCGTACAGCAAGGGCCCTACCAGCCCGCCGTGTGGCGGCGCGCCGGTACTGACACCTACCTGCAGCCGGCCACCGGCCAGCGCGTCCAGCAACGACAGATCCTCAGCCAGGCGGAATGGTGTTTCATAGCCCAGCTGGATCACCGCACTGCCCAGTTCGACGCGCGTTGTGTGCTGGCTGGCCGCCGCCAGGAACACCGCTGCCGAACTGATGCCTGGCTCCAGGTGGCGATGGCGTACCCACGCGCCGTCATAGCCCAGCTGTTCGGCAAACGCGATCAGCGCCAACGTCGCGTCCAGGCCTGCGCGCGGTTGTTCCGGCAGATAGCTTCCCGGCGTGAGGAACGCCAGGTGCCGCAGCTGCACCGCCACGTCCTAGGCGATCCTGCGCAGCGGCGCCGGCAGCGCCGCCGCCAGTGGCGCCACGTGCCCCGCTGCACGCTCGGCAGCCAGTTGGATACGCGCCTGCAGTGCAGCACTGTTGATCTGGTCGCCGTCGAAGTCGGCCGGCGTGGCATACACCCCGATCGGCAACGTATGCGCCTGCAGGAAGCTGAAGAGTGGACGCAGCTGATGATCGATCACCAACGCGTGGCGCTCACTGCCACCGGTAGCCGCCAGCAGCACTGGCGTATCCACCAGAGCGTCCAGCCCGATGAAGTCGATCAGGTGCTTGAACAGGCCCGGATAGGACCCGCGATACACCGGCGTGGCCGCCACCAGCAGCTGCGCCGATTCTATCGTGGCCAGCGCGCGCTCCACCTGCGGCTCCACTTCACTACGCTGCAGCGCCTGCCCCAGCGAGCGCGCGATCGGTGCCAGCTCGACCAGCTCCACGCTGATGTTGACCCGCTCGCGCAGTTCTTCCAGCAGATGCCGCACCAGCAGCAACGTGCGCGAGTTGGCCGACGCCGTCGGCGAACCAATCAACGCAACCACATTCAATGCAGAAGACATGACCCCCTCCTCGGTAGCGCCGGGCCATGCCCGGCGACGTTTCACATGAACCTCAGAACCGGTAATTGACACGCCCGTACCAGAACGTCCCGACGTTGCTCAGCACATCACCGCTGTCCCAGGTGGTCTCGATGCTGGCCACATCGGTGGCGCTGCGTGCGTACGCAGGCACCTTGCGGGTGCGCTTGTCGAACACGTTGTTGATGCCCAGCGCCGCACTCCAACCGGCACCCAGCTCGACGCCACCGGACAGGTTGGTCACCAGCACCGGCGGCTGCTTGTACTCCACGCCGTTGTTCAGGCGCTTGATCGGGCCGTAGTAAGTGAAGTCCACGTTCGAACGCCAGCGCCCGTTCTGCCAACCCAGCCCCGCCACCTGCGTGTACGACGGCGTGCGGAAGCGCAGCGCGTACTCACTGGATTTGGTCAGCAGGTTGATGTTCGGCAACCCCTGCAGTGCCTGCGGAATCGCGCTCACCTTCTGGATGGTGGTGCGGCCCACGTTGGCCGCGTAGGTCCAGCGCAGCTTGCCCCACTGTGTTTCCTGGTTCGCTTCCAGGGTCAGCTCCACACCGCGCGTGCGGGTGTCGCCCACGTTGGTGAAGTAGCTGGCATAGAACGCATCACCGGGCAGGATGCTGATGCCGGCCGTGCCCAGCAGCGCGTCGATGGTGTTCTTCTGCGCGGCGGTCAGCACGGTGCCACTGTTGTCGGTCACCCGCGCCGGGTCCTGCGCGTTGTAGCCGATCTGGCTGGACTGGCCCAGCTGGCCACGGATGTCGATCTGGTACGCATCCACCGCCAGGTGGAATGCCGGGCTCGGGTCCCAGGTCACGCCGAGGCTGTAGTTGGTGGCCTTCTCCGGCTTCAGTGGCGTAGCGCCCAGCGCCACTGCTGCCGGAGAAGCGACCTGCGCCACCAGCGTGGTACCGCACGGGCAGCTGCCGGTGGCCTGGTAGAACTGCGCGCCCAGGCTCGGCGCGTGGAAGCCATTGCTGACCGTGGCACGTACGCCCAGCGCATCGGTGAAGTCGAAGCGCGTGGTCAACCGACCGGTCGACACCGTGCCGAAGTCCGAGTGGTCTTCCCAGCGCGCGGCGGCATCCAGGTACCAGCGCGAGGTGATGTTGGTCGCTGCACCGGCGTACACCGCCTTGCTGTTGCGGGTGGCCTTCACCGCATCGGCAGTGGAGTAGCCAACAAAGGCAGCCGCACCAAAGCCAGTGTACGACTCCCACTGCCCTGCCCCGCGTTCGTACTGTTCGTGCTGGTACTCGGCACCGGCACTCACTTCCAGTGGCGATGCGAAGGCCGCCACCTCGAAGCCGCGACGCAGATCAAGGTTGGCGATGCCCTGCTGGTAATCCAGCTTGCCGTCATAGAAGTCGGTCGGCGAGCCCGGGTACGGCAGCGAGTAGTTCACCGAATTGCGGGTGTAGGTGCGCACCGTGTTGCGGTTGCCGGTCAGGCTGAAGTCGTAGTCCCACCCCGCAACCTGGCCCTTCACCCCGGCCGTGCCGGTGTACTGCTTCTCCTTGGTTTCCAGCACTGGCAGGAAGCCATCGGGAAACACGCTCAGCACGCCCGGTGCCTTGTAGGTGGTGAAGATCGTTGCCGGCAGGCGGAAGTTCTGGATCGCCTGCGCGGTGCGGTCGCTGGCGGTCGCATTGGCGTAGAACTGGGCGTTCTCGCCCAAGCCATGGCCCACGTTCACCGCGAAGGCCTTCAGCGCATACGACGGCGAGCTGAGAATGATGTTGGCCTCGGCATCGCGCCCGGCCTCGGCCGGGTTCGGCGTCGCTCCAGCCGGCAAGCGGTTGTTTGGACGCAGCGCCACCAGGTTGCCGTTGCCATCCACGGCGGGATAACTCAGGTAGCCGTCGATGTAGCGCCGCGTGCGGATCGCATGGTGCTGGCGCGTGCTCTCGCCGGACAGGTTGATGAAGCCGTCCTCACCCCACGGCAGGCCGATGTTGGCGCGCACGCTGGTGCGGCTGCCGTCGCCATCGGTGCTCTGCCCGCTCTCCACCGACACATCGCCACCGTGCGCCTGCGATTTCAGGATCACGTTGATCACTCCGGTGATCGCGTCCGAACCGTAGATGGCCGAAGCACCATCACGCAGCACCTCCACATGGTCGATGGCCGACACCGGAATCAGCGCCAGATCGGCCCAGGCATGGCCGGGGTAGCCGCCACCGTTGGCGCCACTGACATACGCGCTGGCGTTGCGGCGCTTGCCGTTCACCAGCACCAGCGTGTAACCCGGCGACAGGTTGCGCAGCTGGTAACCGCGGATCAGGCTTTCCTGGTCGCTCTGGTAACCGCCGATCTGGCTCAGCGATGGCAGGCTGCGCTGCAGCGCTTCCAGCAGGTTGGCCTGGCCGGTCGCGGCCAGGTCCTCGGCGGAGATCACGTCGATCGGTGTCGAGCTGTTCTTCACCGTGCGCGTGCTGGTGCGTGAACCGGTCACCACCACCGCATCCAGCGTGGACGCGGCAAGGTTGGCGGAGGTGGCGGTGGTCGCCGACGGTGCATCGGCCTCAGCCGCATACGCCGGGGCAGCGGCCAGGGCGGCCGCAATCAGAAGGGAGAGCGTGGACAGCGCAGGAATGTGGGCAGCAGGCATGGGGGCTCGTGGGGGTGGGCCGGAGACACGCCTCCATTCAAGAGCCCACGCCCAACACGCAACAGCGGATATCGCGTCATGTGACCGTCACATCGCGCCAGCCACATGACTGCTGGTAATGACCTTACGCAGCCTGCACACACCGGGTCGGATCCCTTTCCAAAGGAAAGGGCTCTGACCCCATACACGCGAATCCGCAGGGTCAGAGCCCTTCCTGCGGAAAGGATCTGACCCAGGCCTCCATATACCCTGCGGGCATCACCTCATGCCCGCGCGCCACTCAGCGGCACGTGCCTGCGTCGGTAGCATCAAGCCATGCCCACCCTGCCTGCCGATCCGACCGCGCCCACCGTCGCCATCGTGGCCTGCCACGGCCAGGGCCTGTTCGAATTCGGCTGCGCGGTCGGCCTGTTCGCGCCCATCCGCCCTGAACTGGGCGTGGCCTGGTACCGCACCCAGCTCTGCGCTGGCGAGCCCGGTGCACTGCGCATGCTCGGCAGCGCACAGGTGCAGCTGCCCTACGATCTGAGCGCCGTCGACGACGCCGACATCATCGTCATTCCCGGTTGGCGCGAACCCAGCGAGCGCCCACCGCAGGCGTTGCTTGATGCCCTCACCCGCGCCCACGCGCGCGGCGCACGCATCACGTCCATCTGCTCCGGTGCATTCGTGCTCGCCTGGGCTGGCCTGCTCGATGGTCGCCAGGCCACCACCCACTGGCGGCTCACCGACACACTCGCCCGCGAGTTCCCACGTATCCACGTGCGCGACGATGTGCTGTACGTGGACGCCGGCAGCATCATCACCTCGGCCGGCTCGGCTACCGGCATGGACATGATGCTGCACATGGTGCGCAAGGATTACGGCGCACGCGTGGCCAATCTGGTGGCCGAACGGCTGGTGCTGGCACCCTGGCGTGATGCCGAACGCAGCCAGCGGGTCAGCCGCGCGATCCCGCTGGGCGAGCCCACGCGGCTGGCGAAACTGATGGAATGGATGCGCCGCAACCTGCGCGAGCCGCATTCGTTGAGCAGCCTGGCCGAACAGGCCGCACTCAGCCAGCGCACCCTGCAGCGGCAGTTCCTGGAAGCCACCGGCCTGTCGCCCATCGATTGGCTCATCCGCGAACGCGTGGCCTACGCACGCGAACTGCTGGAAACCACCGACCGTCCGCTGCAATGGGTGGCCGAACAGGCGGGGTTCGGATCGCAGGAATCGTTCCGCCGGCACTTCCGCGGCATGGTCGACGCCAGCCCCATCGAATACCGCAACCAGCACCGCAGTGGCCTCAGCGCCGACCGGCTGGTGGGCTGCTGACAGCACCTCCGTCTTTCCACACAGCCACCCAACCGGCAAGATGCAGGCACGCCCTGGCCTGCCGATGGAACGGTGATGACTGCTACCCCGTACAGGAACTACCGCTTCGGTATCGGCGTCTCGCTGGTCCTGGCCAGCCTTCTCGCCGCGCTCGGCCTGATCGCGGTCTGCACCCCGAATCTCGGCTGGGGCGTGGTGGCGTTGATCACCCTCGCGCTGTGGATTGGGGTGCCGCTGCTGGTGCTGCTCCTGCTGGCCTGGGGCCGCTACATGGTGCGCGAGCGCGGGCACGTGCCGGGCCGGGTGCATGCCCTGATGTTCGTGCCCACTGTCCTCGCCCTGCTCATCTATCCGCTGGGTGATTCGCTGCGCGGGCGCTTGGATACCGCCACGGGTGGCTCACGTGCGGCCATCGCAGAAACGCACATCAACCTCAGTGGCCATGCACTGTGGCTGGACACCTCACCCTATGCCTCCACCTACTCCGGCGCGGGACCGGACCTGCCCATGCAAGGCGACACCCCCCAGCGCTTCGTTGCCTTCCACCGCTACCCGAACGCGCAGTCCGATGCAGACAGCGCTTTCCCCTACGACAACGCACGACTGAAGCCCGGGATCGAGCGCTACCGCTATGGCGCGCCTTCCGAAGGCACTGCAAGCACCCTGCCCCTGCGTCGCCAGTCCTATCCGGATACCACAGCCCTCACCCGCGTGTGGGGCACATCGGGGGGGCCAGGCATCGTGCACCTCTACTACCACTATGCCGACCACGTCGAGGTTGCCCCCGCGCTGGCGCGTCTGGCCGGCGCTACCGAATACGAGCTCGAGCGCAGCCGCGTGGAAGGGCTGGTGCAGTTCAAGACGCACAACTACGGCGCCGCGCCGATCGTGCGCCTGGAAATCAATGGCGCGACGCTGGACATCGGCGACGACGCCATCGCGCCCATTCCTGCGCCCCCCGCGGCGTGCACGGCGTCCAACCACACCACCGGCGTCGCGCTGCTGAATCTCGACCAGCCGTTGCAGGTTCGCTGGCAGACTGCCGCCGCACCGCAGGTATGGCATCGCGCACGCGTGCAGGTCCCTGCATTCCGCCAGCCACAGCCACTGGATGGCCAATCCACCCTGCAGCGCGTGCTGCTCTATGTTCTGCCCGACGGCACGATGGCAGCAGAGCGTTACGTGGAAGTGCTCGCGGGCAATTCCCGGCGTGGCATCAAGGCCACCGGCCTGCCTGCCAATGCGGCGGCACACGCGACGTGTGGCAGCGCCTACGCCACTTACGGCGAAGACGCACCAGCGCCGCTGGCGGACTGATCATCCGGACTGTCCCTTGCAGCGTCAGACGCGTGCGCGTGCGTTGCCCGCATGTATCCGCCAGCACTGCGCCACGAATCCAACCGCAAACACCACCGCGCACCCCAGCAACGTCTGCAGGATCACCGGCGCCAACGGTGCAGGCGCAATCGGGTGCGCCACCGGCAAGCGTGTCAGCGTTTCATTCACGCCTGGCACCAGCGACAGCAGGAAGCTGAAAGACAGCGCGAACGTGGACAGATAGGGTGCCAATCGCCCAAGGAACCGCAACCGAGCCGCCAACACCCCACCGAACGCAATCAGCAGAATCACCACACCAAACGCGTGGCCAGGATTGAGGCCCCCGGTGCTGGAGACGGTGAACGAGGTCACCACCGACAGCACCAACCCCAGCAGATAGAGCTTGCCGGCGCGCGTAGCCGGATCAATGGCCCGATACCGGATGAAACCGAACAGGCCGGCAGCGATGGGAACCAGGCTGATCGCGGTGTGCACGATGCCCAAGGAAGAAAGCGGATGACTCATGGCGACCTCTGCTGGAGTTTTTAACCTACTAGTAGGTAGGCTTCATGGACAAAAAGAAAGAAGGCTCGCTCCACGCAGGCCTTCGTCGAAACATTCAGACCGCCGGCACCAGCCGGGCAATCGACAACCGTGCGAGCGCCGCGAACGTCGCCGCATCACCAAACCCACGCGCGGCCAGCATCGCGCCGTGCACCGAGGCCATGAACGCCTTGGCCTCATCCGCAGGCGTGCCCTGCAGCCTCAGCCGCCCCTGCGCCGCACCCTTTTCCAGCGTGATCGTCAGCCAGCCGCTCAGATCCTCGAAATGCCCGCGCACTTCATCGGCAATCTCGTCGGGGATCATCGGCGCTTCGGCCGCCAGCATCGCGCAGATGCAGAACGACGAGGTGCCACCGGCAATGCAGCTGGACCAGTAATCCACGTAGGCGTTGAGCGCCAACAAAGGATCGCCCAGCTGCCGGTCCAGCAGCCCCAGGCCTTCCCGTGCCTCTGCCCGGTACAGCTCCACCACCGTCCGCACCAGATCCGCCTTGCTGGGGAAATGGTGGTGGATGCTGGCCTTGCTGATGTTCACCCGCGCGGACACGTCGGCATAGCTGAAACCGTTGTAGCCACCAGCTTCCAGCAGCGAACGGGCGTGGGCCAGGATCTCGTGGGCCTTGGGGGACAGTGACTCTTTCATGGATGCAAACCTACTAGTAGGTAGACTCCTTGTCAACCACCCTCCGCTGCGCTCGCCGGGCATGGCCCGGCGCTACCTGACACGGGCTTCCCTGGTAGCGCCGGGCCATGCCCGGCGAGCGCAGCGGTCAGTGCGAAGACACATACAGCGCATCGGCCGGCGCCGGCGGCAGCGCAAAACTTCGCCGCATGCGCGCCACCTCGGCCGCCGGCGGCAACCCGAACAAGCGCTTGAATTCCCGATTGAACTGCGACGGGCTGGCGTACCCCACCGCCAACGACGCCGCCTCGGCCGTCATGCCCTGCCGCAGCATCAACAGCCGCGCCTGGTGCAGCCGCGTGGACTTCACATACTGCATCGGCGAAGTACCGGTAATGCTGCGGAAGTGATCATGGAACGTGGCCACGCTCATCTCCGCCTGCGCTGCCAGCGCATCCACATCCAGCGCCGTCGAATAGGCCGCGTGGATATGCCGCAGCACCTTGCCGATGCGGCCGAAGCGCCCGCGCATCGCCAGCGCCTCGCGCAGCGCCCCACCCTGTGCGCCGGTCAGCACCCGGAAATACAGCTCGCGCACCAGTGAGGGCCCCAGCACGTCGGCCTCCAATGGATCGGCCAGCGCTTCCAGCAATCGCAGCACCGTGGCCTGCATCGCAGGCTGCATCGGACTGGACATCATGCTTCTTGCCGGCGCTTCGGTGCTGGCAGTGCGCTCGCCCAGTTCTATCAGCAGATCTGCGGCCAGCTGCAGATCCAGATGCAGGTAGATCGCCAGCAGCGGCGCCTCGGCCGTGGCCTCGGTTTCCATGGTGAAGGGCACCGGCACCGACACCGCCAGGTAGTGCTGCGCGTCGTACTGGTAGACCTTCCCGCCCAGATAGCCACGCTTCACGCCCTGGCAGACGATCACGATGCCCGGGTCGTACAGCACCGGCGTGCGCGCCAGTGGCCGGTTGGAGCGCAGCAGCCGCACCCCGGGCACTGCCGTCAGCGTGTAGCCCTCGTCCACGGCCAGCGCCTGCAGCAGGCCGACCATGCGCGCCTGTGCGGGATGTTGCAGCGGATCATCGGCCGACCGCATCGGGCGCCCCAGAGGAATAGGCAAGAAAGCCCGAAGCTTAGGCCTGGGCGGCCGCGCACTCAATCACTAACGTGCAACTCCCCAGCCACGAGCCCTCAGCCATGACCGAATCCCGCCTCCTCCTCATCACCGGCGTCAGCAGCGGCTTCGGCCGGGCCCTGGCCCAGCAGGCCCTGCTGGCCGGCCATCGCGTGGTCGGCACCGTGCGCAGCGAATCGGCCCGCCAGCAATTTGCAGCCCTCGCACCCGGTCGCGCCTTCGGCCGCCTGCTGGACGTCACCGACGCCGCAGCCATCGATGCACTGGTGGCCACCGTCGAAGCCGACATCGGCGCCATCGACGTGCTGGTCAACAACGCCGGCTACGGCCACGAAGGCATCCTCGAAGAATCCACGCTGGACGAACTGCGCCATCAGTTCGAAGTGAACGTGTTCGGTCCCGCCGCGCTGATCAAAGCCGTGCTGCCGCACATGCGCGCGCGCCGCCGCGGCCACATCCTCAACATCACCTCCATGGGCGGCTTCATCACCTTGCCGGGCATCGCCTGGTACTGCGGCAGCAAGTTTGCGCTGGAAGGCATCAGCGAGGTGCTGGGCAAGGAAGTGGCGCCGTTCGGCATCCACGTGACCGCGATCGCACCGGGCTCGTTCCGCACCGATTGGGCCGGCCGTTCGATGGTGCGGGCCTCGCGCAGCATCGGCGACTACGACGCGCTGTTCGACCCGATCCGCAGCGCACGCGAGGAAAAGAGCGGCCATCAGCTGGGCGACCCGATCAAGGCCGCGCAAGCCATGCTGCAGGTGATCGACACTCCCAACCCACCCACCCATCTGCTGTTGGGCAGCGACGCCCTGCACCTGGTACGCGGCAAGCTGGCTGCCATGACAGAACGCATCGATGCCTGGGAGAACCTCAGCCGCTCCACCGACAACGCGGCGCTACCTGCGCCCCGCTCCCTCAGTCGTCCTGCACCAGCCCGAACTCGCGCAGCAGCCCGCCAATCTGGGTCTTGTCCAGCTTGTTCATCAGCAGGTTGCGCAGGAACGCCGGCCCCGGGATGTCCAGTTCCTTGCCATCGCGAAGACGCCCGGTCGCTGCCAGCAGCGTGCGCACGTCGTAGGTGGAATTGAACACCTCCGGCACGCCGCGCTCGATGCCCAGCAGCGTGTACACCGCTTCCATCGGCGTGCGCACCGAATACTCGGTGGTGAAGATGCAGTCGCGCTGCTTCGATTCGGCGAACTGGCCGATGAAAGCGAAGTTCACCGCGCCCTCCGGCACCACGTCCGGGCGATCACCGGCCTGGCGCGGCATGAAGAACGCGGTGATGTACGGCATCATCACCGGCACCGTCTTCGCCCCGGTCGCCGCCAGCGCGTCGATCTCCTCCACCGGCACACCCAGGTGGTACAGCCATTCGCGGGTGATCTCCTCGCCCGTGCAGTCCTGCATCGGCTTGTTCACGTAATCGCCCGGCGTATCCACGAACAGCGAATACACCCACACCACGATCTGGTCCTTCGGCTGGTTCTTGAAGTGCGGCTGGCGGTTCACTGTCCAGCTCATCAGCCAGCGCGAATCGCGCACGCTCACGATGCCGCCGGTCACCACCTTGCCACTGAACGGATCGCGCTTGGCGATCTTCTCGATGTACGCCGGAATACGCGCGTCCAGCGTGGTCACCGTTGCCGATTCCCACTTGGTTTCCGGAATATGCGCGCCGAACACATCCGGGCGCCCGAACGCCGCATCCTTGGCCGCGATGCGCCGCCACAGGTCCCACGCCGGTGCCGGGCCTTCATTCAAGCGCGCAGCGGTGTGGTGGTCGCCGTTGTCGGAATTCTCGGTGAGCGAGCCGATCGTCATGAACAGCAGATCGTCCGCACCCAGATCCATGCCGCCGGCCTCGCCATCCCGCGTCCAGTGGATGCGCGTGGCCTGCTTGCGCCCTTCCTGCAGCGCGAAGTCCACGTCGGTCACCTCGGTGCCGTACTGGAACTGCACACCGCGCTCCTGCAGCCACTTCACCAGCGGCAGCACCAGCGATTCGTACTGGTTGTACTTGGTGAACTTCAGCGCAGAGAAGTCCGGCAGCCCGCCGATATGGTGGATGAAGCGATGCAGGTACAGCTTCATCTCCAGCGCCGAGTGCCATTCCTCGAACGCGAACATCGTGCGCCAGTACAGCCAGAAATTGCTGTCGAGGAAATCGCGGCCCAGCACCTCGTTGATGCGCTTGTTCTCCATCTCCTGCCGGGTGGCCAGGAACAGCGCGATGATGTCCTTCTGCGCCTGCTCGCTCAGGGTGAACAGGCCATCGGTATGCGCGTCCTCGCCCCGGTTGACGGTGGCACGCTGCAGCGAATAGTTCGGGTCGTCCTTGTTCAACCAGTAGAACTCGTCCAACACACTGGCATCGTCGATTTCCAGCGACGGAATCGAACGGAACAGATCCCACAGGCACTCGAAATGGTCTTCCATCTCGCGGCCGCCGCGGATCACGAAACCCTTCTCCGGCACCTTCAGGCCATCCAGCGCGCCACCGGCAATCTGCTGCTGTTCCAGGATGGTGATGCGCTCGCCGGGCATGCGCCCATCGCGCACCAGGAACGCCGCACCGGCCAGCGAAGCGAGGCCCGAACCCACGAACCAGGCCGTCTTGTTGTCCAAGCCCGCCGGCTAGCGCGGGCGCGCGAAGGCCTCGTAGTTGCCACTGCTGTAGTACATGCGCGTCTCCTTCCTGGATGGGGTGAGCCCACTCTAGCGCTGAACCGATGTACCGCATCCTGCAGAGAGGCTGCGACGCAGTGACGCAGGTGCTTCCCGTCCCCGCGTTGCAAGCGGCCTCAACCGCCGTCAGCCGTCGCCTCGGTAGTGAACCAGCGCTGGAACCCGTCAATGGCGTCCGGCATCAGCGCGCTGGCGCGCTCACGCACAATAGACTCGGCGTGGCGAATGGCACTCACTGCATCCGGCTGCGCGCACAATGCCATCGCCACATCCGACGCGTCCAGCATCGCCAGGTTCACGCCCACGCCCACCGGCGGCATCAGATGGGCAGCATCGCCGATCAGCGTCACGCCGTTGCGCGGTGTCCAACGGAAATCCGCCGGCAGGCTGTAGATCGGCCGCCGCACGAAGTCGGTGCACGCCTCCAGCAGCCGCCGCAGGTTCGGTGCCCAGCCGGTGTAGCTGCCTGTCACCAGCGCGCGCATGCCTTGTTGCGCGATCTGCGCATCAAGCCAATCAGAAGGCCGCTTCAGCGCCGCATACACGCAGAATCGATCGCCGCTGTTGCGCTGAACGAACAGCCCTTCCTCGCCGCCAAAGCAGAACAGGCTGCCCTGCCCCACCATGCCCGCGATATCCGCCGCAGGCTGCGCGATCCATCCTTCAAAGAACGTAATGCCGGTCGGCAGCGGCTGGCACGCACTCAACGCAGCGCGGACTTTCGACCACGCACCATCGGCACCAATCACGATGTCCGCCTCGGCCTGCACGCCATTGGCGAAGCTCAGGCTGTGGCGGCCGGCATCTGCAGGTTCCACCTCGCTCAAGCAATGGCCCCACTGCACCGCGTCGGCCGGCAACGCATCCAGCAGCAGCTGGCGCAGGTCGCCACGGTCGATCTCCGGCTTGTCCATGCTTCCCTTCGGCCCGAACCCACCTGCGGTAATCGCCCCGGACCACGGATCACCCATCCGCTCCTCCTGGCCTTCATGGCGCGCCACCGCCCGGAACGCCTCCAGCAGACCGGCGCGCTGCAACGCCACCTGGCCGGAATCCTCGTGCAGGTCCAGCGTGCCGCCCTGGGTGCGCTGCTGCCCGGACGACTCGCCCTCGTACACGCTCACGCGATGGCCGCCACGATGCAGGGTGAGCGCAGCGGTCAGGCCGGCGGGGCCCGCGCCGATGATGGCAATACGTGGAGGGTGCGGCATGAGGCGGCCTGTTGGTCGGTTGATATATCAACCGTAGAATGTTCGAGTTGACACGTCAACCAATCGCGGGCAACGTGAGCGCATGACCTCACCCACCATCACTCCCGACCAGTGGGCCGCCTGGCGCGGCTTCCGGCGCATGGCCGAGATCACTTCCGGCCGCATCGTCCACGACATCACCCGCAGCACCGGGCTTTCCAGTGCCGACTTTGTCGTGCTGATGGAACTGAGCAAGGCCAAGGACCGCTGCCGCCGCCAGCGCGAACTGCTGGACTACCTGGAATGGGACAAGACCCGGCTCTCGCACCAGCTCACCCGCATGGCCGGCCGTGGCCTGATCGAGCGCGACACCGACAGTGACAACGTGGTGGTGATCCGCATGACTGCAGAAGGCCGCACCCAGCTGAGCGCAGCACGGCCGGTACACGTCGCCAGCGTCCGCCGGAATTTCCTCGACCATCTCTCAGCCGATGACCTGGCCGCACTGCAGCAGATCACCGACAAACTGCATGCAGCACTGCAGGACGCAGAGAACTGAGACGCCGTCAGCTCACAGGCGACGGCCCAATACCTGCCCCGGCCAGCCATCCACGTTGAAGCTCGACAGCCGTTCGTAACCGCACGATTCGTAGAAGCGCACCAGCTCGCCACTGCCACCGCCATAGCAATCCACGCGCAGGTAATCCAATCCCGCTGCGCGTGCCTGCTCGTCGGCAAATGCCATCAAACGCCGGCCGATGCCACGCACCCGCGCATCGCGCGAAGCAATCAACACGCGTACATACAGCTCCGGCTCGATCGCCGCAGGCACATAGGGCATGGCCTCGCCCAACGCCAGGAACGCACGCACCTTGCCCTGCGCGGTCTCCGCCACCCACGCACCGGGCAGTGCGCAGGCATCGGTCACCTGGGTAATGCGCCGCGGAATGGACGACCACGCCTCGGTACCCCACTGCTGTGGATTGCCGATGGCCACGAACCACGCAATCACTTCATCGAACAGCTCCAGCACCGCAGTCGCATCGGCCACGCTGGCGCGACGAATCGTCAGCGCCTCTTTTCCAGCATCACTCACGCGTAGTACTCCTTTCATTCAACGAACCCGAACGGCTGCAATCACCCGGCTCCGCCCAGAATGCCGCCGCGCACCAGGCATCACCACGGCCAAAAGTCCATTGCGCGCCGCTAACCGGTAGTGCCGGCCGCTGGCCGGCAGCTGCAATCACCCAACCCCACCCTGGTTGCCGGCCAGCGGCCGGCACTACCACGGCGAAAATCCATGGCGCCGCATCCACCGGCCAAGGCTCCACGGCGGTGGAGTTGACATGCAGGCATTTACCTGCCTATTGTGGCCCCAGGGACGGCACCCCGCCGCCCACCGTGGAGCCGCAGTCATGGTGGATATCGCACACAGAGTCGGCATCAACGCCCCATCGGCCCAGGTCTACCAGGCCCTGGCCACCCCCGAAGGTATCGCCGCCTGGTGGGCCGAGGACACCACCGGCGACCGCCACCCCGGCGGCACCGTCGCCGCCCGCTTTACCGCCAACGGCCAGGAAATCGGCGCCATGCAGATGAAGCTGCTGCAGCTGCAGCCGAACGAGCGGGTGCTGTGGGAATTCGTCGACGGCCCACCGGAATGGATCGGCACCACCGCGCGCTTCGCCCTGCACCAGGACGGCGACTACTGCATCGTGCTGTTCAGCCATGAAGGCTGGAAGGAACGCGTGGAATTCATGCACCACTGCAGCACCAAGTGGGCCATCTTCCTGATGAGCCTGAAATCCCTGCTGGAAACCGGCCGCGGCCAGCCCAGCCCGCACGACGTCAAGATCGACAACTGGAACTGAAGGCACCCCATGGATGCAGACAAGGTGTTCAAGGCACTGGCCGACCCCACGCGCCGCACGTTGTTGGACCTGCTGTGCGAGCGCAACGGACAGACGCTGGGGCAGCTCTGCGAGCACCTGCAGATGGCCCGGCAATCGGTTACCCAGCACCTGGGCCTGCTGGAAGACGCCAACCTGATCAGCACGGTAAGGCGTGGCCGCGAGAAGCTGCACTTCATCAACCCGGTGCCGCTGCACGATGTCTATACACGCTGGGTAAGCAAGTTCGAGCAGCAGCGCCTGAGCCTGCTGCATGACCTCAAACAGGAACTGGAAGGAGAATGACGATGAGCGCTGAATCCACCCGTTTCATCCACGTGATCTATATCGCCTCCACGCCGCAGAAAGTGTTCGAGGCCATCACCCGGCCAGAGATTGCCCGCACCTACTGGGGCCATGAAAACGTATCGGACTGGACACCCGGCTCGCGCTGGCAGCACGTGCGCGCCAACGACGAACGCAAGGTCGAGCTGGTTGGCGAAGTGGTGGAAAACACCCCACCCTCGCGGCTGGTGATCACCTGGGCGGCCGCCTCGCAGGCAGACAACCCGAAGGCCTACAGCCGGGTGACGTTCGAGATCGTGCCGTATGGGGACATGGTCAAGCTGACGGTGACCCATGACGAGCTGGAACCGGGCAGCGGCATGGATACCGGCATCCGCCAGGGCTGGCCGATCGTGCTGTCGAGCCTGAAGTCGTTGCTGGAAACCGGCAAGGGCCTGGACGTCTTCGCCAAACCCCAGTAGTGCCAGCCCATGGCTGGCAATCCCCCCGGCCCAACCTGAACCGTGAAGGCGCCTTGATTCCACTGAACGACGCATGCAACGCGTGTTGGCCGCTCACCCGTCAAGCACGCGTTACACCACGTCAACACGGCATCATTGCGACGCAGTCTAAATACCCTTCCACAGGTTCCTCTTGCAGCCCTCTTCCCCTTCGGCCGGTGAACCGGCCCCGTCGTCGCCGGCCTTCATTGAAGTTGTTGTTGTGCGGGCCGGTACCCACCTGTTTGCCATCGATGTCGAAGCCGCGATTGAAATCCGCGGCCCGGAATCCTTTGATCGCCCCGGCAGTAGCGCGCGCCCGCACCTCACCGTGCGCGGCCACGCCCTGCCGGTGGTCGACCTGCGCCAGGCCAGCGGTTTGAGCGCATTCGCCCACGGCTGCCCGGCCATGCTGCTGATGCAGGCCGGCGCGGAGTCCTTCGCTCTGGCCGTCGACGAGGTGCGGGAAATCGAAAGCGTGCCACGCCACAAGGTGCAGCCCGCCGCAGATATCCCGTTCGGATTCTGCAGTCATCGCGTCACGCTGGATGCGCTGGGCGAGATTCCCCTGATCGATCCCAGCCGGCTTCGATAACGCCGAACCACCGCACCGACCTCCCGATAACACCGGACCCCACACCGACCTCCCGGTAACACCGGACCCTCACCGATCTCCCGGTAACACCGGACCCACACCGATCTCCCGGTAGCACTGGACCCCGCACCGATCTCCCGGTAGCACTGGACCCCGCACCGATCTCCCGGTAGCGCCGGGCCATGCCCGGCGGGCAGCCGGCCAGCTAGCGCGCCGTCCAGCCCCCATCCACCGGCAGCGCCGTACCCGTAATCTGAGCCGCAGCATCCGAGGCCAGGAACACCACCATCTCCCCCAGCTGCTCAGGCGTCACGAACTGCAACGAGGGCTGTTTCTCGGCCAGCAGCGCACGAGCGGCGGACTCCTGATCCGTACCCTCGCGCTCAGCCAATGCCGTGATCTGCTGCTCGACCAGCGCAGTTCGCACCCACCCCGGGCAGATGGCATTGGCGGTGATGCCCGTGCCCGCGTTCTCCAGCGCGGTCACCTTGGTAAAACCAACCACGCCATGCTTGGCCGCCACATAGGCGGACTTGTTCGCCGAGCCAACCAGTCCATGCACCGACGCGATATTGATGATGCGGCCGGATCCCTGCTGCTTCATGTAGGACAACGCCGCCGCCGTTGAGTGGAACACCGCCGACAGATTCAGCGCGAGGATCGCATCCCACTTCGCTACGGGAAACTCCTCGATCAACGCGGTGTGCTGGATGCCCGCGTTGTTCACCAGGATGTCGATGCGCCCCATCTTCGCAACGGCGTTGGCGATCATATCCCGCACCGCCTCACCACGGGACAGGTCGGCGCCATCATGCGCCACCCGTACGCCGAATTCGGCTTCGAGGCTGGAACGTATGCGTTCGATCTCCGCCGCATCGCCAAATCCATTCAGCACGATGTCGGCGCCCTGCCGCGCCAGCGCGCTGGCAATGCCAAGACCGATACCGCTGGTGGAGCCGGTAACTACCGCGACTTTTCCATTGAACATGGGCGAGATTCCATCGGATGTAGACGGCCAGTGTAGCTACAGTAGATCCACGCCATGCGTGGATGCTCTCCCTAAACGCCGCTTGCCCCAATGATCCCGCTCAAGGCGGCAAGCACCTCACCCAGCCGATGTCGCAAAAGACATTGGACCCAGCGAGTCATGTACGGATACTCTCGAATCCGCATGGATCTGCAGAAAAGGTGACAGTCGCGGCCCCTCTTCCCCTCCCGTCCCGAAGGCCATTGCCCAGGCTCAAGAACTCGTCACCGCAAGCACAGATACTCATTAAAGCGTGTCAAACCGCTGAACAGGTGAAAGCCATGCCTCATTCTTCCCCCCCGCTACCGGCAAAGCTCCTTGAATTGCTCAAGGACTATCCGGATCACATCGAACAACTGCAGAAGGCCCTCATCTCAGTGAACGACGGGCGGCAGAATTACGCTCCCCCCTTTGAGGCCGCAGTCTGGCTGTTGGAGGACTGTCTTAGTGCATTCAAGAGTGAAGCGCGCGCTGAAATTGATGCCGCTGTGGCATCAGGCGATCCGCGAGCGATCGAACGAGCCAAAGAAAAGGAACGACTGATGTCATTTGCCAGGTCCAGCAACATTGGCATGGCCAGACTCGACGATCTCAGGAAGTACTTTGACCTTCATTCAAGAGGCGCCTAACGACGCCTTCCGATAGTCGGCTGGCTATCGGTGGCATTGAACTTGTCACTGCAAGTTCAGATACTCATGGAAACGCGTCAATCCGCCAAATAGGTGTCGACCATGCCTCATTCCCATCCCCCCGTTCCGGCGAAACTCCGAGAAATGCTCAGAGACTACCCAGATCACATCAAGAGCCTACAGGAAGCGCTCAATTCGGTGAGCAATAGACACATGAAGTCCCTACCACCATTTGAGGATGCAGTGTGGAAGCTGGAGGACTGTCTCGATGGATTCATCAATGATGCTCAGGGTGAGCTAACTGCAGCTCAGGCATCGGGTGATGCGCAATCCATTGCAACAGCTGACGAGAAATTCAAACTGATGTTCCGAGCGCGCTCCGGTAATGGCGGAATGAAGGGGCTCCATGAACTATACGAGTACTTCAAAGCAGCGAAGGAACAGCACTAAGTGGATACGCCGCACCCGCGATTAAGTCCGGAAGATCATTCCGCCCGCCTAAGGGGTGTCATCCTTCCGGAAAGTGGTTTGGACCAAGCTCAACGTCAGCCGATGCCCCGAGCCATCATTCTGGCGGGACAACCCGGCGCAGGTAAGGGGGGGCTGGTCCGTGCTGTTGAGTTTGAATTTTCTGATGATGTTGTGAAGGTTGATCCTGACGAGCTTCGCGGCGCTCATCCTGATGCTCCGCACCTGCGCCAGCAGCACCCATACACATGGGCTGGCCACACACATGAAGACGCCAGCCAATGGGCCAAAGAGCTGCGTTCGGCAGCAGTCGAGGGTCGTAGGAATCTCATCCTCGATACCACGCTCGGCAACGGTGATAGTGCGGTCACACTGATCAAAGACCTTCAGTCCAAAGGCTACGACGTAGAGATTCGAGGCGTCGTCGCGCATCGACTGGAAAGTGAACTTGGCGTGGATGCCCGCTTTTCCAACTCCGTGGATAGCAGGGGCTTCGGCCGCTACGTCCCCGAGGACGTGCGCAAACACGTCTACCAAGCCTTGCCCGGGAATCTAAATCAGGTCCAGGCCGAGACCGGCATCCAGATTCGGCTCTACGGGCGCGAAGGCGCTCAGGTCTACGACAGCCAGAACGACGCCCGCCTACCGGGCGCAGCACTGGAAGCCGAACGCGAAGCTCGGCTGAAAGACCCTCGAATCACCCAAGCAGTGCGCGATGGCTGGCGCACACAAGGCCGCTGGCACGCCGAGCTTGGGGACACCCTACCCCTCAACGACAAGGTCAGTCCACCAACAGCGGCAGCCGTTTTCGATGAACGCGCAACGCTCAAGGTTGTTGAGGGCATAACGCCCAACATCCAGGAAGCACGCAGCGTCGACCACACCATCCGCGTCCGTCCAAACATGGTGCGGGGCGCCATCATCGGCGGTGCCGCAGCAACTGTTGTTGAAGCAGCCACGGAAGGGGCAAAGATTGCCGACCTGTACGCGCGCGACAACCGCACAGGTGCGGAAGCTGCGATATTGGACTTCGGTGCGCGCAGTGTCGGCGGCTGGACCGGGGCAGCGCTGGGCGCCAAGGCGGGCACGCTGCTGGGCATCGAGTCCGGCCCCGGCGCGATTGTCACCGGCATTATCGGTGCCGGACTGGGTGCGTGGGGCGCCAGCGAAGTTGTCGAATGGGTCGAGAAGTACAAGATCAACAACCAGGGCGACGGCACCGGCAGAGTCTGGACGTTTGATCCCGCGCATCCTGAGAAGGGCTGGACGCACAGCGAGCGGGAAATCATAGGCACTGTCGGCACCTTGGCCGATCGCCCGATCTACGGCCCGGCTACGCTGCTGACGGCCGATGCCGAATTGACCCAGCAACTGAACTACCAAGCCTCAAGCTTGGCCGTTGGCCTGCGGATGCGGGAGCCTGATCAACCGATAAATCCTTTCAGCATTGCCGGCGACGCCACCGACACACCCAGCGCACTGCCGCGCTCCTGGGAGCGCAGTCCGGAAACCGGCGAATGGCGACGTGAGGTCGTCCATCAAGTCCTTGAGCACGGCATCAAGAACACGACGGTGGAAGTGGCCGATGCCGCCAAGGCGGCCCATCTCGATGAGACCGCTCAAGGCATCATGGCCTTCAACGCCGCCCGTAGTTCAGCCGCCTTCGCCAAGCAGTACGAGCAGGTATACACCACGCAAGGCTGGTCCCAGTACGGCGAGATTCCGGAGGAGGTGGTCTTCGCCCGGAACCATCCCGATCACGTTCTGGCATCCGATGGGCGCACCTATCAGCGCCAGCACGATGGCGAATGGCTGCATGACGGTTGGATCTACGATTCGCTGGCCGAGGGCAACATCCGCGACGAGTTGAATGGCACCTATCCGCAGATCCGGGCGATCCAGCAGCAGGAGGCTCCCACACCCGGCTCCCATGAGCGACGTATTGAAGCCCTGACCGCAAACGAGCGCGATGCCTACGATCAGGCCACGCAGGAAGCGAACCGGCTGGGCGTCGCGGCTCCCCAGGCGCAGCAACTGGCCGCCGCAGCGGTAGCCGAGGTGCGCGGCGAACACGCCGAGGAGCGCCTGACGCCGCAGGCAGTAGTCGATGCGCACGCCGAGGAGCGAGCTGCGCCGGCGCCCAGCGCACCACCCCTGGTGCAGGAGCACCGCACTCCCGCGCCTGCAGCACCGACCCCGTCGGTTCGTGCCGAGCCGGCACAGGAACCGACGCGCCCGGAAGGGCTACGACCCGAGCCAACTGCAGCTAAAGCGCCCCCAACGCAGGAAGATTCGAGCGAGCAGAAAGTGCGCACGGATGCAGACTCTCCTGCGCAGCAGACGCCGTCTGCGCCCGCGCCATCACCCTCCATTCCCGCGGCTGAGCAATCTCGCGCCCAGCCCGAGGCGAGTGCGCTGCCTGCTTCCGGTGTTGAGCGCCACGCTCCCGCGCAGGATCCAGTTGCGACTCACGCCCACTCCCTGGCCCCAGCGAACCAGACCGAAGTGGCCGACGCCGCGCCAGTGACTGCTCGCCTCCACGAAAACGACGCAAAGCCGGCGCCGATCCAGCCCAAGTCAGAAATTCCAGCTAACCGCGCCGCAGTCGAGCCGGCTGCGCCCCCGCCGGCAACAGACGCCGCGCCCAAGGTCTCGGAGCACGAGCGTCCTTACACGCCATCGCCAATGGACGTGCAGCCCACCCCGCCGTCCACCGCAATGGCCTTTCAACAGCCTGAAGCACCGCCCGCTCCCCTGCTGCCGACCCAGCCCGAGCATCCCGATCACGCCCTCTACCAACAGGTACGAGAAGGCGTGGCAAGGTTGGACGCCAAGCACGGCCGCACCTTCGACGAAGCCAGCGAGCGCATGACCGCCAGCTTGCTGGTGCTGGCCAAAGACAACGACCTGGACCGTGTCGACCACGTGCTGCTGAGCAACGCCACAGCCGACAAGCCCACCGGTCACACCCTGTTTGTGGTCCAGGGCGAGCCCAGCGACCCCGCACACCAGCGCGCCGCAATACCCACCGAGCTGGCCGCACAGACCTCGGTTGAAGAATCAATGCAGCAGTTCGACGCGGTCAGCCGCGAGGCGCAGCAGCGCGCCATTGCCAACCAACTTGAGCAGCAGCTGGAAGATCAGCGCGTGCAGCAGGATATCCAGATCCGCGCCGCCAGCATGGGCTGAGTGGGTGAGACACGTGCGAAATCATCTACGACAACCGTCCACCTAGCCCCTCTGTTTACCAATCGGCACCGCTGATGTCGCCGCGCGATTAGAAGCGCAGGCCCGCTCGATCGACCGTCGCTAGCGGATTGGCTTTCCGCACCGCCTCCAGGAAGAGCAGGAAGTCGCGGTTGAACAGCGTCAGGTTGTTGGTGAACGTTACGCTCTTTCTGACCGCTGCTTTGCTGAAGCACACCTGCCAGACATAGCGCTCGTAGATCATGTCAGAGGTTCGGGTGACGGAGGTGATCTGCGAGAGCGGCACCGCCGTGGGCACTGGGCCCCGCTGCAGATAGAAGGTATCTGTATCAAAGAAGTAGTGCTCTCGATCCTCTTTCCCATTAACCATCACCAAGGTCATGGACGTACCGGAAATCCGGCGAGGCGGGTTCAAGCGCAGCCCAGATTCCAACGCGGAACGGGCTCTCTGGGTCCTTCGCCGCTGGATGAACCAGATGGTCAACAACGGAAGCGCCGCAAGGACAATCAAGCCTACGGTCTTCAACACAGTTTCCAATGTGCTGGCCACACAGATCTCCAGGGTGAACGTTCAGGCATTGGCGATGCCCAAGTAGATCCACGCCATGCGTGGATGGCTCTCCTCAACGCCCCATCACTTCCAATGATCCGGCCCCAGGAACGGCAGGCTCAACACAAACACCGGAACCGCCACAGGTATCAACGCCGCGCCCAGCACCTTGCCGGCCGCCGTACCCGCCCCGGGCTTATCCGCCTCCTCCGGCTGGATCCGCTCAGCCCGCGCGGTAATCGACTGCGGCAGCTTCGCCTTCGCGGCCAGGGCAGCAGCGTCCGGCAATTGCACCCGCTCGCCATCCCCCTCGAACAGCGCGCTGTAATAGCTGCCGCCCTTCCTGGAAAGATTGCAGTCCGGGTCGGCCGCCAGTTCGTAGCGGGTCCGGGCTTCAAGGATGTACGGCCGGCGCGTCAACTCGTCGATGGCCTTGGCCACCCGCGGGCTGATCTCCAACCGCTCCAGCTTGAACTGCGCCGCCTGTTCCGGCGTCACCTGCTCCGGCCGCAGCAACAGCGCGTAGCTGCCATGCACCTTGCTCCTGTCGGCCGGCACGCGCCAGTCCTCACGGAAATACAGCTGCGCGCAGACCACTGCCTCGCGCAGCGGGCTGTCCATCAGGGTGCGGTAATCACGGAACGGCGCGGCATCGAAGCGCATCGGCTCGTCATAGACGGGCAACAGGTACAGCTTGCCGTCGTCGGCCACGAACGCGCCGGTAATCTCGCGACTGGAATGGTGGTAGTCCGGCCCACTGGCGCAGCCAGACAGCAAGCCCAGGCACAGGGCGGAGAGAATGAAGCGGATGGACGCTCGCATGTCGTGTTCGAGGGATTCCCTGGGAAAATGGCCTCGGCCATAGGGACAAAGCCAGTCCGCCATAGTGCCACGGCGGTCGTTCGCGCTCCAAGCTGCGGCGGTGGAGACCCACGCCATCGGTTGTTCTTGCAAAGCCCTCTGGCCGGCCTGCGCTGCCACCGGGCCGTCGATAGAACCGCACACTTCCGAGAGGCATCGATTGCGTCGCCGGAAAGCGCGCCGAGCGCAAGCGCACTTGCCACGCGCCAGTCATCCCATATCGGAAACTGTGAGCCGATAGCGCACAGCGCGATTGCCCCGCTTGAACTCTGAAACGAGATGAAAAATCTTCTCAACCTGAGTGTAATGGTCCTCGTGTCCCGGCTCGCTCCGCCATTCCATCATCGACCGAAAGCCGCGATGCTTGGCCAGTAAAGCCTCGATATCAGGCGGCCCCACGAGATCAAGATACTCGGCCTCGGTGATCTCACGCGACCAATCAGCGAGCGCATGTGGATCCGACACGAGTGGAAGATTGAAACGGTCTATCAAGCGAATGCCGTCGCGGCAGATTCCTAGCAGGCTGAGATTGAGGTAGAAATCCCGAGATTTGGCCCCGGGACGTCCCTCGTACAGAATCGGTTCCGCAAAGGTCACTATGACACCGCTTGAAACACCCATACGCTACTCCTCGATTCAGACGGCCATGCACGAGGAGTTAAACACCTCGCGTGATGGACGCTTCTGCAAAAGCACCGAATTTCCCTCTCGCGTATCAGAGTTTGTTCAAGAACGAGTCAAAGACAGCAACCGCATTTGCCACTTGTGCAGATCCTCTCGCATTCCTGAGAACATAGTTGATACGTCCCTGCACAGAGCAAGAAAGTTGTTCTGCGACGGCTGAGGCTGACATATTACATTGAAGAACCTACCTTACTTCAACCGCTCAACCAACCGCTGCCCCACCTCCAACGCCGAAGCCGGGTTCTGCCCGGTAATCAGCTCACGATCCACCACTACATGCCCCGTCCAGGGCGTGGCATTGCTGCTGAACCGCGCACCCGCTCGCTGCAACGCGGTCTGCGGGTAGAACTTCATCTCACCACCGCTCAGCAGCGGCTTGGCCTGCTCTTCTTCCTGGTTGCTGATCACCGTCATCTGGTAGCCGCTGTAGATCCACTTCGGCGTAGCCGGCGTCGCACCCGCTTCCAGCTTCGCCACGAAACCATCCGCATCCGGCAGCGTGGACAGCAGCGCGATCGGCCCATGGCAGACCAGCGCGGTGGTCTTGTTGCGCTGGTGGAAGTCGGCCAGCAGCCGGCCCAGTGCCGGGCTCTTCAGCAGGTCCTGCATCGGCGCGTGACCACCGGGAACGTAGACCGCATCGAAACGCGCGTAGCCCTGCTGCTCCACGCGCGCCAGACTGACCACCGGCGAGGCGGTCGGCGAGGTCAACGCCAGTTTCTCCAGCAGCTCCTTGTGCAGCGTCAGCTGCGCGGCATCGTTGCCGAAGTACGCCGGCGTCACCGAGGACGCATCCACCGTCGGCGCCCGCCCCTGCGGCGTGGCGAAGGTCACCTCGTGGCCCGCGTCCAGCAACAGCTTGACCGGCTGCATCAGCTCGTTGAGATAGAAGCCGGTGGACAGCACCTTGCCGTCCTTCAGGTCCAGGTGGTTCTCGTCGGACAGCACCACCAGCACGTTGGCGGCATGCGCGCCGGTCGCGGCCAGGGTCAGGGCCAGCGCTGCGGCCAGCCGGGTCATCAGGTTCATGGAGAGCTCCTATCGGGGAATGGCCGCCACTTTATTCATCGCTCCAGCGGCGATAAATTGGTGCCATCGCAAAACATCTGTTCCCCGGAGAGCCAAATGAGCCGCAAGTTCGACTATCTGGGCGATGTGGAGGTGTTCCTGGCGGTGGTCGAGCACGGCTCGTTCACCGCCGGCGCGGTGGCGCTGTCCACCACGCCTTCGGTGCTGAGCCGCGCGGTCACCCGCTTGGAAGCGCGACTGGGCCGGCAGCTGCTGCAGCGGACCACCCGCCGCGTGGGCCTGACCGACGCCGGGCGGCTCTATCGGGAACAGGTGCGCACCGCCTTCGGCCTGCTGGACGACGCCGAGCGCGACGTACTGGCCCAGGACGGTGCGCTGGCCGGCCGCGTGCGCCTGAGCGTACCCACCACCTATGGCCACTACCGGTTGCCGCCCGTGCTGGCGCGCTTTGCGCAGCAGTATCCGCAGGTGCAGGTGGAACTGAACATCACCAACCGCAACGTGGACCTGGTGGCCGAGGGCTTCGACCTGGCCATCCGCCTGGGCCAGCTGCCGGACAGCGGGCTGGTGGCGCGAAAGCTGGAAGACGCGCCACTGCTGCTGGTGGCCGCGCCGGACTACCTGCAACGCCGCGGCACGCCGCAGACGCTGGACGACCTGCAGCAGCACCTGTGCCTGCCGTTTGTTATGCCGCGAACTGGGCGGCTGGCGCCGTGGGTGTTTCGGCATGGCGGGCGGGATGTTGATTGGCTGCCGCGTTCGTCCATCGAGACCTCCGACGATGTGCTGGGCGTGGTGTCGCTGGCCGAACAGGGCATCGGCATCTGCCAGAGCTACGAGTTCATCGTGCGTGATCGATTGCAGCGTGGGCAGCTGGTGGAAGTGCTGCCGCAGCTGCGTGGGAGATCGCGACCGTTCTCGGTGATCTATGCGCCGCATCGGCGGCAGTCGGCAGCGGCGCGGGCGATGATTGAGTTGCTGGTGGGGAATCCGAGCGCGGTTGAGGATGGCGTTGGTTGAAGCCCGGGGCTTGTTAATGGTGTCGGGTTTGAACCGATTTTCGGACCACGCGGCTGATCCGGTGCCGCTCCCCACCGAGGCCGACTAAGAACTGTTGCAAAGAAGGCCATCGCACTATTCGCTTGTGGCACGGGCGATTGCGCCACTTTGATTCGCTATCAACATAGCGGCTGCGCGAATGCGTCTTCTAGCGTCGCGTGCTGCACGAATGGTGCGTGCGACAATAGTTCTTCGCTCTCGAATCACGCGATTTCTTCGCGAATTTCAATTTGCATTCGAAGCGACAACGTAAACACCATGGCGCGCCACCGACAACGGGTGGCAACGGGTCTGCAAACCCGTTTGATGCACGCGCAAGTTGTTTACGCTTGCCCGTCGGCACCGTCCTTAACCGGTGCCGGCGGGCAATCCGTCGGCCTTTCTGGCGGGCGGTGCGTGGGAGTCTTCGGACTCACCGGCCAATAGCGCTGCATCAACCGGTTTGCAGCCACGCATCGTCCGCCACCCCGCCTACGCGGTGGCGCTGTTAAGCACAGCCAAGGAAACCGACGCCATGAGCGAATCCGACACCTTCTCCTCGTACGCCGCTGTTGAGCCGATCAACGACGACACCCCACTGCCGGATCTGAGCACCTTCTTGGGCATTCTCAAGCGGATGCGCGGATGCGAGGGGGCTGATGGGCTGCCTTGGCCGGAGAACGACGTGTCACCCGGCCGCCGCGTGAGCCTGGCGAGAACCGAGCGCGCGTTGGTCGGGCTGCTAACGGTGCTGGAGGTGCTGCATTCGGCGGACCGCTGCCGTGTGGCAGCGGAGCCGGAGAGGCATCTGGATGAGGGGGTTGTGGATGGGCTATTCCTGGCTTGCCGGGGGTTGGCTGAGTGGGCTTGCCGGGAGGTTAGGCCGGAGTGATCACCACCGCGATTCTTTGACCATCGGGCCGTCAAGGGAAGGCAAGGGTGTGCAAATTAGATTCAAGCCCACAGCGACCACGAAGCAAATCTAGATTGCAAGCGGTGGGAAACGCTCGGCATGTTCCGGATACAGATCGATCATGAAAAATTCCATTCGAAATCTCTCAAAGATTCCTGGATCACGAATCATGGCTTCGACTTGTGCCTGCGTCCAATCGGCGCCTCGCTCCGCTGCGCGTGCCCGCAGAGCTTCAGCACGAAGCTGCACTGCCTCATCCGTGAGGTGTCGTTCTGCATAGTATTCGACAATCAAGCGGTAGATGGTCTGCGCGCTCAACTGCCAAAACTCGTTTCCTGCACGCGTTGCGCGAAGGGCGCCCATAGCCCGCTCCGACGACCGGGTCATCAGGAGGGCTTGATAGAAGGCCGATAGTGCCGTCTCCAAATCCCCGGCCGAGATCCGCCGCTTCGGGGCCAAGAATGCCCAGAACGGCGCCCGATGCTCGGCACGAACAAAACTCGCGATGGCCCCGCCATGACATGCAGCCACCACCGTGATGAGGTTCAAGCGCGTGGCCACGTTGAGGTCCACGAAGGCTGGCTTCATGTCGTCCCACGTCAACCAAGATCCGTCAGCAAACTCCAGTCCGCCTTCCCCACCGTGGCACTCGATGTGAAGCAACGGCGCGTATGGCTCCCTGGATGCTTGATGAGCAAGTTGGGCCAACAAATCGAGAAAAGCACCGCCGGAAGGAATACGAACGCTGGCGATGTGGGGAACGTCGCTGATCACCCGCGCCCAGTCCTGGGCATCCGCAAACAGGCGGGCCGCAGTGTTGAGTTGGCCTTCCGGGAGGGAGTCCACGATGAGAACTTGGTTGAAGGTCGCGTTCATCGGCGCCTTCCCAACCCCGGACTGCCACCTTGCACCACGGGGCTGCCTCCTCGCCGCCGCCTCCCATCATCCGGACCCAGCGCACGCTCTAGACGTTGCAGTGCCGTCTTGGGCGGTGGCCTGGCATCGACGGGCGGCAGCTTGGCTATCTCAGCCTTGGTCATTTTGGTCGAGGGCTTGAACCGATTCTTGCGAAGCTTTGTCTTCCCCGGCACCTTCTTCTCAAGCGGCTTCGGTTGCAGAGTAGGCGGCGCTTCATCGAGCATGCCAAGCTTGGCAGCCACCATGCGCAGTTTCGACGGTGAATTGGCCTTGCGGAGAAAAATGCGCGCACGGCGCTCCGCGTAGGTCCGGGACCACCGCATGCGTGTCATCCCCTCGACGATGATCGTTTCCAAGAACCTCTCTTGGACTGAGATCAGAACAATCGGTCCGTTGCGCTGCCCCTCCTTTGACACCCGCTTTTTGGAGGAACGCTCAACAGGACCCTTCTTGCCCGAAGGCTGCGCCGACTTCGGCTTCCTTGCCGATTGAGTTGTCACCCATCCACCTCCGATTTGGCCGGCCGTGCTTGCGTGCGGTCCCGGTAGGTCTCGGTGACGAAGTCCACAAACGCCACGGCAGACGCCACCGCCAAGCGTGCATGCCGGGGCTGTAGCCCACGGTGCTTGCCGTCTTTGCCATGGCCGGTGCCGTAGAGGCGGCGAAGGTTGGCCAGGTTACCGGCGATCTGGTTCAGGTTGCTCAGGATGCGTTTGATGCACTCGGCCCCCTTGGCTTGGTCATCGATCCCTTCGGGCACCAGGTCCAAGCTCTTGGCCAGTTTCTTGGCCAAGTCGTTCATGTCATCGCTCTTGCCTATCTCCACCCCCATCTTGCCCAGGATGGTCTTACAGCAAGACTCCACCAGCTCCTTGGCGCTGCCGATGGCCAGCTCGGGATCTTTCTCGACCGCGTACTCCATGCGCTGTATCTGCTTGGCGATGGCGCCGGCGTCCAAGGAATCGGCCGCAGACCTTCCCCTCTCAAAGGATCGGTGATCGTTGGAGGTCAACGGGCGTGGTTCGTACCGGGCCCGTCCTGCGATCCGCTCGACTTCGACCAGGTGCCAACCAGCTTGCCGCAATTGGTCGTTGAGGTGCTCAACGATGGTGGCGGCCTCCTCCCGGTCAGGCCTCACCACCGGGTGGACCATTTCCGCCAGGAACCTTAGGAAGGTATCGGCCGGACCATCGAGCAACGGGAATCGGTCGTCGTCGAAGATCCAGTAATCGTCCCAGTCAAAATTATTGACCCGGTGCTGGTAGATGTCTCCAGCCGCGTCCTTGTAGCGCGAATCAGTGGATGGCAACCGACGAAGCTCGTAGATGCGGCTCAGGAACTCGGTGTCGTCCAACGCGCCGAACACGTTCACCTGCTCCAATCGGAGCCCATCGAAGATGTTCCGGCGAACGGCACGGGGAATGACAACTGGAGAGGAGGAGCGCCAATCTTCGTTCTGGCCAACGATGGGAATCAACCGGGCGGCGAAGAAGTCGTGGCCATTCGGGGGAATGGCTTCCGTCAATGCCTCGGTGATCTGTTCGCAAACGTCCTTGAGCTTGGGACGCAAGCGCGCAAACTCCGGCGCCGGCACCTCCAGCAGGACGTTCCAGCAATTCGTGCCCCCGTTCCAGTTGTCAGAGGTATCGTGCTGGATAGATGCGGTGGAGGTGCGAAGAAGATCGGCCGCGTCGGCATGCCCACTCTCCTGGAGCAGCACGTAAGCGGCGCCCAAGCACCGCTCCAACACCTGTTCATCGAGAGGGTTCGTCAGCACGATCAGCTCCGGCGAACCAGCATGGCTTGGGCGGGGTCATAGACGTAGTCGGTGATGCTCCCGTCTTGGATGCGCTTGACTGCCTCGTCAATCACAGGAAGCGGGATCAAGAACCACTCCCGCGGCTTCACAGGAACTCCCATCCGATCTCGGAGCGTTAGCTCAAGACGCGCAGGCTGGAAGATGCGATGAAAGATGTTCTCAAGGCGAATGGGATTAATATTGGCGAGCTTGTAGGTGGCGATGACCTCCACCTTTGCCAACATATAGGTCGACTCCCTCTCCGCGTTAGCAATCCTGGTCTCGACCTTACCCCCGGTAACGCCGATCTTGTGGATCAGTTGCTGATTCTTCTGGACGTATGAATGGCGAGAGAGGCTCCTCAGCACATAGATGGTGCCGTTCACCACGTCGTCCGTTTCCAAAGCATCCCCAAACAGAGGACCGTAATCGTCGTCGGTGATGCGTCGGCCGGTGTCGTCCTTGTAGAGGGCCCGCTGCAAGGAGCGCTCAAGCAAATCACTCTCGGTGCCGTTGGAATAGATCACCCGCAGCCTGGCGTTGGATTCGCCGTTGGGCGTTCGCACCGGCTCGCCCACCTCGGCGACGTATGCCATCTGCCCTCCCAGAATGAAGAAGTTGCCCTTCTCTACGCTGGCGTCTCTGCCGAACCGCAAGGCCTTGCGGAGGCCCGACTTGAGATCAGCTTCCACGCGCTCGAACAGGGGCTGGAAGCGATCAAAGTCTTCGCACTCGGTGCGATTGGCAATTTCCTCTGCAGCCTTGCGCTCCTCGAAGGTCCGCACGTGGCGCAACTGGGTAATGTCGTCCTCCCCACCCAATGGCGCGCCCAGCGCGGCCAGGAGTGTCTCGTCGTCCACGGCGTCGCCGGAGTCGTCCGCGGGCAAGGTGGGCGCGTCCTGGAGCAGCCGGTGAGTGTCCAGCGGCAGCAGGAGTGGGTGCGCCTGCTTCAACGCGCGCAATCGATCCAGGCGCACAGCAAGCAACCGCTCGCCGATGTCGCGATCTTCGCCGTGCTGCGGGGCCCGGCCGTGGTCGGCGGCAAAACGCACGATCTCCTGGAAGCCCACCAAGATGCGTTCTTCCTGTGGCGTGCGCGCCGCTACCTTGACGGGGTTGGGTTGATAGCCCAGTTCCGCCAGCAGGGCCTCGTCGTCGATGTCAACCATTGCCATCGCCCCCGGCGGTTTTGCGCTGCTGGACGTGCTTGTGGAGGGCCACGACGCCTTCGGCCATCTTGCGCTCCCACGGATCCGTGGACGTGATATCCGGCGGGCGCTTCTTCTCGGCCTGGAAGGCGCGTGCGCGCAGCGCCAAGGCCTTGGCCTCCTCGTAGGGGATTGCCACGCGCTTTGCCGAAATGCTGGCCTGAACTTGGCGCAGGATCTTCTCATCCATGGCCTTGGCCAAGACCGCGTAGGCGGCGTCGAACGGGTTGATCCGGTCGATGAGATCGATGTTCAGGTCGCGAACGTTGACGAACTTGCGCGCGCCATCGATGAGCGAAGTGCTGCCGGTCTCGCCCCCGGGGACCTCCTCGGCCAAAATCTGCTTGGCTTGCTGCGTCACGTTGAGGGCGGCGATGGCGTGCTGACGCACCGCCTCCTGGTCCTCGGCGCTCAACTCCGGATAGCGGTCGCGCACGATCTTGCCCAACTGCACTTGGGTCAGGTCCTCCGGCAGCGTGTTCTCCTTGTCGAACAGGCCCCGCTCCAACGCCGTCTTGTCTTGGATGAACGTGGTGATGACCTCGTTCAGATCCTCGCGGCAAATGCGGGTAGCCTCGGGCGAGCTCGGCATGGCCAGCCCGCCAATTTCAACGTGAACCTGACCGGTAGCCTCGTTCACACCCACGTTTCTGCCGCCCTCTTGGTAACCATTCTCCCCATAGTTGAAGCCCGTCATTTCGCCCACATTCTTCGGCGTGAACTCGAAGCGCGGCGCAAGCACCTGCTCCATGAGTAGGCTGGCCGCGATTGCCTTGAGGGTGTCGTTCACGGCGTCTACCACCATCGCTTCGTCGGCCGCGGGTTCGGCGATGAGGTTGGTAAACCGGGAAATCTCCTTGCCCGGTGCGTCCCGGGTGGCCCTACCGATGATCTGCACGATTTCGGTGAGGCTGCTGCGGTATCCAATGGTCAGGGCATGCTCGCACCAGATCCAGTCGAACCCCTCTTTCGCCATGCCCAGTGCGATAATGACATCCACGTGGTCACGATTGTCTTTCTGCGTCGGATCTTTCAGCGCGGCCAGCACCCGGGAGCGCTGGGCCTCGTCGCTGTCGTCGACTAGGTCGGCGACCTTGAGCATGCGCCCGTCGGGCAGCTGGAGTTGGTGGAAGCCAGTGACCGGATCCAAGCCTTTCCAGATTCCCAGGCGGGACATGATTTCCTCGACCTCACGGTGCTTGTCCTTGAGGCTTTCGCGGGCGTTGACGTTGGGGATGTGGACGATGGTTTTCAGCGCGGGATCCAGCACCTTCACGATCGCGTCCAGATAGCGGCCGGTGTAGAAGAAATAGCCGATTTTGAGCGACTTGAGGTAGGTGTAGCCGTTCAATTGCTCGTAGTAGGTGTAGGACACCGTCTCGAAACGCGCCTCATCCGCCGGCGCGAGCACGGCCACCGTGTCGCCACGAAAGTAAGAGCCGGTCATGGCAACCACGTGGACCCGGTTGCGCGCGATGAGCTGTCCCAGCTGGCTGCCCAGCTTGTTCTCCGGGTTGCTGCTGACGTGGTGAAACTCGTCCACCGCGATCAGACGGTCGTCGAAAGCCTCGATACCGAACTCATCCACGGCGAACCGGAACGTGGCGTGGGTGCACACGAGTACGGAGTCGTCACTGGCCAGAAACGCTCCTACCGCCTGAATCTTGGACTTCGCGACCTTGCCGTTGTCTTCACCCGGGGCGTTGCACAAGTTCCACTGCGGGCGCACGACCCAGTCGTCCCAGAAACCGTGTTCTGTCAGCATTTCGTCGGCGAAGCTGCCACCGATGGAGCGCTCTGGCACAACGATGAGAGCCTGCCTTAAGCCCTGATTCTTCAACTTGTCCAAGGCGATGAACATCAGCGCGCGGGATTTGCCCGACGCTGGCGGCGACTTAATCAACAGGTATTGGGCGCCTCGACTGGCGAACGCGCGGGCTTGCATGGGGCGCATGCCGTAGGCGTCCACCTTGCTCGACGCGCCCGTGCGCGCGAGGGCCATCTCAACGGAGGGCACCGAGTTTTGATTGGTCGGGTTGTCGGTCATGCCTTTTTGCCTCTGTATCGGGGCTTGCCTTGGGCAGGCGCCATCTTGGTGTAGAGCTCGAACAACTTGCCCAAGCGCTCGGAGTCGTTACGAAACCTTCGCCCAACGTAGATTCGCTCCATCACCTCGTCGTTGCGCTCATGCGCCCGGCGCAGGTCCTCCGGCATCTTGTCGTAGAGCTCGGCGATCGTCTGGGGGAAGTGAGATTCGCGCGCCAGCAGGATGCCCTCGGCGCAGCGCGTCAGATCAGCCTTCTGCTGATCGGTGAGCTTGGGCACTGGGAAGGTATTCCAGCCCAAAGTGCTGGAATAGCGAAAGTCTGTTTTTATCTTTCCACAAATGGTGGCGATCCACACCAAGTGCATGCGCGAGGCAAAAACCGCAACGTTCCACAAAGGCGCATTAAACAAGGCCGACGCACTATCGGCCACGATGTCTCCGCAACTCGCCAAAGCAAAAGGCAAATAATCACGGTTTTCAGAACTGTGGCGCGGCACGACAACGGGGATTTCGTCGCCCGTTTGCCGGACCTCACCAAAACGATGAGGAGTTTTTGCGAGTGTCTGGGTGGTTGCTCGATCACTAGCTGCGCGGTGGTTTCGCACGATGGCGAAGCGATCAGCCAACCATGGGTTGGCCGCTGCCTCTCCATACGAGGCCTCGTCCACCCAGATGCAATAGCGCCATTTTCCGCCAATAGCCTCCTCCGCCCCCAAAAACGGCCGGATGAAACGCCGTGGCACGCCGTGGTTAACAACAGCGTCTTCAACTTGCTCCGACGTGGGCAACAAACCGCCACCATCGTTGGCCATGTTTCCGAAACTCATGGGAATCAGCTCACTCACTGGCTTTGAGCGCTCCTCCACAAACACATTCGGCCCGGCTAGCAAGTAAGCATTAATGTTGTCTGTGGCCTTGAGAACCGTCTGGCCGTCCTCGCCATCGCTGTAGAGTAACCGCTCCTTCCCCGGCGCGTTCGAAATGCCGATGATGACCACCGATACGCCGGCGTTCTTTGCCGCCAGGTTCTTCCACTTGAACGAGGTGTGCGCAAACGCAATGGCGTGGCCGGTGTCGAACACCAGGGGCCAGAGGGTGGCGACTTGACGCCCTTGGCAAATGGAGTTGGTGGCCACGAACGCGGTTGCAGCCTTCGTGGCCTTGCCATAGTCGGCGGCCTTCATAAACCAAGCGGCCACGTAATCCAGCGAGCCCCACTTCTTGGTGCGCTTGTCGAACACGGCTTTCATGTCGGCCTTGCGCGACTCGGCCTCCCGTTTCATACGGGCTTTCTGCTCCTTGGTAGCCCCCTTCGGCGGCTTGGCGTTGGAACCGACATACGGTGGGTTGCCGCACAGGTAGGTTTCCCCGCCCTCGTTCTCGAAGTCGATGTCGGGCTGGTCTGCCGGGGTAGTGAACAGGTCGTCGCCCCGGACGCTGACCTCCGTGCCGGTGGGCGGGCACGCGGTCAGCCAGTCGATTTGCAGGGCGTTGCCGCGGGTGATCCAGTTCATGCGGTCCAGCGGCAGCACCGTGGCCAGGGCTTGCTGCTGCCCGCGGTAGAGCACGTCGCACTGGAACTTGGCGATGATTAGCGCCAGGCGCGCAATCTCGGCCGGGAAGTCGTGAAGCTCGATGCCGCGGAAGTTGTTGATCGGGATGTCGGACTTGCGATCTTCCTCCCCGCGCCGACGATTGACCTCGGCCTCGATCTTGCGCAACTCCTTGTAGGCGATGACCAGGAAGTTGCCCGAACCGCACGCGGGGTCAAAGACGCGGATGTGGGCCATGCGCCGGCGCAACGCCAGCAACTTTCCCTTGTGTTCCCCAGCGGCCTCCAACTGGGCGCGCAAGCCGTCCAGGAACAGCGGATTGAGCGCCTTGAGGATGTTGGGCACGCTGGTGTAGTGCATGCCCAACGCGCCACGCTGTTCCTTGTCTGCAACCGCTTGAATCATGGACCCGAAAATATCGGGGTTGATCTGGCGCCAGTTCAACTCGCCCACGCGCAACAAATAGGAGCGCGCAGCGCGTGTGAAACGCGGCACGTCGATGCGATCGGCGAACAACCCACCGTTGACGTAGGGGAACGGCTGGGCCCACGTGGGGAGCTCCGCTGCGGCCCTTTCGGCCATCTCCAGGTTCATGGTGGCGAACAGCGTTTCGAGCACGTGGCACGTGTTGGAGCCATCTGGCTCGGTCATGCGGTCTACGGCGCGCGTGAACAGGCTGTCGCCGTGGAAGATGTCCGTGTCCTCGGCGAAAAAGCAGAAGATGAGACGCGCCAGGAAGTGGTTCATGTCCGAGCGGCGTTCTTCGGTGTCCCAATCGGGGTTATTCGTCAGCAACTCCACGTAGAGTTTGTTCAGGCGAACCGTCGCCCGAACGTCAATGGGATTGTCCTTGATCGCCTGCAGCGTGGTGATGCCGGCGTAGGGCAGGAAGAACTCGAAGTGGTCGGCCAGCTGCGCGAACGGGCAGGACAGGGGCTCCCCCGTGGCCAGGTATTCGGCTTCCACCGATTCGCCGTCAGTGACCAATATCAACTTGGCCTTGTTGGGCCGGTTCCTAGGGCTAGCCCGCAGCGCTTCCAGCGTGGCATGCACGTCGCCCGGCGCGCACGCGGCCAAGTGTATGTTGTTGCGCTGAAGCACCCCGCCGGGCACGTCCGAAAAGTTGCTCCCGCCCGCACCTACCTTGCGCAAGCGCTGGAGCGTGATGCCGTTATTGCCGAACGCGGCAAGGAACTGGAATGGGAACTCGCCTGGGTCAAACACACCTGCAGCCACTTCGGCCAAGGCCACCTCCATCTCCACCGCATTCATGCAGAGCAACCTCCACGGACAACCATGCCGTCAGTGGCAGGTTCAATGGGGCGGTGGGACTGTCCCATGGGGGCGTGAAAACGTGGCATCCGCTGATCTCGTAAGGCAAGCGCCTAGTATCGTTCAGCCGCAGGATGGAGGGCCAGTTTCGCAAGCCGTGAGACGCCACAACCCTTTGTTTTCCAAGGGTTGCCCGATCGCTGACAGATGAGCTTCACCACCGATTGCGCAGACCCAAGGTCCGCCGGCAGCCGTGCCTTGCATACCCTTTCGACCTCCACGGTCTGGCCGGGGCACCTTAGGCAGAGGGATGTCCTCGGACGGCCCAGCCGGTGGCCCTGAGCAAAAAAAAGGGCGCCTCTCGGCGCCCTCGTTCTTTCAACTCATTCCCACTCAATAGTCGCCGGAGGCTTCCCCGAGATGTCATAGACAACCCGCGACACCCCCCGCAACTCATTGATGATCCGGTTGCTCACCGTACCCAGGAATTCATACGGCAGATGCGCCCAATGCGCCGTCATGAAGTCGATCGTCTCCACGGCCCGCAGCGCAATCACCCACTCATACGCCCGCGCATCGCCCACCACGCCCACCGACTTCACCGGCAGGAACACGGCAAACGCCTGGCTGGTCTTGTCGTACAGATCCGCCTTGCGCAGCTCATCAATGAAGATGGCATCGGCCTTGGCCAGCAGCTCGGCGTATTCGCGCTTCACTTCGCCCAGGATACGCACGCCCAGGCCCGGGCCCGGGAACGGATGGCGGTAGACCATGCTGCGCGGCAGGCCCAGCTCAACGCCCAGGCGGCGCACTTCGTCCTTAAACAGCTCACGCAGCGGCTCGACCAGGCCCAGCTTCATGTGCTCCGGCAGGCCGCCCACGTTGTGGTGGCTCTTGATCACGTGGGCCTTGCCGGTCTTGCTGCCGGCCGACTCGATCACGTCGGGGTAGATGGTGCCCTGCGCCAGCCACTTGGCGTTCTTCAGTTTGTTCGACTCTTCGTCGAAGATCTCAACGAACAGGTTGCCGATGATCTTGCGCTTGGCTTCCGGGTCGGTCACGCCTTCCAGCGCGCTGAAGTAACGGTCGGCGGCATTCACGCGCACCACCTTCACGCCCATGTGCTCGGCAAACATCGCCATCACCTGGTCGCCTTCCTGCCAGCGCAGCAGGCCGGTGTCCACGAACACGCAGGTCAGCTTCTCGCCGATGGCCTTGTGCAGCAGTGCAGCCACCACGGACGAATCGACGCCGCCGGACAGGCCCAGGATCACTTCGTCATCGCCCACCTGCTCGCGCACGCGGGCGATCTGGTCGTCGATGATGTTGGCGGCGGTCCACAGGGTCTGGCAGCCGCACACGTCCACCACGAAGCGGCGCAGCAGCGCCTGGCCCTGCAGGGTGTGGGTCACTTCCGGGTGGAACTGCACGCCGTACCAGCGCTTTTCTTCGTTGGCCATGGCGGCCACCGGAATGCGGTCGGTGGTGGCGGTGATGGTGAAGCCCGGCGGCGCAACGGAAACGTGGTCGCCGTGGCTCATCCAGACATTCAACTTCGGCTCGCCGCCGTGGTCGCTCAGGCCCTTGAACAGCGCATCCGGGTTGATCACGTTCACTTCGGCGTGGCCGAATTCGCGCTGGTCAGCCGCTTCGGTGGCACCGCCCAGCTGCGCGGCCAGGGTCTGCATGCCGTAGCAGATGCCGAAGATCGGCAGGCCGCTGTCGAACACTTCCTGCGGCGCGGCGGGCGCGCCCGGCAGCGTGGTCGATTCCGGGCCACCGGACAGGATGATGCCCTTGGCGCCAAAGCCGGCGATCTCGGCCGGGTTGTGGTCCCACGCCCAGATTTCGCAGTAGACGCCCAGCTCGCGGATGCGGCGGGCAATCAGCTGCGTGTACTGCGCGCCGAAATCGAGGATGAGGATCTTGTCGTTATGGATGTTGGTCATGGCGCCCCGGCAATGCAGTAGGGAAAACGAAAACGTCAGATTTTTCAGCGGCAGATGGAGAAAGAGGAACGGGAATCAGCTTCCTCGTTCCTCTTTGCTCGTCCCGCATCAGGAGCGGTAGTTCGGCGGCTCTTTGGTGATCGTCACGTCGTGGACGTGGCTCTCGCGCTGGCCAGCGCCGCTGATCTTCACGAACTTGGGCTTGCTGCGCATGTCCTCGACGGTGGCGCAACCCACGTAGCCCATGGTGGCGCGCAGGCCGCCCATCAGCTGGTGGATGATGCCGCCCACCGGGCCGCGGTACGGCACGCGGCCTTCAATGCCTTCGGGTACCAGCTTGTCGGCGGTGGCGGCGTCCTGGAAGTAGCGGTCCTTGGACCCCTTCTCCATCGCAGCCAGCGAGCCCATGCCGCGGTAGCTCTTGTACGAACGGCCCTGGAACAGCTCGGTTTCACCCGGCGATTCCTCGGTACCGGCCAGCAGGCCACCAATCATGATGGTGGAAGCACCGGCGGCCAGTGCCTTGCCGATGTCGCCGGAGTAACGGATGCCACCGTCGGCGATCAGCGGGATGCGGTCCTGCAGCGCTTCGGCCACCAGGTCGATCGCGGTGATCTGCGGCACGCCCACGCCTGCCACCACGCGGGTGGTGCAGATCGAGCCCGGGCCGATGCCGACCTTCACTGCATCCGCGCCGCTGTCCAGCAGCGCCAGCGCGGCTTCACCGGTGCAGATGTTGCCACCGATGACCTGCACGTTCGGGAAGTTCTTCTTGACCCAGCTGACGCGGTCCAGCACGCCCTGCGAATGGCCGTGCGCGGTATCGACCACGATCACGTCCACGCCGGCAGCCACCAGCGCTTCCACGCGACGGTCGGTATCGCCGCCCACGCCGACGGCCGCGCCGACCAGCAGGCGGGTGGCGATGTCCTTGGCAGCGTTCGGGAAGTCGGTGTTCTTCTGGATGTCCTTGACGGTGATCAGGCCACGCAGGGCGAACTCGTCATTGACCACCAGCACCTTTTCGATGCGGTTGCGGTGCAGCAGCTGCAGCACTTCATCCGACGCGGCGCCTTCCTTGACCGTGATCAGGCGATCCTTCTTGGTCATGATGTGGCGGACCGGATCGTCCAGCTCGGTCTCGAAGCGCATGTCGCGATGGGTCACGATGCCGGCCAGCAGGCCGTCGCTGCCCACCACCGGCACGCCGGAGATGTTGTGCGCCTGGGTCAGGGCCAGCACGTCGCGGATGGTGGTTTCCGGGCCGACGGTGATCGGGTCGCGGATGACGCCGGCCTCGAACTTCTTGACCTTGGCCACTTCCGCGGCCTGCTGCTCCACGCTCAGGTTCTTGTGGATGATGCCCATGCCACCCAGCTGTGCCATGGCGATGGCCAGGCGTGCTTCGGTGACGGTATCCATGGCGGCGGACAGGATCGGAAGCTTGAGCTTCAGGTCGCGCGTCAACCGCGTTTCGAGGTTGACGTCCTTGGGCAGGATGGTCGAATGAGCGGGGACGAGCGAGACGTCGTCGTAAGTGAGTGCTTCAGCCTGGATGCGCAGCATCGGCATACCCGAGATGTGGGGAAGCGCGACATTTTACCCTGTTTTCGCGGCCTGTGGCAGGGGGTAGATGCGACGCAGTGTCGCGCGGGCGAAGATCTGTTCAGGGCACCTACCGAAGCGGGTAGTGCCGGCCGCTGGCCGGCAACCTCATGAACCTTCGGATGGCATACCGGGTCGTCAAACCCCAGCTTCCGCCGCTTCCAACGTGTTCTGCATCAGCGTGGCCACGGTCATCGGGCCTACGCCACCCGGTACCGGGGTGATCCAGCTCGCCCGCTGCGCTGCGGCCTCGAACCCGACATCGCCCACCAGACGGCCGTCATCCAAGCGGTTGATGCCCACGTCGATCACCACCGCGCCCGGCTTCACCCACTCGCCCGGCACGATGTCCGGCCGGCCGACCGCCACCACCAGGATGTCGGCGTTGCGCACGGCCTGTTCCAGCACGTCCTTGGGGGTGAATTTGTGGCAGCTGGTCACGGTGCAACCCGCAATCAGCAGCTCCAGGCCCATCGGCCGGCCAACGTGGTTGCTGACGCCGACGATGGTGGCGTTGCGGCCCCGCACCGGCTGGTCGGTGTGGCCCAGCAGCGTGGTGATGCCGCGCGGGGTGCACGGGCGCAGGCCGAACTCGCGCAGGGCCAGGTGGCCGACGTTTTCCGGGTGGAAGCCGTCCACGTCCTTGCGCGGGTCGATGCGCTGGATCAGCCGGCGCGCATCGGGAATGCCCGGCAGCGGCAGCTGGATCAGGATGCCGTTGATCTTCGGGTCGGCGTTGAGCTGGTCGATCAGGTCGAGCAGCTCGGCCTCGGTGGTGCCGGCCGGCAGGTCGTAGTCATAGGCCTCGATGCCCACCTTCTCGGCCGCGCGGCGCTTGTTGCGCACGTACACGGTCGAGGCCGGGTCGCCCCCCACCAGCACCACGGCCAGGCCCGGGCGGCTGCCACCGGCGGCGACACGGGCGTCGACCCGCACCTTCAGGCTGTCGAGCAGGTCCTCGGCGATACGGCGGCCATCGAGGATTCGGGCAGGAAGCTGGGGGGCGGAGTCGGTCATCGGGTGCGGGCGTGGGGCGGCGGGGACGCTATTGTCCCCGATTCACGCCCCCTCGCCCACCGGGAATGCGGGCCGCCGCCGCTTCGGTAGTGCCGGCCGCTGGCCGGCAACCTCATGAGCGCAGGACGCACCGTGCAGTTGCCGGCCAGCGGCCGGCACTACCATGCTTCAGATCATTCCTCTTCTTCTTCCGGCACTTCATCCGCATTGAGCGTGCGTGCCTTGCGCTTGGGCGCGGTAAACGGCGTCGGCGTCGGCACACCCGGCAGCGCGCTGCCGAACACCATGTGCGCGCCGGCCCTCAGGCTGCCACCGGCCATTTCCAGTTCGAAGCGCTCGGCATCGCGCTCGCGGATCTGCTCGGCAATCTCGCGCGCGTCATCTTCGTCCGCGCCCAGCTCCACCAGTGCCGCCTGCCCGAACAGCAGTGCCGACTCGAACGTTTCGCGGATCTGGAAGTCCACGCCAGCATGGATCAACTGCAGCGAATGTTCGCGGTCGAACGAGCGCACCAGCAGCTTGGCCTGCGGGAACTGATGCGCGACAAGTTCGACGATGCGGTCGGCGTCCTCGGCATTGTTCACGCACACCGCAATCGCCCGCGCACTGCCCGCGCCGGAGGCATGCAGCACGTCCAGCCGGGTGCCGTCGCCGTAATAGATCTTGAAACCGAAACGCTCGGCGTTGTGGATCATCTCCACATCGTTGTCGATGATGGTCACGTCCACGTCGCGGGCCAGCAGCGACTGACTGGCCACCTGGCCGAAGCGGCCGAAGCCGATCAGCAGCACGCTGCCGGACAGGCCATCGGCGGTATCCACGCCTTCCAGGCTGACGGTCGGCGTCGGCGCCACGCGCTTGTAGACCAGCACCACCAGCGGCGTCAGCGCCATCGACAGCACCACCACGGCAGTGAAGTTGGCATTGATGTCCAGGCTGATCACCCCGGCACTGGCTGCGGCCGAGAACAGCACGAAGGCGAACTCGCCGCCCTGCGCCATCAGCACGCCACGGTCCAGTGCCTGCGCATGGTCACTGCCCATCAAGCGCGCCACAACATAGATGCACAGCGCCTTGGCCGCCATCAGCGCGACCACCAGGCCGAGGATCATCGGCCAGTTGCCGGCCACCACGCCCAGGTCCAGCGCCATGCCCACGCTGAGGAAGAACAGGCCCAGCAGGATGCCGCGGAACGGTTCGATGTCTGCTTCGATCTGGTGGCGGAAGGTCGATTCGCTCAGCAGCACACCGGCCAGGAACGCGCCCATCGCCATCGACAACCCGGACAGCTGCATCAGCAGCGCCGCGCCCAGCACCACCAGCAGTGCGGCGGCGGTCATCACTTCGCGCGCTTTCGATTCGGCCAGCACGCGGAACAGCGGATTAAGCAGGAAGCGGCCGACCAGCACCAGGCCGACGATGGCGCCCACGCCGATCGCCACCGACATCCAGCGCGAGCCCTCGCCATCGGCACTGCCGGCCGCCGGCGCCATCCACGCGACCAGCGCCAGCAACGGCACGATCAGCAGATCTTCGAACAGCAGGATCGAGACGATCTTCTGCCCCGATGGCAGCGCGATATCGCCGCGCTCGGCCAGCAGCTGCATCACCACTGCGGTGGAGGTGAGCACGAAACCGGTGGCGCCGATGAAAGCGATCTGCCACGGCAGCCCGAACAGCTTGGCGATGCTGGTCAGCACCAGCGCGCAGGTGACGATCTGCAGCGTGCCCAGCCCGAAGATTTCCTTGCGCAGGCTCCACAGGTGCGAGGGCCGCATTTCCAGGCCGATGACGAACAGGAACATGACCACGCCGAGTTCGGCGGTATGCAGGATCGCCTGCGGGTCGGAGAACCAGCCCAGCCCGAACGGGCCGATCGCCAGGCCGGCGGCGAAGTAGCCCAGCACCGAGCCCAGGCCGAGCCGACGGAACAGCGGCACCATCACCACCGCTGCGCCCAACAGGGCGACGACCTTGACCAGCTCGCTGGTCGCTGCTTCTACCGCCATGCGGTGGGTTCCCCGGAAATCGAAATCGGCCTCAACGATAGAGCAACACCGATGACGGCAATAGCACGTGTGTTGCGTTTTATTGTCTTGGAGATGGAACGATGCCAGGGATGACCCCCAATATCATCCCGAAACCGGACGCATCCATCCACGCATGGCGTGGATCTACCAACGCATTAGTAGATCCACGCCATGCGTGGATGACGCGCCGACCGGTTCACCCGCCCCGGCAGAACGCGGCGTAATCGATATACCCCGGGAACGGCACACCCGGCGCGCACACCGGGCACTGCGGGTCCGGCCCGATGCCGGTCTCGCGGAAGCGCATGCCCAGCGCGTCAAAGCGCAGCAGGCGCCCCACCAACGGTTCGCCGATGCCCAGCAGCAGCTTCAGCCCCTCGGTGGCCTGCAGCACACCCGCCAGGCCGGGCAGCACGCCCAGCACGCCGGCCTCGGAACAGTTGGGCGCGAACTCCGGCGGCGGCGGCTCCGGGAACAGGCAGCGGTAGCACGGCGCCACGCCACGCTGGCGGCCGGCATCGAACACGCTCACCTGGCCATCGAAACGCTCGATGGCGGCGTAGACCATCGGCGTGGCGTGCTTGATGCAGGCGTCGTTGAGCAGGTAGCGCAACGGGAAGTTGTCCGAACCGTCCAGCACCACGTCGACGTCCTGCAGCAGGCGGTCCACGTTCTCCGAGGTGACCCGCTCGGGCACGGCCTCGACCTCGATGGACGGGTTCAACGCCAGCAGCCGCTCACGTGCCGAATCGACCTTCAGCTGGCCGACGCTGGCCTCGGTATGCACGATCTGCCGGTGCAGGTTGCTGCGCTCGACACGGTCGTGGTCGGCAAAACGCAGGTGCCCTACCCCGGCGGCCGCCAGGTAGAACCCGGCCGGCGCGCCCAGGCCGCCCGCGCCCAGCACCAGCACCCGTGACTGCTGCAGGCGGCGCTGGCCAGCCTCGCCCACCTGCGGCAGCAGCAGGTGGCGCGAATAGCGGTCATAGAAATCGCGGTCGGCGGCGCTGCTCAGTGGCTGCACCAGCGGCAGCGCCTGCTCGCGCCAGGCCACCGTCCCGCCGGCAACGGAGGCGACGTTGGTATAGCCCGCATCCAGCAGCGCCTGCGCTGCATCGGCAGAGCGCTTGCCGCTATGGCAGATCAGCAGGATTTCCTGTTCCGGCACAGGCAGGTGCGCGGCGGGGTCGGCCAGAAGTTCATCCTTGGCCACGCCACGCGCGCCCTCGGCCATGCCGCCGGCCCGCTCATGCGCCTCGCGCACGTCGATCAGCACCGCACCATGGGCCACGCGCGCGCGCGCCCGCTCGGGGGAAAGCTCTGGAATGCTCATGGCGTCCATTGTAGAGCCGGGGCCCATGTTGACGGAGCCGACGGCGCGCAGGACCCTCTGGCCGGTGAAACCATCGATCAATCCCGTACAGACCGAGCACCTGCTGCTCCGGCCGTTCTCATGCGCCGACGGCCCCGAGGTCTTCGCCGGCATCACGCCAACGCTGACCCGCTTCATGGCATTCGACACGCCGGACTCTTTTGCGGCATTCGAAAAGATCGGCCAGCAATGGCTGCGCCTGATCGAGCAAGGCTCGGAATACACGTTCGTGATCCGACATCTGCAGGACGGACGCTTTGTGGGCATCGCCGCCGTGCACCGCGCTACCGAGGGCGAACCCGAGCTTGGCATCTGGATAAGCGAGCGCGAGCAGGGACAGGGCTACGGCCGCGAGGCCGTGCGTGCCGTCGTCCACTGGTGCGCGGAACGGCTCGCTGCGGTCAGCTATCGCTACCCGGTGGCGGTGGACAACGTGGCCAGCCGGCGGATTGCCGAAGCACTGGGCGGCCAGGTGGTCGGCACCGAGCAGAACGCGAAGTTTGCGTCGGTGGTCTATCGGATTCCGGTGCCGGGGCTGCCTGGCTGAGGTTGCCGGCCAGCGGCCGGCACTACCGACAGGATCGCCACAACGAAAAAGGCGGCCCTGCGGCCGCCTTCTCGTGGATCACTTGCCCTTGACGTGCTTCATCAAGCGCCGCTTGGCCTTGACCTGCCGTTCGGTCAGCACGTTCTTCTTGCCTTCGTACGGGTTGGCACCCTCGCGGAAGATGAACTGCACCGGCGTACCGATCAGCTTGAAGCGCTTGCGGAAGAAGTTCTCCAGGTAGCGCTTGTACGACTCCTGCAGTTCCTTCAGGCGGGTGCCGTGCACGATGAAGGTCGGCGGGTTGGCGCCGGCCGGGTGCACGTAACGCAGCTTGGAGTCGTGGCCGCGGATGGTCGGCGGCGGGTTGGTCTCGTAGGCCACTTCCAGCGCCTTGTTCACTTCGCTGGTGGTGAAGGTCTTGTTCGCCGATTCGTGCGCGCGGTGCACCGCACGGAACAGCTCACGCAGGCCCGAGCCATGCTTGGCCGAGATGCGCACCGATTCGGCCCACGGCACGAAGCCCAAGCGCAGCGACAGCATCGTTTCGGCCTGCTCACGCTGGTAGTCGGTCAGGCCGTCCCACTTGTTGATCGCGATCACCAGCGCGCGGCCGGCATCCAGCACGGCGCCGAGCACGGTGGCGTCCTGGTCGGTCACGCCTTCGGTAGCATCGAGCATCAGCACGGCCACCTGGCACTGCTCGATCGACTGCATGGTCTTGACCACCGAGAACTTCTCGACGACCTCGTCCACGCGCGAACGGCGACGCAGGCCGGCGGTGTCGATCAGGCGGTACTCGCGGCCGTCACGCTCCAGGTCCACCGAGATCGAATCGCGGGTGGTGCCCGGCACGTCCGAGGCGATCATGCGCTCTTCGCCGAGGATGCGGTTGACCAGGGTCGACTTGCCCACGTTGGGGCGGCCGACGAAGGCGATGCGCACGCGATTCGGATCGTTGTCCAGCTCTTCGCCGCTGCCCTCTTCCGGCAGGCGCTGGATGACCTCGTCCAGCAGGTCGTCCAGGCCCTGGCGATGGGCAGCCGACACGGTCAGCATCTCGCTGAAGCCGTAGCGGGCGAACTCCGAACGCACGGTGTCCTCGTCGGTGCCGTCGATCTTGTTGATCAGCAGCAGCGTCGGGCGCGACAGCTTGCGCAGCCAGGCCAGGATCTCATCGTCCATCGCCGAGGTACCCTCGCGGGCATCGACGACGAACAGGATCAGGTCAGCTTCGCCAGCGGCAGCGCGGGCCTGGCGCGTGGTAGCACCAGCCAGGCCTTCTTCTTCCTCTGCGATGCCGCCGGTATCGACGACGAGGAAATGGTTGTCCTCGTCAAGCCGGCAGACGCCATAGTTGCGGTCCCGGGTGACGCCGGGCTGGTCATGGACCAGGGCGTCACGTGTACGGGTCAGTGCATTGAATATGGTCGACTTGCCGACATTCGGCCGTCCAACCAGGGCGACCAAAGGCAGCATCGCGATTACTCCGTATTAATTTGCCAACCGGAATGCGGTCAGCTTGCCATCAACGTTCTGCACCAGCAGCACTCCATCGACGACGATTGGCTGGGCCAGAAGCGCATCACCGCCGCTTTTCGCCCGCGCCGCCATCGCGCCATCGGAGGCCTGCAGCCAATGCAGGTATCCCTTGTAGTCACCGACCACCACGTAGTCGCCGTGCAGCGCCGGACCGGTCAGCGAGCGCCGGGCCAGTGCGGTCTGCGACCACATCGCCGCGCCGCTGGCCTTGTCCAGGCCGAACACGCCGCCCTTGTTGTCGGTAACGAAAACATTGCCCGAAGACACCGCCACACCGCCGGCACCGCCGTGGTCACGCGCCCACATCGGGCGACCGGTCGGGCCTTCGATGGCCATGGTCTGGTTCTTGAAGCTGCTCACGAACAGCGTATTGCCGTCGAGCACCGGGGCGCCATCGACGTCGGCCATGCGGTCCAGCTCGGTACGGCCTTCGCCGGTACCCACGTTCTGGTCCCACAGCGTGCGGCCGTCCTGCATGGCCAGCGCAGCAACGCTGCCCTCGTCCTTGCCGATGAACAGCACGCCCGGACCGGCCACCACCGCCGCGTTGCCACGCACGGTCAGCGCCGGCAGCTCGCTCGGGTTGAACCACTTCTGGGTGCCGTTGCCGGCATCGAACGCGGTGACGCGACCATCATTGCTGCGCACGAAGACCATGCCCTGGGCAATGGCTGGTGCGGCGATGACTTCGTTCGGCACGCGTGCGCGCCACTTCTCGCTGCCATCGTTGATGTCCAGCGCGATCACCTGGCCATCGAGGGTACCGATAACCACCAGGTTCTCGCCGACGCCCGGACCACCGGACAGCCGCAGCTTGGCCTTCTTCTTTTCCTTCTTCGGCTCCCAGGTCCAGACCTTCTTGCCGGTCTGCAGGTCGATGGCGTGCACGCCACCGGTGATCGCCGCGGCGAACACGTGGCCATTGGCCACTGCCGGGCCCTGGCGTACGCCGATGCGGCGCTCGCCCTTGCCCAGGTTGACCGACCAGGCCTTGTTGACCTTCAGGGTCGGCTCGAACTTGACCAGTTCCGCCGGCTCCTGTGCCTTCTTCGCTGCTGCGTCCTTGCCCGCGAACCAGCCCTTCATGGTGCTGCAACCGGACAGCGCCATACCGAGCAGGAGTACGGTGGCGACGCGCGTGATCATGACCTTCTGACTCATCAAACCGACTCCGCAGGGGCGGCGACGGTGCCGCCGGCGTCCATAACCTTGGTTTCCAGCAGTCGCCGCTGCGGCGCTGCCACGTCCAGCGTCTTCAGCGCCTTCTCATACTGTTCGCGGGCCGCGTCACGCTTGCCCTGCGCCATCAGCGCATCGCCATGGATTTCCAGGCTGCTGCTGTCGGTGGCGCTGCCCAGCAGCTTGATCGCTTCATCGCCCTTGCCGGTAGCCACCAGCAGGCGTGCCACGCGCTGGTCGACCACGCGCTGCAGGTCGCCTTCGACCTTCACCGCGCGCAGGGTGGCCAGCGCCTCTTCATTCTTGCCGGCATCGACCTGGGCCTTGGCCAGCTGCAGCGCAGCCAGGTCGCCGTAGATGCTGGACGGGCCAGCCTCCAGCGCCTTGACCGCCTTCGCAGCGTCGTCGAGCTTGTTCTGCTGCAGGCCCACCAGGGCCTTCTGGTACTCGACATTGGCCGAGGCCAGCTTGCCGCCCTGATCCTTCTGGTACCACTGCCAGCCGGCAATGGCACCGATGGCGATGACTACGCCACCGAGGATGCTGGCACCATTCTTCCGCAGCCAGCTGCGGACGCGTTCACTTTGTTCGTGCTCGTCGAGCAGGTCGTCGATCGCCATGCGTACTCTCGCCCCGCCCATCGGGAGGGACTATTGGGATTATCGAAGGTGGTGAAACCGCGCCTCAGTGTGAAACCGGGACAACGGAGCCTTCAGAGGATACCTGAAAGCGTGCCACGTTGGCTCGCTGATAGGGCGTCAGATCGACGATAGCGCCATTCTGCTGAACCTGGACCGCCGAGGCGTTGCCCAAGGTGACCCGGGCCACCTGGCCGGGGGTGAAGCTGCGGGTCTCGCCCGCCTTGATCAACGCCTTCTCGACGCTGCCGCCATCCGGACCGGCGATATCGACCCAGCTGTCGCCACTGAACTGCATGTCCAGATTGGCGGCAGCGGCCGGCGCAGCGCGCGGCACCGGGGCCAGCGAGGCAACGTAGGGGGTAGCAGTCGGCTTGACGACAGGTGCGGCCGCCACTTCGGCGGGCGCCGCGGCGGCGGACCCGGGACCAGCCGGGGTTACCGGTACGGCGGCCGGGATCACGTCCAGCGAGGCGGTGTTCGGCGAGGGCGCGACGCCATCGAAGTGGCCACGGGTGGCGAACCAGACCGGGACGGCCAGCACGGCGGTAATACCGACATACAGCGCACGGCGGCCGAGATTCTCGGCAATGCGGCGCGCACGCGGGGTATGGGTGTGACTGACCAGGGTCGGCGGAACCACCGGGCCAACCTGGGCCTGTTCCAGCAGTTCGCTGACGTCGACACCGAGCAGGCGGGCATAGCTGCGCAGCTGGCCGCGCACGAACACCGGCGCACCGAGCTTCTGCCACTGCTCCTGCTCGAGCGACTTCACCACTTGAACCGGCATGCGCAGGCGCTGGCCGACGTCTTCGAGGGTCAGTCCGGCGGCCTCGCGGGCCTGGCGCAGGCGGGTGCCGCAGCCGGCCACAGTCTCGAGATCGCTCACAGTCTGGTCATCAATCACAATGCATCAACCCTGGAGTTAGGAGCCCGCGTCCTGCGGAAATTCCTGTCGAATCCGCTGAAGATAGCGATCAGATGCCGCCTGATCACCCAGCCGCGCCTCGATTTGAGACGCAAGTTGTAACACGGAACGCGTGGCCGGTGCAGCCGCAATCCTACGTTCGGCGAAGGCGCGGGCCTCCATGAACTGACCGCGGCGGAAGCTCAGCTGGGCCATTGCCTCCAGCGCGACCGGGTTGCCAGGCACCTGGGACAGGGCGGCACGCAGGTTGCGTTCGGCACGTTCAAGCTGGCCAGCGTCCAACGCACAGCTGCCGCCGTTGGCCTGCGCCTCGGCCGGCGTGGTGTAGTTGGGCGCCTGCAGCGCACGGTCGAACCAGGCCAACGACTCGGCGGCCTGCCCGTTCTGGCACAGCCAAGCACCATAATTATTGAGTACGTCACCCCGCTGCGGCGCCAGCTCGGCGGCCATGCGGAAGCCTTCCCCGGCCTGCCGGGTGCGGCCACGCTGATCATCGATGCCGGCCAGCAGCACCAGGGCATCGGGGTCAGCAGGGGTCAGCTTGATCGCGTCGCGCGTCTTGCGCTCGGCAGCATCCAGGTTGCCGCTCTGCATGTCGCGGACAGCCAGGGCAAGCAGATCCGCGGCGCGGACCTGCCGGCGAACACCTTCGGGGTCGCGGACCGAATAGACCGTCGCCTGGCTGGGGCCCAGCTTGGCTTTGGGTTGCGACTTGCAAGCGGTGACCGAGAGGGCCAGCACGCCTGCAAGCAGTGCCAGCCAGAAGCGATCAGGCCGCGGCATCGCTCCCCTTCCCTGCCTGCAGTGTCTTGTTGAACTCAGCCTGGCGGCGGGTGCGATCCATCACCTGGCCCTTGAGCTGTCCGCAGGCGGCGTCGATATCGTCGCCACGGGTACGGCGCACCATCGTCAGCACGTTGCTGTCGAGCAGGATCTTCTGGAAAGCGCGGATATGCGCCTCTTCGGAACGCTCGTAGCGGGTGCCCGGGAACGGGTTGAACGGGATCAGGTTGACCTTGCCCGAATCCTTGGCCTGCACCGCGTTGTCGAACTGGCGCATCAGGCGGGCCAGCTCGCGGGCATGCTCGGGCTTGTCGTTGATGCCCTTCATCAGGGTGTATTCGAAGGTGACCGATTCGCGGCGCTTGTTGGCGCGCAGGTAACGTGCGCACGAAGCCATCAGCTCGGCGATCGGATACTTCTTGTTGAGCGGCACGAGGGTCTCGCGCAGCTCGTCGTTCGGCGCATGCAGCGACACCGCCAGCGACACGTCGCTTTCGGTGGACAGGCGGTCGATCTGCGGCACCAGGCCGGAGGTCGACAGGGTCACGCGCTTGTTGGCCAGGCCGTAGCCCAGATCGTCGCGCATCACGCTCATGGCGCGCACGACGTTGTCGAAATTCATCAGCGGCTCGCCCATGCCCATCATCACCACGTTGGTGAGGCGGCGCATCTGGTGCGGCACGTTGCCCAGGTGGCGCGCCGCGATCCACACCTGGCCGATGATCTCGGCGGTGGTCAGGTTGCGGTTGAAGCCCTGGGTGGCGGTGGAGCAGAACGTGCAGTTCAGGCCACAACCGACCTGCGAGGACACGCACAGCGTGCCGCGGGTCTTGTCGGGGATGTACACGGTCTCGATGGCGTTCTTGCCATCCACGCCCATCGCCAGCAGCCACTTGTGGGTGCCGTCGGCGGAGGGCTTGTCGAAGATGATGTTCGGGACGAGGACCTCGGCATGCTCCTGCAGCTTGGCGCGCAGGACCTTGCCGAGGTCGGTCATCTCATCGAACTCGGTGACGTAGCGATGGTGGATCCACTTCATCACCTGATGGGCGCGGAACTTCTTCTCGCCGAGAACCTCGACGAAAAACTTCTCCAGGCCCGCGCGATCGAGGTCGAGCAGGTTCTGCTTGCCAGCCGTGGGTGCCGACTTCGGCAGCGGCTGGATGGCGATTTTCTGTACGACCTCGTTCACGGCATTACTCTCAGCGCGAGACGACTTCGGTGGCGGCGAAGAAGTACGCGATTTCAATCGCGGCATTCTCGACCGAGTCCGAGCCGTGGGCGGCATTGGCATCGATGGATTCGGCGAAGTCGGCGCGGATGGTGCCCGCAGCGGCTTCCTTCGGGTTGGTGGCGCCCAGCAGGTCGCGGTGGGCCAGGACGGCGTTCTCGCCTTCCAGGGCCTGGATCATCACCGGGCCGGAGATCATGAACTCGACCAGTGCGTTGAAGAACGGACGCTCGCGGTGCACGGCGTAGAAGCCTTCGGCTTCACGACGCGACAGCTGCTTGTACTTGGCGGCCACGACCTTCAGGCCGGCCTTTTCGAAGCGGGCGTAGATTTCGCCGATGACGTTCTTGGCAACGGCGTCCGGCTTGATGATCGAAAGGGTGCGCTCCAGCGCCATGGGATGTCTCCAATGGAATCGGGCCGCTGATGGCCCGAAGGGTAACAAAAAAAAAGCCGCGTCGAAACGCGGGCTTAGCCTGATAAACGTGCGCGGATTGTAAAAGATAACGCGGCAGGGTGGTAGTGCCGGCCACTGGCCGGCATTGGCCGCCATTCAACCTCGGGGCTGCCGGCCAGCGGCCGGCACTACCCCCATTCACCCACCTGAGCGGATTCTGACCAGCCAAGGCATTTTTGCTGCACTGCAAAATGCCATACGGTACCGTCTGGTTCTAGTATCAAACAATCGTTTGATTAAGGTCCGCCCGCCCGATGGCCAAGCCCGCCCACTTCTCGACCAAGGACCGGATCCTCGGCGCCGCCGAGGAGCTGTTCGCCCAGCACGGCTTCGCCGGCACCTCGCTGCGCCAGGTCACCAGCCAGGCCGACGTCAACATCGCTGCGGTCAACTACCACTTCGGCTCCAAGGAAAACCTGGTCAACGAGGTGTTCCGCCGCCGCATGGACGAGATGACCGGCGCCCGCCTGGCCCAGCTTGAGCGTGCCCGCAACGAACACCCCGGGCAACTGCGGCCGGTGCTCGCCGCCTTCGTCGAGCCGGCCCTGGCACTGGCCCAGGACCGCCAGAACGGCGGCGCCTTCGTCCGCGTGATCGCCCGGGCCTACGCCGAAAAGAACGACAACCTGCGCAAGTTCCTGTCCGACCACTACGGCCACGTGCTGCGCGCGTTCGGCAAGGCCATCGCCGAGTGCGTGCCGGGCCTGAGCAAGGAAGAGCTTTACTGGCGCCTGGACTTCCTCGCCGGTTCGCTCACCTACGCCATGGCCGACTTCGGGCTGATCAAGCGACCCGCCGGTGTCACCGAAGCGGCGCATCGTGCCCATGCCGCCCATGAGCTGATCCATTTCGCCGAAGCCGGGTTCCGCGCCGCCGCACGCGACAGCGCACCGCCCGCTTCCATTGATTCCACCCAGTAACTGCTGACCAACAAAGGCCCTACACCATGTCCAATTCCCTGCTAGTCCGCCGCGCCGCCGTGCTGGGTGCCGGCGTCATGGGTGCCCAGATCGCCGCCCACCTCACCAATGCCGGCGTCGACACCGTGCTGTTCGACCTGCCTGCCAAGGAAGGTCCGGCCGATGGCATCGTGCTGAAGTCGATCGCCAACCTCGGCAAGCTGAGCCCGGCGCCGCTGGCCAGCAAGTCGCTGGCCGAAGCCATCACCCCGGCCAACTACGAGACCGGCCTGGAACAGCTGAAGGACTGCGACCTGATCATCGAGGCCATCGCCGAGCGCATGGACTGGAAGCAGGACCTGTACAAGAAGATCGCCCCGTTCGTGGCCGACCACGCCGTGCTGGCCTCCAACACCTCGGGCCTGGGCATCAACAAGCTGGCCGACGTGCTGCCCGAACAGCTGCGCCACCGCTTCTGCGGCGTGCATTTCTTCAACCCGCCGCGCTACATGCACCTGGCCGAGCTGATCCCGGCCACCACCACCGACGCCAGCGTGCTGGAAGGCCTGGAAGCGTTCCTGGTCACCACCCTGGGCAAGGGCGTCGTGTACGCCAAGGACACCCCGAACTTCATCGGCAACCGCATCGGCGTGTTCTCGATCCTGTCCACCATCCACCACACCCAGGAATTCGGCCTGGGCTTCGACGAAGTGGACGGCCTGACCGGCCCGCTGGTCGGCCGCCCGAAGTCGGCGACCTACCGCACCTCCGACGTGGTCGGCCTGGACACCATGGCCCACGTCATCAAGACCATGGGCGATACCCTGCCCAACGACCCGTGGCATGAATTCTTCAAGTCGCCGAAGTGGCTGGACGCGCTGATCGCCAAGGGCGCACTGGGCCAGAAAACCGGCGCCGGCATCTTCCGCAAGGTCGGCAAGGACATCGTGGTGCTGGACCTGGAAAAGCAGGACTACCGTCCGGCCGACCGCGCCGCCGCACCGGAAGTGGTCGAGATCCTGAAGGTCAAGAACCCGGCCGAGAAGTTCGCCAAGCTGCGCGAGAGCCAGCACCCGCAGGCGCAGTTCCTGTGGGCGACCTTCCGCGACCTGTTCCACTACAGCGCCTACCACCTGGCCGACATCGCCGAGACCGCGCGCGACGTCGATCTGGCCATCCGCTGGGGCTACGGCTGGTCGCTGGGCCCGTTCGAAACCTGGCAGGCTGCCGGCTGGAAGCAGGTCGCGCAGTGGATTGCCGATGACATCGTGGCCGGCAAGAGCATGAGCAACGCCCCGCTGCCGGATTGGGTATTTGACGGCCGTGACGGCGTGCATGCCGCCGAGGGCAGCTACAGCCCGTCGCGCAACGCCAAGCTGCCGCGTTCGTCGCTGCCGGTGTACCAGCGCCAGCGCTTCCCCGATCCGCTGCTGGGTGAGAAGTTCGCGCCGGGCGAGACCGTGTTCGAGAACGACGGCCTGCGCATGTGGCACGACGGCGATGGCATCGCCGTGGTCAGCTTCAAGACCAAGATGAACACCGTGTCCGACCACGTGCTGGATGGCCTGCAGGAATGCGTCACCCGCGCCGAGAAGGACTTCCAGGGCCTGGTGATCTGGCAGCAGAAGGAGCCCTTCTCCGCCGGTGCCGATCTGGCCGGCGCGCTCGGCCTGCTGCAGGCCGGCAAGGTCGACCAGTTCGAAGCGATGGTGCACAACTTCCAGCGCACCAGCCAGCGCATCAAGTACTCGCTGGTGCCGGTGGTGGCTGCGGTGCGTGGCCTGGCCCTGGGTGGCGGCTGCGAGTTCCAGATGCACAGCGCCAAGACCGTGGCCTTCCTGGAAAGCTACATTGGTCTGGTCGAAGCCGGCGTCGGCCTGCTGCCGGCAGGCGGCGGCCTGAAGGAGCTGGCCGTGCGTGCCTCGCAGGCCGCTGGCCCGGGCGGTGACGTGTTCGCCGAACTGAAGAAGACCTTCGAGACCGTGGCGATGGCCAAGGTGTCCAACTCGGCGGTCAACGCCCAGGAACTGGGCCTGCTGCGCAGCACCGACAAGGTGGTGTTCAACAGCTACGAGGCCCTGTACATCGCCAAGGCCGAAGCACGCGCCCTGGCCGAAGCGGGCTACCGTCCGCCGCTGCCGGCACGCCGCATCCAGGTGGCCGGTGACGTCGGCATCGCGACCTTCAAGATGATGCTGGTCAACATGCTGGAAGGCCGCTTCATCAGCCCGTACGACTACGAGATCGCCGAGCGCATCGCCACCGTGCTGTGCGGCGGCAAGGTCGACCGCGGCACCCTGGTCGACGAAGAGTGGCTGCTGACCCTGGAGCGCAAGCACTTCGTCGAACTGGCCCAGCAGGAAAAGACCCAGGCCCGCATCGCGCACATGCTCAAGACCGGCAAGCCGCTGCGCAACTGATTGATGGCGGGTGCCGGCCCCAGGTCGGCACCACCCCCTGCTTCTGGTAGGTGCCCACCTTGGTGGGCACACCGGTACAAAACTTCGAGAGATCACTGCAATGACCAAGCAAATCCAGGACGCCTACATCGTCGCCGCCACCCGTACCCCGGTTGGCAAGGCGCCCAAGGGCATGTTCCGCAACACCCGCCCCGACGACATGCTCGCCCACGTGCTGCGCAGCGTCGTGGCGCAGGCGCCGGGCGTGGACGTCAACCGCATCGATGACGCGATCATCGGCTGCGCGATGCCCGAAGCCGAGCAGGGCATGAACGTGGCCCGCATCGGCGTGCTGCTGGCCGGCCTGCCGAACACCATCGCCGCGCAGACCGTGAACCGCTTCTGCTCCTCCGGCCTGCAGGCCGTGGCGCAGGCGGCCGACGCGATCCGCCTTGGCAACGCCGACCTGATGCTGGCCGGCGGCACCGAATCGATGTCGATGGTGCCGATGATGGGCAACAAGATCGCGATGGCCCCGAGCGTGTTCGACAACGACCACGTCGCCATCGCCTACGGCATGGGCATCACCGCCGAGAAGGTCGCTGAAGAGTGGAAGGTCTCACGCGAAGAACAGGACGCGTTCGCCCTGGCCTCGCACCAGAAGGCCATGGCCGCCATCCAGAATGGCGACTTCAAGGATGAGATCAGCCCGTACGAGATCGTCTCGCACCAGCCCGACCTCGCCGACGGCAAGCGCATCATCACCCGCAACAAGGTGGCCGACACCGACGAAGGCCCGCGTCCGGATTCCTCCGCTGAAGGCCTGGCCAAGCTGCGCCCGGTGTTCCGCAACGGCCAGTTCGGCGGCACCGTCACTGCCGGCAACTCCTCGCAGATGAGCGATGGTGCCGGTGCGGTATTGCTGGCGTCGGAACAGGCGATCAAGGATTACGGCCTGACCCCGCTTGCCCGTTTCGTCAGCTTCTCGGTGGCCGGCGTGCGCCCGGAAGTGATGGGCATCGGCCCGATCGCCGCGATTCCGAAGGCACTGAAGCAGGCCGGCCTGACCCAGGACCAGCTGGACTGGATCGAGCTCAACGAAGCCTTCGCCGCGCAGTCGCTGGCCGTGATCCGTGACTGCGGCCTGGACCCGAGCAAGGTCAACCCGCTGGGCGGCGCGATTGCGCTGGGCCATCCGCTGGGTGCGACCGGCGCGATCCGTACCGCGACCCTGCTGCACGGCCTGCGCCGTCGCCAGCAGAAGTACGGCATGGTGACGATGTGCATCGGCACCGGCATGGGTGCGGCGGGCATTTTCGAGGCGCTGTAAGGTTCAAGGCGTTGCCGGCGGACCTGTCGGTTTGCGGAAGGCCCGGGCGGGTGAGGCTGCCCGGGACACGCCGTAAACCCGTCCCTGGGGGCTTGGCAGCGGCTTGCTCGTGTGCGCTGTCCTGCGCACACGGCAAGACCGGGGTTGGGCGTCCTGCCCAACCCGCCCGAGGTGCACCTCGGGCCCATGCCGCTGACAGTCCCGGCCAGCCTCACCCACCCGCGCCACCCAACATTCCGCGCGGCGGAGGGGTGAGCAAAGGTAGTAGATCCACGCCATGCGTGGATGCTTTCGGCCTTGGGGTCAGAGCCCTTTGCTGCGCAAAGGGATCCGACCCCAACCCACGAAAAAAGGCAGCCAATGGCTGCCTTTTTGCTCTTGCTTCTGCCTTTGATTCCGCCCTGCCCGTCCGCGCCCGCAGGAAACTGTCGAGAGGCGTGGGCAGGCCGCTGCAGGACCGTTGGCGCCATGGATGGCGCCATCGAGCCCCCAAGGATGGGTTTACGGCGTGTCCTGCAGCGGCCTGCCTGCGCCTCCCCCAGCTATGCAGGAAGGCGCTGCCGGAGCGCTCGAAAAACCCTTACTCCGCCAGCATCGCCGCCAGCTTCTCCCGCGCCGGCCCGGCCAGCTTCGGGTTGTCCAGCGCAAAGCGGATCGTCGCCTCGACCAGCCCCAGATGGGTGCCGCAGTCGAAACGGGTGCCCTCGAAACGATAGGCATCGACCTCGTCGGTCTTCAGCAGTTCGGCGATCGCATCGGTCAGCTGGATCTCGCCACCGGCACCGGTCCGGGTCTGCTCAAGCAGCTCGAAGATCTTCGGGCTCAACACGTAGCGCCCCACCACAGCCAGATCACTCGGCGCGTCTTCCGGCTTGGGCTTCTCCACGATCTGCGAGATACGCCCCTTGCGGCCATCGAACGCCTCGGTAGCAACGATGCCGTAGCTGGCCGTCTGGTCGTGTGGCACGTCTTCCACGGCGATCACGCTGGCGCCGCTGGCTTCGTTGAGGTCGGCCATCTGCTTCAGTGCACCCGCGCCGCGGTTCCAGATCAGATCATCTGGCAACAGCACGGCGAACGGCTCGTCACCGATGACCGCCTTGGCGCACAGCACCGCATGGCCCAGGCCCAGAGCCTCGGCCTGGGTGACGAAGATCGCGCGCACGCCTTCCGGCAGCACATGGCGGATCAATTCGAGCTGTTCGTGCTTGCCCGCGCGCTCGAGCTTCTGCTCCAGTTCGTAGGCCTTGTCGAAATAGTCGGCGACGGCGTGCTTGTAACGGTTGGTGATGAACACCAGGGTGTCACAGCCTGCTTCGATCGCCTCATCCACGGCGTACTGGATCAGCGGCCGATCGATGATCGGCAGCATCTCCTTCGGCACCGTCTTGGTCGCCGGAAGAAAACGCGTGCCCAGACCCGCTACCGGGAATACCGCCTTGCGAATGCGCTTGCTCATTGGTGCCTGTTGGCCTCACGTGCCGGAAAGGGCACAACCTTAGCGGATGAAATGTAAGCATCCTGTTCGATTGGCGAGAATTCCGGCATGGTCGCAAACAGGATTTCCTGGATCGTATCGATGTCGTACCGGGCAATGGCCTCGCGCAGCTTCGGCACGTTGCCCAGCACGATGTCCCGCGAGAACGAACGGACGCCGGCCTCGAGGATCTTCGGGTGCGCGGTCGGCCGGTAGTCCTCGTCGGAATAGAACAGCGTCTCGTGCAGCTTCTCGCCCTGGCGCAGGCCGGTATAGATGATCGGAATTTCCTTGTAGGGCTGCTTGCCCGCCAGGCGGATCATCTGTTCGGCCAGCACCCGGATCGGCACAGGCTCGCCCATGTCCAAGGTGTAGATCGCGCCGTGCGACGCCGACGCGGCCGCCTGCAGGATCAGCTGGCACGCCTCGGGAATCGTCATGAAATAGCGGCTGACCTCCGGATCGGTCACCGTGACCGGCCCGCCCTTGAGGATCTGCTCGCGGAACAACGGCACCACGCTGCCGGCCGACGCCAGCACGTTGCCGAAGCGCACGGTCACGAAACGGGTGTGTGTGGACTTCTGGTCCAGGCTCTGGCAGATCATCTCCGCATAGCGCTTGCTGGCGCCCAGCGCATTGACCGGGTCCACCGCCTTGTCGGTCGAAATGAACACAAAGTGCTCGACGCGCGCTTCCAGACAGGCGCGGGCCACGTTCTCGGTGGCCAGGATGTTGTTGCGCACGGCTTCGCGCAGCTGACGCTCCAGCACCGGCACATGCTTGTAGGCAGCCGCATGGAAAGCGGTGTCCACCGGGTGCAGCGACAACGCATGGCGGATCACTGCGGGATCGCCACAGTCACCGAGCACGGCTTCGATCTCGACATCGGGGAAGCTGCGGCGCAGCTCGCCTTCGATGGTCAACAGCAGCAGTTCGCTGATCTCCAGCAGCACGATACGACCCGCACCGTGGCGCGCACACTGGCGGCACAACTCGGATCCGATCGAGCCACCGGCGCCGGTCACCATCACCGTGCGCCCGCCCAACCAGCCGCGGATGAGGTTCCAGTCCGGCATGATCGGCTTGCGCCCGAGCAGATCTTCGATCGCCACTTCCTTCAACTGGCCCGGCAGCGACTGTCCCTGCAGGATGTCGCTGAGCTTGGGCACGGTCCGGAACGGAATGCCAGTGCTCTCGCAGATGGCCACCACGCGCTGCATGCCGACGGCATCCAGCGAGGGCATGGCAATCACCAGCAGCTTGGCCGCGGTCTCGCGGGCCACCGCCGGTGCGTCGTCCAGCGTGCCCAGGATCGGCAGGCTCTGCAGCTTGGCGCCACGCAGGTGCGGTGCATCATCAAGCAGGCCGACCGGCTCGAAATTGCCGGATCGGCGCAGGTCGCGCACCAGGGTTTCAGCAGCCTGGCCGGCGCCGAGAATCAGCACCCGGCGCGCGGTCGAATCGGACTGCAGCGACTGGTAGTCCTTCCACGCGCGGTACAACAGGCGCGGCGCGCCCAGCAGTGCCGACAGCGCGAACGGATAGATCACCAGCACCGACATCGGCACGCCGTTGAAGCGCTTCCAGGCCAGCACCAGAACAATGGCGATCAGGCCGATGAAGCTGGCCTTGAAGATGTTCAGCAGGTCGCTGACGCTGGCAAAACGCCACAGGCCGCGATAGAGGCCGATACGCCAGAACACCAGGCCCTGCAGCGCCAGCACCAGCGTGGTATCCACGTTCCACAGCGGCAATGCGGGAGCGTCGGCGAGGATCGAGTAGCGACCCGCATGCAACAGCTGCCAACAGGCCCATACCATGAACAAGTCGTGGCAGACGATGGCCGTACGCGGCATCAGGCCGAGGATTCTGTCCCGCCAGGGTGAAGACATAGATCGAGTAATTCCTTATCGGTGGCGCAATCCATTGCGCAGGAGTAGCCACAGCAGGGTCAGCGCGACAAACCACGCGACCGCTACGACAGCCTCCCACCTCGGCTGCAAATTGGTGCAGATATTGAACACTGTAATACTGAACAGGCCCAAAACAAAGTACATCCCTGTCACCAGAGCGTGGCTGGCTCCTGCCTGGACCGCGCGCTGGTAGACATGCTGGGTGTGGGGTTCCATCCAGCGTTGCCCGGAAAGCATGCGCGCCAACAGCGTGAAGCCCGCGTCCACAAGGAAGGCGGACAACGGCAGCAGCAGCAGGATCCAGTTGATGTCGGTGTGCACTGCAGCGACGGCCAGCACCACCGCCACGGCATAACCCAGCGCGCCACTGCCGACATCACCCATGAAGATCCGCGCCTGCGGGAAATTGAATGGCAGAAAACCCAGGCAGGCCAGGCCAAGCACGATGGCCACCAGCGAATAGGGCCAGGGCAGCACCGTCGCGAAGCCCAGCGCAACGATGACCGCCTGACTGCTGGCGATCCCGTTGATCCCATCCATGAAGTTCCAGATGTTGATCAGCGAGGCGGTGAAGAACAGCACCAACAGGCTCAACAACCAGCCGCCGCCGTGCATCTTGACCAGCCCCGCCAGCAGGGCGGCGGCGAGGAAATGCACCAGCAACCGGCGCATGGCTGGCAGCGGTCGATGGTCATCCCACCAGCCGATGCCGGCGACCAGCAACAGGCCGAGACCGGCGACAGCGAGGCTGAGCGCAGCGCCCGGCCAGACGCAAGCGGCCACGGCCGCAGCAACCAGCAGACTGATCACGATGGCGATGCCGCCACCACGCGGGGTGGCGACACTGTGGCTGCGGCGCTCGCCGGGCTGGTCCAGCAACTGCCTGCGCAGGGCATACACGCGCGCCGCCCAGGTCAACGCCGCGCTGAGCAGGGCCACGCCCAGCAACGCGGCCATCACGAGCCAGGGCATGATCAGAGCACCGCGTAATTCAGCAGCGGCTTGACCGTACCCCACTCCTTGCAGCTCGGGCATTGCCAGTGATGGGTGCGCGCGCCAAATCCGCAGCGGGTACAGCGGTAGGCAGGATTGCGCACCAGCAACTGGTCGGTGATGTGCTTGAGGTCGTGCAGGGTGGCAGTGGAATCTGCGCCCTCGGCCAGGGTGAGGTCGATCAGTGCCGATTCGCCACGCACCGACGGGCGATCCTTCAGCTGGCGGCCGAGGTAGGCACGGGCAGGCGCGACACCTTCCTGCTCTTCCATCAGGCGGGTCAGGGCCAGTACCGGGGCGATACCGCGGTAGTGCTCGGTCATCTCGGACAGGAAGGCGCGCGCGCCGCCCAGGTCGCCGACCTTGCGGTAATTCTCCATCAGTGCCGGCAGCACTTCCGGCAGGTATTCCGGATCGTTGCGGGCAGCACGCTCGAAGGCGCGCACGGCGGCCTCGGCATTGCCTGCATCGGTTTCCAGGCGACCCTCGATGATGCCGGCACGGACCGACATGGCATCGGCCTGGTAGGCGCGGGCGATGGCCGCCCTCGCCTCTTCCAGCTTGCCCGCACCACGGAAGCGCTCGGCGAGCTCGCATTCGAACTGTCCGATCAGCTTGCCCATCGGCTCGCCGGTGACATCTTCGAAGCGGGTAGCGTTGTCGATCGCCTTTTCCCAGTCGCGCTCGGCCTGGTAGATGCCGATCAGGTGCTTGAGTGCCTGCGGTGCGCGCTGATCCAGCTGCGCCAGTTCGGTGAACACGGTTTCGGCACGGTCCAGCAGGCCGGACTTCATATAGTCCTCGCCCAGTGCCAGCAGCGCCTGCACGCGCTGCGCGTCGCTCAGGTCCTGGCGGTTGACCAGCCCCTGGTGCAGACGGATCGCGCGATCCACTTCACCACGGCGACGGAACAGATGACCCAACGCGACCTGGGTCTCGAAGGTTTCCTTGTCCAGCTCGGCGATGTGCAGGAACAGTTCGATGGCCTTGTCCGGCTGCTCGTTGAGCAGGTAGTTCAGGCCACGGAAATAGGTGCTGGACAGGTGGCTGACCTGGTTGTCACCGTGGCGTTGACCACCGCGGCGTCCGATCACCCAGCCGGCCAGAGCCGCCAACGGAAGACAGAGGAAGAACCAGAACCACTCGGAAACGAATTCCATCTTCGATCAACGTCCATCAAAAGATTGGGAGGGGGCCACCGGCGTCGACGGTGCAACCGCCGACTTGTTGGCACGGCGCAGCTGGCTGTAGAGCGGAATGACCACGCTTACAAGCACCAGGCCAGCGCCGACCACGACACCGATCAGCAGGGCGGCAATCAGCGCCACGCCGACGGACGTGTTCAATTGGGTAAACAGCAGGTTGATCGACATGGCCGTCATGTTGACCGCACCGATGATCAGACCAAGGATCAGAACCGCCAGCAGGACCAGCAGACGAAAAACTTTCATGCGACAGCTCCATTGGCAGGAGGCCGTAGCTTATCCGACTCGTGGTGGGATTCGCACGAAGTCGCGCGACGGATGGCTCAGGCCGGATCTGCGTCCAGCGGCAGCACACTGCTGACCCGCTCGCGCAATTCCTTGCCTGGCTTGAAATGAGGGACATGCTTGCCCGGCAGGGCAACCGATTCGCCGGTCTTCGGGTTCCGACCCAGGCGCGGCGGACGGTAGTGCAGCGAAAAGCTGCCGAAGCCGCGGATCTCGATGCGATCGCCGGCCGACAGTGAGCCCCCCATCATTTCCAGCAATGACTTGACCGCCAGATCGACATCATCGGCCTTCAGGTGCGCCTGCCGGCGCGCAAGGATTTCGATCAGTTCGGATTTGGTCATTACCGGCTCACATCAGGGGCATCTCAGCCTGAAACGGCCCGGGCAGTGCCCGGGCCGTCCAGGAAACAACGAACAGCGTAAGGCCGATATTACTCGGACTTGTTGCCGTTCAGCTGTGCACGCAGCAGCGCGCCCAGCTGGGTGGTGCCGCTGGAAGCCGAAGAGGACTGGTATTCCTCCAGCACTTCGCGCATTTCCGCGTCGTCCTTGGCCTTGATCGACAGCTGCAGGGTACGACCCTTGCGATCCATGCCCACGAACTTGGCTTCAACCTTGTCGCCGACCTTCAGGTGCTGGGTCGCGTCGTCGACACGCTCGTTGGCGATGTCGCGAGCTGCAACATAGCCTTCGATGCCGTCGGACAGCTCGATGATCGCGCCCTTGGCGTCGACTTCCTTCACCACGCCTTCGACCTTGGAGCCCTTCGGATTGGTCGCCATGTACTGGCCGAACGGATCCTGCTCCAGCTGCTTGACGCCCAGCGAAATGCGCTCGCGCTCCGGATCGACGGCCAGGACGACTGCGTCCAGGTTGTCGCCCTTCTTGAAGTTGCGAACGATGTCTTCGCCAGTGGTCGCCCAGCTGATGTCGGACAGGTGAACCAGGCCGTCGATGCCGCCGTCCAGGCCGATGAAGATGCCGAAGTCGGTGATCGACTTGATCTGGCCCGACACCTTGTCACCCTTCTTGTGGGTGGCAGCGAAGGTTTCCCACGGATTGGCGGCAACCTGCTTCATGCCCAGCGAGATGCGGCGACGCTCCTCGTCGACGTCCAGGACCATGACTTCAACTTCGTCACCGACCTGCACAACCTTGGACGGGTTGACGTTCTTGTTGGTCCAATCCATCTCGGAAACGTGCACCAGACCTTCGACGCCCGGCTCGATTTCGACGAATGCGCCGTAATCGGTGACGTTGGAGACCTTGCCGAACACGCGGCTGTTGGCCGGGTAACGACGGGCGATGTTATCCCACGGATCTTCGCCCAGCTGCTTCAGGCCCAGCGAAACGCGGTTGCGCTCGCGGTCGAACTTCAGCACGCGCACGTCCAGCTCGTCGCCGACGTTCACGACTTCGGACGGATGGCGCACGCGCTTCCATGCCATGTCGGTGATGTGCAGCAGGCCGTCGATACCGCCCAGGTCCACGAATGCGCCGTAATCGGTCAGGTTCTTGACGACACCCTTCAGGATCGCGCCTTCCTGCAGCTTGTCCATCAGCTGCTCGCGCTCTTCCGAGTGCTCGCTTTCGACGACAGCGCGGCGCGAGACCACGACGTTGTTGCGCTTGCGGTCAAGCTTGATGAGCTTGAATTCCAGCTCCTTGCCTTCCAGGTAGGCCGGATCGCGCACGGGGCGCACATCGACCAGGGAACCCGGCAGGAAGGCGCGGACATCCTTGATGTCCACGGTGAAACCACCCTTGACCTTGCCGCTGATGCGACCGGTGATGGTTTCGTTCTTTTCCAACGCTTCTTCCAGCTCGTCCCACACCATCGCGCGCTTGGCCTTCTCGCGCGACAGGACGGTTTCACCGAAGCCGTTCTCGATCGAGTCGAGGGCGACCTTGACGATGTCGCCTTCGGCAACATCGATTTCGCCAGCGTCGTTACGGAACTGTTCGATCGGCACGATGCCTTCCGACTTCAGCCCGGCGTTGATCACCACGACGTCGCCGCGGACTTCAACAACGGTACCGCTGACGATGGCGCCCGGCTTCAGCTTGGCCAGGTTGGCCTGGCTGGCTTCAAACAGTTCGGCAAATGATTCGGTCATTAGATTTACTCTGTTGGACACATGGGTCGGTTGGCTTCCCTTCAGGGAATGGCTACCGCCCGCCTGTTGGTCGACCCCGGAAATGCAGGTCGTGTGTGGAAGTAGGAAAACCGCCACGCATCATTGCGCGACGGAGCTTTTACAGCACTGCAGATGCGCGACCTCCACCGATGCTGCTGGCAGAGCTCCCGCGCGAACGGATCAGGCAGCCGGAACCGGAAGCAGATCCATCACTCTGGCAACGACATCTTCGATGCCGATGCCTGTGGTGTCGATGAGGACAGCATCGTCTGCCGGCTTCAGGGGCGCCACGGTACGCTGAGCATCACGGGCGTCGCGGGCCATGATCTCGCGCAGGAGGTCTTCAAAGTTAACAGAAACCCCCTTGTCTTTCAACTGCTTATGCCGGCGCTCGGCGCGCTCCTCGGCACTGGCGGTCAGGAAGACCTTGTAGGGGGCGTCCGGGAAGATCACCGTACCCATGTCGCGGCCGTCGGCGACCAGTCCCGGCTCCATCCTGAATGCGCGCTGGCGCTCCTTCAGGGCGGCCCGGACCTCGGGGATGGCGGCAATCGCCGACGCCAGCGCCCCAGTGGTCTCCAGCCGCAGCTCGTCGGTGGCGTCGGTGCCATTGACCAGGACCCGCATGGCATCGCCCTGCTCGACGAACTGGACATGCGTATCAAAGGTGCAGCGCACCAGCGCGGAGGCATCGGAGGTGTCGATGTCGGCCCAGCTGGCCGCTACGCCGACCGCGCGGTACAGAGCGCCCGAATCCAGGTAGTGCCAGCCTAACCGGCGCGCCACGATGCGGCTGATGGTACCCTTGCCGGCCCCTGACGGGCCGTCGATGGTCAGGACGGGAACGAGTGGATTCATGGGGGTCCTTGCGCGTGTGAAGGGGGCATTCTAGCCCCTGCCAGACACCCCGCAACGGGCCTTTTGTGCAACCACTTGAAACCATGGGGAAAAGCCCGGTAGAATGGCGGGCTTGAACGAGCGTCCACTGCCGATTGTCTTTCGCATATCGCGGCCACGCTCCACCCGAACAACTACTGTTTACGCCGAGGTATGCCATGAAAGTTCTGTCCTCCCTGAAGTCGGCGAAGGCCCGTCACCGTGACTGCAAGGTCGTGCGTCGTCGTGGCAAGATCTTCGTCATCTGCAAGTCGAACCCGCGTTTCAAGGCGCGTCAGCGCTAAGCCCAACGGTCCTTGTGACCGCGGCTGGCCCCACGCGGGGCCGACCCGATGCAAAAAGCCGCCTTCGGGCGGTTTTTTGTTTATGCGGTTTTTTCCTGCCGTTTTTGCTGTAATCGCTGTTCTTGACCACTGGGGAGTAGATCGAGATGACGCGTTACCTGTGCACCCTGGCCGTACTGGCCACCCTGGCTGCCGCCACTCCGGCGATGGCCGATACCCTGCTTGTCGACCGCGCCCGCGAAAAGCCGGCCGGCGCCCTGCCCGTCCGCGGCCAGAGCATGCAGCAGGTGCAGTCCCAGTTCGGCGCGCCGGCAGAGCAGCTGCAGCCGCGCGGCGGGCAGAAACGGCAATGGCCGACCATCCACCGCTGGGTGTACCCGCAGTTCACCGTCTACTTCGAGAAGCAGAAGGTGATCGACGTGGTGGCAAACCAGGCGGATCCGAACGAAATCGGCCCCAAGCCGCCGATCCGTTGACCCCCATGCCCGCCACCGGCGGGCGCGTGTAGCGAGACCATGAACCAGACCCTTCGTTTTCCTGCCGAATGGGAAGCCCAGAGCGGCGTCCTGATTGCCTGGCCCACCGCCGACACCGACTGGGCCGACCGCCTGGGCCAGGTGGAAGAGACCTACATCGCCCTGGTTGCAGCGATCACCCGCTTCCAGCCGGTGCTGATCTGCGTGGCCGACGATGACGTGGAGACCTACGCCGAAATGCGGTTGCGCTCCAACCGCATCGACATGGACAAGGTCCACTTCACCACCGCCGCCTACGACGACACGTGGCTGCGTGATTCGGGCCCGATCACCCTGCGCCGTGCCGACGGCAGCTTCCAGCTGCTGGACTTCCGCTTCACCGGCTGGGGCGGCAAGTTCGACGCCACCCTGGATGACCAGCTGGTCGGCGCGCTCGACCAGGCCGGCGTGTTCAACGACGCGACGGTGCGCAGCATTCCGTTCGCGCTGGAGGGCGGCGGCATCGAGACCGATGGCGAAGGCACCCTGCTGACCACCTGGAAGTGCCTGCACGAGCGCCATCCCGACCGTGACCGCGACAGCCTGAGCGCCGACCTGGCCGACTGGCTGCAGCAGGAACGCGTGCTGTGGCTGGATCATGGCTATCTGGAAGGCGACGACACCGACGCCCATATCGACACCCTCGCCCGCTTCGCCTCGGCCGACAGCATCGTCTACCAGGCCTGCGACGACGCCAGCGATTCGCACTACGCCGAGCTGCAGGCGATGGGCGCCGAGCTGGCCGCAATGCGCACGGCTGACGGAAAGCCGTACCGCCTGTTCCCGTTGCCGTGGGCAAAGCCGGTGATCGATGAAGGCCGCCGCCTGGCTGCTTCGTATGCCAATTACCTGATCGTCAACGGCGCGGTGCTGATGCCGGCCTATGGCGACCCGGCCGACGACCTGGCCCGCGAGGTGCTGGCACAGGCCCACCCGGGCCGCGAGATCGTGCAGGTGCCCTGCCGCTCGCTGATCTGGCAGAACGGCAGCCTGCACTGCATCACCATGCAGCTGCCGGCTGGGCTGTTGAAGGCATAAACCACGGTAGTGCCGGCCGCTGGCCGGCAACCAAGGCGATGCCTGATGGATTGACGGAGTTGCCGGCTACGGCCGGCACCTCCCTTCAACCATTCAGCAGCCAACACGCTGTTGTGGCGCATCCGCGTTAACATGCGGGTTTTCCCCCGCAGGATCGCCCCGCATGAACTCGCGCAGCCCCCTTACCGTCGCCCTGATCCAGGAGCGCAACCACGGTGATGCCGCCGCCAACCTGGCGGTGATCGAAGCGCGTGTTGCCGACGCCGCGGCACAGGGCGCGAAGCTGGTGCTGCTGCAGGAACTTCACAACGGTCCCTACTTCTGCCAGCACGAATCGGTCGATGAATTCGACCTGGCCGAGCCGATTCCGGGCCCGAGCACCGAGCGCCTGGGCGCGCTGGCAAAGAAGCACGGCGTGGTGCTGGTCGGCTCGCTGTTCGAGCGCCGCGCTGCCGGTCTGTACCACAACACTGCCGTGGTCTTCGAGAAGGACGGCACCTTGCTGGGCAAGTACCGCAAGATGCACATTCCGGATGACCCGGGCTTCTACGAAAAGTTCTATTTCACCCCGGGCGATATCGGGTTCAAGCCGATCGACACCTCGGTCGGCCGCCTCGGCGTGCTGGTGTGCTGGGACCAGTGGTACCCGGAAGCGGCGCGCTTGATGGCGCTGGCCGGTGCTGAGCTGCTGCTCTACCCCACCGCGATCGGCTGGGACCCGGATGATGTGCAGGACGAGAAGACCCGCCAGCGCGATGCCTGGGTACTGAGCCACCGTGGCCATGCCGTAGCCAATGGCGTGCCGGTGCTCAGCTGCAACCGCGTCGGCCACGAGGCCTCGCCGCTGGGCGCCTCGGGCATCCAGTTCTGGGGCAACAGCCACGTGCTGGGCCCGCAGGGCGAGTTCCTGGCCGAAGCCGGCACCGACGCGACCATCCTGATGTGCGAGGTCGACCTGCAGCGCAGCGAACACGTGCGCCGCATCTGGCCGTTCCTGCGCGATCGTCGCATCGACGCCTACGGCGACCTGCTCAAGCGCTACATCGACTGACCCGGAGCCCGCGCATGGCCGTACTCATCCGTGATGCCGGCCCTGCCGACATCGCTGCGATCACCGCGATCTACGCGGTGGAAGTGACCGACTTCGTCAACACCTACGAGTACGAGATTCCCGACCAGGCCGAGATGCTGCGCCGCATGCGTGACATCATCGACCGCGGCTTCCCCTACCTGGTGGCCGAGGTCGACGGCCAGGTGGCCGGCTATGCGTATGCCAACACCTACCGTACGCGCATCGCGTACCAGTGGACCGTTGAGAACTCGGTCTATGTCGATGCCCGCTTCCAGGGCCGTGGCGTCGGCAAGGGCCTGCTGCAGGCGCTGATCGATACCTGCACCGCACACGGCTTCCGACAGATGATCGCGGTGATCGGTGAACCGACCAATACCGCTTCCATCAAGCTGCACGAACGCTTCGGGTTCGAACTGGTGGGCGTGTTCCGTGGCCTCGGCCGCAAGCACGGCCGCTGGCTGGACACCGTACAGATGCAGCGCGCGCTCGGCGATGGCGCCGATTCCGCTCCTTCCAATGAATGATTCCATGACCGAAACCCTTCCCGAAACCGGCGACGATCTGTTCGCCGGCCAGCCAGTGCGCGTCGTCGAGCGCGATGGCGTGCGCTACACCCTGCTGGGCACTGCCCACGTCTCCCATGCCAGCGTCGAGGCGGTGGAGAAAGCCATCGATAGCGGACGATTCGATGCGGTGGCCGTCGAGCTGGACCCGCAGCGCTTGCAGGCGCTGAGCGACCCGGACACGCTGGCCAAACTGGACCTGGTGGAAGTGATCCGCAAGGGCCGCGTCGCGTTGTTCGCGGCCAACCTCGCGTTGTCGGCCTACCAGCGCCGACTGGCCGAACAGCTCGGCATCGAGCCAGGCGCGGAACTGAAGCGTGCGGTGGACCTGGCGCGCGAGCGCAACCTGCCGGTGCACCTGATCGACCGCGAAGTCGGCCTGACATTCCGCCGTGCTTCGCAGCGACTGGGCTTCTTCGGCAAGCTGAAGCTGGTCGCCGGGCTTGGCGCCGGCCTGTTCTCGTCCGAGGATGTCGGCGAAGACGAGATCGAGAAGCTGAAGCAGGGCGACATGCTGGAATCGAGCTTCGGCGAGTTCGCCAGCGAGAACCCGGCGTTGTACGAAACGATCATCGGCGAGCGCGACCGCTACATGGCCACGCGCCTGCGTGAAGCGCATGATCCGCAGCAGCGCGAAGTGCTGGCGGTGGTCGGCGCCGGCCATCTGGCCGGCCTGGCGCGTTACCTGGAAACCGATACCGAGGCGCCTGCGCCGTTGCGCGAGCAACTGGAAGCGGTGCCGAAGAAGCGCAACATCCCGTGGTTCACCCTGGCGATCCTCGCCATCGTGGCCACCGGCATCGGTGTTGGCTTCTATCGTGGTGGACTGGGCGTGGGCACCGAGCTGCTGGCGACCTGGGCGATGTATACCGGCGGCCTGGCTGGCCTGGGCTGCCTGGTGGCCGGCAGCCACCCGCTGAGCATCCTCACCGCGATTGTGGTGGCTCCGTTCAAGCCGTTCCGCCTGAGCATCCCCACCGGCGCATTCGCGGCATTGGTGGAAGCGCGCCTGCGCAAGCCGACCTACGAGGATTTCCTCAAGCTGCGTGACGATGCACAGTCGTTGAAGGGTTGGTACCGCAATCGCGTGACCCGCGTGGTGCTGACCTTCATGCTGACCAACCTGGGCAGCATGCTGGGCCTGTGGCTGACTGCAGGCAAGGTGTGGAGCAAGGTGGCGAGCTGATCGGGCTGCCCCGCCGGGCATGGCCCGGCGCTACCGGTAGGCACGTCATTTACACCCACGGCGATGGTAGAGCCGGGCCATGCCCGGCAAAAAAAAGGGGAGACCGCCCCACTACGACCGGTCTCCCCCCACCACAACACGTTTCCGCCCCTACGGTCGAGCAAGCTCGACCACTACACAGGGGTTCCCGCCACGACCTCGCGGCCGCGAGCGCGCTGGATCAGCCGCACCACCGCATTGCGTAGGTCATCAAGCACCGCGTAGATCGTCGGCAGGAACAGCAGGCTGACCACGGTCGAGAACGCCAGGCCACCGGCAATCGCACGCGCCATCGGCGAGTACTCCGGCCCGTTGCCGAACATCTGCGTATCGGTCAGCGAAATCGGCACCATCGCCAGGATCGCCGTGCCCATGGTCATCATGATCGGGCGCAGACGCTCGCGTGAGCCCTCCACCAGCGCCTGGGTACGGCCCATCCCGCCCCGGCGCAGATTGTTGATGTGCTCGATCATCACGATGCCGTTGTTCACCACCACGCCCATCAGCACCAGGATGCCGATGAAGGACATGATCCCGAACGAGGTGCCAGTGATCCAGAACAGCCAGAACACGCCGAAGATCGAGAACAGCACGCCGCTCATGATCGCCGCCGGGAACAGCAGCGATTCGAACACCGCAGCCATCACCACGTAGATCATCACCAGCGCGATCAGCAGGTTGAACACCATCTGCTGCATCGCCTCGTTGTCATCGCCGTAGTCGCCGCCGTCGAAGGTGAAGCCGTAGCCGGCCGGGAAGTTCATCGGCTTGAGCACTGCTTCCATGGCCTTGCGGCCGTCCGGCGCGGTGATCTTCTCGGCCAGGTTGGCCTTGATGGTCAACGTGGTCTGGCGGTTGGTGCGGCCGATCTGGGTCGCCGATGAACCAACGTCGACACTGACCAGGCTCAGCAGCGGCACGCTGCGGCCATCGCCGGTGCGTACGCTGAAACCCGCCAGGTCTTCGGGGCTGCTCTGTTCGGCACCGGCAAAGCGCACCCACACCGGCACTTCGTTGTCACCACGACGGAACTCGCGCATCGGCGCGCCACGCAGCGCCAGGCCGACGAAGCTGGCCACCTGCTCGGCATTGAATCCGAACGCCGCTGCACGCTCGCGGTCGACGTGCACTTTCAGCTCGCCACCCTTCTCGCCATTGTCGATGCGCACATCGCGCAGCTCAGTGCGTTGGGCCAGCAGCGGCAGGACTTCCTGGCCGATCTCCTGCAGCATCGCGCTGGAGTCGCCGACCAGCTGCACCTGCACGCCCTGGTTGCCGCCACCACCACCATCACCGCCCTGGTTGCCGACGAAGTAGTCGGTGCGCGCGGACTTCGGCAGGCCCTTGCGCAGCTCCTCCTGCAGCGCCTTGATGTCCTTGGCGTACTTCTCGTCCAGGGTGACCACGGTCGAACTGCCTTCCTGCTCGCTGTACCAGGAGTAGACCTGCTGCACGTGCAGACGCTCGCGGTTCTGCTCGACCCAGGCTTCGACGCGGGCCACTTCCTCGGACATCTGCCGGTAGGTGTAGGCGCCCTTCCACATGTAGCCGATGAAGATGTCCTTGCCACCATCACCACCGAACATGTCGATCTTGGTCAGCTTCATCGGTACCAGGCTGACCAGCACCACCAGCAGGATGCCCAGCAGGCTCCAGCCACGATGGCGCAGTGACCAGTCCAACAGCTGCGCGTATCGACGCTGCAGGCGCGCGATCACGCCGGTCTGCGAGTGCACCAGCTTCGGTGTGGCCATGCGTGCGGACAGCATCGGGATCAGGCTGACCGCCACCAGCCACGAGGCCAGCAGCGAGACCGAGATGGTGATCGCGATCTGCGCCATGAAGATGCTGATGTTGTTGGTTTCGCCGAACAGGTTGGGCACGAACACGATGCAGTGGCACAAGGTGCCGGCGCTGAGCGCGATGGCAACGTTGCGGGTGCCGATGATCGAGGCCAGGCGTGGCTGGTCCGGCAGTCGCTCGCGTTCCTGGTAGATGCTCTCGACCACCACCACGGCGTTGTCGACCAGCATGCCCACGGCCAGCAGCAGGCCCATCATGGTCAGGATGTTGAGCGTGACGCCGGCGAAGTACATGAAGCCGAGGGTGATGGTGAAACAGATCGGAATGGCCAAGGTCACCATCAGCGTGGACGGCCAGTGGCGCAGGAAGAAGAACAGCACCGTCACCGACAGGATCAGGCCGACGCCGCCGGCCTCGGCCAGCTCCAGCAGGGACGAGGTCACTGCCTTGCCCTGGTTGTCGATCACCTTGATCTGCACGTCGCGCATCGAGTCCTGCGCGCGGATTGCTTCAACCTCGGCAAGCGCGCCGCGCGAGACGTCCACCAGGTTGGCGCTGCGCTCCTTGTAGATGTCCAGGCCGACGGCAGGATTGCCATCGAGGCGCCGGCCGTAGCTCATCCGCGCCGGCTTCAGCCGCACATCGGCAATGTCACCCAGGCGCAGCCCCTTGGCATTGATGACCAGGTCACGCATTTCCTGCAGGTCGGTGATCTCGCCCACCGGCTGCACGCGCACCCGCTGGCCGTTGTCATCGATCTGCCCGGCCGAGATCGAGAAATTCAGCGTCCGCAGGCGATCGCTCAGCTCATTGATGCTCAGGCCGTGGGCGTTCAGGCGGTTCGGATCGATCGCGATCTCCACCTCGTTCGGCGGCGCGCCGGTGATCTCGACCCGGGCCACGCCCGGAATCCGCTCGATACGCCGCTTGAATTCGCGGTCGAGCATGTCATAGGCAGTGGTCAGGTCGGTGGTGCTGGCCAGGCGCACCTTCAGCACCGGCTGGTCGCTGCTGGACCACTTGAACACGTTGTAGCGCTGCACATCGTCAGGCAGGTCGCTGCGGATCGCGTCGATGCGCTCGCGCGCATCTGAAGCGGCGATGGCGATATCGCGATCCCAGTCACTGAACTCGATGAAGATCGACGCAGCTTCGGAGGTCGCCGACGACCGCATGCGCTTGATGCCGGTCATCGTCGCCAACGACTCCTCCACCGGCCGGATGATGGTCCGCTCGACTTCTTCCGGCGTGGAGCCGGTATAGGGAATCTGCACGAACAGGAACGGTGCGGAGATGTCCGGCAGCGCTTCCAGTGGCAGCCGGAACGAGGCGATCAGGCCGACCACCACCAGCGACACGAAACACATGATGGTGGTGACTGGGCGGCGGATGGAGAACTCGGCAATACTCATGCTGGCTCCTCCCCGCCCGCGCTGCTGCCCTGCGCGGCATGCAGACCTTCGCCGGCATGCTTGCGGCCACGTTCGCGATAGTAGGCATCGCCGCGGCGGTCCATCAGGTCGTACACCACCGGGATCACCAGCAGGGTCAGCAGGGTCGACACCAGCAGGCCACCGATCACGGTGATCGCCATCGGTGCGCGCACTTCGGCGCCCTCGCCCATCGCCACCGCCAGCGGCAGGAAGCCGAACAGCGTGCACAGGGTGGTCATGATGATCGGCCGCAGGCGCGAACGCGCACCTTCCACCAGTGCCTCGTGCTTGGCCACGCCGGCCTCGCGCAGCTGGTTGACCTTGTCGATCAGGATGATCGCGTTCTTGGTGACCAGGCCGACCAGCAGGATCAGGCCGATGAACACCACCACCGAGATCGGCTTGCCGGTCAGCATCAGCGCCAGGATCGCGCCGACCAGCGCCAGCGGGATGGTGAACAGGATCACGAACGGATGCAGCAGCGATTCGAACTGCGACGCCATCACCAGGTAGACCAGGAAGATCGCCAGGCCGAAGGCGAAGATCAGCGACTTCGCCGCCTGTGCCAGTTCCTCGCCCTGGCCGCCGATGTGCAGGCCCACGCCAGCGCCCAGCGGCTGTTCGGACACCATCTGCTGTACTTCGCGCATGGCCGCTCCCAGGTCGATGTCGCGCAGGTTGGCCGAGACCACGGCCACCCGGGTCTGGTCGGCACGATGGATTTCGCTGGGGCCAGTGGTGGCCACCACGTCGGCCACCGCATCCAGGGTGACCGGACGGGTGCTGCCCGGATTGACGATCAAGCGGCGGATGCTCTCCACGCTGGCACGATCGGTTTCCTGCGCGCGCACCAGCACGTCGATCTTGCGGTCGCGGAAGCTGTAGCGGGTGGCGACATCGCCGCGCACCTTCTTCACCACCACATCGGCGATCTGCCGCGTGGTCAGGCCCAGTGCACCGGCTCGCTCCTGGTCGAAGCGGATCTGGATTTCCGGGAAGCCCTCTTCCACGGTGGATTTGACGTCGGCGTAGTGCGCATTGCCGCGCAGCAGCGCCGCCAGGCGCTGGCCTGCCACTTCCAGGGTCGCCATGTCCTGCCCGCGCAGTTCGATTTCCAGCGGCGTGGAGAAGCTGAACAATGCCGGCCGCGCGAAGTCGACCTGCGCACCCGGGTGCTGGCCCATGGTGTCGCGCAGGCGCTCGGTAATCTCCGCTTCGGTCTGCGGGTTGCCGCCGCCTTCCATCACGATGGTCAGCTTGCCGATGTTCTCGCCACTCTCGGTCGGGCTGGCATCCAGGCGGGTACCGCTGCCGCTGACACCGTACAGCGATGCCACGCCTTCGCCCTTGCCATGCGCCAACTGCAGCTCACGCACCAGCGCATCGGTCTGCTTCAGCGGCGTGCCGGCCGGCAGCTTGACCGTCATTTCGAAACGGTCCTGCGCCAGCTGCGGGATCAGGTCGGCGCCGAGCATCGGCACCAGCGCCATCGTGCCGACGAACGCCAGTGCGGCCAGGCCCAGCACCTTGCCGGGATGGGCCAACGCACCCGGCAGCAGCCGCAGGTAGCCACGTTCGGCACCGGCGTATGGCTTCATGGCGATGTCGCTGGCCTTGCGCATCACCGGGCCGACCACTGCAGACACGCCACGGCAGAGGCGCACCACCAGCCATGCCAGCGCGTAGAAGCTCCAGCGTATCGTCGCCACCACACCACGACGGCCGAGTGCGACCGGCTTCTGCCAGCGGCTCTGCGGCTGCCACGGCTCGGCCGCGGCTTCTTCCGGGAAGGCCAGCGGCGGCCGGCCCTTCAGCGAGCTCAGCATCGGGATCAGGGTCATCGACACCAGCAGCGAAATCGCGATGGCGATGGCCACGGTCAACGCCTGGTCGCGGAACAGCTGGCCGGCGATGCCGTCGACGAACACCAGGGGCAGGAACACCGCGATGGTGGTCAGGGTCGAGGCGACCACGGCCATGCTCACTTCTCGGGTACCGGCGATCGCCGCCTGCAGGATGCCCAGGCCGCGTTCGCGCGCCTTGGCGATGCTCTCCAGCACCACGATGGAGTCATCCACCACCAGGCCGGTGGCCAGTGCCAGGCCGCCCAGCGACATCACGTTCAAGCTCAGGCCAAGCTGGCCCATGAAGAAGAACGTGGCGATGATCGAGACCGGCAACGACAGGCTGATCACGAACGTGCTCCAGCCGTCGCGCAGGAACAGGAAGATGATCAGGATCGCCAGCAGGCCACCGATCACCGCATCCTTCTTGACGTCGGCGATGGCGTGCTCGATGAAGCGCGACTGGTCTTCGATGGTGGTCAGTTCGGCATCGGCCGGGAACGTTGCCTTGATCTGCTCCAGACGCTTGCGCAGCGCTTCGGCGGTGGCCACGGTATTGGCGTCGCCTTCCTTGTAGATCGCCAGTTCGACCGATTCCTTGCCGCCCAGGCGGATGACCGCTTCGCGTTCCTTGTAGCCCTGGCGCACGGTGGCCACGTCCTTCAGGCGCACCGGCACGCCGTTGGCGACCACGCTGGAGGCGCCGCCAGAGGAAGCGCTCTGTGCAGCGGAAGCGGCGGCGACGGCTGCAGCCGAGCCCGTAGAGGCAGCGATGTTGAACATCTGCTGCAGCGCCGAGTCGGCCGCGCTGCCGTTGGCGGACTGGGTGGTGACCAGCAGGTTGCGGATTTCTTCCAGGTCGGCGAACTGGTTGACGGTGCGCACCAGGAAGCGCTGCGAGCCCTCCTCCAGGCGGCCGCCGGAAATGTTGATGTTCTCTTCCTTCAACCGCTTGATGACGGTGTCGATCGGCAGGTTGAGCTGGGCCAGTTTCTGCTGGTCGATGTCGACCTGGATCTCGTCTTCCAGGCCACCGCCAACCTTCACCGCCGCCACGCCGGTAACCGGCTCCAGCTTCTTCTTCAGGTCTTCGTCGGCATAGCGACGCAGGCCGGTCAGTTCACGGATCGCTTCTTCGTCGGTCGCAGGCGCGGCCTTGGTCGACAGCACCAGGCGCATGATCGGCTCAGTGGAGGGATTGAAGCGCAGCAGCACCGGCGCCTTGGCTTCCAGGGGCAGGTTCAGCGCTTCCATCTTGTCGCGCACTTCCAGGCTGGCCTGGTCCATGTTGGTGCCCCAGGCGAACTCGAGAACCACATCACTCTGGCCGGTGCGCGAGACCGACTTCAGCTTGCGCAGGTTCTTGACCACGCCCACGGCTTCTTCGACCGGCTGGGTGATCAGGGTTTCCATTTCCGTCGGCGCCGCACCGGTGTACTCGGTGCGCACGGTCAGCGTCGGATAGCTCAGGTCGGGCAGCAGGTTGACCTTGAGGTTGCCCAGTGCGATCAGGCCGAACAGCAGCAGGGTGACCGTGCACATGGCGATGGTGACGCGGCGGCGGGTGGCGAACTCCACCAGGCCGCCACGCATGCCTGCGGCGGCGCCATCGCTCCCGGGCGAGGCACCGTGATCGTGGCCGGGCGCGGTCATTGCGTGCTCCCGGCCTTCTCTGCCGGCTTGGCCGAGGCGGTTACGGTCTTCGCCTTGGCCTTCGGATCGGCGATCACCTGCACCGCGGTGCCGTCGCGCAGGGCGACCTTGCCGGCGGTGACAATCTGGTCACCCGCCGCCAGTCCCTCACGGACTTCCACCCACGGCCCTTCGGCGTAGCCAAGCTTGACCGGCACCCGCGCGACCTTGCCCTCGCGCACGCGGAACACTGCCGGCTCACCATCGTCCAGCAGCGCCAGGCGCGGTACCACCAGTGCATCGGCACGCTGGTCGTAGTCGATGCGGATACGGCCGAACATGCCCGGCTGCAGCGACTGCGCGGCGCCATCGAAAGCACTGACCACACGGAAGGTACCGCTGCCCGAATCCACCACCGGCGCGATACGGTCCACCACACCAGTGAAGGTCTGGCCCGGCAGCGCATCGGCCGACAGCGTGACCGGCTGGCCTGCGCGCAAGGTCGCCAGCTCGCGCTCGGGCACGTTGAGGGTGGCTTCCAGCCGCGAGTTGTCGACGATGCGGAAGATCGGCGTGTTGATCTGCACGAAGTTGCCGGTCTTGATCGATCGCGAGGCGATCACGCCGGAAATCGGTGCGACCACGGTGGTGTAGGACAGTTCCAGCGTGGCCAGGCGGTACTGCGCGCGCACGTTTTCCAGGTCGTAGCGCAGCTGGTCGACATCGGCAGCGCTGACCATCTGCTGGCCGACCAGCTTCTGTGCGCGCTGGTAGTTGTTCTCCAGCTTGCGCATCTGCGCCTCGCTCTGGGCAACGGCCAGGCGTGCGCGGTCCGGATCCAGCCGCACCAGAGGCTGCCCGGCGCTGACCCGCTGCCCTTCCTCGACCAGTACCGCCAGCGCGACGCCCGAGGTCTTGGCGACCACCTGCGATTCGGCGCGCGGCTCCAGTGCCGCCGTTCCGGTGTAGCTGGCGGCCACCGCGCGGTGGCTGGCCACGGCCACTTCCACCGGCACCGCGTCGACCTTCTTCTCGTCCTTGGTCTCGGCCGCCTTGGCCTCGTTGTTGGGCCCAGCGGCGCAACCGCTCAGCAGCAGGGAGGTGGAGAGCAGCAGCGCGGCAGCGCAGAGTCCGCTGCGGGGGCCGGGCAGGAAGGTTTGGTGCGACATCGTCAGATCCCTGGAGGATGCGTGGGCAGGTGTGGTAGCAAAGTAATGCACCACTTCACGGCAACACCATATCCCAAAGGTCATGGTGTCTTCACGCCGCCGGTCGGGCCGACCCCATTTCAGCTAGATGAAACCTGAGGCTATACTCGGGTCGTTCCGTACCCCACGCCGGAACGACCAGACCCGAATCCCCGGAAAAGACACCATGCGCCCGCAGCCGCTCGCCGCTTGTCTCGCTCTGGCCGTCCTCCTGCCCCTCGGGGCCGCCGCACAGCCCGCACCTGCTCCTGCAGCACCACCCGCCCCGGCACCGGCCCCTGTGCCGGCGGCTGCCACGCCCACCGGCAGTTTCGACAATGGCCGTGTGCTGGCCTACACCTGCCAGGGTTGCCACGGCATCACCGGTTACAAGAACGCCTACCCCAGTTACCGGGTACCGAAGATCGGTGGCCAGACCCAGCAGTACCTGACCCAGGCCCTGACCGAGTACCGCCAGGGCAAGCGCCGGCATCCGACGATGCAGGCGCAGTCGATGAGTTTCAGCGAACAGGAGATCGCCGATCTCGCTGTTTACCTGTCCACCGTCAAGTAAGGCCCGCCCATGTCGAAAGCCGCGCATCCACTGCGTCACGCCATCGCCCTGTCCGTCGCCCTGCTGCTGGCGGCCTGCTCGCAGTCACAGGTGGAGAACAGCGAGAAATCCGCCGGCGATCCCGGCCATGCCAGCGGCGAGCACGGATCGTCTTCATCCGCAGGCCTGCCTGCCGGACGTGAAGCCGCCGGTGAGGCCCGCGCCAAGGTCAAGAGCAAGGCCACCAGCCAGAGCTGCATCGATTGCCACGGTGCCGACGGCAATGCGCCGATCGATCCGACCTACCCGAAACTGGGCGGGCAATATGGCGATTACCTGGCGCACGCGCTGCAGGCCTACCGTGCCGGTGACCGCCAGCACGCGCTGATGACACCGCAGGCGAAGGACCTGAGCGATCAGGACATCGCCGATCTGGCCGCCTACTTCGGCAGCCGGCCGAGCCAGCTGCGGGATCTGCACGGGGTCAAATGATCGCCGGGCGCCCCGGTGGGTGCGGACCTTGGTCCGCACTGATCCAGGCATCCACGTGGGTGCGGACCGTTGGTCCGCACGGATCCGGATATCCACGCATGGCGTGGATCTACTGAGCCGGGCATGACCCGGCTCTCGCTCAGCCTTCCAGCTCTTCCCAGCGTGCGTACGCGGCATCCAGTTCGGCCTGCACCTTGGCCAGCTGCTGGGTGTGCGCGGTCACTTCGGCGCTGCTGCGCGTGTAGAACGACGGATCGTTCATCGCTGCAGTCAGGCCTTCGACATCGCCTTCGAGCTTTTCAATTGTCTTCGGCAACTGCTCCAGCTCACGTGCCTCCTTGTAGGGAAGCTTGCGCTTGGGCGCTGCCGGCTCCGCAGCCGCCGCCGGCGCAGCGGCAGCGGGCTTGGCCGCGGCAACCACCGCAGGCGCGGCAGCGACGCTGGCCGCGTAGCGCTGCCAGTCGCTGTAGCCACCCACGTACTCACCGATCACGCCATCGCCTTCCATCACCAGGGTGGACGTCACCACGTTGTCGATGAAGTCGCGATCATGGCTGACCAGCAGCAAGGTGCCGTTGTATTCGCCCAGCAGCTCTTCCAGCAGCTCCAGGGTTTCCACGTCCAGGTCGTTGGTCGGTTCGTCCATCACCAGCAGGTTGGACGGCTGCGCGAACAGCTTGGCCAGCAGCAGGCGGTTGCGCTCGCCACCGGACAGACGGGTGATCGGCGCACGCGCGCGCTCGGGGGTGAACATGAAGTCCTGCAGGTAGGCGTGCACGTGCTTGCGCTTGCCATTGAACTCGAGGAAATCGCGGCCTTCCGCCACGTTCTCGATCGCGCTCCAGTCCTCGCGCAGCACTGCACGGTACTGGTCGAAGTACGCAACCTGCAGGTTGGTGCCGGCGTTGACTTCACCCTTCTGCGGCTGCAGTTCGCCCAGCAGCAGCTTCAGCAGCGTGGTCTTGCCACTGCCGTTGGGGCCGATCAGGCCGATGCGGTCGCCACGCAGGATGGTGGTGGAGAAATCGCGGACCATCGTGCGATCACCGAAGGCGAACGAGATGTCCTTGATGTCGATGACCTTCTTGCCCGAGCTCACGCCCTGGGCCGCTTCCATCTTGACGTTGCCACTGAGGTCGCGGCGCTCCGAACGCTCGTTGCGCATCGCCTTCAAGCGGCGCACGCGGCCTTCGTCACGGGTGCGGCGTGCCTTGATGCCTTGGCGGATCCACACTTCTTCCTGCGCCAGCAGCTTGTCGAAACGTGCATTTTCCTGCGCCTGCGCATTGAGGCGTTCTTCGCGACGGCGCTCGTAGTTGGCCCAGTCTCCCGGCCAGCTGGTGACCTGACCGCGATCGATCTCGACGATACGGGTGGCCAGTGCACGCAGGAAGCGGCGGTCATGGGTGACGAACACCACGCTGCCATTCCAGTTCTTGAGGAACATTTCGAGCCAGTCGATGGCTTCGATGTCCAGATGGTTGGTCGGTTCGTCCAGCAGCAGCAGGTCGGGGCTGGAGACCAGCGCACGGCCGAGCAGCACACGGCGCTTCATGCCGCCGGACAGGCGCGCGAACTCCGCGTCGCCATCGAGGTCGAGCTTGGTCAGGGTCTCGCTGACGCGCTGGTCCAGGCCCCAGCCGTTGGCGGCATCGATCTTCGCCTGCACGTTGCCCAGCGCTTCGCCATCGAACACGTCGGCGTGGCTGAGGTGATGGAATTCGGCGAGCCATTGGCCCAGTTCGCCCAGGCCATCGGCGACGACGTCAAACACGCTGCCAGCGGCGCCATGCGGCACCTCCTGCTCCAGGCGGGTGACGCGCACGCCCTGCTGCACGCGGACTTCGCCGTCATCGGGCTTGTGGTCGCCGGACAGCAGCTTGAGCAGGGTCGATTTGCCGGCGCCGTTGCGGCCGATCAGGGCGATACGCTCGCCCGGCTCGATCGACAGTTCGGCTTTTTCCAGCAACAGCGGGCCGCCGACGCTGAAGTCGACGTTTTGCAGAGTAATCAGAGGCATCCGGCCATTGTAGCGGGTTGCGGGGCCTGGCCGGGCGGCGCCCGGCACCCGCAGAGGCCACGGCCGCAGCAACAGCAACAGCCAACCCCGACTTGCTGGAGGGATGGCGGGGTGGTGTGGGGCTTCAGGACACGCCGTAAACCCTTCCATGGGGGCTCGATGGCGCCATCCATGGCGCCAACGGTCCTGCAGCCCCACACCACCCCGCCTTCGACAGATCGCCGCTGCTGTTGGTAGGTGTCGACCTTGGTCGACACGTAGATCCACGCCATGCGTGAATGATCGCTGCAGGGTGAATTGATGGAATCGACTGGATTGGGCGGATTACTGCACTTCCCCCAACAACGCCTGCAAACCCGGCAACCACTGCTTGCCGGGGTGGCGTACCAGCCAGAGGGTGCGCTGCAGGATAGGAAGCGGGGTCTCGAGCACGCGCAGGCGGCCGAGGGCCAAGGGCTCTTCCAGGGCATGGCGCGACAGGCAGGCCAGGCCGAGGCCGGCGATGGCGGCTTGCTTGATGGCTTCGGTATTGCCCAGCTGCAGGGTCTGGGCGAAGCCGCGCAGATGCGGCAGCAATGCCTGTTCGACAGCCTCGCGGGTGCCTGAGCCGGGTTCGCGCAACAGCCAGCGCGCTGCGCGCAGTTCATCCAGGGACCAGCGCGGGGGCGCATCCGCAGCCGCCACGATCACCAGCGGGTCCTGCTGCCAGGCGGTCACCTGCAGCCCGCGTTCGTGGCATGGGCCTTCGATCAATCCTGCATCCACGTCCAACCGTTGAACGGCCGCGACCACGCCTGCGCTGTTGTCGATGCGCAGATCGACCTCGGCCTGCGGTGCCTGACGCAGCAGCTCGGCGATACGCGGCGGCAGCAGGTAGTTGCCGATGGTGGTGCTGGCCGCCAACACCAGCCGTAGCGGCGCGCCTTGGGACGGGTCACCGCCTGCCGCCAATTGCCGCTCCAGATCGGCGGCATTGACCAACAACGCGCGCGCCGGTTCCAGCAAGGCCCGGCCGTGGCCGTTCAGCGCCAGGCGACGGCCGATGCGGTCGAACAGCGGCGTGCCGAAGTGCGCCTCCAGCTCCTGCAGGGCGGCGCTGCTGGCGGACTGGGAAAGCGCGATGGCCTGGCCAGCGGCGGTGGTGCTGCCCTGGTCGGCGATGGCAACGAAGACCTGCAGCTGGCGGAGCGTCAGGCGCATGCCCATTACCTGTGTTATGGGTAGGTTTCACCGATATTATTCGTTTTACGGGTCGATCGCATGGATGCAGGCTGTACGCATCTCTCCCGCATCCCACCCGCCATGAACGCGCCTGCCCTGTCCCCCTGGTCTCTGCCCGCCCTGCGCCAACGCTGGCAACCGCGCCTGCCCGGCCTGCTGCTGGTCGGCCTGGTGGCGGCGGCGTCGCTGTACCTGGCCGAGCTGCCCTGGCTGCAGGCGCATGGCCTGAGTGCGCTGACCGTCGCCATCGTCGCCGGCATCGTGGTCGGCAACACCGTGTACCCGCGACTGGCCCCTGCCAGCGCGGCGGGCGTGGGCTTCTCCAAGCACTGGCTGCTGCGTGCGGGCATCGTGCTGTACGGCCTGCGGCTGACCTTCCAGGACATCGGCCACGTCGGCGTCGCCGGCGTGCTGATGGACGTGCTGGTGGTGGCGAGCACCTTCGGCCTGGCGTGCTGGCTGGGTGTACGGGTGTTCAAGATGGAGCGCGAGGCCGCCATGCTGATCGGTGCCGGCAGCGCGATCTGCGGTGCGGCGGCGGTGATGGCCGCCGAGCCGGTGGTGCGCGGCCGTGCTGCGCAGGTGACGGTAGCGGTATCGACGGTGGTGGTGTTCGGCACGCTGGCCATGTTCCTGTACCCGGCGCTGTATGCGCTGGTGCAGTCGCACGGCTGGCTTGCGATGGACGCGCGGCAGTACGGCCTGTTCACCGGTGCCACCGTGCATGAAGTGGCACAGGTCGTGGCTGCCGGACGTGCGGTGGGCGAGTCAGCCGCCGATACCGCGGTCATCACCAAGATGGTGCGGGTGATGCTGCTGGCACCGTTCCTGATCGCACTTTCCTTGTGGCTGGCGCGTGGTGGCAAGGCAGCGGCGGACGGTGGCAAGGCCCGGATCGTGGTGCCGTGGTTCGCGTTCGGTTTCGTGGCGGTTGCCGGGATCAACTCGCTGCATCTGCTGCCGGCGGGTGTGCAGGCCGGGCTGGTGCAGCTGGATACCGTGCTGCTGGCCATGGCGATGGCCGCGCTGGGCCTGACCACCCATGTGTCTGCGCTGCGCCAGGCCGGCTTGAAGCCGCTGCTGCTGGCATCGATCCTGTTCGCCTGGTTGCTGCTGGGTGGCCTGGCGATCCACCAGGGTGTGCTGGCGGTGCTGGGCTGAGGGCAACGTGGATCGTTAGACTTGAGGCATGCCAGTCTCCCCCGCCCTGCTGCAGATCCCGCTGCGCCTGCTGGATGATCGATATGGGCGGGGCAATGTCGATGAAGCCGAAGACACGCTGGTCGAGATCGTTCAAGCGGTGATGGGCGCGCAGGCGACCTGCTCGTTCGACGTCGACACGCGGCACGCCAACCCGTGGTTCCACCAGCTGCTGCTGGAGCCCCGGGTCGCTGGAAAACCGGCCACCCGGGAGCAGTTGCAGGCGATGGCTGCGCGGCTGGTGGCCATCGGGCTGGGCTGAGGAGACGTTCGGCCAAGGTGCCGACCAAGGTCGGCCGCTACCGGGCGCCCCCACAATCGTGAACGACGGCGGGAGCGGGCGCGCGCACAGGTACAATGCGCCATGACTGATTTCTCGACCCTGCCGCTGAGCCCGGCCCTGCAGCCCGGCCTGGATGCCCTCGGCTATACCACCCTCACGCCGATCCAGGCGCAGAGCCTGCCCGCCATCCTTGATGGCCGCGATGTGATCGCCCAGGCCCCGACCGGCAGCGGCAAGACCGCCGCCTTCGGCCTTGGCCTGCTGCAATCCATCGACCCCAGCCTGATCCGCGTGCAGGGGCTGGTGCTGTGCCCCACCCGCGAGCTGGCCGACCAGGTCGCAAAGCAGATCCGCAAGCTGGCTACCGGCATCCCCAACCTGAAGCTGCTGCTGCTGACCGGCGGCACGCCGCTGGGCCCGCAACTGGCATCGCTGGAAAGCCACGATCCGCACGTGGTGGTCGGCACGCCCGGCCGCGTACAGGAACTGGCACGCAAGCGCGCACTGAATCTTGGCGCCGTGCGCACGCTGGTGCTGGATGAGGCCGACCGCATGCTCGACATGGGTTTCGAGGAACCGATCCGTGAGATCGCCGGCCGTACCCACCGCGATCGCCAGAGCCTGCTGTTCTCGGCCACCTTCCCCGACACCATCCGCGCCATGGCCCGCGACCTGCTGCGCGAGGCCGTGGAAGTGACCGTGGAAGGCGCCGACCAGGCACCGGCCATCCGACACCTGTTCTGCGAGGTCGAACCGGCGCACCGGCAGAAGGCGCTGGCCGGCCTGCTGCTGAAGTACACGCCCGAATCGGCCGTGGTGTTCTGCAACACCCGCAAGGACGTGGACGAAGTGGCCAACTCGCTGCAGCAGTTCGGCTTCTCCGCGCTCGCCCTGCATGGCGACATGGAGCAGCGCGACCGCGAGGAAGTGCTGCTGCGCCTGGCCAACCGCAGCTGCAACGTGCTGGTTGCCAGCGATGTCGCCGCACGCGGGCTGGATGTGGAAGAACTGGCCGCGGTGATCAACTACGAGCTGCCGACCGACGTCGAGAGCTACCAGCACCGCGTCGGCCGCACCGGTCGTGCCGGCGCCAGCGGGCTGGCGATCAGCCTGGTGGCCGGACGCGAGAAGACTCGTGCCGACGCCGTTGAAGCCCAAATGGGCCAGCCGTTGGACTGGCAGAAGACGCCGCTGGCGACCTCGCGCCCGGCCGAGCTGCCGCAGGCGGCGATGCGCACCCTGCGCATCGATGGCGGCAAGACCGACAAGCTGCGCGCAGGCGACATCCTCGGCGCACTGACTGGTGACGCGGGCCTGTCGGCCAAGCACATCGGCAAGATCGCGATCTTCCCGACCCGCTCCTACGTGGCGATCGCCCGCGAGCAGGTCAACAAGGCGGTGGCGAAGCTGGAAGCGGGCAAGATCAAGGGCCGTCGTTTCCGCGTGCGGATGATGTGATTGAAGGAGCGCTGCCGATCACGGTTGGCAGCGAGGTGACCTGGTAGTGGCCAACCTTGGTTGGCCCATCCATGCAGTGCCAACCAAGGTTGGCAACTACCGGTTCGCCGCGATTGGCTCGGGCAGGTGCCAACCTTGGTTGGCACCTGCGGAATCAGAACACCAGTTCGGTGTGCAGCGGCAGATCCGCTTCCCAGCGGCCACGGCCGCCCAGGCCGTCCAGCTCGACCAGCACGCCGGCGCCGACCACGTCCACGCCCAGGCGGCGCACCAGCGACAACGCAGCAACCAGCGTACCGCCGGTTGCCAGCACGTCGTCGATGATCGCCACGCGCGCACCTGCGGGCAGCGCGTCGGCATGCACTTCAATGCAGTCGCTGCGGTATTCCAGGGTGTATTCCTCGCGCAGCACCTTGCCCGGCAGCTTGCCCGGCTTGCGTACCGGCACGAAGCCCACGCCGAGCTCAAGCGCCATGGCGGCGCCAAGGATGAAGCCGCGCGATTCGATGCCGACCACTGCGTCCAGCTTCTGCTCGCGCCAGCGCTCGGACATCGCAACGATCGCGCCACGGAAATCGTCGCTGTGGGCGAGCAGCGGCATGATGTCCTTGAACAGGATGCCCGGCTTGGGGAAGTCGGCGATGTCGCGCAGGCGCGAGGCCCACTGCGGAGCGACGATGGCGTCGGTCATGGCGATTCGGTTGTCTGATGGCGGCATAGGGTACCTGTTCCGGGCGCCGGCTGCCTGTTGAGGGGTTCGGCCGGGCTGCGCCCGGCACCTGCAGAGGCTTTCAAGCCAAGCCAAGCAACGGCAACGGCAACAGCAACGGCGTGCATTCCGTGGGATGGCGGGGCACTGTGGGTCTGCGGGGGCGCCGTGAATCCGTCCATGGAGGCTTGGTCGCCGCATCCATGCGGCTCACACCCCGCAAACCCACAGTGCCCCGCCTTCGACAGTTTGCCGGTAGCCAGTAGATCCACGCCATGCGTGGATGAATCTCTATCGAAATCGAATATTTCGAGAATTGAACGAAGAGCATCCACGCATGGCGTGGATCTACCGTGTCGACCAAGGTCGACACCCACCCACAGCAGCGGGAATCTGTCGGAGGTGGGGCGGTGTCGGAGTGCGGGGTGTCAGCCGCATGGGCCCGACGCATGCGTCGGGCGGGTTGGGCAGGACGCCCAACCCCGGTCTTGCCGTGTGCGCAGGAACGCGCACACGAGCAAGCGGCTGCCAAGCCTAAAAGGACGTACTTGCGGCGTCCCCGCACTCCGACACCGCCCCGCCAAACCACGGAATCCAGCTTTTGCTCTGGCTGTTGACCTGGCCTCTGCAGGTGCAGGGCGCAGCCCTGCCAAAACCCACCCTCAGGAACTGCAGGACAGCATTGAACAGCCTGCGCGATTGTCTGCCCACGCCGGGCGCTTGCCGGCGTAGTGCTCCAGCCCCGGGCGTTCAGTGTACGGATCACGCAACACGTCCTGCAGGGCGTGCACACCGCCCAGGTCTCCCTGTTCGGCGCGATCGATCGCTTCCTGTGCCAGCCAGTTGCGCAGCACATACAGCGGATTGGCTGCGCCCATCTTCGCGACGCGCTCGGGTGCCGGCAGCGGATCGGCACGCAGCCGGGCCGCGTAATCCTGCAACCACTGCTGCAGAAGTTCCTGCACCGCGTGCTGCTGCTCGGGGTCATAGAAGACTTCGGCCAGTACCCCCGCATCGGGTGCATTGGCATCGATGCGCATCAGCGCACGCCATGCCAGGGTCATGTCCATGCCGCCATCCTGCATCAGCTGCTGCCAACGCTGGTAGAGCTGCAGGTCGGCATCGTCGGCCGCCGCCAGACCCAGCTTGGCCGCAACATCGCGACGGGTGCAGGCGACAAAGGTCGCCTGGTAAGCGGCCAGCCCTGCCTGCAGCGGCTGCACGTCGGCGAACAACGGCGACAGCGCCTGCGCAAGCCGGTTGAGATTCCAGTACGCCACCTGCGGCTGGGTGCCGAAACGATAGCGGCGTCCCTGCGCATCGGTGGTGTTCGGGGTCCAGTCCGGATCGAAGTCTTCGACCCAGCCATAGGGGCCATAGTCGAGGGTCACGCCGAGCACCGAGAGGTTGTCGGTGTTCATCACCCCATGCACGAAACCGACGCGCATCCAGTGCGCGATCATCTCTGCGGTACGCACGGCGATCTGTGCGAACCAGTCGCCATACAGCGCTTCGCCCTGCCCCGTCAGTTCCGGGAAATCGCGGGCGATGCACGCCTCGACCAGTTGCTTCAGCAGTGCGGTCTCGCCACGTGAAGCAGGCAGTTCAAACGAACCAAAGCGCAGGAACGAGGGCGATACCCGGCAGACGATCGCGCCAGGTTCCGCACGCGGATGACCGTCGTAGAACATGTCGCGCACCACGTCTTCGCCGGTGCCGACCAGCGACAGGGCGCGCGTGGTCGGCACACCCAGGTGATGCATGGCCTCGCTGCACAGGAATTCACGGATCGACGAGCGCAGCACCGCACGGCCGTCGGCGCCGCGCGAATACGGCGTCGGCCCGGCACCCTTCAGCTGCAGCTCCCAGTGCCGGCCATCGGGGGCGATCACCTCGCCCAGCGAGATGGCGCGGCCATCACCGAGCTGGCCGGCCCAATGGCCGAACTGATGGCCCCCATAGTTGGCCGCCCACGGCTGCATGCCCGCATATAACGCGTTGCCGCCGAACACCTCGGCGAAGCCTTCGTCATCGACCTGCGCAGGATCGAACCCCAGCATCCCGGCAACCTCAGGCGACCACGCCAACAGCACCGGCGCTGCGACAGGCGTCGGCATCACCGACGACCAGGCCGCACCCAGCACTTCGCGCCGACGCGGGCCGGACTCGGGATCGCCCGGCAGCAGATTCAGCAGGCGGTTGTCGAACTGGGGAGCTGTGGTATCCATGAGCACAGCATGGGGGCGGCGACGGCCATCCTCAATCGCCGCGCAGGGCCTGCAATGCCCCGCCGTGCGCCTCGGCGCGCCGGTAGGCCGGTCGCTCGCCGATGCGCTTGAGGAAGCCACGCAATGCCGGCTTGTCGTCCAGCCCGCCGCCGCGTGCGGCCGCCGCCTGGATCGGGAAGCTCATCTGGATGTCCGCAGCGGTGAAGCGTTCGCCTGCAAACCACGGGCTTTCGGCCAGACGCCGTTCCATCCAGTCCAGATGCAGGCGTCGCTGCGGGCCGATGAAACCGCGCTCGGCCTTGTCGGCGATGCTGCGGGCGATCGGCCGCGCGAAGAACGGCATCGGCGCGCTGCGGATGCGGCTGATCACCAGGGTCAGCAGCATCGGCGGCATGGCCGAACCTTCGGCATAGTGCAGCCAGTAGCGGTAATCGATGCGCTCTTTGCCTTCGGCCGGTACCGGCGACGGCGACAGCTGGCGATGCACGTCGTAGCGGTCAACCAGGTAGTCGAGGATGGCGCCGGATTCGGCCAGGATGAGGTCGCCATCCTGCAGCACCGGCGCCTTGCCCAGCGGATGCACCTGGCGCAGTTCCGGCGGCGCCAGCAGGGTCTTCGGGTCGCGCGGGTAGCGGCGCAGTTCGTAGTCCAGTCCCAGCTCTTCCAGCATCCACAGCACGCGAAGCGAACGGGAATTTTCCAGATGATGGACGATGCGCATGGGCGGCTTCCGCAGAAAGGTGCCCGATGGTAGCGCGGCCTGGTGCACGCAGGTGTCTGCTACCCTGCCCGGCCGTGGAAGGCCTGCCAGCATGGACACCCCGCCGTTCGATGCACTGCTTGGTTACCTCGGGCAATCCGAGGACCACAACTGGACGCAGTACATCTGCGAACACGTCGCCAAGGGCGTCCTGCGCAGATTCGAAGCGCACGATTGGCAGCGCCTGCAGAAGATGATCGCAGCGCAGCCCGCGTTCTGGCAGCAACGCTGCACCGACGCGCTGGGTGAATGCATGAGGCCCGAAGCCTTGCCGCTGCTGTTCAGTCAGCTCCATTCCAGCGATGACGACAGCCGGATACTGGCGGCCTATCACCTGCAATGGATGGAAGTGCCGGTGGGTCCGGAGGTGGTTGATGCCCTGCGCGAGATCCTGTCGCGCATTCCGGCAGCCGAACGCGCCGAGTACCAGGAAATAACCCAGCTGCTGGAGCGGGCGCTGGCTGCGGGTTGAACCCGTCGTGCGACGCAAACGAAAAACGCCGGGAGCTTTCGCTCCCGGCGTTCTGGCTACCAAACGGTAGCAGACGGATTAGACCGCCTGCACCTGGTCAGCCTGCATACCCTTCTGGCCCTGGACGGCGACGAAGGTAACCTTCTGGCCTTCCTGCAGGGTCTTGAAGCCGGTGCCCTGGATCGCGCGGAAATGCACGAACAGGTCCGGGCCGCTTTCCGGGGTGATGAAGCCGAAGCCCTTGGCGTCGTTGAACCACTTGACAGTGCCGGTCTGACGATCAGACATATTTACTAACTCCTGAAACACATGTTGAAAAAAATCGCAGCCACCGGGTATCGGGGCCGAGACTGAGTTGCAGGCGTTGGTAAAGCGGATCGATGAGCGGATCGTGAGATCAACTGCACCAGGCCACGATTCACGGTGACCCTAGCAAACACAGTGGGCCAGACGATACGCGTGTTTTGAGCAAAAAGCGATAGCCATGATATTCAGCGTCAAACGGCTAGCCCCTAGACAGGCCAAGGGGTTGCACCAGATCGAGGCTAAACCCGGGCCCCCATTCAGGTTTTTCCTACCCTACACTGGGTAAATGACTGAAGCTGAAACCCGAGCTGAACCCCTGCTCCCCCGCATCTGGGTGGACGCAGACGCCTGCCCTGTTGTCATCCGCGACATCCTGTTCCGCGCAGCTGAACGGGTCGGCGTGGAGCTGACCCTGGTCGCCAACCAGTGGATCCGCACCCCACCTTCGCGCTGGCTGCGCTCCATCCAGGTACCGCAGGGACTGGATGTGGCTGACAGCGCCATTGTCGAACGGATGGCTGCCGGCGACCTGGTGGTCACCCAGGACATCCCCTTGGCGGCCCTGGTGCTGGAGAAGAAGGGCGTGGCCCTGAACCCGCGCGGCCAGCTGTACACCCCGAACAACATGGCCGAGCGGCTGTCGATGCGCAATTTCATGGAAGAACTGCGTGGCGCCGGCGTCCAGACCGGCGGGCCGCCGCCGCTCGGCGCGCGCGACCGCCAGTTGTTCGCTGCCGAGCTGGACCGCTGGCTGGCGCGACGACCGGGCAGGTGAATCCGGCGGTGCGTCAGCCGGGAACGCACAAGGTGCGCGTGCTGCGGAAGCTGCGTCGCTGGCCGGTCAGCGGATCATCGAAGGCCAGCGCCTGCGCCAGCAGTTGCAAGGGCTGCCCGCTCCCACCCGGCATGCGCTCCTGCAGCTGCGGATAGAGCTCATCCCCCAGGATCGGCGCCCCGAGCGCGGCCATATGGACGCGCAGCTGATGCTTGCGGCCGGATTCGGGCGCAAGCCGGTAGCGCCAGACCGGACCGTGCGCATCAATGACCTCGACACGGGTCAGCGCATTCGGCTCGCCGGGAACTTCAGCCATACGGAAGAACGGTTCCCCCGGCTGCAGCCGGCTATGCCGCTCCAGCGGAAACCGCAGGTTCGGCAAGGCCGGCGCCAGCGCCTCGTAGGTCTTCTCGATGCGGCGCTCACGAAACAGCCTCTGGTACGCGTCGCGCGTTTGCGGCTGGGTGGAAAACAGCACCAGGCCGGCCGTCAGCCGGTCCAGCCGGTGCAATGGCACCAGGTCGGCGTTACCAGTGCGCTCGACCAGGCGCGCCAGCAGGGTCTGGCGCACAAATGCGCCGGCCGGCGCGGTCGGCAGGAAGTGCGGCTTGTCGGCCACCAGCAGGTGCGCGTCGTGATGCAGGATGTTCTCTTCGAAGGGAATCACCGGCTCATCGGCCACTTCACGGAAGTAGCGTATCTCCAGTCCCACCTGCCACGGCATGTCCGGTGCCAGCGCCCTGCCCTGTGCGTCCTGTATCCGCCCGCGTGCGAAGCGACTCTCCCATTGCAGCCGGTCGATGCGCGGGAAGCGCGCGCACAACCCCTCCAGCAGGGAACCCCAGTCACCGGGCGGCAGCTGCAGTCGGCTGGGCGTGGTCATGGCGCGATCGGGGCGCCATCGATCTGCAGTCGGCGCGGACGTGAAAGGGACATACGACAGGGCAAGTCGGAAGAATCAGGACGGCCAGCGTGCCACCGATCACGCCCTGCCGACACCCCCATACCGGACACCCCCGGGGCAAACCTCTATCATTGACGGTCTTTACCCCTCTGGATCTTCATGGCCCTCACCGCCACCATCCGCAAGGCCGAACTGCAGATCAGCGACATGGATCGCGGCTACTACGCGACCCACAACCTGACCCTGGCCCAGCATCCGTCTGAAACCGACGAACGCCTGATGGTGCGCCTGCTCGCCTTCGCGCTGAACGCTGGCGACCGCCTGGAGTTCGGCCGCGGCCTGAGCACCGACGATGAGCCCGACCTCTGGGAGCACGACTACACCGGCGACATCCTGCAGTGGATCGACCTCGGCCATCCGGACGAGTCACGCATCCGCAAGGCCAGCAATCGCAGCCGGCAGGTGCAGGTGGTCAACTACGGCGGCAATGCATCGGACATCTGGTGGCAGAAGCAGGGCAAGGGCCTGGCCCGCTTCGACAACCTGTCGGTGGTCGACCTGGACGGCGGCTTCGTCGATCTGTGGGGCCAGCAGATCCAGCGTGCGATGCGCTGGAGCGTGCTGATCCAGGACGCCGAAGTGCAGCTGCTCAACGATCAGATGCAGCTGGACGTGATCCCCAATTGGCGCAAGCGCGCCAAGGCATGAGCACGATCCGCTGCGACGTGCTGGTGATCGGTGCCGGCGCGGCCGGGCTGATGACCGCGATCACGGCGGGCCAGCGAGGCCGGCATGTGCAGGTGATCGACCACGCCAACAAGATCGGCAAGAAGATCCTGATGTCCGGCGGTGGCCGCTGCAACTTCACCAACACCGGCACCACTCCGGCCAACTTCCTGTCGGCCAATCCGCATTTCTGCAAATCGGCACTGGCGCGTTACTCGCCCTACCACTTCATTGAGATGGTCGAGCGCCATGGCATCGCCTATCACGAGAAGGAACTGGGCCAGCTGTTCTGCGATGTGTCGTCCAAGCAGATCGTGAAGATGCTGGTGGACGAGTGCCAGCAGGCCGGCGTGCAGATCCGCACGCAGTGCAGCGTGGAGCGCATCGAGCACGGCACTGACGGCTTCCGCGTGCACACCACCCACGGCCTGTTCCATTGCGCCTCGCTGGTGGTCGCCACCGGCGGCCTGTCCATTCCCAGCCTGGGTGCAACCGGGTTCGGCTATGAGATTGCGCGCCAGTTCGGCCACCAGGTGCTGCCCACCCGTGCCGGCCTGGTGCCGTTGACCCTCAGCGGCACCCACCAGGAGCGTCTGGCCGAGCTCAGCGGCGTCGCCCTGCCGGTCGAGGCCAGCTGCAATGGCACGAGTTTCCGCAACTTCATGCTGCTGACCCATCGCGGCGTCAGTGGCCCGGCCATCCTGCAGATCTCCTCGTTCTGGCAACCCGGTGACGCGCTGTCGCTGGATCTGCTGCCTGGCCAGGATGCCGCCGAGTGGCTGCGGCAGATGAAGCGTGAACGCCCCGCCGCGGAACTGCGTACGGTGCTGGGCGATGTGCTGCCCAAGCGACTGGCGCAGCGCCTGTGCGAGCACTGGCTGCCCGACCGCCCGGTACGCCAGCTGGACGAGCCGGACCTGCGCAAGGCAGCACAGGTACTTTCAGCGTTCCCACTGGTGGCCAGCGGCACCGAGGGCTACCGCACCGCCGAAGTCACCCTGGGCGGTGTCGATACCAACGAGGTCTCTTCCTCGACGCTGGAATCCAAGCGCGTACCCGGCCTGCATTTCGTCGGCGAGGTGCTGGACGTGACCGGTTGGCTGGGCGGCTACAACTTCCAGTGGGCCTGGGCCAGCGGGCACGCGGCCGGCGGCGTGGTGTGAACCGCATCGCCGTTCCGGGCACGCAAGCGTTGCGCGCATGGACGCGCCGCCACGCATCGTGTATCTAGATTTGCAGATTGGGGAGCAGTGCATGCAGAACGCGAACGACATCACCATCCGCCTGCTGATCGTCGATGACAGCGGCGAGAACGCCGAAGCCATCGTCAGCACCCTGCGCAACAGCGGCATCGCCGTGCGCCCATGGCGCCCGCAGGACTCGGCCGAGCTGTCGCAGGTACTGGCCAGCCAGGCGATCGACCTGGTGCTGGCTGCGCCCTCGCAGAGCATCCCGCTGCCACTGGTGGCCCAGCACATCGCCGCCAGCGGCAAGGACATCCCGCTGGTGCTGCTGGCCGAGCGCATCGACGAGGACGAACTGGTACAGGCCAGCAGCAACGGCGTTCGCGCCCTCGCCCTGCGCCAGCGCGCCGAACACCTGCTGGCCGTGGTCCGCGACCAGTGGGTCGACCTGCAGGCACGCCGCGGCCTGCGCAGGATCGAAGCGCAGATGCGCGAGACCGAGCGTCGCTGTGACGCGCTGATCGCCTCGTCGCGCGAGCCGATTGCCTATGTCCACGAAGGCATGCATATCCGCGCCAACGATGCCTACCTGGAAATGTTCGGTTACGAGGATTTCGAGGAAGTCGAAGGCATCTCGCTGCTGGACATGGTCGCCGCCCAGCACGTGGATGATTTCAAGCAGCTGCTGAAGTCACTGAGCCGCGGCGAAGCACCGCCGCCGCAGTACCAGTTGGATGCCCGCCACCAGGACGGCAGCGCCTTCCCGGCGACGATGGAGTTCACCGCGGCCACCTACGAGGGCGAATCCTGCCTGCAGGTGGTGTTCCGCCGGCGCATGGAATTCGACCCGGAGCTGGCGCGTGAGGTCGAAGACCTGCGCCAACGCGACCAGGTCACCGGCCTGCTCAACCGCCCGACCTTCATGCTGCAGGTCGAGGACGCAGTTGCCCAGGCGGGGCGCAGCGAGGGTCAGTTCGGCCTGCTGATGGTCGAGCCGGACCACTACGCGCGCCTGATCCCGGATATCGGACTGGCCTCGGCCGACGCCCTGATCGGCGCACTCGCCGCGCTACTGGCCGACGTCGTTGGCGAAGATGCGCAGCTGGCCCGTTTCGGCGAACACAGTTTCGCCGTGCTGCAGTCCGGCCCCTATGCACAGACTGTGGCACTGGCCGAGCGCATCCGTGAAGCCTACGCCGCACACGTCTTCAGCATCGGCGCGCGCTCGGCCACGGTGACCGTCAGCATTGGCGGGGTGCAGGTGGGCGAGAAGATCGCCAGCATCGGCCAGGTGCTGGCGCGCGCCAGCGAATGCACGCAGGCCGCAGCCGCCCTCGGCAATACCTGCCGCATCTTCGACCCAGCCGCTGTTGATCGCGTGGAGGAAGAGCGCGTGCAACGCTGGGTCGCGCGCATCCGCGAAGCCTTGGCAGGCGATGGCTTCCACCTGCATTACCAGCCGGTGCTGAACCTGCAGGGCGAGTCGCTGGAGCTGTACGAAGCCTACCTGCGGCTGGAACACAACGGAGAGCTGCTGAGCCCGACCGCGTTCCTCGGCATTGCCGAAGAGCATGGCCTGCTGGCGGACATCAATCGCTGGGTCGTCTCGCAGGCAATCACGGAACTGGGTGCGCGTGCCCGCGCGGGTCATCCCACACAGATGCTGGTGAAGGTCACGCCGGAATCGTTCGATGATCCAAAGATGATCGCCACGCTGCGCCAGCAGTTGCAGGCACACGGCGTGCCGGGCGAACGCCTGTGGCTGCATGCGCCGGAATCGAAGGTGTTCACCCACCTGCGCAGCGCCCAGCAGTTCCTGGCGGAAGCGGCACCGCTCGGCTGCCGGATCGGCCTGGAACAGTTCGGCTCGGGCCTGGATTCGTTCCAGTTGCTGGCCCACTTCCAGCCGCAGTTCCTCAAGCTCGATCGCGGTTTCACCAGCGACCTGGCCGCCACCCGCGAGAACATCGACCGGGTCAGCCAGATCACCGCACGCGCGCAGGAAGCCGGCATCCGCACCATGGCTGAGTTCGTCAGCGACGCCAACTCGATGACACTGCTGTTCAGTGCCGGCGTCGATTACGTGCAGGGCGATTTCGTCGGCCCGGCAGCGCCGGCGATGAACTTCGAGTTCGGTTGACAGAAGGTAGTGCCGGCCGCTGGCCGGCAGCTCGGGAAGCCTTGGGTTGCCGACCAGCGACCGGCACCCCAGCGCAAAAAAAGACCGGCTTGCGCCGGCCTTTTTCGATCAGGTCAGATCGACCAGATTATCGATCTTCACATCCGGGTTGACGTCGGCTTCGTAATCGACGCCCTCGACACCGAAACCGAACAGGCGCAGGAAATCGGCCTTGTAGCCGGCCAGGTCGCTGATCTCGTACAGATTCTCGTTGGTCACCTGCGGCCACAGCGCCAGCACCTTGCCCTGCACGTCAGCGGCCATTTCCTTGTAGTCGGCGCGCAGGCGGCCTTCCTCATCGATCAGCGCAACGGTATGGCCATCGCCGTCGACCAGGTCGTGGCGCAGGCGATCGACCGCCACGCCATCAGCCTTGGCGCCGTACAGGATGTCGTACAGCACGTCGAGCTGCTCGATGCAGCCTTCGTGGGTGCCCTTTTCCTTCATCACCTTGAACAGCAGCGACAGGTACAGCGGCATGGTCGGAATGGCCGAGCTGGCCTGGGTCACCACCGCCTTCAGCACCGACACGCGCGCATCGCCGCCGATCTTGGCCAGCTTCTCGCGCAGCCCCAGCACCTTGTCGTCCAGATCCTTCTTGGCAGCACCGATGGAGCCATTCCAGTAGATCGCCTGGGTGATCTCTTCGCCCACATAGGTGAAGGCCGTGGTGGTGCAGCCGTTGGCCAGCACGCCGGCATCGGCCAGCGCGTCGATCCACATCTGCCAGTCCTCGCCGCCCATCACCGCGACGGTGCCGGCGATTTCTTCCGGGGTGGCCGGCTGCAGGTGGGTTTCGGTCAGCACTTCCTTGTCGGTATCCAGGCCACGCAGGGTGATCGGCTCGCCGATCGGCTTCAGCGTGGAGCTGATGATCTCGCCGGTCTTGGGATGCTTGCGGCGCGGTGCAGCCAGGCTGTAGACCACCTGGTCGACCTGGCCGAGATCGGCCTTGATCATCTCGATGGTCTTGGCCTTCACCTCATCGGAGAACGCATCGCCGTTGATGCTCTTGGCATACAGACCCGCTTCGTCGGCGTACTTGTGGAACGCCGCCGAGTTGTACCAGCCCGCCGTGCCCGGCTTGGTTTCGCTGCCCGGGCGCTCGAAGAAGATGCCCAGGGTTGCCGCGCCACTGCCGAAGGCGGCAGTGATGCGCGCGGCCAGGCCGTAGCCGGTCGAGGCGCCGATCACCAGCACGCGCTTGGGGCCGTTCTGGATCGGCGGGCGCGCACGGATGTAGTCGATCTGCTGCTTGACGGCGGCGTCGCAGCCGGTCGGGTGGGTGGTGACGCAGATGAAGCCGCGGACGCGCGGTTTGATGACCATGGATACCTCGGGTTGGCAGGTGCGGCGCACGGGGCGCTCAGCAGGAATACGTGGCGCGCGCGTGCGCGCGAACCGCAGGATCGTAGTGCGCGGGGAGAGATTGCACAACCGACGGCGGCGTAGGGTGGTATTTCTTTTGCAGGGTTGCACCCTGCACCTGCAGAGACCGGAGCAACGTCAAAAGCTGGGTTCCTGTGAGATGGCGGGATGGGTCCGGTGGAGGGGGACGCCGTGAACCCGTCCATGGGGGCTTGGTCGCGGCATCCATGCCGCTCACACCCCCTCCACCGGACCCACCCCGCCTTCGACAGTCTTCCGCGATCTGTTGGAACAGCTCTTGGGGTCAGATCCGTTTTCCGAAGGAAAACGGATCTGACCCCATTTGTTTGTATCGATATCTGACAGATGTGCCGACCAACGGTCGGCACCCACCAATAGCCGCGTGAACCTGTCGAAGGCGGGGCACTGTGGGTTTGCGGGGTGTGAGCCGCATGGATGCGGCGACCAAGCCCCCATGGATGGGTTTACGGCGTCCCCGCAAACTCACAGTGCCCCGCCATCCCACGGAATGCCGCTTCGCTTTGGATTTGGCTGTTGCTGTTGCTTCGGCAGGTGCAGGGCGCAGCCCTGCCAACAAAAAACCCCGCTTGCGCGGGGTTCTCTGTGTACTGCGTGCAGCAGATGCTTACGGACGGCGCGCCAGGGCCTCGACGTCCTTGGCCTTGGGCAGCAGGTCCTGCTTGGTCACGCGCAGGGCACCCACGGTCAGCATCGGCACTGCCACCAGGATCGAGGACAGCACCACGATCACCGCACCGATCATGTGCGTCTCGGCCAGGCCTTCCATCGAGCTGCCGCCGTACAGGTACAGGGCGAGTGCGGACAGGAAGAACATCACCGCGGTGATCACCGTACGCGACAGCGTCTGGTTGATCGAACGGTTCAGCACTTCCATCGGCTCCACGCGCAGGCTGCGGAAGTTCTCGCGGACGCGGTCGAACACCACGATGATGTCGTTGATCGCAAAGCCCATCACCGACAGCAGGCCGGCCAGCACGGTCAGGTCGAACTCACGGCCCAGCAGCGACACGTAGGCCACCGTCACGATCAGGTCGAACATCGCCACGATGCTCGCGGTGACCGCGAACTTCCATTCGAAACGCACCGCGATGTAGATCAGGAAGCCGGCCAGCATGAAGATGGTGGCGTACAGGCCATTCATCGCCAGGTCCTTGCCGATCTGCGGACCAACGAACTCGTTGCGCAGCACGGTGGCCTGGTTGTCAGCCGAAGAGACCGCCTTGACCACGGCCGCGGCAGTCGCCTTGTCCTCGGCCGAGGCGCCACCGGTACCCGGAGCGTGCTCACCGTGCGGGGCCAGGCGGATCAGCAGGTCGGTGTTGCCACCGACGCTCTGTACCTGGGCGCCGTCGAAGCCGTTCTGCTCAAGTTTGCTGCGGACGTCCTCGACATCCACCGCGTGTTCGAAGCGGGCTTCGATCAGGGTGCCGCCGGTGAAGTCCAGAGCGTAGTTGAAGCCCTTGAAGCCGATGATGCCGATCGAGGCCAGGAACACGATGATCGTGACGACCATCGCGACATGGCGCCAGCGCATGAAGTCGATCTTGGTATCGTTCGGGAGGATGTGCAGCGGAAACAGTTTCATGTGCGTGTCGTCCCGTCAGATGGCCACGTTCTGGAGCTTCTTGCGACGACCGTAGATCAGCGTCGCCAGTGCACGCGATACGGTGATCGCGGTGAACATGGAAGCGAAAATACCGATGATCATGGTCAGCGCGAAGCCCTTCAGCGGACCGGTACCGAATGCGAACAGGGCCACACCGACGATCAGGCCGGTCAGGTTGGCGTCGAGGATGGTGCCCGACGCACGCTCGTAACCGGTCACGATCGCGGTCTTGCCCGGCACGCCGGCACGCAGTTCTTCACGGATACGCTCGTTGATCAGCACGTTGGCGTCGACCGACAGACCGACCGACAACGCCAGGCCGGCAAAGCCCGGCAGGGTCATGGTCGCGCCGAACAGCGACATCACCGCCACCACGATCAGCAGGTTGAACAGCATCGCGATCGAGGTGATCAGACCGAACATGCGGTAGTAGATGGTGAAGAACACCAGAGTGAACATGAACGCGTAGACCACCGCGGTGATGCCGTTCTTGACGTTCTCCGCACCCAGGCTCGGGCCGACCACACGCTCTTCGACGAAGTCCATCGGTGCAGCCAGCGAGCCCGACTTCAGCAGCTTGGCCAGGTCCTCGGCTTCCTTCTTCTGCAGACCGGTGGTCTGGAAGTTCTTGCCGAACACGCCGTTGATGTTGGCCACCGAGATCACTTCCTCGTTGACCTTGAAGCCACGCACTTCCTGGCCGTCGACGACGGTCACGGTCGGCACGCGCTCGGTGTAGACCACTGCCATCGGCTTGTTAACGTTGGCGCTGGTGAAGTCGAACATGCGCTGGCCACCGACGTTGTTCAGCGTCACGCTGACTGCCGGGGTGCCGCTGGTGGAGTCGGTCACCGCCTGCGCGGCCACCATCTGGTCACCGGTGACGATCACGCGCTTGTTCAGCAGCACCGGACCGCCGTTGTCACGGCGCTGGTAGACCTTCGCTTCCGGCGGAATACGACCCGACGCGATGGCGTCCTGCGCGTTGCCTTCCACCACGGCCCGGTATTCCAGGGTGGCGGTGGCACCGATCATGCGCTTGGCTTCGGCCGTGTCCTGCACGCCCGGCAGCTGCACCACCACGCGATCAGCACCCTGGCGCTGGATGATCGGCTCGGACACGCCGAGCTGGTTCACGCGGTTGCGCAGGGTGTTGATGTTCTGCTCGATGGCGCCGTTGGCGATCTGCGTGATTTCCGCTTCCGGAATGGAGACCGTGATGCGGTTGCCACTGACGTCATAGCCGAGGGTCGGCTGCGCCTTGGCCAGCGCGGCGCGGGCACGGGTACCGGCGTCTTCGCCGGCCGAGGGGCTCAGGTTGGCGACGATGGTGTTGTCGGCACGACGCTCGACCGACTGGTAGGCGATGCGCGCATCACGCAGGGTGCTGCGCACGTCCTCGGTGTAGGCGTCCAGGCGCTTGTCCAGCGCGGCTTTCTGGTCGACCTGCAGCACGAAGTGCACGCCGCCCTGCAGGTCCAGGCCCAGCACCATCGGGCGGCCGCCGAGCTTGGCCAGCCAGTCCGGCACGGTCGAGGCCAGGTTCAGGGCCACCGTGTAGTTCTCACCCACGCTGTCACGCAGCGCATCGCTGGCGGCAGACTGCGACTTCAGGTCCGACAGGCGGACGATCAGGCTGTCCCCTTCCTTCTCTGCACCGATCGTGGTGACACCGGCCTTTTTCAGGTCGGCCAGCACACGGTCGCGCAGCGCATCGTCGATCTGCCCGCCACGGTTGGCGGTGATCTGGATGGCCGGGTCCTTCTGGTAGATGTTGGGCAGTGCGTACAGCGTGCTGAGCGCCAGTACGATCACGATGACGACGTACTTCCAGCGTGGAAATTCGAGCATTGCTTGGGTCCCGCGCGGCGCCATCCCCGGCGCCGCGGTTGTGCTTCAGAAAGGGAGTGGCTTACTTGGCCGAATCCAGGGTGCCGGTCGGCAGCACGCTGCCGACAGCGCCCTTCTGCACGCGGATGCGCACGTTCTCGGCCACTTCGACGGTGACGAAGTTGTCGCCGATATCGGTGACCTTGCCGGCGATGCCGCCGTTGGTCAGCACTTCGTCGCCGCGCTTGATCTTCTCCAGCATGGCCTTGTGCTCCTTCTGCCGCTTCATCTGCGGGCGGATCATCAGGAAGTACATGATGGCGATCAGGATGATCGGGAACAGCAGCGTGGTCAGGCCCATGCCCTGCGGTTGGCCGCCAGCGGCCTGGGCGTGGGCGGCGGGAATCAGGAAGGCAAGCAGGTTCATCGTTGGTCCTTTGGTTGGGCGGCGCTTCGGCCGTTTCACGGGCACGAGGTGTCGACCGCGGATCTGGGTCAGCCTTGAAGTATGCCACGGCCCCGGGCATTCGTCCTTGGGCCGTTTGGCAGGGGGTGCTGCGGGTTTACAGGGGCGGCGCTACCGCCCCGCGTGCTGCGTAGAAGGACTCGCGGAAGGCCAGGAAGGTTCCCGCCTCGATGGCCGCGCGGATGTCAGCCATCAGTTTTTCGTAATAGAAGAGGTTGTGCTGGGTGCCCAGCATCGGCGCCAGCATCTCGTTGCAGCGGTCCAGATGACGCAGGTACGAGCGGGTATAGCCGCCGGCGCAGGCCACGCAGCCACAGCCCGGCTCGATCGGGTCCATGTCCCGCGCGTACTGTGAATTGCGGATGCGGACGGTGCCGAACGAGGTGAAATAGTGGCCGTTGCGCGCATTCCGGGTCGGCATCACGCAGTCGAACATGTCCACGCCACGTGCGACACCCTCGACCAGGTCCTCGGGGCGGCCGACGCCCATCAGGTAGCGCGGACGGTCGGCGGGCAATTCGGGGTCCAGATGGTCGAGCATGGCGTTGCGCTCGTCTTCCGGCTCACCCACGGCCAGGCCGCCGATGGCATAGCCGTCGAAGCCGATCCCCTGCAGGGCCTCGGCCGAACGGCTGCGCAGGTCGGTATGCACCCCGCCCTGGACAATGCCGAACAGGGCGGCGTCATTGCCGAGCTCGTCATGCGCATTGCGGCTGCGCTGGGCCCAGCGCAGGCTCAGTTCCATCGACCGGCGGGCGACGTCCTCGGTGGCCGGGTACGGCGTGCACTCGTCGAAGATCATCACCACGTCCGAATCGAGCACCCTCTGGATCTTCATGCTCTCCTCCGGGCCCAGGAACACCCGGGCACCGTCGGTCGGCGAGGCGAAGGTCACGCCCTGCTCGGTGATCTTGCGGCGGTGGGCCAGCGAGAACACCTGGAAGCCGCCTGAGTCGGTCAGGATCGGGCCATCCCAGCGGCAGAAGCCGTGCAGGCCGCCGTGGTCGGCGATGATGTCCAGGCCCGGTCGCAGGTACAGGTGGAAGGTGTTGCCGAGGATGATCTCGGCGCCCAGCGCACGCACCTGGTCCGGCAGGATGCCCTTGACCGAGCCATAGGTCCCCACCGGCATGAAGGCCGGCGTTTCCACCGTGCCACGCGGGAAGGTCAGGCGGCCACGGCGGGCGCGGCCATCACGGGTCTGGAGCTGGAACTGCAATCGGGACATGGAGCGGTCGTTCGGGCAAATAGTCGCCCATTGTCTCCCAAAACCGCCTTTCCTGCTCCGGTAGCGCCGGGCCATGCCCGGCGGATGACCCGCAAGTGCGCACCAACGGTACGCACCCACCACAAGCGAATGCCGGCGCCCTACCCCGCCTGCGGGAACAGCAGCATCGCGTCGCCGTAGCTGAAGAAGCGATAGCGCTGTTCGATCGCGTGCTGGTAGGCCTCGAACACGCGGTCCTTGCCGGCGAACGCGGAGATCATCATCAGCAGCGTGCTTTCCGGCAGGTGGAAATTGGTCACCATCGCGTCGACGCTGCGGATCCGGTAGCCCGGGGTGATGAAGATCTGCGTTTCGCCCGCGAACGGCAGCAGCTCCCCCTCACGCATCGCACTTTCCAGCGCGCGCACCACCGTCGTGCCGACGCCGATCACCCGGCCACCGGCCGCACGCGTGCGTCGCACCTGCTGCACCAGCTCGGCACCGACGTTCAGCCACTCGCGGTGCATGACGTGGTCCTTCAGGTCGTCGGCGCGCACCGGCTGGAAGGTACCCGCGCCCACGTGCAGGGTGACGTGGCCGAAGTCCACGCCCTTCTCTTTCAGCGCGGCCAGCAGCGGCTCGTCGAAATGCAGGCCTGCAGTCGGCGCCGCCACGGCGCCCACTTCGCGCGCGAACACGGTCTGGTAGCGCTCGCGGTCGTCCACACCGGGCTCGCGCTGGATGTAGGGCGGCAACGGCAACCGGCCAGCATGCAGCAGCCACTGTTCCAGTGATTCCGGCACATGGAACTGCAGCACGTAGAACTCGCCGTCGCGGCCCATTACTTCAGCTTCGCCACCGGCATCCAGGGCGATGCGGCTGCCGGCCTTCGGCGACTTGCTGGCACCGACCTGGGCCCGGGCCTGCTGGCCGCCGAGCAGGCGTTCTATCAGGATCTCCACGCGGCCACCGCTGGCCTTCTGCCCGAACAGGCGCGCCGGAATCACCCGGGTGTCGTTGAACACCAGCAGGTCGCCCGGTTGCAGCAGCGATGGCAGGTCGCGCACCTGCAGGTCGGTGAAGGCAGCCGGCGCCGGCGGCACCAGCAGCAGGCGGCTCGCAGAGCGTTCGGCCAAGGGGGCCTGGGCGATCAGTTCGGCCGGCAGTTCGTAATGGAAATCGGACTTCTTCAAGGCAGTGGACGGCAACAGGTCGACAATGGCGCGCATTGTACGGCCAGCGTCTGCGAGCCGGCACGGGCGCACCCGAACGTCGCGCAAAATGCTGCTATGCAGCAGTCTTTTGCGGGGTTATCGCGCAAAAAAACAAGTGCTAGCATCGACGAGGAAGTCCGCTGCACGAGCCCGCCCCAAGCGCGCGTGAAGACGCGCGTTTTGCTTTTGAAGGCCCGTGCGACCCAACGTTTCAGGAGATCTGCAATGAGCTTCATCGAACGCCTCGCCCCCCTCCGCGCCCAGCCCGGCACCCGCCTCACAAACGGCCTGGATGACGCAACCCTGACCGCCCTCGCCGCCAACCACCCGCAGCTGGTCGCCGCGGTCGATGCCGCTGCTGCCGAATTCGCGCGCGTGCAGGCTGAGCTGGGGCCGCTGCTGGCACAGGATGAGCAGGCGCAGATCGATGCCATGCAGGACGGCTTCGTCAATTTCTACGCCGATGATGCGGTGACCCCGTACGTGGCGCTGGCCGCGCGCGGTCCGTGGGTGGTGACCCTGAAGGGCGCGGTGCTGTACGACGCCGGTGGGTACGGCATGCTGGGCTTCGGCCACACCCCGGACGCCGTCATGGAAGCGATGTCACGGCCGCAGGTGATGGCCAACATCATGACCCCCAGCCTGTCCCAGCAGCGCTTCATCGCCGCGCTGCGGGCCGAGATCGGCCACCGTCGTGGCGGCTGCCCGTTCACGCGCTTCATGTGCCTGAATTCCGGCTCTGAAGCGGTTGGGCTGGCCGCACGCATCGCCGACGTCAACGCCAAGCTGCAGACCGACCCGGGTGCCCGCCATGCCGGTGCGGCAATCAAGCGCGTGGTCATCAAGGGCAGCTTCCACGGCCGCACCGACCGACCGGCGCTGTATTCCGATTCCAGCCGCAAGACCTACATGCAGCACCTGGCCAGCTACCGTGGCGAGGAGTCGGTGATCACCGTCGCCCCGTACGACGAGGCCGGCCTGCGCAAGGTGTTCGAGGATGCCGCGCAGAACAACTGGTTCATCGAAGCGGTGTTCCTGGAACCGGTGATGGGCGAAGGTGACCCGGGCCGCTCCGTGCCGCCGGCGTTCTATGCGCTGGCCCGCGAACTGACCCGCGCTCACGGCAGCCTGCTGCTGCTGGACTCGATCCAGGCCGGCCTGCGCGCCCATGGCGTGCTGTCGGTGGTCGACTATCCCGGCTTCGAAGGGCTGGATGCGCCGGACATGGAAACCTACTCCAAGGCACTGAACGCCGCGCAGTATCCGCTGTCGGTGCTGGCCGTGACCGAGCACGCCGCGCAGCTGTACCGCAAGGGCATCTACGGCAACACCATGACCAGCAATCCGCGTGCGCTGGACGTGGCCTGCGCCACCCTGGCCCAGTTGACCCCGCAGGTCCGCGCAGCGATCACCGAGCGCGGTGCCGAGGCCGTGCGCAAGCTGGAGCAGCTGAAGAACGAACTGGGCGGCCTGATCACCAAGGTGCAGGGCACCGGCCTGCTGTTCTCCTGCGAACTGGCCCCGCAGTTCAAGTGCTATGGCGCCAATTCCACCGAGGAATGGCTGCGCCAGCACGGCATCAACGTGATCCATGGTGGCGAGAACTCGCTGCGCTTCACCCCGCACTTCGGCATGGACAGCAGCGAGCTGGACCTGCTGGTAGGCATGGTGGGCCGTGCGCTGCGTGAAGGGCCGCGCCGCGAACAGGCTGCCGCCGCGTAATCCCAGACCCTCGTAGAGCCGGGCGCTGCCCGGCTGAAGGGCTGGCCCTGATCTGAACGAAATATCGCCGGGCAAAGCCCGGCGCTACAGAGAACAACGGCAAAGCCTCATAATTGCCCGGACACCCCGCCCTGCGACCGGCTTCACTGGTTGACCGCGGGGCGTTTTCGTTTCCGGCCAAGACAGGAAGATCCATGAAGTCGATCTGTGTGTACTGCGGTTCCAACGCTGGCAGCAAGCCGGTCTACACCGAACGCGCCATCGCGCTGGGCGATCGCATCGCCCGCGACGGCATGCGCCTGGTGTACGGCGGCGGCAATGTCGGCCTGATGGGTACCGTGGCCAATGCCGTGCTCGCCGCCGGCGGTGAGGTCACCGGCGTGATTCCGCGCCAGCTGGCCGACTGGGAAGTGGCCCATCGCGGCCTGACCGAACTGGAGATCGTCGGTTCGATGCATGAACGCAAGTCGCGCATGTTCGATCTGTCCGATGGCTTCGTCGCCCTGCCCGGCGGCTTCGGCACCATGGAAGAGATCTTCGAGATGCTGACCTGGCGCCAACTCGGCATCGGCAACAAGCCCTGCGCGTTCCTCGATGTGGACGGCTTCTATGCGCCGTTGATCGGCATGATTGATCGCATGGTGGAAGAGCGCTTCCTGCACCCCGAGCAGCGCCAGGACCTGTGGTACGGCTCGGACATCGAGGAGATGCTGGCCTGGATGAAGAACTACCAGCCGGCCCAGGCCTCGAAGTGGATCGACGAGAAGCGCCGCGCGGCGCTGCGTTGAAGACTACGTGCGCGGTGGCTCAGGCTGCCGCGCGCGTCCACGGTGCCGGCCGGCCCAGCAGGTAGCCCTGGCCGTAGTCGCAGCCGAGCTCGAACAGCGTGTCACGCTGCGCCTCGGTCTCGATGCCTTCGCCGATCGTCTCGATGCCCAGCGTGCGTGCCAGTGACAGCACGCCTTCGACCAGCGCGCGCGTGCTCTGCGCCTCCGGGCCGTGCAGGCCGGCAATGAAGCTCTGGTCGATCTTCAACGTGCTGATCGGGAAACGGTGCAGGTAGGACAGCGCCGAGAAGCCCGTGCCGAAATCGTCCAGCTGCACTTGGATGCCGCGTTCACGCAGGCCCTTCAGGATGCGCAGCGTGTGTGGACCGTCATCGAGCAGCGCCACCTCGGTGATCTCCAGGCGCAGCCGCCGCGGGTCCGCGTTGCTCGCCTCCAGCAGGCCATACAGGCGCCCGCTGAACTCGGCGGAGCGGAAATGCCGCGGCGACACGTTGACCGACACATAGCCACGCCCACCATCGGCAAGGCCGGCGATAACCTGCTCGTAGATCAACCAGTCGACCTGTTCGATCAGGCCGCTTTCCTCGCCCAGCTCCAGGAACGCGCCCGGCAGCAACAGGCCGCGGCGCTCGTGCTTCCAGCGCAACAGGGCCTCATGGCCGACCACCTCGCCGTCGGACAGGCGCACGATCGGCTGGTAGAACGGCACGAAATCACGGTTGTTGATCGCCCGCCGCAGGTCGGCCTCGAGATCCAGGCTGCGCAGCGCCTGCTCGCGCATCTCCTCATCGAAGATCGAGCAGCGGTCGTGGCCCTGGGCCTTGGCCCGGTACATCGCCGCATCGGCGTCGCGCAGCAGTTCCTCGCCGGTGCGATAGCGCGGGTTCCACAAGGCGATGCCCAGGCTGCCGGAGGGGAACAGCTCGCGACCGGCGATCCACATCGATTCCTGCAGCGCCAGCAACAGCCGCTGGCCGAAATCCAGGGCCTGCGCCAGGCCCTCCGGACAGTGCAGCAGCACGGCGAACTCATCACCGCCCAGGCGCGCCACCACATCATTGTCGCCGGCCATGGACACGATGCGCTTGGCTACTTCCACCAGCATGCGATCGCCGGCGGCGTGACCGATGCTGTCGTTGACCAGCTTGAAGCGGTCAAGGTCCAGGAACAGCACCGCGAACACCGGGCCACCTTCGCGCCGGGCCAGCGCCAGCGCATCCTGCAGCCTGTCCAGCAGGTGCAGGCGATTGGGCAGTCCGGTCAGCGCGTCGTGCATCGCCTGGTGGGTCAGTCGCTGCTCGGCGCGCAGGCGCTCGCCGATCTGGCCCAGCAGCTTTTCGTTCACCTCGCCCAGCTCGCGGGTGCGCTCCTCCACCCGCTTTTCCAGCTCGGCATGCGCCGAGCGCAGTCGTTGCTGGTCGCGCTGGCGCGCAAGACCGGTGCCGATGTTCTGCGCAACGAAGATCAGCAGGCGCTGGTCATGCACGCTGAAGGCGATCTGCTCGGTGTAACTCTGCACCACGATCGCACCGACCACTTCGTCGTCGCGCAGCAACGGCACGCCGAGCCAGCACTGCGAACGTGCGCCGGATTCGCGCACCTCGCCGGTTTCCAGCAGCGCATCGATCTGCGCACGCGAGGCCAGCAAGGGCCGACGATGGCGGACTACATATTCGGTCAGGCCGCGACTGAACGCTCGGGGCGCACGACTCGCGTTGTGCTCATCGACCGAATAGACGAAATCCAGCCCATCGCCCTCGGCATTGACCAGCGCGATATAGAAATTGCGCGCATCCAGCAAGCGCCCGACCACGCCGTGCACCTGCCCGTAGAACTGCGCCAGGCTGTCGGCCGACATCGCCATTTCGGCGATGTTGTACAGCGCGGTCTGCAACTGCTCGGCGCGGCGGCGCTCGGCCACTTCATCCTGCAGGCTGAGATTGGCGCGCTGCAGCTCCTGCGTGCGCCGTTCCACCTGCTGCTCCAGCCGCACCTGCGCCTGGCGGCGGTCCATGGCGGTCTGCACGTGCTGGGCGACAAAACCCAGCAGGGCCCGTTCGGCCTCGCCGTAGCGGTCGGCATGCTCGTAGCTCTGCACCACGATCGCACCACACACCCGGCCATCGCGCAGCATCGGCACGCCCAGCCAGTCCAGGCTCTCCGGGCCGCGCTGCGGGTCGTGCTCCTGGTCTACCCGCGCCAGCAGTTCGCGCGAAGGCCCGCTCAACGGCCGGCCATGCCGCAGCAGCGCCACTGTCAGGCTGCGCGGCATCTGGTCGATGTCGTAGCCCTGCGCCGGATCGGCGACGAAGTCATCGACCTGGTCGGCGAAGTACAGGAAGCGGATCTGCCGGCGGGCATCGTCATACTCGACGATGTAGCAGTTCTGCGCGTACATCAGCGTGCCCAGCACGCCATGCACGTGGCGCAGCATCTCGCTCATTTCCAGGTCGGCACCGGCCAGGTCGGCAATCTGGAACAGGGCCTGCTGCAACCGCTCAGCTTCTTCCAGCGCCTTGATCTGCCCCGCCTGGCGGCCCCGCTGCAGGGCCAGCTCCATGGCCTGCCGGGCCAGCCCCCACCAGGCCGGGGAAGGCGTCGCGCCGCGTACCGACAGCAGCAGCCGGGCGCCGTCGTATTCCCAGCCGTGGCGGCCTTCAGCATGGTCGGCCAGCGGCTGCCAGATGTCCTCCTCGCCACCGCCGATCGGCCAACCGCCCTGCCCGCTGCCGAGCTGCGGATCGTCCCAGCCGACGCGCACGATCGCCGTTTCCGGCAGCAGCGCATGCAGCGCGCGCACCAGCGCTGCGCTCAGCACAGGCTCGTTGTTTGACGCTTCCAGCGCGCGGTCGGCTTCGGTGGACAAATGACGTTCTCTTGGCGCCGCCTGAGCGCCGCCTCCCCTGAATTACCGAGCATAACGCGCCACCCGGGGGGCAATGGAAGCCCGGCAACCCCGAAACGTGCCCTCGGGCGTTTTTCCTCTCGATCCCCTCCCGGTTCCTGCCGTGACTGTCGCCCTGTCCCACCCCATCGCTGGCTATGCGCCACCGCCTGCAGGGCTTACCCTGTACGGCGTGGATGCCAGCGCCCTGCCAACCGATGAAGCCTTGATGCTGGCCTGGGCCGCCGGTGAAGTGCACGCGTTCGAAAGCCTGTATGCCCGTCATCGCAAGCGCCTGTTCGGCTTCCTGCTGCGGCAGCTGCGCGACACCGCGCTGGCCGAGGAGATGTTCCAGGACGTCTGGCAGCGGGTGATCAGCGCGCGTGCAGGCTGGCAGGCCGATGCAGCCTTCAGCACCTGGCTGTTCCGCATCGCCCACAACCGCCTGAACGACCACTGGCGCGCCGCCCGCCATCGCCCCCCTGCACCGGCCGATGCCGATCTGCGCCTGGCCGCGCTGGAAGATGGGCAGACACCGGAAGCGGAATTGTCCGAATTCGAGCAACGTCGCCGCATCCAGCTGGCGATGGAAGAACTGCCCGCAGAACAGCGCGAAGTGCTGCAGCTGCGGCTGGAACAGGAACTGAGCCTGGAGGAGATCGGCCAGATCACCGGCGTTGGCCGGGAAACCGTGAAATCGCGGCTGCGCTATGCGATGGACAAGCTGCGTGCGGGACTGAACGCATGAACCGAGACGATGCACTGACGCCGGAAGAACGCGAACTGGTACGCCTGCTTGGGCGCCGCACCGAACAGGGCCCTCCGCCGGCACTGGACGCGGCGATCCTCGCCGCTGCGCGTGCGGCCGTGGAGACGCCAGCACGCGAGGCGGCCCCAGCGCCGGTGGCACCGCGCACGCTGCGCCCGCGCCGCCGCTGGCCGGCCGTGTTCGGCGTGGCCGCATCGGCGGTGTTCGCCGTTGGCATCGCCTGGCAGATGCGTCCAGAGCCGCCCTCGGCCCCTGCCGAGGCAGTTGCCACCGCGCCGGCTGCACAGGAAATGGCGGCCGATGCGAGCGCCGAAGGCACGGCCTACGACAGCGCGGCCGCCGACGTCGCGGCCACCGAAGCCGCACCGGTACCTGCACCGGCCGCAGCACCGGCACCTGCGGCAGCCAAGGCAGCACCGGCTCCGGCACCAGCCATCGCGGAGGCGGTGAAACCCGCGCCTGCCGCACCCCGGCAGGCACCTGCTCCGATGATGGCGCCGGCACCGCCACCTGCGCCTGCAGCCGACACAGCGTTTGCGCCGCCTCCGATGCCGGCGGCGGCGCCCCCCGCAGCCGAAGCCTATTCGGCGCCTGCGCCTGCAGCTCCTGCCGCGACGATGAGGGCCCGCAAGGCCACTGCGGCGGCGGCCGAATCCATGCCCTCCGCGCAGGCCACGGCCGAAGACCGCGTCGCGCTCACCGCGGCCAAGCAGGACGCGGCCGGCAGAACCGCGCCTGGCGTCATGCGCCGCGCAAGCGACGCGAACCTCAGCGCGGACGCGGTACAGGCCGAAGTGCAGGCCGATGCCGGGCTGCCACGCCGGCAATGGCTGCAGAAGATCCGCGAGCGCCGCGACGCCGGCCAGCGCGACCTGGCCCGGGCGAGCCTGGAGCGTTACCTGCAGACCTATCCAGAGGCACGCCTGCCAAAGGATGTGCGACCGTTGCTGGACGACTGAAGCACGTCGGCGGCAAGCCCGTAGAATGAAGGGAATGCCCGACACCCTCGCCCAACCGGTCAACCACACCCTGGACGTCAAGCACAGCCGCTTCATCGCGCATGCCGCGCCGATCGAGAGCGCGTCTGCGGCGATGGCATTTCTGCAGGACGTATCGGTAGCCGATGCGACCCACAACTGCTGGGCCTACCGGCACGGCCAGGACTATCGCTCCAGCGATGACGGCGAGCCCGCCGGCACCGCGGGCCGCCCGATCCTGGCTGCCATCGATGGCCAGGGATTCGACCGGGTGATGGTGGTGGTCACCCGCTGGTTCGGCGGCATCAAGCTGGGCGCCGGTGGGCTGGTCCGGGCTTACGGCGGCGCCGCTGCCGAATGCCTGCGCACCGCGCCACGCCTGCCATTGGTCGCGATGGTGCGGCTGCAGCTGGTGGCTGGATTCGAGGACCTGGGCGCGCTGCATGCGGCCCTGCCGGCCCACGCGGCCGAAAAACGCGATGAACAGTTTGATGCCAATGGCGTGAGATTGCGGGTGGAATTGCCCGCAGAGCAGGTCGACGCATTGAAAATCCGCCTGCGCGACGCCACCCGTGATCGTATCCGTATCCAAGATGACCCCCTCGATGACTGACAAGGACGCACCGGCGACCGACCCGGCCTCCCCGCCGCTGCGCCGCCTCGGCAGCCTGCGCACACTGTGGCCGTTCGTGCGCCGCCACAGCGGATTGTTCAGCGCCTGGCTGCTGGCCCTGGCCGTTTCGTCAGCGGCGACCCTGAGCCTGCCGCCGGCGGTGAAGCAGATGATCGACCACGGCTTCAGCAGCGGTGGCCAGATCAACCGTGCCTTTGCTCTGCTGATGCTGGTCGCCGTGGTGCTGGCGTTGGCAACGGCTGCGCGTTTCTACTTTGTTTCGCTGCTCGGCGAGAAGGTCGTGGCGGATCTGCGCAGCCGCCTGTACGCCCACCTGATCCAGCTCGGCGCCGGCTTCCACGACCGCAGCCGCAGCGGCGAACTGGTGTCGCGCCTGACCGCTGACAGCGAACTGCTGCGCAGCGTGGTCGGCTCGACCATGTCCGTGGCGCTGCGCAGCAGCGTCACCGTGGTCGGCAGCCTGGCGATGCTGTTCGTCACCAGTCCGCGGCTGGCCGCCTGGTCGCTGCTCGGCATCCCGCTGGCAGTGCTGCCGATCATCATCGGCGCGCGCAAGCTGCGTACCATCGCGCGCAGCAGCCAGGACCGCATTGCCGATGCCAACAGCCTGGCCAGCGAAACGCTGGGCGCGGTGCGAACCGTGCAAGCGCATGCGCGCGAGCCCTATGAACGCGGCCGTTTCGACCATGCGCTGGGCGATGCGATCCGTGCCGCGCGCCGGCGCATCGGCGCGCAGTCGCTGGTGACCGCCAGCGCCATCCTGCTGGTGTTCGGTGCGATTGTCGGGGTGTTGTGGCTGGGCGCGCACGACGTCATCGACGGGCGGCTCAGTGCCGGTACGTTGGGCCAGTTCGTGCTGTACGCACTGATCGGTGGTGGTTCGGTCGGTGCGCTGGCCGAAGTGTGGAACGAACTGCAGCGCGCATCCGGCGGCATGGGCCGCATCGGCGAGCTGCTGCAGGAAGACATCGAGATCCGTGCGCCGGCCAAGCCGCGTGCGCTGCCGCAGCCGCTGCGTGGCGAGATCCGTTTCGACGACGTGCTATTCAACTACCCGCAGCGACCGGATCAGGCAGCGCTGGATCATTTCAACCTGCACGTGCGGCCGGGTGAAACCGTCGCCCTGGTCGGCCCGTCAGGCGCCGGCAAGAGCACGGTGCTGTCGATGCTGCTGCGCTTCCACGATCCGGCAAGCGGTCGCATCTGCGTGGACGGCATCGATGTGCGCGAGGTCGATCCGGCCGAGCTTCGCGCGCAGCTGGCGCTGGTGCCGCAGCAACCGACATTGTTCGCCGCCAGCGCACGCGACAACATCCGCTATGGACGGCTGGAGGCCAGTGACGCCGAGGTGGAGGACGCAGCCCGTGCCGCCGAGGCCGACGCCTTCCTGCGTGCGCTGCCAGAGGGCTACGACAGCGAACTGGGCGAGCGCGGTGCCCGCCTGTCCGGTGGCCAGCAGCAGCGCGTGGCGATCGCCCGTGCCTTGCTGAAGGACGCACCGATCCTGCTGCTCGACGAAGCCACCAGCGCGCTGGATGCACAGAGCGAACATGGCGTGCAGCAGGCGCTGGAACGCTTGATGGCGGGGCGCACCACGGTGGTCATCGCCCATCGGCTGGCGACCGTGCTGAAGGCCGACCGCATCGTGGTGATGGACCATGGCCGTATCGTGGCCGAAGGCACGCATACGCAGCTGCTGGCTGAAGGCGGCCTGTATGCGGAGCTTGCACGCCTGCAGTTCATCGATTGATGACGGCCGGCTAACACCGGCCGGATCACTCTGGTGGCGTAGCGAAGAACCACTGAAGGAGGCCAGGCATGTCGTTCCGTCAGTTCCCTGCTGTCGACAGCAATGGCGAAAGCCACATCATCATCGAGTTCAAGCCCGAGGCCAGCGGCAGTGGGCATGGCTCCGAAGCGACGCCGCGTTATGAGCTTGATGACGGACGCCAGCTGGTACGCAACGGCCGCGAGTTCACCACCAGCGGCGGCGAGGTCAGGTTGTCGATCTAGCGATCCACCGCAGAGCCGGGCATGCCCCGGCTCTACTGCTGTTCCGGACAGAAAAAAGGTTGGTCATTTTTTGACCAACCATCTTGACAGCCTTGCACGCCAAGACCTGCCGCAGGTTATCCACATGTTTGCGCAGAAGCCATCCACACGCCCTGTGGATGAATGGCGTTACGCCAGCACCCGGCCGATCCCGCTGGCACCCACTTCGGCGGCGGCTGCCGCGATAGCCCCTGGCTCGCTCCCGGCCACGAAACCGATGCGGAAATGCACTTCGCCGGCGGGCGTGCGCGAGGAGTGGATCGAGGCGAGGCTGATGCCATGCTGCTCGAACACGTTCAGCAGCTCACGCAACGAACCGGCGCGGTCTTCAGGCAGATGCACCGACAGTGCATTGCGCTCCGTCAGGTCGGCCAGCAGATAGCCGACGCGCTCGAAGGTGTAGTTGCCCGCAGCCAGGGCCTGATCGCCGAAGGCACTCCTGTTGGCCTCCAGCAGGTGATCGCGGAACGCGCCCCGCGCAGCGTCGTCGCCCTGCCCCACCTGTACCTGCAGCGTCTGCAGCTGGCCGATCAGGCGTTGCAGCATCGGCGCCACATAGGGATTGCCGAACTGGATGTCTTCGTAGATCGCCGGATTCAACGACAGGATGCGCGAGATGATCGCGGTATCCAGTTCGAACGAGGCCGATCGATACGGCAGCATCGCCGCCAGCGTGCCCAGCTGCGGTTGGTACTCGCGCAGCACACCCGCCTGGGCCAGGTGGGTCGCATGCACCATCGCCTGCACCAGCGCCATCATCTGGTCGTGGTGCTGCGGGGTGGCGCGCACGCATTCGGCCTGCAGTGCCAGGCACAACGCGTCCACCCAGGGCCGCCAGTGCTGCAGTCGCGCCTCGCAGACCACCATCACCCGGCCCTTCAGGGTCGGCGCCTTGGGCGGCGCCGTCATCGGATGCAGGCCCACCACTTCGGCGCACGAGGCCAGCATCGCCTGCACCGGCGCTTCCTTCACCGAGGTCACATCCAGCCACAAGCGTTCCTGCTCGCGGCCCGCGGACAGGCGCGCGTACTCGGCGATCAACGTGGACGTGTGCCGGATCGGTGCGGAGAACACCAACACGTCGGCCTGTTCCAGCAACTGCTCCGGCGCATGCGAACCCGGATCGGCCGGATCGTGGCCGATCACGCGCACCTGCATGTGCTGTTCGAAGAACCGGGTCAGCCAGCGTCCATAGGCGCCGGCACTGCCTACGATGCCGACCGTGCGCGGCGTGCGTTCGTGCAGATCGCTCATGCCAGCCGTTCGGCGCGGAAGCGCAAGCCGTCGGCCAGTGCCGCCGGTGCGGCCGCGATCACGTCGAACTCTTCGAAGCCGTGGGCCAGGGTCGCCTCCAGCGCCGCATGGGTGCCGGCGATGGCCCGCGAGATGGCCATCTGCATCGGCTCACCACGCAGCAGGAAGGACACCATCAGCGACATCAGCACGTCGCCGGTGCCTGCCACATCCACCGGCAGCAGCGGCGAGGTCCAGCGCCAGGTTTCCTCGCGCCCCACAGCCAGCGTCACCAGCTCGCCCGGATTGCCGCCGACGCTGTGTGCCAGCACCCACTGCGGCCCCCGTGCCAGCAGCGCGCGCGAAGCAGCAATGGCATCGGCTTCGGCCAGCGCCGGCATGCCGGTCAGGCGACCGAGTTCGAAGGCATTCGGGGTAACCAGCCATGCATGCGGCAGCAGGCGCTCAGCGAAGATCGCTTCCAGTCCTGGCTCCACGTAGGGACCGGTGTGGGTATCGCCGATCACCGGGTCCAGGCAGTAGCGCAGCTGCGGACATGCCGGCAGGATCTCGTCCAGCCAATCAGCAAACGCAGCACCGTTGGCAGCGCTGCCGAAGTAACCGGAGACAAGCATCTTCGCCCGCTGCGGAAGACCACGTTCATGCGTGCCGAGCAGCAGATCGGCAAACCAGTCGCTGGGCAGCACACGGCCACGGGTGGTCTCGTAGAACGGCGCATTGCTCAGCAGCGTGGTCGGGATCGAGGCCACGCGCACGCCGAGCGCACGCATCGGGGGCAGCGCGGCGCTGTTGCCGGCATGGCCGTAGACCAGTTGTGATTGGACCGAAATGACATCGATCGGCGAAGGGCCGTCGGGCCGCTGGCGGCGGCCGTGGACCAGGTGGTTGTCGAGGGATTCGCTCATGCCCGCATTCTACGCCCAAGGGGGTTTTCGGCAGGGCTGCGCCCTGCACCTGCACCTGCAGAGGCAACAGCCACAGCCAAGGCAACAGCAACAGCGGCACTCCGAGGGATGGCGGGGCACTGTGGGTTTGCGGGGACGCCGTGAATCCGTCCATGGAGGCTTGGTCGCCGCATCCATGCGGCTCACACCCCGCAAACCCACAGTGCCCCGCCTTCGACAGTACCCCGCGAGCAGTAGATCCACGCCATGCGTGGATCAATCTCTGTCCAAATCGAATATTCAGATCCAAATCGAAAATCATCCACGCATGGCGTGGATCCACGTGTCGACCAAGGTCGACACCCACCAACAGCAAGTCATGCCATCCCGACAGATTGCAGAAATCTGTCGAAGGCGGGGTGGGTCCGGTTGCGGGGGCGTGAGCGCCATGGATGGCGCGACCGAGCTTACAGGGACGTACTTGCAGCGTCCCCCGCAACCGGACGGTGCAGGGCGCAGCCCTGCCGAAGAACACCCCTCAGTGCGCAGTAGGCCTGGACGGCGGCAGCCAGGCCGCGACGATGCCCAGCAACGGCAGGAACGCGGTCAGCTGGTAAACGAATTCGATGCTGGTCTTGTCAGCCAGCAGACCAAGCACCGCTGCGCCTAGGCCGCCCATGCCGAAGGCAAAGCCAAAGAACAACCCGGACACCATGCCAATGCGATGCGGCATCATTTCCTGCGCATAGACCACGATCGCGGAGAAGGCCGAAGACAGCACGAAGCCGATCAGCACCGCCAGCACCGTCGTCCACAGCAGGTCGGCATGCGGCAGCATCAGCGCGAACGGTGCCACGCCCAGGATCGAGGCCCAGATGATCGGCTTGCGACCGATACGATCGCCCAGCGGACCGCCGAAGAATCCACCCGCGGCGGACGCCACCAGGAAGGCGAACAGATGCAGCTGCGCCTGCGCCACCGGAATGCCGAAATGATGCATCAGGTAGAAGGTGAAGTAGCTGCCGATGCTGGCCATGTAGAAATACTTGCTGAAGATCAGCACCAGCAGGATGGCCAGCACCCGGGCGATCGTGCGCGGCGGATGGCGCGCGGCAGTCACACCGTGTGCTGCTGGCCGGGGCGCACCCAGATGCAGCGAGTACCAGCGACCGACATAGGTCAGCAGGGCAATGCCGATCAACGCTGCACCGGCAAACCAAGATGCGGAATGCTGGCCATAGGGCACGATCACCGCTGCGGCGATCAACGGCCCCAGCGCCGTGCCGAAGTTGCCTCCCACCTGGAACACCGACTGCGCCAGGCCATGACGGCCGCCGGAGGCGAGACGTGCGATGCGCGAGGCTTCCGGATGGAAGATGGCCGAACCGATGCCGACCAACGCGGCGGCCAGCAGCACCATCGCGTAGTTGGGCGCAAAGCCGAGCAGCAGCATGCCGCACAAGGTCGAGGCCATGCCGATCGGCAGCGAGTACGGGGCCGGCCGGCGGTCGGTGGCAAGGCCGACCAGCGGCTGGAAGATCGAGGCGGTGAGCTGGTAGGTCAGCGTGATCAGGCCGATCTGGGTGAAGCTGAGATTGAAGCCGCCCTTGATCACCGGATAGATGGCCAGGATCAGCGACTGCATCATGTCGTTGACCATGTGCGAGCTGGAGATGGCCGCCAGCACTCCTGGCGATACGGGGCGGGCGGATACGGCGGGAGAAGCCAGAGTCGACATTGCGCACGGTCAGGATGGGGGCGAGCCGTGCATGCTACGGTGGGCATCCGCTCCCTTCTGCCGCGTTCTGGTCATGGCCTATCGCAAAAAGGACACCCCCTGCCCCGTCCGCGAAACCGCGCCGTGGAACGAGGTGCCGGTGCATCGCCCGGTCACCTGCCGCGCACGCGACTACCGCGCCGGCACCCACATCGCGGCGCACAAGCACCGACGGCACCAGCTGGTCTATTCCATGTCCGGGCTGATGGTGGTGCGCTCGGAGGTCGGCCGCTGGGTGGTGCCCTCCACCCGCGCCATCTGGATGCCGGCGGGCATGGCGCATGCGGTGGACTGCATCGCCGAGGTGCACATGCGCAGCCTGTACATCGAACCGTCATTCGCCCCGCAGCTTCCCGCCGAGCCCTTCGCCGTGCAGGTGGCACCCCTGCTGCGCGAACTGCTGCAGGCAGCCATCCTGATCGACGGGCCGCATGAAGAAGACAGCCGCGATGGCCGCGTGGTGCGGCTGATGCTCGACGAACTGCGCCGCATGGACGTACTGCCGTTGCACCTGCCCGAGCCCGTCGACCCGCGCCTGCACAGGATCTGCCAGCACATCCAGAAACATCCCGGCGACGAGGCGACCCTGCAGGACTGGGCGCAGGCGTTGGCGATCGACGTGAAAACCATCCAGCGCCACTTCGCCAGCGAACTGGGCATGACGTTTGGCCAGTGGCGGCAGCAGGCGCGCCTGCTGGCCGCGATGGAACGGCTGGCCCGCGGCGAGAAGGTGATCGATGTGGCGCTGGCGATGGGCTACGACAGCCCCAGTGCATTCACCAGCATGTTCAAGCGCCAGCTGGGGCAGACGCCAGCGGCGTTTTTCCGTTGATCCGTTGCACCGCGCTCACGCATGGCGCGGATCTGCTGCGCCGGAAACGAAAACGCCGGGCATGGCCCGGCGCTGTCGTTCAACATTTCCCTCAAGGGATCAGGACGTCATCCGATCCCAGAAGCCCTTGACGCCGTCGATGAAGGTCGCCGACTTCGGCGAATGCTTGCGCGCATCCTCGCCGTTGAAGGTGGCTTCGAACTGCTCCAACAGCTTGCGCTGGTCGCTGGTGAGGTTGACCGGCGTCTCCACCACCACGCGGCAGTACAGGTCGCCCTCGCTGCGGCTGCGTACCGAACGAACACCCTTGCCGCGCAGGCGGAACAGCTTGCCGGTCTGGGTCTCGGCCGGGATACGGATTTCCGCTTCGCCACCGAGGGTGGCCACGCGCACGGTATCGCCCAGTGCGGCCTGCGAAATGCGGATCGGCACTTCGCAGTGCAGGTCGTCGCCGTCGCGCTGGAAGATGTGGTGCTCACGCACGCGCACTTCCACGTACAGATCGCCCGGTGGCGTCCCCGCAGGGCCTGCCTCGCCCTCACCCGCCAGGCGGATGCGGTCGCCGGTATCCACGCCCGCCGGCACCTTCACCGATAGCACCTTGTCTTCTTCGACACGGCCGTTGCCGTGGCAGGTCTTGCAGGGCTTGGCGATGATCTGGCCACGGCCACCACAGTTGTGGCAGGCCTGCTGCATGGCGAAGATGCCGCGCTGGATGCGCACCTGGCCACGACCATGGCAGACGTTGCAGGTCTCGACCTTGCCGTCTTCCGAGCCGCTGCCATCGCAGTCGCCGCATTCGGCCAGGGTCGGAATCTCGATGCGGCGCTCGACGCCACGCACCGCTTCTTCCAGGTCCAGCTCCATCACGTAACCGATGTCGGCGCCGCGACGCGCCTGGCGCGGGCCACCACCGCCGGCACCACCAAAGATGTTGCCGAAGATGTCGCCGAAAATATCGTTCATGTCCGGGCCGCCCGGACCACCGCCACCACCGCCCATGCCGTGTTCGAACGCGGCGTGGCCATGGCTGTCGTACATGCGGCGCTTGTTGCCGTCGGACAGGACTTCGTAGGCTTCCTTGCACTCCTTGAAGGAGGCTTCGGCCGCCGCATCACCCGGGTTGCGGTCCGGGTGGAACTTCATCGCGCAACGGCGATAGGACTTCTTCAGTTCTTCGTCGGTAGCGGTGCGGGCAACGCCCAGCACTTCGTAGTAATCGCGCTTGCTCATATCGTGGATCGCATTCCGGAAAGTCGGGATTCGTCAAAGCGGAAGAGCGGAACCATGTCCGCTCTTGCGTCGGGCGCCCCGACACGCCAGAGGGCGGTCAGGACCCTGGTACGACAACGGGACGCTGGCAACCAGCGTCCCGTGTCGGTCCGGATCAGGACTTCTTGTCGTCCTTCACTTCGGTGAACTCAGCGTCCACCACATCGTCCTGCGCCTTGCCAGCGTTGCCGGCATCGGCACCCGGGGCGGCACCGCCCTGGTCGGCCGAAGCCGCAGCGAACAGCGACTGGCCAGCTTCTTCCAGCACCTTCGACTTGGCTTCGATCTGCGCCTTGTCGTCACCCTTCATCGCGGTTTCCAGATCGGCCAGGGCCGCTTCCACCTTGCCGATCACTTCGCCACCAACCTTGCTGCCGTGCTCGGTGATCGCGCTGCGGGTGCCGTGGATCAGGGCATCGGCCTGGTTGCGGGCCTGCACCAGCTCCTGGAACTTCTTGTCTTCTTCGCGGTTGGCTTCCGCGTCGGCGACCATGCGTGCGATCTCTTCCTCGGACAGACCCGAACCGGCCTTGATCTCGACCTTCTGTTCCTTGTTGGTCTTCTTGTCCTTGGCCGACACGTGCAGGATGCCGTTGGCGTCGATGTCGAAGGACACTTCCACCTGCGGCAGGCCGCGCGGGGCCGGCTCGATGCCGGACAGGTCGAACTTGGCCAGCGACTTGTTGAAGCGGGCCTGCTCGCGCTCACCCTGCAGCACGTGCACGGTCACGGCCGACTGGTTGTCCTCGGCGGTGGAGAACACCTGCGAGGCCTTGGTCGGGATGGTGGTGTTCTTTTCGATGATCTTGGTGAACACACCGCCCATGGTTTCGATGCCCAGCGACAGCGGGGTCACGTCCAGCAGCAGCACATCCTTGACGTCGCCGCCGAGCACGCCGCCCTGGATCGCAGCACCCAGTGCCACGGCTTCGTCCGGGTTGACGTCCTTGCGCGGTTCCTTGCCGAAGAACTCGGTGACAGCCTGCTGCACCTTCGGCATGCGGGTCTGGCCGCCGACCAGGATCACTTCGCTGATGTCGCTCGAACGCAGGCCGGCATCGTTCAGGGCGACGCGGCACGGCTCGATCGACTTCTTGATCAGCTCTTCCACCAGCGACTCCAGCTTGGCGCGGGTCAGCTTGATGTTCAGGTGCTTCGGACCCGACGCGTCGGCGGTGACGTACGGCAGGTTCACTTCGGTCTGCTGGGCGCTGGACAGTTCGATCTTGGCGCGCTCGGCAGCATCCTTCAGGCGCTGCAGGGCCAGCGGATCCTTGCGCAGGTCGATGCCCTGGTCCTTGTTGAACTCTTCAACCAGGTACTCGATGACGCGGTTGTCGAAGTCTTCGCCACCCAGGAAGGTGTCGCCGTTGGTGGCCAGCACTTCGAACTGCTTCTCGCCGTCGACATTGGCGATCTCGATCACCGAAACGTCGAAGGTGCCGCCGCCCAGGTCGTACACAACGATCTTGCGATCCTTGTTGTCGCCCTTGTCCAGGCCATAGGCCAGCGCGGCCGCAGTCGGCTCGTTGATGATGCGCTTGACGTCCAGGCCGGCGATGCGGCCAGCGTCCTTGGTTGCCTGGCGCTGGCTGTCGTTGAAGTAGGCCGGCACGGTGATGACCGCTTCGGTGACCTTCTCACCGAGGAAGTCCTCGGCGGTCTTCTTCATCTTCTCCAGCACCTTGGCCGAGATTTCCTGCGGTGCCATCTTCTTGGCATCGCTGGTGGCCACCCAGGCATCGCCATTGTCATGGGCCAGGATGCTGTACGGGACGTGAGCGATGTCCTTCTGCACTTCGGCGTCGGTGAACTTGCGGCCGATCAGGCGCTTCACCGCGTAGAAGGTGTTCTTCGGGTTGGTCACGGCCTGGCGCTTGGCCGAGGCACCGACCAGGACTTCGCCGTCCTTGGTGTAGGCGACGATCGACGGGGTGGTGCGATCGCCTTCCGAATTTTCGATGACGCGGGCCTTGCCGCCGTCCATGATCGCCACGCACGAGTTGGTGGTGCCGAGGTCGATACCAATGATCTTGCCCATGGGGGAGACTCCTTGAAGGATGTTGTTTTTGTCAGTCCGGCCGTTCGGCCGGTGGATGAATGGGATGTGGGGGAGGCTCGTGGAACATTCAAGCCATCCCCCGAACGCTGTGTTTCCGTTCGCCCAACACGTTCAGCGTCGGTCGTGCCGATGCCCCGGTCGCGGCGGGAAAACCCGCGCCAGGCCAGGCCCGGCGCCCGCGGTCAATCGGCGGCAACCACCACCAGCGCCGGCCGCAGCAGGCGCTCGTTGAGCAGGTAGCCCTTCTGGAACACGGTCACCACGGTGCCCGGGGCGGCGCCGGGGGCAGCGACCTGGCTGATCGCCTGGTGGTGTTCCGGGTTGAACGGCTGCCCGGTCGGGTCCAGCAGCACCAGGCCGTTGTCACCAGCGACCTTCAACAGCTGCTTGTAGGTCAGCTCCAGGCCCTCGCGAAGCGGGTGGGCATCGTCACCGGCGGCCTTGAGGCCGGCATCGAGGCTGTCGAATACCGGCAGCAGTTCGCCCAGCAGCTTCTCGTTGGCGAACTTGCGCGCCTGTTCGATGTCGCGGGCCACGCGCTTGCGCTGGTTGTCGAGGTCGGCGCGCTCACGCAGCGCTTCGGCCTTGACCTGCTCCACTTCGGCACGGAGCTGTTCGATCTGTTCGTTGACGCCCTCGGCGGCAGCTGCGTCGGCGGCGGCCTGCTGGGCGGCGATGTCTGGCTGATCTTGATTCATGTCTGGGTCCCTGGCGGTCACTCTCCGCCTCCACCCACCCTAGTGTGGGCGGGATGCTGCGTTTCAAGCGTCCGATGCACCCGGAGTTCGCCCGCCCGGCGAAAAGGCCGCGCCGAGCACATCGGCGGTGGCCTGGACCAGCGGAATCATCCGGTCGTAGGCCATCCGCTTCGGCCCGATCACGCCCAGCACGCCCAGTACCTGGCCGTTGGCGGTGTACGGCGCGGTGACCAGCGAGACGCCCTGCAGGGGTACCACGCCGGTTTCCTCGCCGATGAAGATGCGCACGCCGGGGGCCTGGATGGTCCGCTCCAGCAGCTGCAGGATCTCGCGCTTGCTGGAAAACAGCTCGAACAGCTCGCGCAGGCGCTCCAGGTCGGACAGGTCCTGCACCCCCATCAGACGCGTCTGGCCGGCCACCAGCATGTCGTCGGCCGGCGGCTGCAAGGCCTGCTCGGCCAGCTCGACGCTGTGCGCCAGCACCTGTTCCAGCTCGGAACGGGCGTCGCGCAGCTCCAGCAGCAGGCGGGTACGGATCTCGGCCAGGGGCAGCCCGGCAAAGTGGGCATTGAGGTAGTTGGCCACCTGCTCCAGCTGCCCCGGTGCGAAGTCCTGGCGCGTCTCGATCACCCGGTTCTGCACTTCATTGTCGGCAAACACCAGGATCGCCAGCACCCGGCGCCCGTCCAGCGCCACGAAATCGATCTGGCGGAAGGCGAACTGCTCGCGGCGCGGCGCGCTGACCACGCCAACGAAGTGGCTCATCGCCGACAGCAGCTCCGACGCACTGCCGAGCAGCGCCTGGGTACTGCCGCCTCCGGCCAGCTCCTGACGCAGTCGGGCCAGCTCCCCTTCGCCCGGCGGCTGCATCTGCAACAGGCTGTCGACGAACACCCGGTAGCCATGCGCAGTCGGAATCCGGCCCGCCGACGTATGCGGCGAGGCCAGCAGGCCCAGGTCTTCCAGGTCACCGAGGATGTTGCGGATGGTGGCCGGACTGACCTCCAGGCCGGCCACGCGCGCCAGCGTCTGCGAACCCACGGGCTCGCCATCCTGGATGTAGCGCGCGATCAGCGTGCGCAGCAGGTGCCGCGCGCGCGGGGCAAGTTGGTCGGGAGAACCGTGCATGGAATCAACCTGTGAGACAGGGACATTAGATAATGGCGACGCATCCCCTTGGCAAGTCATTGGACGACCCCGCTGCGCGTGCTAGCGTTGCGCGGCTGCAGACACCCCCTTACCCATGCTCAGACATCTTTCAATCAAGGATTTCGCCGTCGTCCGCGCCACCGAACTGGAGTTCGGGCCGGGCATGACCGTGATTTCAGGCGAGACCGGCGCGGGCAAGTCGCTGATGGTCGACGCTCTGGGCTTCCTGTCCGGCCTGCGCGCCGACAGCGGCGTGGTCCGCCATGGCGCGGCCCGGGCCGAACTGTCGGCCGAATTCGCGCTGGACCAGCTGCAGGCCGCCCGCCAGTGGCTGGCCAGCAATGAGCTGGACGATGAAGACCAATGCCAGCTGCGCCGCGTGATCCGCGCCGACGGCGGCTCGCGCTCGTGGATCAACGGCCGCCCGGTCACCTTGGCGCAGCTGGCCGACCTCGCCGGCCTGCTGGTGGAAATCCATGGCCAGCATGAGCAGCAGGCCCTGCTGACGCGCCCGTCGCAGCTGGCCCTGCTGGACGCCTATGCCCGCAACGAAAGCGAACGCCGCCAGGTGCGCCGCGCTGCCGCCACCTGGCAGGCGCTGGTCGATGAATCCCTCGCACTGTCGCAACAGGGCGACGTGAGTGACCGCATCGGCTTCCTCGAACATCAGCTGCGCGAACTGGACCGTGAGGATCTGGAGCCGGAGTCGATCACCGCGCTCGGCGCCAGCCATCGCCGTCAGGCGCATGCCAGCGCCCTGTTGGCCGCCTGCCAGGCAGCTTCGGACCAGCTCAACGGCGACGAAGGCCACTCGGCGCTGGATCTGCTGCAGCAGGTGCGGCATGAACTGGCCAGGGTGGCCGAACATGACCCGCGGCTGGGCGACGTCGATGCCCTGATCGACAGCGCTTCCATCCAGCTGCACGAGGCCCTGGCCCTGCTCGACCGGGTGCATGACGATCTGGACGCCGATCCGGACCAGTTCGAGGAGAACGAGCGCCGCCTCGGCCGCCTGCACGACCTGGCCCGCAAGCACCGCGTGCCGATGGATGAGCTGGGTGCGCAGCGTGAGCGCATGCACGCCGAAGTGGAACAGCTGCGCGGCGCCGACGAGCGCCTGCAGCGTCTGGCCGGCGAAATTGAGAAGGCCGCAGCGGCCTGGCGTGTCGAGGCTGCAGCACTGACCACCAGCCGTCGCACCGCTGCTGCCGAGCTGTCGGCCACCACCACCGGCATCATCGCCGAGCTGGGCATGGGCGGCGGCCAGTTCCTGATCGAGCTGGAGCCGCAGGACAACGGCAAGCCGGACCCGCAGGGCGCCGAGCGCGTCGAGTTCCTGGTGGCAGCCAATGCGGGCCAGCCACCGCGTGCGCTGCGCAAGGTCGCTTCCGGTGGCGAGCTGTCACGTATTTCGCTGGCCATCGAAGTGGCCGCGCTCGACCTGGATGCAGTGCCGACCATGGTGTTCGACGAAGTCGACTCCGGCATCGGTGGCGCGGTGGCCGATATCGTCGGCCAGAAGCTGCGCGCCCTCGGCGAAAAGCGCCAGGTATTGTGCGTGACCCATCTGCCGCAGGTCGCCTCCAAGGGCCACGCGCATTACCGGGTCAGCAAGGCACCGGTGGAAGGCATGACCCAGAGCGCGGTGGAGAAGCTCGACGCAAAGGCCCGCGAGGAAGAGCTGGCGCGCATGCTGGGTGGCGTGGAAGTGAGCAAGGAAGCCCGCGCCGCCGCGCGCAAGCTGCTGCAGGTGTAGGCCCCTGCACGCCTGTTGGCGCGCGTGAATCGCGGGCATTCATCCACGCATGGCGTGGATCTACTGCAGGCCTGACGCCTGGTAGTGCCGGCCGCTGGCCGGCAACCCGACGCACGTGGACGAGGACCTGGTAGTGCCGGCCGCTGGCCGGCAACCCGATGCGCATGGGCGACGGTCATGACGCTGCCGGCCAGCGGCCGGCACTACCCCCGCGGCTGCGTCAGGTCGACGTTCTCCACCAGGAAATCAAGGAACGCGCGCACCCGCAGCGGCAGGTAGCCCCCCTGCCCCAGGAACACCGCGTGCACCTCTTCCAGGTCGCCCGGGTTGGCGTCCTCCAGCACCGGCAGCAACCGGCCTGCCGCGATGTCGGCCTGCACCTGGAACGCCGCCAGCCGGGCCAGGCCCAGCCCACCCAACACCAGCTGACGCAGCGCGTCGCCATTGCTGGCGCGCGCATTCCCGCTCGGCAGCACCCGCAACTGCTGGCCATCCTGCAGCAGCGGCCAGCCCTGCACCGACCGTGCATGGCCGATATCCAACCGGTTGTGCGCCAGCAGCGCGTCGGCATTGGCCGGCAGTCCGTGTCGTGTCGCATAGGCCGGTGCCGCCACGATCATCATCCGCGTTGCACCCAGCCGGCGCGCGACCAGGCTGGAACTCTTCAACGGACCGGCCCGCACCGCCACGTCCGTGCGCTGCTCCAGCAGATCGATCACCTCGTCGGTCAGCGTCAGGTCCACACCGACCTGCGGATGGCGCTGCAGGAATTCCGGCAGCAGCGGCAGCAGGAAGTGCTGGCCGAACGGCACGTTGGCATTGACCCGCAGCCGCCCACGCGGCTCGGCGTGGGCGCTGGCGCAGCGTTCGGCCTCTTCCAGATCGGCCAGCACCCGCAGGCCGCGCTCATAGAACGCGCAGCCCTCCGGGGTCAGCTGCAACTGGCGGGTGGAGCGCTGCAGCAGGCGCGTGCCCAGCCGCTGCTCCAGCCGCGCAACCAGCTTGCTGACCGCCGACGGCGTCATCTCCAGGCTGCGGGCGGCGGCGGAAAAGCCGCCGGTTTCGATCACCCGCACGAACACTTCCAGTTCGCCGGATCGGTTGATGTCGGTGCGTGCCATGTCAATGAATTCGATTCACAGATGATTGTCCATGCGCAGTCTAGGTCACAGATGACCCCGGACGCACCATGGTCGTCCCTCCCACCGGGTCATCCCGATGAATCGCCTGAGCCAACTGACCGCCACCGCCCTGCTTGCCCTGTCCGGCGCCGCCGCTGCGTCACCTGCCCCGCACTGGGTCGCCAGCTGGCAAGCCAGTCCGCAGCCGGTGTGGGCCAGCGATTTCCTGTTTCCTACCCGCATTCCCGGCCAACTGCAGGACCAGACCTTCCGCCAGAGCGCTCGCATCAGCTTGGGCGGGTCGCGCCTGCGGGTCCGGCTGAGCAATGCCTACGGCACCCAACCTTTGCGGATCGGCGCTGCCAGCATCGCCGCCCATACGGGGGACACGCCGCAGCCGCTGCGCTTCGACGGCCAGCCCGGGGTCGTGATTGCGCCCGGGCAGGACCGCCTGAGCGATCCGCTCCCCCTTCCCACCGCTGATCGGCAGGCGGTGCAGGTCAGCGTTTACCTGCCCGACCGCACGCCGCTGCAGACCTTCCATTGGGAAGGGCGGCAGACCAGTTGGATTGCGCCGGGCGACCAGCATCAACGGCCCGCGCTGCGGGACGCCAGCAGCACCACGGCCCGCCTGCTCCTGTCGGCTATCGACGTCGAGGCCCCGGCCATCGCGCGCAGCGTGGTGGTGATCGGCGATTCAATCACCGATGGCGCCACCGCCAGCCTCGACCAGGACCAGCGCTGGACCGATCACCTCGCCGCGCGGCTGGCACCAGAAGGTGTAGCGGTGGTCAATGCCGGCATATCCGGCGGTCGCCTGCTGCGCGATGGCATGGGCGAATCGGCCCGCAAGCGCTTCCAGCGTGACGTGCTCGACCAGCCCGGTGTCGCCAGTGTGATCGTGCTGATCGGCATCAACGACATCAGCTGGCCGGGCACGGCCTTTGCCCGCACGCTGGCCCGGCCCAGCCTGGCCGAGCTGCATGCCGGCTACCGCGACCTGGCCCAGCGCGCCCATGCGCGCGGCCTGCGCATCCTCGGCGCGACCCTGACCCCGTTTGCCGGCGCCCTGCCCGGCACCCCGCTGGACGACTACTACGCCGCGGACAAGGACGCCCTGCGCCAGCGGCTCAACGCTTGGCTGCGCACGGACAGCCCGTTCGACGCGGTGATCGACCTCGACGCGGCCCTGCGCGATCCGGCCGATCCCTCACGGATGGCGGCTGCCTACGACTCCGGTGACCACCTGCACCCGGGCGATGCGGGGAACCGGGCGATGGCCGAGGCGGTGGATCTGGACGTCCTGATGGGGCCATCCACGCATGGCGTGGATCTACCGCGACGCTGAGGCCAGACAAACAAAAACCCCGGGTATGCCCGGGGTTTCGTCGCAATCAGCTGGCTGCGGGGCTTACTTGCGCTTCTTGCGCACGTACAGCACCAGCGAGTGTTCTTCCAGCTCGTAGCCGTGATCGGCAGCGATCTTGCGCTGCAGGTCTTCGATCTCGGTGCTTTCGAACTCGATGATCTTGCCGCTGTCCACATCGACCATGTGGTCATGGTGGCCGCCGCGGTCGAGTTCGTAGACGGCCTGGCCACCTTCGAAATTGTGCTTGAGCACGAGGCCGGCGGCCTCGAACTGGGTCAGCACCCGGTACACCGTGGCCAGGCCGATCTCGTCGCCATGCTCCAGCAGCTGGCGGTAGATGTCTTCGGCGGTCATGTGGTGCTGGGCATTGCGCTGCTCGAGCAGCGCCAGGATCCGCATCCGCGGATGGGTCACCTTCAGGCCGACTTTACGCAGGTCGTGGGTTTCCATAGGTCTCCGTTCATTGGCGATTTAGCGCCAGCTGCCTCGGATTGGGTCGCGGTGGCACGCCGGGAGTGTATCATCGGATTGATTTCCCCAACCGCCAGTCCCGATGCGCAATCTCCTGTTGGTCGCCGCCGTCGCCTTGTCCACCGCCGGGTGCGGCATCATCTACAAGCAACCCATCTACCAGGGCAACCTGATCCGGGAAGATGCCGTTGCCAAACTGCAGGTCGGGCAGAGCAAGCAGCAGGTCACTGCCCTGCTGGGCACCCCGTCGGTGCCGGATCCGTTCCACGCCCAGCGTTGGGACTACACCTCGACCGAACGCGTGAACCGCCTGGGCCGTACCGACGTGAAGAATTTCGTCGTGTACTTCGAAAATGATGTGGTCACCCGTTGGGATGGCGATTACTTCCCGGCCAACGACAAGGCCCTTGCCCAGCAGACCGTGCGCCAGTTCGGCCGCAATCTGCCGAAGGACAAGAAGAAGAAGGGCGGCCGCTGAGCCACCCTGCCCGTCCTCCGGACGGGCCTTGGAGATCAACCGCCGCGCGCGCGTCGCCGGCGGTTGTCCTTCGGGTCGGCCTGCAGGCCACGCAGCAGCTCCACACGATCACCATCCAGCAGCACCTGATGCGGCTGCGCCAGTACGCCATGCACGGCGGCGGCAGGACAGTCGGCACTGCCTTCGAGCCGGGCCGCTGCCACGGCATCAGCTACGGTCGCCCCCTCCTCCAGCTGCAGCCGGCGCGACAGCACCTGTTGTGGCCAGGCCAGCACGACCTCGACCTCGATCATCGTTCAGCCCTCGTCGGCGACGCGGACGAAATCGTTGACCATGCGATCGGCCAATCCCTGGAAGCCGATGGCCAGCGCCGGACCCAGCAGGCGTGAACTCGGCTCGAAGTCCAGGGTGAGGGTGACCTTGCAGGCATCTTCCGCCAGGGCGTGGAATTCCCAGCGGCCGTGCAGTTGCTTGAACGGCCCCTCGCGCAGCTGCATGTCGATGCTGTGCGGGCGTTGCAGGGTGTTTTCGGTCTGGAACCAGGTGCTGAACGAACCCAGGCCCAGGTCCAGGCGAGCGACCAGCCGGTCTTCGCCCTGCTCGAGGATGCGGGCGTCGGAGCACCAGCGGAAGCGGCGCGGATAGGCCTGGACGTCGTTGACCAGATCGAACATGCGCGCGGCCGAATGTTCGACCAGGGCACTGCGGCGGATAGTAGGCATGAATACAGGACGCTTCGGCAATCGACCGGGCGGGCCCGAATCGGAGACAATACGGAAATGAGCAAGAACACCGGCAAGGATAAAGCAAAGAGCGCGACGGCCAACAAGACCATCGCGTTGAACAAGCGTGCCCGTCACGAGTACCACATCGAAGACCGCTTTGAAGCCGGCCTGGCCCTGCAGGGCTGGGAAGTGAAGTCGATCCGTGCTGGCCGCGGCAACATCGTCGACGCCTACGCCTACGTGAAGGATGGCGAGATCTTCCTGATCGGCGCGCAGATCACCCCGCTGATCCAGGCCTCCACCCACGTGGTGGCCAACGACCGGCGCGAGCGCAAGCTGCTGCTGCACCGGAGCGAGATCGACAAGCTGGTCGGCAAGGTCGAGCGCGATGGCTACACGATCGTGCCCACGGCCATGTACTGGAGCAAGAACAAGATCAAGCTGGAAGTGGCGCTGGCCAAGGGCAAGCAGACCCACGACAAGCGCGATGCCGCCAAGGATCGTGACTGGGCGATCGAGAAGCAGCGGGTGATGCGTCGCGGCAACCGCGACGCATAAGGACGCCTACCCGCTTTCGTGTAGAGCCGAGCCATGCTCGGCTTCGGCAAAGAAGCAGCCGAGCGCAGGCTGGCTCTACAAGACCCCGATCAGCCTGCCAGCAGGCCCTGCCCGCGCAGACGCGGTGACAGCGCCGCGTGCATCACCGCCAGGTGCATCACCACCGACAGCTCCGGGGCATGGCGATCATCACCCGCCCTCCACTGCTGCGCCAGCCGCGCAGCATCAACGGGCAGCAAGGCCAGCAACTGGGCATCATCCAGCGCATCGGCGGACGCCTGCAGCTGCCGCGCCAACTGCCGCGACTGCCACACGTGCACGCCGATGCTGAGGCTGGCCAGCGACATCAGGGTCAAGGCAAGGCCGTGCTCGAACCACTGTGACAGCACATCCGGGCCCCACAACAGCGCGGCCAGCACCGCCAGCGCCGGCAGCCGCCACCCCAGCCAGTGGAAGCGGCCACGCCGCGGCCAGTGCACCACCACCGCACTGGCGATCAGCGCAGCTGCAGCCGTGGCCGGCAGCTCGGTGGCCCACGTTCCAGCCAGCAACACCGCCAGCACCGCCCAGACCCAGCCAGGCGGCAGTGCCCGCCGCTGGTAATCGGCCCCTACCGGGCCAACCAGCTGACGCAGGCTGCGCTGTTGCATTGCTTCGGTCACCGGCCGTCTCCGTCTCTGTGCTGGCTCGAATGGTCGTAGCCAGTGTGTCGCAAATTCGTGCCAACGACGTTAGCAATCCGCTATGACGGAGGCTCTACAACATGTTGCGGATTGACGTGGCGACCGGCCGACGCCTGCCATTCACGCCGCGCGGAGATCCTTGCTGAGGAACACGCGACTGGTCCCCGGCGGATCGCACGGGACCTGGCCGAATACGGTCCAGCCATGCTTCACATAGAAGTCCGGCGCCTGGAAGCTGATGGTGTAGAGCACGGCGGAACGGCAGCCGCGCCGGCGCGCTTCCTCTTCGGCAGCGGCAAGCATCTGCGACCCCAGGCCATTACCCCGCTGTGCGGGCGGCAGGTAGAACAGGTCGACGAACAACAGGCCCAGCGAGGTGCGCCCGCTCAAGCCACCCACCACTTCGCCGCTGGCCGGATCGGTGGCCAGCACGGCCAAGGTGCGTCGATCGGCATGGCCGGCCGCCTGCAGATTGAACTGATCCAGGCCATCGGCAATCAGCTCCAGTGCTTGCGGGCTGGGGGCGTCGGTCACGGCGATTTCGAGCTGCATACGGTCCATTCCCTGGGCGACTATCGGAACCGCCGATGCTAGCAAGTGACCTGCGGAAGCGGGTGACTGTTCAGGTTTTTGGCGTAGCATGCGCAGCGTTGGGCAGCTACTGACCGTGGCGACACGGAACAGGCCTCGTACCTTGCAGAACTTGAAGAAACCGGGGGTGCATTGTCCCCGTGACGCCATCGGCGCCGGTTTCGCAAAAACAAAAATAACGAAGCCCATCAATGCCTTAGCTTGATGGGCTTTTTCGTTCATGCCTGCCGCATGGGCTGAAATGGGTATCGATTGGCAGCGTTTGGTCAACTTTTTGGTCAACATTCGATGTTGACCGTTGCCGCCGTCAGCGCGCCGACGGATCTCCGAGCTGCTGGTTCTCGTCCTCCAGCCGCTTGATCGCTATGCCCATCACACTATGGAGGCGGTTATGCGGCTGACTAATCTCATCGAACAAACGGTCCGACTCGGCCTTGGTGGGCGCCGACAACATAGCCCAGACTCGATCTACGACGTCGCCGAGTAAATTCGCAACCTCCGCCGTATGGATTCGCGATTCCAGCGGGATAAGGTCCAGGGCGCTTAGCTGAACTTCCTGATCGATTTCGGGCGAGAACTTGATCTTCAGCCAACCTACTCCCTGTCGAAACATGGCGTCCTGCTCCTTCTTTGCAGCGTTGCCCGCGCGAACAAGCCTCAGCACCATCGGCTGAAGTGCCAGGAGGTTCGTCCGCTCGGCATCGAGCCGCCGCATCCTCAACTGGTCGTAACGCTGCTCCCGACGCAGATCCCCCTCATGACGCCTTCGATCTTTCTCCGTGACGTGGTCCTGGAGCCATTTCAGACCGAAGCCGAGGATCAGCGTGGCCACCGGCACCAGCCACTTCCAGTGGTCGCCAGCACTCGCCGCTGCAGTGGCCGCCGGCGCCGCCTTGACGGTCGCCAGGAAAAGAGCTTCCAGCATCTTCATCCCCCCAAGGTCCCGCCTCCATCTTGCCTGAACGATTTGACGAACTGATCAAATCGGCGGTTTGAGCAAATCGCCAAAGCAGCCGAGCCCCTGCGGGCGAGCCGCTAGTCCATCCAGACGAATGGCCGCTTCATGGTCCCCTTGGCCAAACGATTCTCCCTTACGGCCTCCCTCCAGCGGCGGATCGTCCGGCCCGCTGGTGGAGCGTACGGGCCAGTAGAGGGGTCGGGCGGCGGTAACGCCAGCCGCCCACCCAACGTGGCCAGCAACAGACTCCGCTCCTGCCTTGGCCAACCAACCGATATGGGCTTATTCCGAATAGTGATCATTCGTCACTGGGGGGGGGGCGGTCTGTGCCGCGTTAGCCGCATTACGAATCCCACCAGCCAGGAGATGTCGTCCATCAGAAGTGCCCATCAAAAAGCATAGACCCCAGCCCCCCCCCCAACCGGCATGCGGTAGAACACTCCGAAATTCAGTGCATCACATTCCCAGGATCAGCACATGGAACAACGTAATCGGATTTTTACCCCGCAACGCATGAAGCAACTTATTCTGGCAACATCTTGCGCCATGGCACTAGCTCCGCTGGCCGCGAATGCCCAAAACTCCGACTCATTGGCGCGCTATCAGTGGCACCTACATAACACTGGGCAAAAAGTGCAGGCCGACACCCTTCCGGTCAGTGGAGTAGACCTTAAAGTGGATAGCGCATACAAAGCGGGGATCCATGGAAAAGGAGTCACGATCGCGATCGTCGACGACGGACTACAAATCGCACATCCCGACCTCGCCGCAAATATAGCGAAAGTCGCGGGAAAGAATTTTGCCAATCAATCAAATGACCCCACGCCGAGCAACCTGAATGCAGACAACCACGGGACCATGGTTGGGGGGATCGCAGGCGCGGTCGGAAACAACAATGTGGGCGTCCGCGGTGTTGCGCCTGCCGCAACCCTCAAGGGCTTCAACGTACTCTCCCAAACAGCCCAAGGGTCGCAGACCAGCAATATTGAATACTCTTGGTGGAGTGGCGCAGAAGTTCAAGATGTCGACGTATTTAACAACAGTTGGGGCACTGGCCCGAGCAATGGATCACTGCCATTTACTTTCAGCCAGAACGAAGTAAATAGTTTTGAGCGCGCCATGAAAAGCACTCGCGGAGGGCGCGGAGGAATTTACGTAAAATCCGCGGGAAACAACTTTAATAATGCCTGGAATGAAGGAGATAAGCGGGACTATTGCACCCAAGATACCATCACAAAAGGCAATGGCTGCATACCTGCGACTCGCGACCCCCGCAACAATCTTCAAACAGTTATTACAGTCGGAGCTGTCCGCGCAGACGGAATCCGCTCGTCATACTCATCTGTAGGTTCGTCACTGTGGATCTCCGCATTTGGCGGAGAGTCCGGTTGGGAGAAAAGCTATAGATCCGGCCAAGCTAAAGAATACTACGACCCCGCCATTTTAACCACTGACGCCATTGGTTGCAGCGAGGGAGGCAACCAAAATTCTCTGATTCGAAACTCACTAGATGGTTCGAATTCAATGATTGATAAAACTTGCAACTACACAGCAAAGATGAACGGCACATCTGCGTCAGCCCCGATGATCTCCGGTGTGGCTGCATTGATGTTGGAAGCAAATCCCACCCTTAGCTACCGTGAAGTCAAATACATCTTGGCTACAACTGCAGTTCAGACGGACAAGACCCACAACGGCTGGGTGAAAAACAAAGCGGGACACAACTACAGCAATTGGTACGGCTTTGGCCTGGTCAACGCGGCAGCGGCCATAGATGCAGCTGATAAGTTCAAGACGCCATTCCCGGCACTAGTGGACACTGGCTGGTCGGCCAACGCGAATAGCGTGGCCATTGGAGGGACCACAAAGCCCGCAGTGATTTCGATAGATTTTACAAGCGCACCCAGCAAGATTGAAACTGTTCAGATTGGTTTTGAAGTGAGCCACACAAATACCCGACGAATCCAGTTTGTATTGATATCGCCGGCTGGCACCCGCAGCGTTGTGCAACCTGCCTACACTGCTATCGGATCCGGAAAGCACTGGCTTTTCGGGAATACTACTCAAGCCAATTTCTCTGCATGGAATTTCGTCGCAAGCAATGCATTTCTCGATGAGGATGGCAAAGGCAAATGGAAACTTGAAGTTTCCGATCTTGGCTTAGGTGCAAGCGCACAACCTCTAGGCAACCTGACCTCCTTCAACATTCGCGTCCTGGGGCACTAACGATGAACAAGATCGTATTTTTGACCATGCTCGGAATGTTCGGCACCCCCTTTTCAATCCTTGCACAGACCAACGGAAGCTCTGCTTCCCAAGGCAAGCCGCTAAGTAGCGTCGACGCAGCAGAACTGAAGGGCGCGGCTACCGGCCGGCAGTTTCAGGTCGGCAAAGCTCAGTTTCGGCTGGCGCCTTCCGCGGCGGTTCAACGCAAGAATGGAAATGATTTTCTGATTACGCCGTCTGCCACACCAGAGACGTCCGGCGCGCCGCCTTCGGGCTCTCGCAAGAAGCGTTCTACGGACACCCCAGCAAGCGAAGCAGGATCTAGCAGCGGCAAACTTGCAGCGGCCGTTTCGCCAGACGGTGCGCCAATCGTCGTCACCTCCAGTGTCAACCTCTACTTTTCTGACGAAGCAGCGGTCAAGCGTGCAGCACAGGTCACGAGTGGGAAGGTGGCAAGTGTTTCAACCGCCTCAGGAAAAGCAGTTGTTGAGTACACATCCGTGGACTCCGCACTGGATGCGGTGTCACGCCTGAAATCTGTTGCGGGCATCATTGACGCCGAGCCCGCCGTGGTGCAGTGGACGGAAGTTAAGTAAAGCCGTCCGTTGATGCAGCTGTGTTTCCAGTCGGGCATTCCATATGCCCGACTGGATTCTATTGAATTTTATCGAAACCTTTCCCGCCGACTCGAACTCTTCTGGGCCCTTGCCTCAGATATCCGGCAAACCCAACGCCCGGCGCACCGAGGTCAACATGACGGTGGTTGTTCGTGCCAGCGCGTGCTGATCACGCGTCACCTGGTCGTACATCTGCAACAACTCCGGAGGCACCTGGCCCACTCGACCAGCTTTGAAGGCCTCCATCGAGACCACCTGAGCTCTATAGCGCTCGTCTTCCATGCCCTTTTCCAGTACCTGACGGCGAGAGTGCCGCTTCCTGGATGCCGTGGGTACCACATCCTGGCCTGTTGCAGCAAAAGAAGAATCCCGCCCTTGGTCCAGTGGCGACTACCTGAACGTCCTTCGTGTCCATCGACTGCTGACCCCTGTTTCAGTGGAGTCGGCAACATCGCCGATCCGCCGCGCCTGGGTCATGGGCAAGATGAAAGCCCCTAAGACCGAGTCCGGCGTTCGCGAGGTGCAGCTGCTGCAGCCGGCGATCGACGCCCTGAATGCTCAGCGGGCCCACACCGCCACCGCCGGCGAGTTCGTCTTCCACGATCCCAGGACAAATGCCCGATGGGGGTCCGACCAAAGCATCCGTGCCGGCGAATGGCAGCGCGCGCTGCGCAAGGCCGGCGTCCGGTACCGGTACCCGTATCAGATGCGCCACACCTTTGCCTCTCAGGCGCTCAGCGCGGGCGAGAACGTGATGTGGGTGGCGAGGCAGATGGGGCACCGCGACTAGACGATCACCGCCAAGAAGTACGGCCGGTGGATTCCTTCGATGGTCCCCGATGCCGGCGCCAAGGCCGCGGCGGTCTGGAATCCGCTGACTGCCCCCCTGCCCCGCAGCCTGCTGCTGGACAGCAGCGGCGACTGAACGGTTCCGGCACCATCCCCTGGGCGCGTGACTGTTCAGGAAGATTGCCGTACCATCCACGTCGTTAGGCGGGTTCTTGGTCAACATTTGGTCAACCAAGGGCCTGAAAGCCTTGCAATACTTGAAGAAACCGGGGGTGCATTGGTTTCGACGGGGGTTGTGAAGTCGCCTGGCGCATGCCGAGGGGGTAGCTTTCCTCGTAAATCCAGCTGCAAAACTCTAGTTGCCAACGACGACAACTACGCTCCGGTCGCTCTCGCAGCCTAAAAACTGCGGTGCGTGACCTTCTGCCGACTTAGGCGGAGCCTCGAAACTGCTTGTGTCCATGCTCGCAGCGTAGAGTCATTATCATGGAATCGCGCTGGGCGGCTGCCTGTCAGTCCGGCACAAGAACACAACAGGCTGGTTCCCGGGTGCGCTTTGCACACCGTGCTGCTCGGGGATGAGATTCAACGGTGAGCTAAGCATGTAGTGCTGGGGATGGAGTGCCTTCGGACGGCGGTTCAATTCCGCCCACCTCCACCATTTGTACCGCCCTTCGGGGCACGAAAAGCCAGATCTCCCGTCGATTGGGGTCTGGCTTTTTTGTTGGCCGCATCAGGTCCAGAACCGCTGCCTCGACAAGGAGAAGCACCGTGGCGTTGATGAACAGCTCCGAATGCAACTGCAAGGCACGCAGCGATACGGCGCTCTGCCCGATCTGCGATGCAGCTGCCCCACCGGCCACTCAGCAGCCAATGGACGCTGTCTATGCGGCACCGGTATCGCGATCCCCGCCTATCGCCAGGAACCGTGCCATCTACATCCTGCTCGCCCTGTTCCTGGGCATTTTCGGCGTCCACAACTTCTATGCCGGTTACCACGGACGCGCGATCTGCCAACTACTGATCACGCTGTTGTTGGGCTGGCTCTTGATCGGCGTGCTGTTCACCGGCCTATGGGCGCTGGTGGAAATGATCACAGTGGAAACCGACGCCTCTGGCGTGCAGATGGTGTAGTCCTTGGCTACGGGAGGGACTGCCATGGATCTCCACAGAATCGACGTTGCCTCCTGGCTCGACCAGATCCTGGATCAGGATCCGGCAACCTTCGAAGACGCCTACTGGGGTCTTCGCCCGGCTGCGGCCATTGCGGTGCCGCACCTGCTTGCTCGGCTGCCGGCCGTGGATGATGGTTACTCGCGCGGAAAGCTGCTGGAACTGCTCGGCGAATCAGGCGACAGCACGGTCAGCCCGACCCTGCGGGCTGAGCTGCAGCATCCGTTGGAAGAGGTCCGCCAGTGGGCGCAACTGGCCTTGGATGCCCTTGATCGGGAATTGCTTGGCAGCCCAGCGAGGGGGCCTAGCCGACAACGCTGCCCTGCCCCACACTTCAACCTGTCTTCCCGGACTTGGTGCCGGCGCCTCCGCTGCTCCGCGACATACAGAAGGATCTGCAATGAACAAGCCGCTTATCGCCCTGCTGCTGGGCCTGCCCTTGACAACCGCCGCTGTTGCCGCACCTCCGGAAACCAGCACCACCGCGCTGGAAACTCTGCTGGCCTGCAAGGCGGGTTCCGATTTCACTGAAGCGCAGGTGGAGCAGGCATTCCATGCCGCCGGCCTGAGCCGCGACCCCGGCAGCGTGTTCGAGCCCAAGGGCAAGCCGGTGGCGCTGTTCGGAGGCACCGTGGCCAGCGCGGATGTGAGCATTTCCAAGCCCTACAAGAGCCTGCATGTGTATCTGCAGGGCGTCGATCACCAGCGTTTGGCCCGATCCTGGGGAGTGACGACGGTCAACGACGCGGCCGAGACCGAAGCGCCTTCCTACCTCAAGAAGATTGATGCCACGCACACGCTGCATGTGGGTGCCAGTGACGACTATGAAGGTTATTCGGCTGCGGTGACCTGCCTGATCGAGGGATGATCTGCGGGGAGACCGGCTGACAGGCGGGGTTCGCCGAGCACGGTCCGGCGCTGCCGCAGGCCTGCTTCCGCGTTGACACGCCTGCCGCTAGAGTGGCGCCAGCGCAGGGAGTTCACATGGAAAGAACAGGCATCGGCGTCATCCGCTCCACCTTCGTCCTCATTGCCCTGCTGACCCTCAGCGGGTGCGCGACGCTGCGCCAGTTCGGCCCATCGGTGCAGGTGGGCACGGTCACACCGGGCCAGTACATCGCGCTCAAGCGCGGTGACATCCTCACCAGCGGCAAGCTCAGCGCGGCCACCATGGAGACCCTCCGTGTGGCCGGCCTGGACGAGGGCGCCTGTGCCAAGCCCGGCCTGCCCTGCATCGAGGCGATGGAGGGCAGCATCGTCGTCCGCGAGGAAGACAAGCGCTCGGCGCTGGCCGAACTGTGGGTGCAGTACGCGATGACGATGCCGGCGCCGAAGCGCGAGTCGGCGTCGGTGGCCCGCAGCAAGGCCGCGACCGCCCCGCCTGACCCGACCTTCCAGCCGCGCCTGGATGCGTGGATGCAGATCGCGCGGCAATCCTATGCATATCTGTTCTTCACCGAACGCACCGCCAACCAGCGTGGCTTCGAAGATCGCCAGACCCAGGTGCGCGACTACTACAACCTGGCCGTGCAGGAATCAGCCGTGCTGCTATTCGACGCGTATTCGAGCAAGCAGGTGCGCAACGACAACGGGCGGTTCCAGCTGGGACGCTGGACCTTCGTGCTCGCGCCTGCCGACGATGGCCCGGCAGCGGACACCCGCGAGCCGCTGGAACTGGTACCGGCCGCATCGATGTCCTTCACCGGCACCCTGCGCAGCGTGCATCGCCGCGATGGCTTCGGCGCCGAACTGGTGGCGGTGATGGCAGACCCGGCCAGCACCGGCCTGGCGGCCGCCGCCGCTGGTACCGCAACGACGGCCGAGCGCGACTGGAGCGAGATGCCGTCGCCGTCGATGACCGTGCTGTTGCGTTTTTCCGGCAACAACCTGTGGGAAGTGCTGCACGACGACGAGCCGGAACTGGAGATCCACGACCCGTACCAGGTGGCGGTGGTGGAACTGCACGGCGAGCAGGTGCCACTGGCGGCGAACTTCACCGCCGGTTACGCGCTGTGGCTGGCCCGCTCCAACTTCAGCCGGCAATCGCTGCGTACGCTGTTCGGCGGCAAGGGCGGCATCGACAAGCCGCATCTGTTCATGATGCAGCCGTACGATCCGGACCGCCGCGTGCTGCTGATGATCCATGGCCTGGCCAGCAGCCCGGAGGCGTGGGTCAACGTGGCCAACGAGCTGATGCGTGACGATGAGATCCGCGGCGACTTCCAGATCTGGCAGTTCTACTACCCGACCAACATGCCGATCGCCCTCAGCCACGATGAGATCCGGCGGATCCTGCACGAGGCACTGCAGCACTTCGACCCAACCGGCAAGGCACTGGCATCGCACGACATGGTGGTGGTCGCGCACAGCATGGGCGGAGTGATTTCGCGGTTGATGGTGTCCTCCTCCGGTGATCATCTGGTCGACACCCTGCTGGCGACTGCGCAGATGACCCCGGCGCAGCGCGAACTGCTGCGTACGAAGGGCGCGCCGGTGCTGACATTCCAGCCGGAACCGGAAATCTCACGGGTGGTGTTCATCGCTACCCCCCATCGCGGCACCGATGTTGCCGGCACGCGCCTGGGGCGCTGGCTCGGCCGCTTCGTGCGCCTGCCGCTGACCGTGCTGGAGGATGTCGCGACATTGGCAAACGACGGCAAGGTCGAGCGCAACGATGACAAGCACGGCTACCAGATGAACAGCATCCAGAACCTGGACAAGGACGATGCCTTCGTCAAGGCCGTGGCCGATCTGCCGATATCGCCGAAGGTGCGTTACCACTCGATCATCGCGCGCACCCAGGCTGAAGGTCCTCTGGAAAAGACCGACGATGGACTGGTCCCCTACTGGAGCTCGCACCTGCCGAAGGCCGTCTCGGAAAAGGTGATCGTGTCCGGTCACAGCGTGCAGGAAGCCACGCCGGCCATCGTCGAACTTCGCCGCATCCTGCATGAGGATATGGAGGCTCATCCTCTGCCGGCGAAGTAGCGCACGACTTACAGCAACCATGGCCCGCGCTTTCCCGTCCGGGCCACCGACAACGAGGCAATGGAATGCATATCTCAACACTGGTCGAGCTGCTCGGCAGCAAGGGCTCGGATGCTCATCTGCAGGCATGGTTCGCGCAGCACGGTATCAGCAAGCCCCCGACCACGATCAGCGCGAACCAGGGGCAGAAATCGGTCAAGGACAAGCTCCACGACATGGAGTTCTACTTTGCCTTCGACATCATCAATGATCGCTTCTATCCGCCCACCGTCGGAGCGCGTGGCAGCCTGCTGAGCCACTTCAAGTCCGCCACCCTGTTCAGTCGCCGGCCCAAGGGCAATCCGCCAAAGCCCGAAGGCTTCTGGGACGGATACGTGCAGCCAGCAGCCACACTCCAGGACTGCCTGGCGTACTTCAACGGCCGGTTGGAAGAATTCGGCGACACCGTCTACTTTGAAAAGCCGCTTACCGGGGACGTCGACATCAAGCTCTGGTTCTGCAAGCGCAGGCAGCGCGTGGACACCATCCAGATCAATCTTCATGAGGACCGCGAGTTCGTCGGCCATCATGATTTCGACCCTGGCAATGAACACAACACCACCCCGCAGGCGGCAACGCTGGTGCTGAAGTGGCTGTTCGATCGCCGGCACCTACGGGTGCCGCAGGCACTCTACGAGGCCGGGTTGGAGGATGATCACCAGGCGATCCTGCGCTTTGCCGATCAGCATCTTGGCAACCACGTCTGGGCAGGCCAGCTTCACGATTCACCTGCGCTGCGCAGCGTGCTGGCCCACACCAGGACCACCCGCCCGCTGCAACTGGACAACGGCAGCCCGCTGCACCTGTTCGACAAGTGGCTGTACCTGAAGGCAGGCGGAGCATGGGAACGGCATCAGGCCCTCTACAACGACGACACACTGGCGGACTGGAGTGCGAGCGTGGATGCGTTCGAACGCGCGGTGGTGCTTGATGCCGCGCAGCGACAGGCTTTCCTGGCAATGCTGGACGACGCCTACCAGCGGGTTCGGCAAGCGCACCCTGCCTGATCGCATTGGGGGAAATCCCTCATCGTGCGTACGCATCGCTCTGGCTAAGGTGACCACTCTCTTCCGCAGGAGGTTCGCATGAACACGTCAGAGCCCAGCCGTCAGCCCAGCCCCGACCCGGCCGAGCGCGATGCGTTTTTCCCGTCGCCGTATTCGTTGTCCCAGTTCACTTCGGCAACCACCGATCTGTCCGGCGCGGACTATCCCGATGCCCGTCGTGACGGACGCTGGAAAGTGCTGATGATCGCCGCCGACGAACGTTATCTGCCGACCGCCAACGGCCACCTGTTCTCGACCGGCAACCATCCGGTGGAGACGCTGCTGCCGATGTATCACCTGCACAAGGCCGGTTTCGGCATCGACGTGGCGACGCTGTCGGGCAACCCGGTGAAGTTTGAATGGTGGGCGTTCCCACGCGAAGACCGCGAGATCGGCGGCCTGTACGAACGCTACGAATCCCGCTTCCGCCAGCCTCTGCACCTGGACGACGTGGCGGGGGCACTCGATGCCGGTTCGGACTACGCCGCAGTGTTCATTCCCGGTGGTCACGGCGCGTTGATCGGCCTGCCGGAAAGCCGCGCGGTGAAGGCCACCCTGCAGTGGGCGGTGGACAATCAACGTCACATCATCACCCTCTGCCACGGCCCTGCCGCGCTGCTGGCGGCCGGCGTGGATGAAGCCGGTGGCGGTTCATTGTTCCGCGGTCATCGAATCTGCGCCTTCCCCGATGCGATGGACCGGCAGACCCCGGATATCGGCTACATGCCTGGGCAACTGCCGTGGTTCTTCGGTGAGCGCCTGGCCCAGCAGGGCGTGCAGATCGTCAACGAGGGCATCGATGGCAGCGTGATGCAGGACCGCCTGCTGTTGACCGGCGACAGCCCGCTGGCGGGCAATGCGCTCGGCAAGCTGGCTGCGCGCACCCTGCTGGATGCGTTGGCCGGTCGCTGAGAGGACAGGCACTTCCTGCCGATGCAGGCTGCGTGCTACACAGGACCGCACCTGTGTTCTGCTGCAGGTGTGGCGTCGGCACGCTGTTGCCAGCGGCGGTCGGCAGTCATTGCATCAATGGAGTCTGGTAGCACCCACGACAACAAGGAGCGTGTTCGATGATGCTGCACAAGAAACTGTTCGCGTGTTCATTCGGTGCCGTGCTGGCGCTTGCCGCGCTGGTGCCTTCAGCGCCGGCAAATGCCGCCGAAGAGGTCGGCCTGCAGGAAGAGTGCGTGCCCTTCCGTGCCGGCTTCGGCATCCACCAGCGTTGCACGCTGTACGTGGTCTATGACGATGGCACCCGCGTGGCCAGCGACCACTACAACCGCGACGAGAACGGGATGATGTACGACCCCTGATCGCCCAGTGGCATCTGCCGGGCGGTCGCACGCCGTCCGCCCGGCCCTTGCAGCCGCCCATCCCGGCATACCGCTGCCCTTGCCGTCCATGGCATTCTCCATGAAACCGCTTTCATGGAATGGAGGGATTCCACGATGTTGTCTCGCTTCCGCACGTCCGCGCTCTGCGCACTCCTGGCTTTTGCTCTGCCCGCCGTAACCTGGGCAGCCTCACCCGCACCGTTGAAGGTCATGTCATTCAACGTGCGCACGCCTGCCGACACCGACCCTGGCAAGCGCTGGGAAGACCGCCGCGATGCCATGGTCAAGGTGATCCAGCAGGCGCATCCGGCGGTGATCGGCACCCAGGAGCTGGTGCTGGAGCAGGCCAACTACCTGGCCGAGCATCTGCCCGACTATCGCTGGTTCGGCGAGGGCCGCCGCGGGGGCAGCGGCGACGAGCACATGGGCGTTTTCTACGACAGCAAGGTGCTGGCAGTGGAGCAGTCCGGTAACTTCTGGCTGTCCGATACACCCGAGGTTGCAGGCAGCATCAGCTGGGGCAACCTGTTCCCGCGCATGGTCACCTGGGCCGTGTTCCGTCGCCTGGATGATGGCCGTCGCTTCTACTTCATGAACACTCACCTGCCCTACCGCGACGAGGACGAACCGCGGCGGATCAAGGGTGCAGAACTGATCGCCACGCGCGTGGCCGCGCTGCCTTCCGATCTGCCGGTGGTGCTGACCGGTGATTTCAACAGCGAGCCCGGCGGCGGCACCTATCAGGCCTTCACCCGGGTGCTTCAGGACACCCGTCGCCAGGTCAAGTCGCCGCAGGGTCCGCACCTGACCTTCCACAACTTCACAGGAACGGCGACCGCCGAGCTGGACTGGGTGCTGGTACGTGGCTTCCACGCGCGCAGCTTCCTGACCGATGACCGCCGCATCGGCGGCGTGCTGCCCTCCGACCACTTCCCGCTGGTCGTTGAGCTGGACTGGCCGAAGCACTGAGCACTGCAGCGACCCTCGCTACGACGACGGTCGCTTGCCCAGCAGGCGGTACAACGCCTGGTGCTGGTCGCGCGCCTGGCAGATGCGGGCGCCGACGGCCAGGAACACCGCAATGCCGACAAGGCCAACCCCCAGCATTGAATCGGGCAGGCGCAGGAAGCCGATCATCGCGGCCATTGCCGCCAGCACCACCAGCACCACCACGCCGACCGACAGCCCTGCCCCCGGCAGGCCGGGGTCGCCCAGCAGCGTCCGTTGGGCCGATTGCTTCTGTTCGCTCATGTCCCGTCCTCCCTTGGTTTCCCCAGTAGTTACACGGTGGGCCGCAGTTCCGGCAGAGTCAGAAACGTCATGACCGCGAGAACGCGCGCGGCGGCGCACGCGCTACCCTGCCGGCATCCTCATTGAGCGGAGACGGCACATGACCCATCGCAGCCGACTGGCGGGCTTCATCATCGATTGCCAGGACACGCCTGCCGCGGACAGCGCACGCTTCTGGGCCGCAGCGCTGGGCCTGCAGGCCGAGCCCGCCCGTGCTGAAGGCGACGCAGAGTATGCCGATCTGACAGGCGCGCCGGCGGGATTGAACGTGGAGGTGCAGCGGGTCGATCACCCGTCGCGGGTGCATCTGGATATCGAAAGCGACGACATCGACGCCGAAGCCGAACGGCTGGAAAAACTCGGTGCCCGCCGGGTCGGTTTCGTCAAACGCTGGTGGGTGATGGAAGCGCCCACCGGTCATCGATTCTGCATCGTGCGCATGCGTGATCACGATGCTCCGGCCAACCACTGGCCATGATGAAAAAAGGGACGGAAGCAGATGCTTCCGTCCCCTGTCGATCAGCGCGCCTGCGCCACGCTCGGCGCCTGCGGTGACTGGCCCCAGCCACCGAGTGCCTTGTACACACCCACGACACTGACATTGACCTCTGATTCGGCGGCCGCCAGTGCATCATCGGCCACCAGCTGCGTGCGCTGCGCGTCCAGCAGGGTCAGGAAGTCTTCCGAGCCCTCGCGGTAGCGGATCTGCGCCAGCGATTCGGCACGCCGTGCCGCCTGCGCCTGCTCGACCACGATGGCCAGCCGCGCCTGCTGCTTGGAGTAGCGGGTCAACGCATTTTCGGTGTCTTCCAGCGCCAGCAGTACCGCCTGTTCGTACTGCGCGGCTACGCCCTCGGCTTCGGCCTTGCTGGCACGCAGGCGCGCCTTGACCGTGCCGAAATCGAATGCCGCCCAGCTCAACGACGGGGTCAGCGACCAGGCCTTGTTGTTGCCGTTGACCAGGCCACTGGCATCGCCGCCAAGGAAGCCGACGAAGCCGGACAGCGACAACCGCGGGAACAGATCGGCCGTGGCAACACCGACACGCGCGGTGGCGGCGGCCAGGCGACGCTCGGCCACACGCACGTCGGCACGCTGGCGCAGCAGTTCGCGGGTATCACCCAGCGGCAGTGCCTTTGCAAACGCCGGCACTTCGTGCGGTGCCAGCATGGCGGTCAGCACTTCCGGACGCTGGCCTAGCAGGACAGCCAACCGGTTGCGCGACTGCGTCTCGGCCACTTCCAGCAGCGGGATGTCGGCCTCGATGGCCTTCAACCGTGCCCGGCTGCTCTGCACGTCCAGCTCGCTGCCGGCACCCAGTTCCCAGCGCGCCTCGGTCAGCCGCTGCGTATCGCGCAGGTTGACCAGGGTGCGCTGGGCCACCGCGATGCGCTTCTGGGTGCCACGCAGTTCGAAGTAGTTGCGTGCCACTTCGGCAGCGATCAGCACCTGCGCGTCGGCAAGGTTGGCCTGCTCGGCGTCCAGGTCGGCACGCGCGGCCTCTGCAGCGCGGCGCTTGCGGCCGAACAGATCCAGCTCCCAGCCCGCATCGAAGCCGAGCTGGTAGCTTTCACTGAACACCCGCTGCCCACCCAGCTGCGGATCGGGTTGCTTGCGGCGGTCGTAGCTGCCGCCAGCGGTAACGTGTGGCGCCTGGTCGAAGCGGCTCTCGACAAACACAGCACGGGCCTGGCTGACACGGGCGACAGCGACGCGCAGGTCCAGGTTGTCCGACAGCGCGCCGTGGACCAATTCTTCCAGCACCGGGTCATCGAACTGCGCCCACCAGCTGGCCACCGGCGAGGTGGTGCTGAAGACCGGCTGCTGTGCACCCTGCAGGACGACGGGCTCCTGCACCGGTGCCTTGTAGTTGGGGCCGACGCTGACACAGCCCGCCAGCACCAGGCTGGAGACGGCCATCGCCAGAGTGCGGATCACCATGGCAGCACCTCGCCCAGGTAGGTGAAGCTGCCGCTGGCGCCGGACTCGCCGATCAGCGCCATCTGCACGCTGGAACGCGCGCCCTCGGCGATTTCGATCTCGCCGTTGCCACCGTTCATATCGGTTTTCACGTAGCCGGGGTGCACGGTGTTGACCTTGATCGGCGTACTGCGCAGTTCATGGGCCAGGGCCAGGGTCCAGCTGTTCACCGCGGCCTTGGACGCGTTGTAGGCCGGGATCTTGAAGTCGTAGATGCCCGAGGTCGGATCGGCATGCAGGGTCTGCGAGCCGAGCATGCTGGAGACGTTGACGATGCGGCCGGACTTGGCCTGCTTGATCAGTGGCAGGAAGGCCTGGGTCACCGCCACCAGCGCATACACGTTGGTCTCGAACGTGCGACGCCAGGTGTCCAGCGACTGCTCCGACGGCAGTTGTGCCGGGTTCTCGATCATGATGCCGGCGTTGTTGACGAGGATGTCCAGACGACCGTGGCGCTGGCGCACCTGCTCGACCGCCTCGGCGATGCTGGCGCCATCGTTGACGTCCAGCTGCAGCGCTTCCACCGGCAGGCCCTCGGCCTGCAGCTTCAACGCCAGCTCCACTGCGGTTTCGCGCTTGCGCCCGGCCAACAGCGTGTGCACGCCGGCCTGTGCAAGCTGGCGCACGGTTTCCAGGCCGATGCCGCGGGTTGCGCCGGTGACCAGCGCGATCTTGTTCTGATGGGTGTTCATGGATTCATTGCCTTGGTAGGGGGAAGCAGGCGCCGGTGGTTGCCGGCGCCGCTGTTTTCCATGTCAGTGGTGGATGGTCGGCTCGCCGTGCTGCACCAGCTGGCCACCACCGTTGCGGGTGACGAACTTGCGCAGTGCCACGTAGAACACCGGGGTCAGGAACAGGCCGAACAGGGTCACGCCCAGCATGCCGGCGAACACGGTGATACCGGTCACCGAGCGCACTTCGGCGCCAGCGCCATGCGACAGCACCAGCGGCACGGTGCCGGCGATGAAGGCGATGGAGGTCATCACGATCGGGCGCAGACGCAGGCGGCAGGCTTCCAGTGCCGCTTCGACGATGCCCTTGCCGCCCATCTCCAGCTCTCTGGCGAACTCGACGATCAGGATCGCGTTCTTGCACGCCAGGCCCATCAGCACCACCAGGCCGACCTGCACGAACACGTTGTTGTCGCCGCCGGTCATCCACACGCCGAACAGCGCGGACAGCAGGGTCATCGGCACGATCAGGATCACCGCCAGCGGCAGCGACCAGCTTTCGTACAGCGCGGCCAGCACCAGGAAGGCCAGCATGATCGCCACCGGGAACACGATGAAGGCCGCCTTGCCCTGGGTCGCCTGCTGGTAGCTCAGGTCGGTCCACTCGGTAGCCATGCCCACCGGCAGCACCTTGGCGGCGATGGCGGTGAGGTTGTTCATCGCTTCGGCCGAGGACAGCACACGCGGGTCGGCTTCACCGGCCAGGTCAGCGGCCGGATAGCCGTTGAAGCGCAGCACCGGGTCCGGACCGTAGGTTTCCTTGACGGTGACCATCGAGCCGATCGGCACCATCTCGCCACGGTCGTTGCGGGTCCGCAGCTTGCCGATGTCCTCGACGCTGTCACGGAACTGGCCATCGGCCTGTGCGATCACCTGCCAGGTACGTCCGAACTGGTTGAAGTCGTTGACGTAGGCCGAACCCAGGTAGGTCTGCAGCGTGTCGAACAACTCGGTCAGCTGTACGCCCTGGGCCTTCGCCTTGACACGGTCCACCTCGGCATCCAGCTGCGGCACGTTGGCCTGGTAGCTGGTGATCGGGAAGGCCATGCCCGGGGTCTGCGCAACCGCACCCTGCATCGACTGCACCGCGTTCTGCAACGCGCCATAGCCGAGGTTGCCACGGTCCTGGATGAACATCTGGTAGCCGTTGCCGTTACCGAGGCCGAGGATCGGCGGCGGCATCATGGCGAAGGCGAACCCTTCCTGCAGGCCTGCGATCTTCTGGTTGATCTCCGCATTGATCTGCGCCGCGGTGCGGCCATGGCGCTCGCTGAACGGCTTGAGCGGAATGAACGCGACACCGGTGTTGGGCGTATTGGTGAACTGCAGGGCATTCAGACCGGGGAACGAGATGGTGTGAGCCACACCGTCGGTTTCCTGGGCGATCTTGGCGACCTTGCGCAGCATTTCATCGGTACGCGCGATCGACGAACCCTCCGGCAGCTTCACACCGGCGATCAGGTACAGCTTGTCCTGGGTCGGAATGAAGCCCGGCGGGACCAGCTTGAAGATGAAACCGGTACCCACCAGCAGCACCGCATACACCACGAACACCGCACCACGACGACCGAGGATCTTCGACACGCCACGCTCGTACTTTTCCGAGCTGGACTTGAAGAAGCGGTTGAACGGACGGAACACCCAGCCGAACAGACGGTCGATGATGCGGGTCGGGGCATCCTTCGGCGCGCCATGCGGCTTGAGCAGGCGGGCCGCCAGGGCCGGCGACAGGGTCAGCGAGTTGATCGCCGAGATCACCGTGGAGATGGCGATGGTGACCGCGAACTGCTTGTAGAACTGACCGGTGACGCCCGACAGGAACGCCATCGGCACGAACACCGCACACAGCACCAGCGCGATGGCGATGATCGGCCCGGACACTTCGCGCATCGCCTGATGCGCAGCGGCCAGCGGGGTCAAGCCTTCTTCGATGTTGCGCTCAACGTTTTCCACCACCACGATCGCGTCATCGACCACGATGCCGATCGCCAGCACCAGGCCGAACAGGCTCAGCGTGTTGATCGAGAAGCCCAGCAGGTACAGCGCGCCGAACGTACCGACGATCGACACCGGCACCGCGATAAGCGGGATGATCGAAGCACGCCAGGTCTGCAGGAACAGGATCACCACCAGCACCACCAGCGCGATGGCTTCCAGCAGGGTGGAGACCACGGCCTTGATCGAGTCGCGCACGAAGATGGTGGTGTCATACACCGCTTCGTACTTCACGTCGGCCGGCATGGTCTTCTGCATCTCGTCCATGCTGGCCATCACCGCATCGCGGATCTCCAGCGCATTGGCGCCGGGGGCCTGGAAGATACCGATACCCACCGCGTTCTTGCCGTCCAGCTGCGAGCGCAGCGTGTAGTCACCGGCACCCAGTTCGACACGGGCCACGTCCGCCAGCCGCACCACTTCACCGTCGGTGCCGCTCTTGAGCACGATGTCGCCGAACTCCTGCTCGCTGCGCAGGCGGCCCTGGGCATTGATCAGGGTCAGGAACTGGCTGTTGGGCATCGGCTCGGCGCCGAGCTGGCCGGCCGAGACCTGCACGTTCTGCTCGCGCATGGCGCGCACCACGTCGCTGGCGGTCAGGCCGCGCGCGGCCACCTTGTCCGGGTCCAGCCAGGCGCGCATGGCATAGTCACCACCGCCGAAGATCTGTGCGTCGCCGACGCCCTGGATACGTGCCAGCGCGTCCTTGACGTGCAGGCGGGCGTAGTTGCGCAGGTACAGGGTGTCGTACTTGCCGTTGGGCGAGGTCAGGTGCACCACCATCAGGAAGGTGGGCGACTGCTTCTGGGTGGTCACGCCTTGCCGGCGCACGTCCTCGGGCAGTCGCGCCTGGGCCTGGGCAACGCGGTTCTGCACCTTCACCGCCGCTTCGTCCGGGTCGGTGCCCGGGCGGAAGGTGATGGTCATCTGCAGCACGCCGTCGGAACCGGCCACCGACTTGAGGTAGATCATGCCCTCAACGCCGTTGATGGCCTCCTCCAGCGGGGTGGCCACGGTTTCGGCGATCACCTTCGGGTTGGCGCCCGGGTAGACCGTGCGTACGACCACCGACGGCGGCACCACTTCGGGGTACTCACCGATGGGCAGCATCGGAATCGAGATCAGGCCTGCGGCGAAGATCACGATCGACAGCACCGCCGCGAAGATCGGCCTGTCGATGAAGAAACGGGAAAAGTCCATGGAAGAATTCCTGGAAAAGGCCGTCGGCGGGCAACAGCCGCCCTGCCCCTCGCCAATCTGGCGAAGGCAGTGACGGCTGCCGCTGGCACCGGCAGCTAAGCGGGGACGCGGATCAGGAGCCGGCGGATCAGTGGTTCAGTGCGGCAGTTGCATCGCGACCCGGCGCCGGCGCAGCGGTGGGCTGCATCGCCACCGCCTTCGCCTGCACCGGCATACCGGGCATGAAGACCTTCTGCACGCCATCGATGATCACCTTGTCACCGGCGGCCAGGCCCTGCTCGACGATGCGCAGGCCTTCGGCGGTGCGGCCGAGGCGGATGTCACGGCGCTGGGCCTTGCCATCCTTGTCGACCACGTACACGTACTTGCGGTCCTGGTCGGTCAGCACGGCCTTGTCGTCGATCAGCATGGCCTGGAACTGGCCGCTGCCGAGCAGCTGCACGCGGGCGAACAGGCCCGGGGTGAACTGGCGATCGGCGTTGTCCAGCAGCGCGCGGACGCGGATGGTGCCGGTGCTGCGGGTCACCTGGTTGTCGAGGAAGTCGACCTTGCCCGAGTGCGGGTAGCCTTCTTCACCGGACAGGCCGATCTTCACCGGCAGCTCGCTGTCGCGCTCGCTCGGGCGCTCGCCCTTGCGTGCCATCTGCGCGTAGCGCAGGAAGGTGCTTTCGTCGGCATCGAAGTACACGAACACCGTATCCAGCGAGACCAGCGTGGTCAGCACGCTGGCGCTGTCGCCGGCGGTGACCAGGTTGCCGGCGGTGACCATCGCCCGGCCGGCACGGCCGTCGATCGGCGCACGCACCTTGGTGAACTCAAGGTTGAGGCGGGCTGCATCCAGGGCGGCCTGCGCAGCCTGCACCGCCGCACCGGACTGGTCGGCGGCCGCACGACGCTGTTCGGCCGTTTCGGTGGAAATCGCCTGCTGCTCGGCCAGGCGCTTGGCACGCTCGGACTCGCTGCGGGCCAGCACCGCCTGGGTACGCGCACGGGCCAGTTCGGCGTTGGCGCGATCGTACTCGGCCTGGTAGCTGCGGGCATCGATGGTGAACAGGACGGCGCCCTTCTTCACTTCTTCGCCTTCAACGTAGTTGACCTTGTCGATGTAGCCGGACACGCGCGGGCGCAGCTCGACGCTCTGCACGGCCTCGACGCGACCGCTGAATTCGTCCCACTGGCTGACCTGCTTGAGCAACACGGGGGCAGCGCTGACCTGCGGCGGGGGCGGCGCGCCGGCTTCTTCGGCATGGCCTCCGCTGCAGGCCGCCAGGACGGCGGCAGCGAGGATCGACACGCCAGCCATCGCGATGCGATGACCGAAACGATGTGGAGTGGTATTGGGGGAAGTCATGGCATGCATCCGTACGGAGGGGTGGTACAGCTATTTGAGAATTGCTATCAACTTTCGGCGGCGTATCCTGCGACCTCAACCAAAGTCGAGGTCAAGCGACGCCTGCGGTGTCGCGCCACAGCGGCGGTATTTCCAGGTGCAGCAGGCCGCGTGGCAGTTCGGCATCACTGCTGTCGCAACGGACGATTGCGCGGTTGTCGCGGCACCCGTCGAGCAGGGACACCACGCGGCGACCGACCAGCAGTGAACTCGGCCATTCGATACAGGCGTTGGCAGCGTTGGCCGGCGTGCAGACCGGACTGCACACTTCCAGCATCTGCGCGCGTACGCCTACGGCCTGCGCTTCCTGGTGCACTACCTGCGCGTACATGCGCAACGCTGCGGTGGTGATCGAGGTCTCGCCATAGCCTGCCCAGGGCTTGAGCCCGGCCGGGCTGCCGATCATCACGTAGCGGCGGGCGTGCACGTTGTCCTGCAGCAGCGGCAGCAGGTGGTGCACCGCGTGCACATGCGGCATCAGGTCCGCCTGCAATGCCGCCGACAGGGCGTCACCGCCACGCTCGACCACGCGGCCACGGTTGTACGGGCCCCCCATCGCGGCAACCACCGCTGCCAGCGGGCGCGGGCGCTGCGCCACGCGTTCGGCCAGCGCACGTGCCGAACTGTCGTCGCTGAGCGAGCCCAGCATCGTCTGCAGGCCCGGCTCATCGGCGAACTGCTCGTGCAACGCCGCCAGGCGGCCGGGATCGCGGCCGACCACCAGCACGGGGCTGCCGGCCTCCAGCAATGCGCCGACCACACCCTGGCCCACGGCACCGGTGCCGCCGAGAACCAGGACCTCGGGCGTCAGAATCCCATTCACGGGACATTTCCTCCCAAATCCGGGATAGTCCCGATTCGACGCAGTCGGTCACCCTTGTGGGATGCAAGGCGCAAGGCACCGCCACGCTGCTGACGCATGGGTGCTGTAAACTCCCGAAAATCCTTGTTAACCAAGGAGCTGGGACGGGATTCGACGGTCATTGCCAGGTCCAGAGCGTTCTGGCCGGCAATCCGGAAGCGGGCAAGAATGTTGCGCAGGCTCATGGCGGACGGGCTCCAATTAGCGAATGGCGCCACGATAGACCTCAAACCCCTACTTGATTAGTCCTGATTAAGGGGAATAATCATCCCGTCCCCGGTCCAATCGTTCTGTCACGATTGCCCCATCCCCGACGTCCAGGATTCCTGACCATGTCCCACGATCTCAACGAGACGCTGATCTTCGTCAAAGTGGTCGAGCAAGGCAGCTTCATCGCCGCTGCAAAATCGCTCGGCCTGCCCAAGACCACGGTGAGCCGCAAGGTGCAGGAACTGGAAACGCGCCTCGGTGCGCGCCTGCTGCACCGGACCACGCGCCGCCTCGGCCTCACCGAAGCCGGCTCGATCTATCACGAGCATTGCCAGCGCATCGCGCGCGAACTTGAAGAAGCCGAAAGCGCGGTCAGCCAGCTGCAGTCCGGTCCACGCGGCTGGTTGCGCTTCACCGTGCCCTATTCGATCGGCATCACCTGGATCGCACCGCTGCTGGGCCAGTTCCATGCGCAGTACCCGGAGATCCGCCTGGACATGCACATGGGCAACGAGAAGCTGGACCTGATCGCCGGTGAGGCCGATCTTGCCCTGCGCGTGGGTGCCCTGCCCGATTCCAACCTGGTGGCGCGCAAGCTCGGCAGCCTGCGCACGCAGGTGTTCGCCAGCCCGGCCTACATCGAGCGCTACGGCGAGCCGCTGCATCCGGAAGAGCTGCAGTTCCACCGCATCCTGGCCATGCGCAAGCCGTACCACACCGGCAATTCGCCGCGCTTTACCTGGCAGCTGGGCGAGAACGGTGGCGAGCTGCGCGACTTCCCGGTGACGCCGCTGATGACGGCCAACGACATGTCTGCGCTGAATGGCGCGCTGGTGTGCGGCGAAGGTCTGCTGCTGACCGGCGACGTGATGGCCAAGCCGTTCGTCGAGTCGGGCATGGTGCGCCGCGTGCTGGCCGGCTGGACCGGGCCGGAAGTGGATTTCAACGCGGTGTTCGCCGGTGGCCGGCTGGTCTCGCCGAAGGTGCGCGCGTTCGTCGATTTCCTGGTGGAGAAGCTCAACTTCGATGCCAACTACATGCTGGCGCAGTGCCCCGGTGCGAAGCTGGCGCGGCAGCAGCAGGAACAGGAAGAAGCGGCGCTGGCGAGCAGCGGCAAGCGGATCCTGGAGAAGGTGGCTGCTTCGGCGGCGTAAGCTGCAGCGATGCCGCCTGTACCCTGCTCCTGGATCGCCTCCGGTAGATGCCGACCTTGGTCGGCACGGCTCTCCACATGGGCTATCGGCGTGCCGAGCAAGCTCGGCACCTACAGAAAATGCCGCCTGCAAGGGCGGCATTTTCGTTCCGGCTGCGCCGGAACAGCAATAACGCTGCGCGTTATTGTTTGAGAGGAATCACGCGGATCTCGACGCGACGGTTCTTGGCACGGCCGGCATCGGTGCTGTTGTCAGCGATCGGATAGGACTTGCCCGCGCCCAGGGTCTCGATTCGGACGCTCTGCACGCCTTGGCCGATCAGGTACTGCGCCACCGAATCAGCACGCTCCTTGGACAGACGGTTGTTGACCGCGTCGCTGCCGATGCTGTCGGTGTGGCCGACCACTTCGATCATGGTCTGGTTGTAATCGCGCAGGGTGCCGGCAACGCCATTGAGCGAGCCATAGAACTGCGGCTTCAGTGCCGACTTGCCGAAGTCGAAGGTGATGCCGTCGGGTAGGTTCAGCATGATGTTGTCGCCCTGGCGCTCGACATCGATGCCGGTGTTGGCGGTGCGCTCGCGCAGCGCGCGCTCCTGGCGATCCTGGTACTGACCCACCGCGGCGCCACTGAGTGCACCGATGCCCGCGCCGATCAGCGCATGCTGGCGACGTTCGGTCGCGCTGTCGCCGGTCAGCAGGCCCGCGGCCACGCCGATGGCGGTACCGATCAGGGCATTGCGGCCGGTGCGGTTCTGCTGCTCGGTCGGGTTGCCGTACGGATCACTCTGCACATAGGAGCCGCCGGTGGCGCAGGCCGACAGGACGGCCGCACTCATCAGGGCCAGTGCGACGTTGCGGGTGGTGTTGCGGATCATGGTGTTCTCCTTGGTTTCCGGTCGGGCCGGCGGCTTGCGGGCGGCAACGAGGATAAACAGCCGGACGCGATGTCGGGATGATGATCACACCGGTCGACAGGGACGTGTTCAGCTAGCTGTCTGGACCGCTCAGCCAGCGCTTTACCCCGCCGCCGACTGACGGTAGGCGGCCAGAGCGGCATCCCGGCCAGCCGCCAGGTCCACCAGCGGCGTGCGCGGGTAGCCGGGCGAGAGTTCGGCCAACAGCTGCGGGTGCTGCCATGGAGCGAACCGTGCCTTCACCGGCAGCGCCACCAGCTCAGGCACCCAGCGACTGATGTAGCGCGCCTGTGGATCGAATTTCTCGGCCTGTGTAACCGGATTGAATACCCGGAAATAGGGAGCCGCGTCGGCACCGGTGCCGGCCACCCACTGCCACCCCATCGTGTTGTTGGCCAGGTCCGCATCCACCAGCGTGTCCCAGAACCAGCGCGCGCCGTGCAGCCAATGCGCACGCAGGTGCTTGCACAGGTAGCTGGCAACGATCATCCGCACCCGGTTGTGCATGTAGCCGGTATGCCAGAGCTCGCGCAGGCCAGCATCAACGATGGGCACACCGGTGTTGCCGCGCTGCCAGTCGTGCAGCTGGGCAGCACTGGGGTTGGACCAAGGGAAGCGATCGAAGCGTGGATTGAGGTTGTCGGTGGGCGTCTTCGGGAAATGGTGCAGCAGGTGGTAGGCGAAATCACGCCAACCGAGCTGGCGCAGGTAGCCGTCGATGTCGGCATCGGTGCCGGCATTGCGCAGGCCTTCCAGCGCGTGGGCGATGCGCCACGGCGCGATTTCGCCGAAATGCAGGTGCGGCGACAGCCGCGAGGTACCGACCCGATCCGGCAGGTCGCGCTGCTCGCGATAGCCGCGCAGCGCACCATCCTCGAACACGGACAACGCCTCGAGCGCACCGGTCTCGCCCGGCTGCCAGAGTTCCCAGAACCCGGTATCCCAGTCCAGCGTGGGCGCCAGTTGCAGCGTATCCAGCGCGAGGCTGTCGACCGTGTGCGCCGGCAGCGTCTCCGGTGCAGCCTGCAAGGCGGGCAAACGCCAGTGGCTGAGTACGTTGCGCCAGTACGGAGTGAATACCTTGTAGGGCTGCCCCTGCTGGGTGGCGATGTCCCAGGGCTCGAACAGCAGGCTGCCGTTGCAGCTCTGCGCATCGATGCCCTGCTCGCGCAGCGTGCGTTTGATGGCGGCATCGCGCGGTTGCGTCGCCGGTTCGTACTTGCGGTTCCAGTACACCGCTTCAGCGCCGGTCTGCTCGATCAACGCCTGCAGGGCCGGCAGGCTGTCACCGGCACGCAGCACCAGCGATGAACCCCGTGCACGCAGGTCGGCGTCCAGCGCTGCCAGCGAACGATGGCGCCATGCATTGGAGGCCGCGCCCGGCGCCCACTCGCCCTCTTCATGCGGCGCGTGGATGTACACCGGCACCACATCGTGGCCAGCTTCCAGCGCCGCCTGCAGCGCCGGATTGTCCTGCAACCGCAGATCCCGACGGAACCATACCAACGCTACCGACACGTGCACTGCCTCTCAGTTGCTGGGCGGCCATGATAGCCAGTGACGGTGAAGGCAATGCGTGCGCTCGGCTCTGCTAGGCTGCGCGCTCTTCCGCTTCCGCCCGGCCCACGTCATGGATGATCTTCGCGCCACGTTTGCCCGCTTCGACCCCCTGCAACCGCAATCCGCCGACGCGTGGCAGGGGCCGTTCCCGCTGCCGGACGTGCTGGCCAGATTCTATGCACGCGTCGGCCCGTTCGGTGAGGTATTCAATCCTGCCAAAGGGCCCAGCGGCCTCACCGTACCGGGCGTAGAAGTGTGGCTGCCGCCCCTGCAGCGCCTGTGGACTTACCAGGCGGGTTATCGCTGGAACGGCATCGATGGCGAACCGATCAGCGACTGGCCAGCGCACTGGCTGGTGATCGCCGACCGTGGCGCCGATCCTCTCATCCTCGACATCGACGATGGCCGCGTTCTGTTCGCCCGTCATGGCGCGGGCCACTGGGACGCCGACGAGTTCGTCGCCGACGTACCGACCCTGATGGCCGCACTGGCGGCGGCCGGCAGCGTTTACCTCGAGGCCGATGAGGATCTGTACAGCGATGACGATGATGGCGGGATCCGTCCGGTTCATCGCGAAGCGGCGCTGCGCGCTGTCGTTGTGGTGCTGGGCAGCACCGATGAAGCAGAACTGTTCCTGGACGCAATGCAGTAGAGCCACGCCATGCGCGGATGGTGCACGGGAAGGGTCAATCCACGCGTGGCATGGATCCACTTTTGGACTGCTGCATCGCTTCGCTGATCACCCGTCCGTCGTTCTTTCCTGCGGCACCTGCTCCGGCTGAGCGGCCAGGAACGGGTGCAGTACGGTATCGGCAGCAGCCACCGCGCCGACCACCAGCAGCAGGGCAACGGCAATGGCGGCCACGGGAACGAGGCGCGGGCGCGTGCTCATCGGTCTGCCCTCACTCCCAGCATCGGTCGGTGCGGCCCTTGGCGGTCTGCGCACGCGCGCAGTCACGCGGCGCGATCCGTCCCTCCTGCTGCTCCACCCGTTGCTTGCTGCCACCGCCATCGCGCTTCAGCTCGAAGGCGTCGTACAGGCGCCCGGTCACCGTGCGGGCCTCGTAGCGAAGGCGCTGCGGATCGATGCGCAACACCTGGAACAGCTGGGTGTCTTCGCCCACGGGGTCCATCGTCGTGCGTGCTTCGTCCGACAGGCGGTACTGCTTCGGCCCGGCTACGGTCACCACGTACTGCGGCGTTGCCGCCTGCCCTTCGCCGCGACGGCCATAGGTGTGGTCATGCCCCTGCAATATCAGATCCACCTTGTGGCGGCGCACCACCGGCAGCAGCACCTTGCGCAGGGCGGCATTCTCGCGACCCTCGCGCGGCGAATAGAACGGCTGGTGCAGCAGCACGATCGTCCACGGCTGCCGGTTGCCGGACAACACCTTGTCCAACCACTGTGCCTGCGCCTTGGCGGTACCGAGATCCAGCGCCGAGGTGCCATCGACCACGGCCACGCGCACGCCCTGTGCGTCGAACCAGTAGCTGGTACCCGCCGCCGCGCTGGCACCGTTGCCCGGCAGGGCGAAGGTCACCGGCCAATGGCGGCCCAGCACACGGCGCTCCTGTGGCGTGTCCTCGAATTCCTCGAAGTACTCGTGGTTGCCGATCGCCGGCGCCACCAGCGTCTCCTGTGCAAGCCAGTTGGTGGCGGCGAACCATTCGCCCCATTCGCTGTCGTCCATGTTGTCGCCACCGCTGACCAGGTCGCCGGCAAACAGGCTGATCCGTGCATCCGGCGCGGCCTTCTGTGCGGCCCGCACCACGCGGCTTACATGGCTGACGTTCTTGTTCTGGGTATCACCGAAATACAGCAGGGTCAGCGGCTGGTCGGCAGCGGCCAGCGTACGCAGCTGGTTCCACGCGCTCCAGCTGCCATTGCCCTGTACGCGGTAGACATACAGGGTGTCCGGCTGCAAACCATCGATGTCGGCGCGATGATGATGCGACAGGCCGTTCTCGGTCTGCAGCACCTGGGTCTTCGCGCGCACCTGGACGATGCCCTCGATGGCCGGCGAATCGTCGGCCCGTGCGATTTCCAGCAGCGGCGACTGCACGCTGCCATCGGTGCGCCAGGCCACTGCGAAGCCGTGGCTGGGGTCGACCGATGGAGAGGCAACGATGCGGTCCGGCACCGGTGTGGCCGCGTAGTAGCGGCTGCCCGGCGGCACCTGCGTATTGGGCTCGGCCGCAGCCATCGCCACCGATGGCAACGCCAACAGCAGGCCGACCGCAAGCAGGCGCATCAAACGCGCGCTCACGAACCGCACTCCAGCGGCAGGGCCAACTGCTTGGCGATGCTCTCCCAGTCGAACGCCACCACGCCCTGGTCATCGTGCACCGCATACAACGCACCGTGCGGGAACCGCGGCGTCGGCTGCTGCATCATCCAGATGCCATCGGTGTTGGCCACGGTATTGCCCTGGAACGCGCCCACCGGCTTCAGCGTATGGCGGTCGAACAGATGGAAAACGCTGCGCTGCTTGCCCTGCTCGGTGGTGATCCACCAGCCGTCCTTGCCGCAGGTGCGCAGCATCACGCCTTCGGCCTGCGCCTTGAACACGTCGCGGCCGAAGGTGGTGCCGGTGAAGCGCCCCGCCAGGGTGTAGACCTTGAATTCGCTGGCGTAGCTTTCGTCCTCTTCGGCGATCAGCAGGCGATCATTGGCCGGATCCCCCCAGATCGATTCGACCACACGCAACGCGCCGGCTTCGCTGGTATCACCGATGCTGGCCGACAGTGTTGCCTGCACCTTCGTGCCATCGCGGGACACGTGGTACTGGCGCACGCGCTTGTCCAGCTCAGCCAGCGGCGGCAGGATGTCCTTGCCCTGTGCGTCCTCGCCGTTGTCCCAGGAGTCGGTGACGTAGACGCTGTAGCCATCGGCACGGCGGTCCACCCACAGGCCGTAGGGCTTGCGCAGATCGTCGGCACCGAAGGTGGCCAACGGAGTGAAGTCCGGCAGCGAAAGCACCTGCACACGGTGGTTGTCGCGCTCGACGATCCACAGCAGGTCATCGATCACCGCGATGCCGTTGGGACGATCGAACTGGCCCAGGCCGGTGCCGGTGCTGCCGACGTCGCGCAGGTGCTGGCCGTTGCTGCCGTCGTAGACCACCAGCTTGTCGGTGGCCTTGGCCGTGGCGATCAGCCAGGTCTTGCCATCCGGCGCCTGCCAGGACGCGGGCGAATCGATGTTGTCGGCCGGGGTCATCGGGGTCAGGAAGGCCTCGGCGATGGTCGCCACGTTGCGCTCGACCGGTGCCACAGCGCCGGTCGCTGCAGCCGCTGCCGGCGCTTTGTCCGCGGCCGGCGTGCAGCCGGCGGCAAGAACGGCTGCCAGCGAGGCCGCCATCAGGGTGATGCAACGCGCCATCACAGTGCCACCTTCAGGCCGACGGCGTAGGTGCGGCCATATTCCTCCATCTGCAGGGTGCGCGAGCGCGTGCCCTGGTACAGCTCCAATGGCTTGTCCAGCAGGTTCTGCGCTTCAAAGTACACGCTCACGTTCGCGTTGAACTTGTAGTCCAGCGAGAAGTCGAGCTGGGTGTTGGGCGCGACGTAGATGTCGAACGCACGGCCCTTGCCGATGCTGTCCAGGTACTCGCTGCGGTACACCGCCGCCAGACGGGTGCTGAGGCCGTACTTTTCATAGCCGATGTGGGCGCTGTAAACGTGCTTGGAGGCACGCGGCAGGGTGAAATCCTCACCGGCGCGATCCTCGATGCCAGCGTCGAATCCGGTATCCAGCCAGGTGCCGCTTGCGCCCACCAGCAGACCGTCCAGGCCGGCGGGCAGGAAGGCCAGCTGCTGCTGCCAGTTCAGCTCCGCACCACGCACGGTGGCTTTGCGGCCATTGATCGGCTGGGTCACGTCAAAACCACCGTAGGCCGGATCATTGGTGCGCACCGTCTCGACGATATAGCCGTCGATGGACTTGTGGAACAGACCTAGCGAAACGATGCCGGTGCTGCCGAGGTACTTCTCCACCGACAGGTCGATGTTCTTCGACTCGTACGGATCCAGCTCAGGATTGCCCAGGCGCACTTCCTCGTCGCCGCGGCTGTAGCCGACGCGCGGCGAGATATCGCCGAAGGACGGGCGCGAAACGGTCTTGTTGGCCGAGGCGCGCAGCACCCAGTCATCGGCCGCGTCATAGCGCAGGTGCAGGCCCGGCAGTACGTTGGTATAGCTGCTGTTGGCCACGCGCGGGGTTACGGTGTAGCTGCGGCCGTTGGCCGCCACATCGACCTGGTTGCCTTCGGCCCTGAAGCGCGTGTTCTCCACACGCACGCCACCGATGATGCGCAGCGCACCGACATCCCAGGTGCCCATGGCGTAGCTGGCGAAGATGTCTTCACTGGCGGTGTAGTCCTCTTCCAGCGAGGTCATCGCGTTGGCGCCGACATCCTGCGGGCGAGCACTGAACTGGCCACGGTTGGCCGCCCAGTACGCGCGCATCGCGTCCGAATCCATGCCGTCACCCAGGGTGCCGTGGCGGTGATCCGGGGAGCCGGTGGTCCAGCTGGACAGGGCAACCTTCGGGCCGACGCGCAGTTCGCTTTCGTCGACGTTGACGTCGCGGTCGCGCCAGCGCCCCAGCAGGCCGAACTTGATGCTGCTGCTGTCGCCGTCGAAGCGGACGTTGACCTGTGCGCTGTGCTCCTTGTCGTCCACCTGCTTGGGTGAAATCACGAAGCGGTCGAACGCGTAGTTCGCGTTGTCCAGCCACTGCGGATTGTCGAAGCTGTAGCTGGGCATTCGACTGCTCTGGTCCAGCGTACCGTTGAAGGCCTTGCCGTTGAGCTTGAAGCGCGCCTCCATTTCATCGTTCACCCGCTCTTCGGTGCGGGTGAAACCAACCTTGTAATCGACCACGGCGTTGGTCAGCGTGTTCTCGCCGCCCAGGCTGGCCGCAAAGGTGTTCTCTTCCTTGGTGCGGTAGCGCATGCGCTTGTCGATGGAATCCTTCGGCATGCCCTCCAACCGGTACTGGTCGGTACCGGTCTTCACCATCTTCGCGTCATCGAAGTTGAAGATCACGCGCTGGCGGGTTTCGGCATCATCGAACTGGCTGTACAGCGCACGCAGGTAGTACTTGCTGTCCTCGTTCGGGCGCCAGTCCAGGTTGAGGTTGGCGCCGATGCGCTTGCGTTCGATTTCGTACTTGCGGTGCTGCAGGTTGATCGCGGTGACATCGCCCGGTGCGGGATCGTCTTCGCCGTCGTACTCCACTTCGGTGTTGTCGGATTCGAACGTGCGCTTCTGGTAGTTCACGCCCAGCGCGACGCCGAAGGTGTCGTTGAACACTTCGCTGTAGTTGAAGGCCGCCTTCGGGCTGGTTTCGCCGGACAGCTGCTGGTGGCTGGCTTCGATCTTGCCACGCAGGCTGCGGCCGTCACGATCGAAGGCCGAGGCCGATTCAACCAGGATCGCGCCGCCGATGGCGTCGCCCGGCATGTCCGGGGTAGGCGACTTGACCACGCGCAGGCGCTCGGTCGAATCGGACGGAATCACATCCAGCGGCGCGGCACGGCTGGAATCTTCCGGGGTGCCGATGGCGATGCCGTCGACGCTGACGCTGTTGAGATTGGCATCCAGGCCACGCACCACCACGAAACGGCCTTCGCCCTGGTCGCGGGTCACGCTGATGCCCGGCAGGCGCTGCAGCGACTCGGCCACGTTCTTGTCCGGGTACTGGCCCAGCGCATCGGAAGACACGGCGTCTTCGATGGCATCGCTGCTGCGCTTCAGGTCGACGGCGCGTACCTGCGATTCCAGCTGCGCACGCACTTCGATGCGGTCCAGATCGGTCGCTGCGGCGGCCCCCCCTGCCACGGCAGCGGCAGCATTTTCGGCCGCCAGCACCGACGGGCTGGTCGTCACCAGCAGCGAGAGGCTGATTGCCAGGCCCAACGTGTTCTTCTTCTGCACAGCTATCCCCAACGGTGTAAAGATTGGGTCAGCACGGTATGTCCGGCAGGTTGCATGGGCATGACACCGGTGGAGCCTGGCCTGCCGGACCCGGCTCGGCACCACCGCGCATTCCGCTTAAAATGGGGGCCTCCCCTTCTGCCAGACCCTCCCATGAAGATCGTCGAAGTGCGCCACCCGCTGGTGCAGCACAAGATCGGCCTGATGCGCAACGCCGCGCTCAGCACCAAGGATTTCCGCGAACTGGCCAACGAACTGGGCACGCTGCTGGCCTACGAGGCCACCGCCGACCTGGAAACCGAGCCACACACCCTGCCGGGCTGGGCCGGTCCGGTCACCGTGCAGCGCATCGCCGGCGCCAAGATCACCGTGGTGCCGATCCTGCGCGCCGGCCTGGGCATGCTCAGTGGCGTGCTGTCGCTGATCCCGGCCGCCCGTGTCAGCGTGGTCGGCCTGCAGCGCGATGAGGAAACCCTGCAGCCGGTGCCCTACTTCGAGCGCCTGACCGGCCGCCTGGAAGAGCGCGACGCGCTGATCCTCGACCCGATGCTGGCCACCGGCGGCACCCTGATCGCCACCATCGACATGCTCAAGCGCGCCGGCGCACGCCGGATCAAGGGCATCTTCCTGGTTGCCGCGCCGGAGGGCATCGAAGCGGTGAAGGCCGTGCACCCGGACGTGGAGATCTACACCGCCGCGATCGATGCGCAGCTCAACGACAAGGGCTACATCCTGCCGGGCCTGGGTGATGCCGGCGACCGCATCTTCGGTACCCGCGTGGGCTGAGATCGACCGGGGCGGAGCGCTTTCGAAAGGAAGTGCTCCACCCGCTCCAGGCACCTTCACGCCGGCTTTGCAGCGACGGGCGAATGCTCCGCGCACCCGCCCTGCCCTGGAGCCACCATGAAAGCCTCTTTGCTGCTCGCCGCCGCCCTGCTGCTCAGCCTCCCGCTTGCCGCCAACGCAGCCACCCCGCAACAGCAGCGCATGGCCGACTGTTCGGCAAAGAACAAAGGGCTGAAAGGCGACGCCTACAAGTCCGCACAGAGCGCATGCCTGAGCTCGCACGCAGCCGCACCGGCAACCCCTGCCACGCCGCAGGAGCGCATGAAGAAGTGCAACGCAGATGCTGCCACCCAAAAGCTCGCCGGCGACGCCCGCAAGACCTTCATGAGCAGCTGCCTCAAGGCATCGTAAAAACAGCGAAGAAAGGCCCCATCCACGCATGGCGTGGATCTACTGGCCGTCACTTGGAACCTGTCCGTCGAATGGGGTCAGAGCCCGTTGCGCAGCAACGGGATCCGACCCGACAGATCACGAAAATCTGTCAGCGGCGGGGCGGTGTCGGATTGCGGGGTGTCAGCCGCATGGATGCGGCTGCCAAGCCTACAAGGACGTACTTGCGGCGCCCCCGCAATCCGACACCGCCCCGCCACCCACGGATAGCCCGCTGTTGCTGTTGCTTCGGCTCCGGTCTCTGCAGGTGCAGGGCGCAGCCCTGCCGGCCAACCTCACCCCAGCGCGCGCGCCTTCAGTTCGCCCTGCTCATGCAACGTCACGAAACGTCCCTTCTCATCCCGCCCGACCTGCGCCAGCGCCACCTGCGGATCATGGGTGAAGAACAGATGCACGTTGCGCGCCAGCTTGTCTTCCAGGAACTGTCGCTTCTCGTCGATCAGCAGCTCGGCGTTGCGGTCGTACCCCATGGTGATCGGCACGTGCACCCACGAGCGACCCGGAATCAGATCGGCGCAGAACACCACGCCGCCATGCGCCCCCTCGCCTGCGCGTGCCTGCCCGACGATCTCGGCCAGCATCAGCCCCGGCGTGTGCCCGTCGCTGTAGCTGAAACGCACGCTGTGGCCGAGCACCTTCGAATACTCGCCGTCCACCACTTCCAGGCGGCCACTGGCCTGCAGCAGGCCCGGTAGTTCCGGAATGAAGCTGGCGCGATCGCGCGGGTGCGGCTGCAACGCGCGCTGCCAATGCTGGGCACCGACCACGTACGTCGCATTGGGGAACAGCAGTTCCGGTTCACGACCTTCGCGCCACGCAGCCAGCAGGCCACCGGCATGGTCGAAATGCAGATGGCTGAGCACCACCACGTCGATGTCTTCGTGCTCGAAGCCGGCTTCGCGCAGTGAATCGATCAGCACATGCTGGCTTTCCTGCACGCCATAGCGCTCGCGCATGCGCGGCTCGAAGAACGCACCGATGCCGGTTTCGAACAGCACCGTCTTGCCTTCCAGCGGGCTCGCCAACAACGCACGACAGGCCAGCTCGATGCGGTTGAGCTCATCCGGTGCTGCCCACTTTTCCCACAACGCGCGCGGCGCGTTGCCGAACATTGCACCGCCATCCAGACGCTGGGTATTACCGCGGATCGACCATAGTTTCATGACGCAATTATCGGTCGCCGCTCGTTAAATAATCGCTAGCCGGGAAATGAAAAACCCCGCCGTTGCGGGCGGGGTTCCCAGGTTTGCGTCCGCCGGGCATGGCCCGGCGCTACCGCCGGATCAGGGAGCCGGCACGACCTGGGCACTGCCGACCGGGTTGCGCGGGTCGCTGCCGCCAAACAGTTTGTTGGCCTTGCGGTCCCACTCCACCGTCTGCAGGTTGCCCCACACGTGGCTGGAACCACGGCCACCGGCAGCGACCTCGCCCGGCAGGTCGATCTTGTGGCCCATCGCCTGCAGCTGCTTGATGGTGCCAGCGTCGAAAGCATTGCTTTCCGCTTCGATCAGGTCCGGCAGCCACTGGTGGTGGTAGCGCGGCAGCGCGGCGACCTGCTGCGCATCCAGGCCAGCGTCGTATCCCAGGATACCCAGCAGCACCATGGTGATGATGCGGCTGCCACCGGGTGTGCCCAGCACGATCACCTTGTCGTCGTTTTCCATGAAGGTGGGCGTCATCGAGCTGAGCATGCGCTTGCCCGGCTTCGGCGCGTTGGCCGCGTAGCCCATCACGCCAAAGGCATTGGGCGTTCCCGGCTTCAGCGCGAAGTCGTCCATCTCATTGTTCAGCAGCACGCCGGTGCCCTTCGGAATCAGGCCCGAGCCGTACAGCAGGTTGACGGTCTGGGTGGCGCCGACACGGTTGCCATCACGGTCGATGATCGAGAAATGGGTGGTCTCGTCATCCTCCAGCGGCGTCGGGTTGCCCGACAGCAGGTCGCTGGGGGTCGCCTTTTCCGGGTGGATGGTGGCACGCAGGCCCTGCGCGTAATCCTTGCTGGCCAGCACCTTCTGCGGGATCTGCACGAAATCCGGATCGCCGAGGAAGAAGGTGCGGTCACGGTAGGCACGACGCATCGACTCGACCACCAGATGGGTGCGGTGCGCCGCATCCATCTGCTTGATGTCCCAGCCTTCCAGGATCTGCAGCATGCTGGCCAGGGCGATGCCACCGGAGGACGGCGGCGGCGCGGTGGTGATCTTCCAGCCGTTGTAGTTGAAGACGATCGGCGCACGCTGCTTGACGCGGTAGCCGGCAAGTTCTTCGGCGGTCCACTTGCCACCGGCCTGCTTCACGCCGGCCAGCAGCAGCTTGCCGGTCTGGCCCTTGTAGAAGCCGTCGAAGCCACCGGCCGCCAGGCGCTCCAGGGTCTCCGCCAGTTCCGGCTGCTTGAACAGGTCACCGGTGGCGATCGGCTTGCCATTGCGCAGGTAGACCTCGCGCGTACCGGGATAACGCTCCATCACTTCACGGCGCGAGGCATAGCCCTTGGCCATGCGGTCGTACACCGGGAAGCCTTCACGCGCGATGCGGATCGCCGGCTGCAACGACGCTGACAGCGGCAGCTTGCCGTGCTTGGCCGACAGTTCGACCAGCGCCGCCGGCAGGCCCGGAATGCCGGCCGACCATGGGCCGTTGACCGAGCGGTCGCGGTCCAGGTCACCCTTCTTGTCGAGGAAGGCCTGCGGCGTGGCCGCGGCCGGCGCGGTCTCGCGCGCGTCCAGCATCACGTCCTTGCCGGTGGCCGCATCATGCAACAGGAAGAAGCCGCCGCCACCAAGGCCGGAGCTGATCGGCTCGACCACCGCCAGGGTCGAAGACACCGCCACCGCCGCGTCGAAGGCGTTGCCGCCCTGGGCCAGGATGTCGACACCGGCCTGGGTGGCCAAGGCGTGACCGCTGGCGATGGCCGCGCCATCGGGGCGCTCGGCACGGACCGGGGCATCAGCCCAGGCGACGGAACTCAGCAGCAGGCCGAGCAGCAACAGGGGGCGGGCGAACGACTTCATTCGGATGGGGGCTCCGCATAGAGTTCGGGATGATCGTGCTGCAGTTGGCGCAACTTGGCCAGCAGCTCGATTTCGGTTTCGACGATGTCCGGATCGGGGTCGATGCATTCGACCGGGCAGACGACCACGCACTGCGGTTCGTCGAAATGGCCCACGCACTCGGTACAGCGGGCGGGGTCGATCACGTAGATGGTTTCACCCATCGTGATGGCCTGGTTCGGGCAGGCCGGCTCGCATACGTCGCAGTTGACGCAGAGCTCATTGATTTTCAGCGACATGGCGATACTCCACGCCCGCGCCTTGGGACAAGGACCGGCCTGCGCGGGCGCGCGGGCCGGTCAGGTCATCAGCGGCGCCCATCGCAGGGCGCCGCCCGGGCCGTGCCGAAGCACGACCGCCTCGGCTCGGTCTTACTTGGCTTCGACGAAAATGTACTCGGCACCGGTCGGCTGGACCACGGCCTGCACGCGGGCGTTGTCGGCGGACTGGCCGATGAAGACGACGCGCACGCCCTTCATCGAATCCGGCGAGACGTCCTTGAACACGGTCTGGATCATGTCAGCCATCTTGCCCGAGGCCGACGAACCGAAGGCCAGCATGTTGCCCGGCTGCACGCCACGGGCCACGGCCTGGGTCGCGCTTTCGGTCTGGCGCTCGTACTTGGCCTGGAAGTCCGGATCCGATTCCGGCGAGAGGTAGTACAGGAACGGGCTGTTGGTGATGTTGCCCATGTTCTGGATGGCCACTTCCTGCAGGTACTTCTTCCAGCCTGCGTCGTCTTCCTTGGCCGGGGCGACCAGCGCCTGCTTGGCTTCGTCGACCGGAGCGGCTTCTTCCTTCTTGCAGGCGGTGAAAGCCAGGGCAAACGAGGCGATCAGCATCGCGCGCATGGTGTTGTTCATGGGTTTCCTCCCGGAATGTTGCGTGTTGGTGTGCGTAATGGAATGCGTGGTGCTACAGGATCTACTGCTGGCCAGGGCTTACGACTGCGCCGACTTCGCTTCGCGGACCTTGCGCAGCGCCTCGAGCACGGCGGCCGGCACGAAGCCGGACACATCGCCACCCAGGCGTGCGATCTCGCGGACCAGCGAGGACGAGATGAAGCTGTGCTGCTCGGCGGGGGTCAGGAACAGGGTCTCGACCTCCGGAATCAGGTGGCGGTTCATGCTCGCCATCTGGAATTCGTACTCGAAGTCGGACACCGCGCGCAGCCCGCGCAGCAGCACACCGCCCTGCACCGAACGTACAAAATGGGCCAGCAGCGTATCGAAGCCGATGACCTCGACGTTGCTGTGGTGGCCCAGGGCGCCACGCGCCAGCTGTACGCGCTGCTCCAGCGGCAGTGCCGGTCCCTTCGAGGGGCTCTGCGCCACGCCCACCACGACCTTTTCAAACAGCGGCGCGGCCCGGCTCACCAGGTCGATATGACCATTGGTGATGGGGTCGAACGTGCCGGGATAGACGGCGATGCGGCGGTTGGCCACGGTCATGGGCGGTAGCAGATGTTCAGATGAGGTCAAAGTGTAGCAGCGGCGCGGCGGTACAGGGCAAAGCGCACCTCGCGGGTGCCGCCATCGCGGTGCAGCAGCCATTCCGGGGGCAGCGCCGGCACGTGGCTGGCCGGCGATTCCAGGTACAACCAGGCATCGGCGGCCAGGTGCCGCGGCAGCTGGGCCAGCACGTCCTGCCACAGGCCATCGGCGAACGGCGGGTCGATGAACACCAGATCCGCCTGCTGTGCCGGCGCGGCCTGCAGCCAGCGCAGCGCATCGGCCTGGGCGACCGTGACGCTGTCGCCTGCCTGCAGTTTGGCCACGGCAGCGGACAGATTGCGCGCCAGTTGCGCATCGCGCTCGACCAGGGTGGCGTGCGCGGCACCGCGCGAGACCGCCTCCAGCCCCAGCGCGCCGCTGCCGGCGAACAGGTCCAGCACGCGCGCCCCGCCCAGCTTGGGCATCAACCAGTTGAACAGGGTCTCACGCACGCGGTCGCTGCTGGGCCGCAGGCCCGGCAGGGTCGGAACCGGCAGCCGGGTATTGCGCCAGCGCCCACCGATGATGCGGACCTGGCCTTCGTTGCCACCGCGGCCGCTCACAGGCGCCCCTGGCGAGATTCATTCGAGAATTTCAGCATGAGCGGGATTGTAGTTCGGCCGGGCTGCGCCCGGCACCCGCAGAGGCCGAAGCAACGGCCGAAGCAACAGCCAGAGCAACGGCAAAAGCTGGTTTCCTGAGGGTAGGCGGGGTGGGTCAGGCTGTGGGGGACGCCGTAAACCCATCCATGGGGGCTTGGCCGCGGCATCCATGCCGCGGACACCCCCACAACCTGACCCACCCCGCCTTCGACAGTTTTCTGCGATCTGTCGGAACATCTCTTGGGGTCAGATCCGTTTTCCGTAGGAAAATGGATCTGACCCTGGTTTGGATTTCGATATCTGGGAGATTTCATCCACGCATGGCGTGGATCTACTTCAGGTCGCGACGATCTGTCGAAGGCGGGGCACTGTGGGTTTGCGGGGTGTGAGCGGCATGGATGCCGCGACCAAGCCCCCATGGACGGGTTTACGGCGTCCCCGCAAACCCACAGTGCCCCGCCATCCCACGGAATGCCCGCTGTTGCTGTTGCTGTTGCTGTTGCTCTGGCCTCTGCGGGTGCAGGGCGCAGCCCTGCCAGAACAACCCCTTGATTTCGGGACAATCACCCCTACCCCTTGGCGAGGCCGCACGCGCTTGCGCGGCACCGCACATGGAGCCCTACCCGATGACCGAGACGACCCAGACCGAAACCCTTGGCTTCCAGACCGAAGTCAAGCAGCTGCTGCAGCTGATGATCCACTCGCTGTACTCCAACAAGGAAATCTTCCTCCGCGAGCTGGTCTCCAATGCCGCCGACGCCGCCGACAAGCTGCGCTTCGAAGCCCTGACCCAGCCTGAGCTGCTGGAAGGCGACAGCGAACTGCGCGTGCGCGTCAGCTTCGATCCGGCCGCCCACACCATCACCATCGAAGACAACGGCATCGGCATGAGCCGCGCCGATGCCATCACCCACCTTGGCACCATCGCCAAGTCCGGCACCGGCGACTTCCTGCGCCAGCTGTCCGGCGACCAGAAGAAGGACTCGCAGCTGATCGGCCAGTTCGGCGTCGGCTTCTACAGCGCCTTCATCGTCGCCGACGAAGTGGAAGTCACTTCGCGCCGCGCCGGCCTGGCCGCCAATGAAGGCGTGCGCTGGACCTCGCGTGGCGAAGGCGATTTCGATGTCGCTACCATCGACAAGGCCGAGCGCGGCACCCGCATCGTCCTGCACCTGAAGGACGGCGAGCACGACTTCGCCGACGGCTGGCGCCTGCGCAGCATCCTCAAGAAGTACTCCGATCACATCGGCCTGCCGATCCAGATGCCCAAGGAAGGCGGCGAAGAAGGCGCCGCGATCGAGTGGGAAACCGTCAACCGCGCCAGCGCGCTGTGGACCCGCCCGCGCACCGAGATCAGCGATGCGGAGTACACCGAGTTCTACAAGCACGTCGCCCACGACCACAGCGACCCGCTGGCGTGGAGCCACAACAAGGTTGAAGGCAAGCTGGAGTACACCTCGCTGCTGTACGTGCCGGGCCGCGCGCCGTTCGACCTGTACCACCGCGATGCGCCCAAGGGCCTGAAGCTGTACGTGCAACGGGTGTTCGTGATGGACCAGGCCGAGCAGTTCCTGCCGCTGTACCTGCGTTTCATCAAGGGCGTGGTCGATTCCAACGACCTGTCGCTGAATGTCTCGCGCGAGATCCTGCAGTCCGGCCCGGTCATCGATTCGATGAAGGCCGCGCTGACCAAGCGTTCGCTGGACATGCTGGAGAAGCTGTCCAGCGACAAGCCCGAGCAGTACGCCACGTTCTGGAAGGAATTCGGCCAGGTGCTGAAGGAAGGCCCGGCCGAGGACTACAACAACCGTGAGAAGGTCGCCGGCCTGCTGCGCTTCGCTTCCACCCGTGGCGAGGCCGATGCGCAGACCGTCTCGTTGGCCGACTACATCGGCCGCATGGCCGAAGGCCAGGACAAGATCTATTACCTGACCGGCGAGAGCTACAGCCAGGTGCGCAACAGCCCGCACCTGGAAGTGTTCCGCAAGAAGGGCATCGAAGTCCTGCTGCTGACCGATCGCATCGACGAGTGGCTGATGGGCTACCTGACCGATTTCGACGGCAAGGGCTTCGTCGACATCGCCCGCGGCGACCTCGACCTGGGTGCGCTGGAGAGCGAAGCGGACAAGCAGGAGCAGGAAGCCGCAGCCAAGGACAAGCAGGGCCTGGTCGAGCGCCTGAAGAACGTGCTCGGCGATGACGTGGCCGAAGTGCGCGTGTCGCACCGCCTGACCGATTCGCCGGCGGTGCTGGCCATCGGCGAACAGGACCTGGGCCTGCAGATGCGCCAGATCCTGGAAGCCAGCGGCCAGAAGGTGCCCGACAGCAAGCCGGTACTGGAGATCAACCCGGGTCATCCGCTGATCGCCAAGCTTGATGCCGAAGCCGATGGCGCACGTTTCGACGACCTGGGCCGGGTGCTGTTCGATCAGGCCGCGCTGGCAGCCGGCGACAGCCTGAAGGACCCGGGTGCCTACGTGGCCCGTCTGAACAAGCTGCTGCTGGAGCTGTCGGCCTGACCGATGCCGGGATCGCCCGGCCTGGTGGGTGCCAACCTCGGTTGGCACCGCCATTGCCCCGGTAGATGCCAACCTTGGTTGGCGCTGCTGTTGGCCTGGTAGATGCCAACCTCGGTTGGCGCTTGAAAAGCTGCCGAGCATGGCTCGACTCTACAAAAGCGTGCCAACCAAGGTTGGCACCTACCAGAGCAGCTCGGATCAGGCACGCACCAGAGCAGGTCGGATCAGGCCTGCCGATCCAGCAGCGAGCCCAGCATCTGGTCCTCGCGACGGATCACCGCCGCGTTGGCAGCGAAGGCCACCACCTCGGCCTTGGCAGCCAACAGGTCGCCCAGCGGTGCGGTCGGATCGGTGTCGCCATGGGACGTCACGCTGGTGTCCACCCCGCCCTGCGCTGCGACATCGCGCTGCAGTTGCAGTCGTGGCGCATCCGGGTTCGCCAGGTTGGCCACATTGTGTGCGGCCACCTGCACGCCCTGCTGGGCCGCACGCATCCCGCTGAGCGCAACACCTGTCACATCGTTCATCGGCGGTCTCCCAGGCCACCCAACGCAGCCCTCCGGACCGGTTAACGGCCGCGCAGCTGCGACCTTGAGTCCACGCCGGCCATACAGGCCCGGGTGGTAGCATATCCCTCTGATTTCAGCGCCTTTTGCCAATGCTCAGTTTTTTCCGCCGCAAGAAGCCCCAGGACGCCGCCACACCGGACGCGCCCAAGACCCAGCACTACTCGGCTGAAGAGCTGGCGGCGGCATTCCCGTCGGCCGCGCCACCCGAGCAGGCCCCGGCCGCACCGGTAGTCCCGCCGACGGTGGAAGCGCCTGTGCCAGCTGCCACGCCCGAGGTCGTTGCGCCCGCAACGTCAACCGCGCCGGCCCCGCAAGCAACACTGCAGACGGCGCAGGAAACCATCCCCGAAGCCACGCCCGCCCGCGTGCTGGCGCCGGAGAACTTCGAAGCCGAAGCGGCCGCCGCCGCCGCGGTGCTCGCCCCGCTGGCCCCGGTCATCCCGGCGCAGGAACCAGCCGCCCCCGCCGCCGACCTGCCGGTACTGGTCGATGCCCCGGCTGCTGCGGCGGGCAAGCCCGGCTGGCGCGAGCGCCTGCGCAACAGTGCGTTCGCCCGCAGTTTCGGCGGCCTGTTCTCGCGCAACCCCAAGCTCGATGACGACCTGCTGGACGAGATCGAGACCGCGCTGCTGACCGCCGACGTTGGCGTTGCCGCCACCACCGACCTGATCGCCGACCTGCGCAAGCGCATGAAGGCACGCGAGTTCATCGATGCCAATGCCCTGCTGGCGGCACTGCGTGCGGACCTGATCGCGATCCTGCAGCCGGTATCCAAGCCGCTGGTCATCGACCGCAACGCCAAGCCCTTCGTGGTGCTGACCGTGGGCGTCAACGGCGTTGGCAAGACCACCACCATCGGCAAGCTGGCCAAGCGTTTCAAGGACGAGGGCCACAGCCTGATGCTGGCCGCTGGCGATACCTTCCGCGCCGCCGCCGTCGCCCAGCTGCAGATCTGGGGCGAGCGCAACGGCGTGGCCGTGGTCGCGCAGGGGCAGAACGCTGATGCCGCCTCGGTGGCCTACGATGCGCTGCAGGCCGGCAAGGCCCGCGGCACCTCGGTACTGATCGCCGATACCGCAGGCCGCCTGCACACCCAGTCCGGGCTGATGAACGAGCTGGGCAAGATCCGCCGCGTGCTCGGCAAGATCGACGAGAACGCGCCGCACGAAGTGCTGATGGTGATCGACGGCACCACCGGCCAGAACGCGCTTTCGCAGCTGCGCCAGTTCAATGCCGCGGTCAAGGTAACCGGCCTGGTGGTGACCAAGCTGGACGGTACTGCCAAGGGCGGCGTGGTGTTCGCGCTGGCCCGTGAGTTCGGCATTCCGATCCGTTTCGCTGGCATCGGCGAGCGCCCGGAGGACCTGCGCGTGTTCGATCCGGAAGCCTTCGTCGACGCCCTGTTGCCCGAAGCGCTGGGCACTGCCTGACGCGCCCGCATCCACGCATGGCGTGGCTCTACTGCAACCCGGTAGAGCCACCCCATGGGTGGCTGCCCCCTGGAGTACCGATGCCCCGCCAGCCGAACGCCAGCGCCACGTCCGCCCCTGAGCATGGCTTCGTCGCCCGCCTGCTGCACTGGTTCGACCACCACGGCCGCCACGACCTGCCCTGGCAGCATCCGCGCAGCCCGTACCGGGTGTGGTTGTCGGAGATCATGCTGCAGCAGACCCAGGTGGCCACGGTCATTCCGTACTTCCATCGGTTCCTGCAGCATTTCCCCACCCTGCCCGACCTTGCCGCCGCCAGCAACGACGCGGTGATGGCGCAGTGGGCCGGCCTGGGCTACTACGCCCGTGCACGCAATCTGCACGCCGCCGCCAAGCGCTGCGTCGCCGAGCACGGCGGCGACCTGCCGCGTGATTTCGATGCCCTGCACGACCTGCCCGGCATCGGCCGCAGCACCGCCGGCGCGATCCTCAGCCAGGCTTGGAACGACCCGTTCGCGATCCTCGATGGCAACGTCAAGCGCGTGCTCAGCCGCTATCACGGCGTCGAAGGCTTCCCTGGCCTGCCCGCCATCGAAAAGCAGCTGTGGGCCATCGCCGAAGCGCAGGTCGCACAGGTGCCGTCTGGACGCATGGCCGACTACACCCAGGCGCAGATGGACCTCGGTGCCACAGTCTGCAGCCGGTCCAGACCGGCCTGCGTGATCTGCCCGCTGCAGACCGATTGCGTGGCACGTCGCGAAGGCCGCACCGCCGAGCTGCCAACCGCAAAGCCAAGCAAGACGCTGCCCGAACGCGAGGCGGTGGCCCTGCTGCTGCGCGACAAGCAGCAGCGCGTGCTGCTGCAGAAGCGGCCGGACACCGGCATCTGGGCACAGTTGTGGACGCTTCCGCAGGCCGATGCGGGCAGCGAGCTGCAGGACTGGTTCGACGTACACGTCGATGGTTCGCTGGAAGATGCCGAGGAACTGCCAGTGCTGCAGCACACCTTCAGCCACTACAAACTGCACCTGCAGGTATTGTCACGGCAGGTGCACGGCCTGCGCGTGGAAGAACCCACGCTGCGCTGGGTTGGCGCCGCCGAACTGCCTGCACTGGGCTTGCCTGCCCCCATCCGCAAACTGCTTGAGGGCGCGCCCATCAAGAGCCCGAAGCGAACCTCCGCAAAATCCCGCAACCACGAGTGAGTGCCATGCCCCGAACCGTCTTCTGCCAGTACGAACAACGCGATGCCGAGGGCCTGGACTTCGTGCCTTACCCGGGTGAGCTGGGCCAGCGCGTGTTCAACCACATCGGCAAGCCGGCGTGGACCGCATGGCTGGCACACCAGACCATGCTGATCAACGAGAACCGCCTCTCCCCGCGAAAGCCGGAACATCGTGCCTTGCTGGAAACGGAACTGGTGAAGTTCCTGTTCGAGAAGGACGCGGAGAAGCCGGCCGGGTTCACCCCGGAAGCCTGACACGCAGGTAGTGCCGGCCGCTGGCCGGCAACCCCGATGTACAAGGTCCAGCGGTCGGGTCACGTACCAGCACCTTGTCGAATGGTGCCGAGACGCGGCCCATATGGCTGGTCAATCCGATCGCCGGTGCGTAGGACAGATCCGGGCACGGCCCACTCAGTTCCAGCAGGTAGGCCTCGCTGGGCTTGGTCCACACCGCCAGCGCACTGTCGCCCAGCTCGGTCCAGCCATTGAGGCTGCCGAAGAACTGCATGTCCTTCTGCGGTGCGCCAGCGTGGGCACGATACAGCTCCAGCTTCTCGGCACTGCCCAGGCGGCCGGTGGTGGCACAGCCAGCCAGGGCCAGGCACAGCCCGGCGATCAACAGTGGGGTCTTCATGGCCATCTCCACGGGGAAACTGTGCCGATCATGCACCCGCCGGGGTGGTGCCGGCGCAACGGCCGGCAGCCTGGTTCAGCCGTTGGTCGGCGGCCCCCCAGCCGACCAGGCCCTGCGTCGATTCCGGTAGCCGCCAACCTTGGTTGGCGCTTGGCCTGCAGGAGCAGCCGACCAAGGTCGGCATCCACCATAGCGGCCAGCCCGCTCAGACGTCGGCGTGGGCCAGCGCGTGCAGGCGCCCTTCGCGCAGCTCCAGCACCCGGTCCAGCCGCCGCGCCAGGCTGCGGTCATGGGTCACCAGCACCAGGCTGGTATGCCGCGCACGGTTGAGCTCCAGCATCAGCTCGAACACGGTCGCAGCAGTGCGGTCATCCAGGTTGCCGGTCGGCTCGTCGCCCAGCACGCAGGCGGGGTGATTGACCAATGCACGCGCCACCGCGGCACGCTGGCGTTCACCGCCGGACAGTTCGCCGGGCTTGTGGTCCAGGCGATGGCCCAGGCCGACCGATTCCAGCAGCGCAGTCGCACGCGTACTGGCCTCGGCCACCGCGGTACCGGCCAGCATCACCGGCATCATCACGTTTTCCAGCGCGGTGAATTCCGGCAGCAGGTGGTGGAACTGGTAGACGAAACCCAGCGCCTGGTTGCGCAACAGGCCGCGCGAGGTGTCCGACAGCGCCGACATGCGCTGGCCGGTGACATACACCTCGCCCGCAGTCGGCGTGTCCAGCCCGCCCAGCAGGTGCAGCAGCGTGCTCTTGCCGGCACCGGAGGCACCGATGATCGCAACCGTCTCACCTGCAGTCACCGTCAGGTCCAGCCCGTCGAACACCGGTGTCTGCATGCGCCCTTCGGCGTAGGTCTTGCCCAGCCCTTCGGCACGGATCACTTCATCGCCGCGGTTGAAGACCTTATTCATAGCGCAGGGCCTCCGCCGGCTGGGTGCGTGCTGCCCGCCAGGCGGGATACAAAGTGGCCAGGAAGCTCATCAGCAGCGCGACCAGGGTGATCACCACGATGTCGCTGGTCTGCATGTCGGTCGGCAGGCCGGTGATGTAGTACACGTCCTCCGGCAGCAGCTTGACGTTGAACACCGATTCGATGGCGCCGAGGATGCGCTCCAGGTTCAAGGTCAGGGTGATGCCGCCGATCAGGCCTGCAAGGGTGCCGAAGATGCCGATCAGCGAGCCCTGCACCATGAACACCTGCATCACTCCGCCCGGGGTCAGGCCGAGGGTGCGCAGGATCGCGATGTCGGCCTGCTTGTCGGTCACCAGCATCACCTGCGAGGACACCAGGTTGAAGGCGCCCATGGCGATGATCAGCGAGAGCAGGATGCCCATCACCACTTTTTCCATGCGCAGCGAGTGGTACAGGTTGGCGTTCTGCTGGGTCCAGTCGCTGACCCGATAGGCACCGCCGAGGTTCTGCGCCAGGTCCACGCCCACCTCCAGCGAGCGGTCCATGTCATGCAGTTTCAGGCGCACGCCGGTGGCGCCATCGGAACGCAGTACGCGCTCCAGGTCTTTCATGTTGGCAAAACCCACACCGCGATCGACCTCGTTGTAACCGGCCTCGAAGATGCCGCTGACGGTGAAGCGCTTCATCCGCGGCACCGCGCCGGCCGGGGTGCCCTGCACTTCCGCGAAGGTCACCAGCACCTGGTCACCGACGTCCACGCCCAGCCAGACGGCCAGTTCCTTGCCCAGCAACAGGTTGAAGCTGCCCGGGGTCAGGCTGCCGTAGCTGCCCTTGGTGACCTTCTTGTCGATCACCGACACCTTCGGTTCCAGCGCCGGATCGATGCCCTGGATGATCGCACCCTGCACGCGCGGGCCGCTGATCATCGACTGGATCTCGATATACGGCGCAGCACCGGCCACGCGCGGATCCTTGCTGGCCACATCGACCACGCGCATCCAGTCCGGCATCGGCTCGCCGTCGCGGCTGATGGTGGTGTGCGCAGTCATCTGCAGCAGGCGGCTGCGGATTTCCTTCTGGAAACCGCTCATCACCGCCAATGTGGTGATCAGCACCGTCACCCCGAGCGCGATGCCCAGGATCGATGCCATCGAAATGAAGGAGATGAAGCCGTTGCGGCGCTTGGCGCGCAGGTAGCGCAGGCCAATGGCCACGGGAATGGGTTTGAACATGCAGGCACGCCAGTCGATTCAGCCTATGGTGCCACCGACCGGGGCTGACGGGAAACGGCGCGTGCGGATACGGCCAGTCGCAGTTCACGTCGTTGCCCGCGATCCAGCACATCCGGCCAGAACAACAGGCGTCGCCGGCGCCAGCCTTCGCGCCACTGCAGCAGCAGCCAGGGCCCGCGCACCACCAGTCGCGGCTCGGGAATGTCGTGGCCGTCCACGCGCAGCGGCTCGGGCGCGGGCGGCAGCTGCAGCACCACGCGGGGCCGCCGCAGGCGCCAGGCCAGTTCGGCCAGGCCAAGCGCCCAGACCCCGATCAGCGCGGGAACCAGATGGGCTGGGGGCAGATCCGAAGCGCGCAGCAGCCACGGCGCGGCCAACAGTACCGCCAACTGAGCGCCGGCCTGCAGCCGCGACGGGCGCCACTCAAGGCTTGAGGGCGAGGATCTTGTGCATGAGGGGGACGGCGTGCGCATGTGGACAGGCCTCGTAGCCCATGAACCAACGCCACAACTTATCGTCCTCGCAATCGAGCAGGAACAGGAAAACCTCGCGCTCTTCGGTCGGTGCACTGCTCCATTCGCGGTCCAGGTAGCGACCGAACAACTGGTCCAGTTCGCGCATGCCGCGCCGGCAACGCCAGCGCAGCTTCTTCAGCAGAACATCTTCTTCCATCGTGTCTCTCCAGATACAGCAAAGCCACGCATGGCGTGGCTCTGCTGGGGTCGTGCAACTACCCGGCACCGTATCAGGCGCGGCGTTCCATCATCAGCTTCTTGATCTCGGCGATCGCCAGCGCCGGGTTCAGGCCCTTCGGGCAGGTCCGGGCGCAGTTCATGATGGTGTGGCAGCGGTACAGCTTGAACGGATCTTCCAGATCGTCCAGGCGCGCACCGGTGTCCTCATCGCGCGAATCGATGATCCAGCGATAGGCCTGCAGCAGGATCGCCGGGCCCAGGTAACGCTCGCCGTTCCACCAGTAGCTCGGGCAGCTGGTCGAGCAGCACGCGCACAGGATGCACTCGTACAGACCGTCCAGCTTCTTGCGGTCTTCCGGCGACTGCAGGCGCTCACGGTCCGGCGGTGCCGGGGTCTGGGTGCGGATCCACGGCTTGATCGAGGCGTACTGCGCGTAGAAGTGGGTCAGGTCCGGAACCAGATCCTTGACCACGTTCATGTGCGGCAGCGGGTAGATCGGCACTTCCTTCTTGCCGCAGTCCGAGATGGCTCGGGTGCAGGCCAGGGTGTTGGTGCCGTCGATGTTCATCGCGCACGAACCACAGATGCCTTCGCGGCACGAGCGGCGGAAGGTCAGGGTCGGGTCGATCTCGTTCTTGATCTTGATCAGCGCGTCCAGGACCATCGGGCCGCAGGCGTCCAGATCGACGTCATAGGTGTCGGTGCGCGGATTGCTGTCGTCGTCCGGACTCCAGCGGTAGATCTTGAAGGTGCGCACGTTCTTGCCGCCGGTCTTGGCGGGGAAGTGCTTGCCCTTCGTGATCTTGGAATTCTTGGGGAGTGAAAACTCGGCCATGGCTGCTCTCGTTGGCTCAGGCGGCCCGCGCCCGAGGGCGCGGATTGCATGTTAGGCGGGGTCGGATCAGTACACGCGCGGCTTCGGCGGCACCACGGACACGTCATCAGTCAACGTGTACATGTGCACCGGACGGTAGTCGAAGCTGCACTTGCCCTTCTCGTCCACGCTGACCAGGGTGTGCTTCTGCCAATTGACGTCGTCGCGGTCCGGGAAGTCCTCGTGCGCGTGTGCGCCACGGCTTTCCTTGCGCTGCTCGGCCGAGTTGATCGTCGCCACCGCGTTCAGCAGCAGGTTGTTCAGCTCGTAGGTCTCGATCAGGTCCGAGTTCCAGACCAGCGAACGGTCGGAGACCTTCACGTCCTGGAACGAGTCGAAGATCTTGTCCATCTTCTCGCAGCCTTCCTTCAGCGTCTGGCTGGTGCGGAAGACCGCCGCGTCTGCCTGCATGGTGCGCTGCATGCGATCGCGGATGACCGAAGTCGGCGTATCGCCGTTGGCGTGACGCAGCTTGTCCAGCAGGCCCAGCGCCTTGTCGCAGGCGTCGGCCGGCAGGGTCTTGTGCGCCGCGCCCGGGGTGATCGTCGCCGCGCAACGATTGGCCACTGCACGCCCGAACACCACCAGGTCCAGCAGCGAGTTCGAACCCAGGCGGTTGGCACCGTGAACCGAAACGCAGGCCGCTTCGCCGATGGCGTACAGGCCCGGCACGACCGCATCGGGGTTCTCGCCGTCCTTGCGCACCACTTCACCGTGGTAGTTGGTCGGGATGCCGCCCATGTTGTAGTGCACGGTCGGAATCACCGGGATCGGCTGCTTGTGCACGTCGACGCCGGCGAAGATGCGGGCGCTCTCGGCGATGCCCGGCAGCTTGTCGTCGATCACGCCCGGGCCGAGGTGGGTCAGGTCGAGCAGGATGTGGTCCTTGTGCTCGCCCACGCCACGGCCTTCGCGGATCTCGATGGTCATCGAACGGCTGACAACGTCGCGCGAGGCCAGGTCCTTGTAGTGCGGTGCGTAACGCTCCATGAAGCGCTCGCCGCTGCTGTTGCGCAGGATGCCGCCTTCACCGCGGACACCCTCGGTGATCAGGCAGCCGGCGCCGTAGATGCCGGTCGGATGGAACTGCACGAACTCCATGTCCTGCATGGCAATGCCGGCGCGCATGGCCAGGCCGCCACCGTCGCCGGTGCAGGTGTGCGCCGAGGTGGCGCTGAAGTAGGCGCGGCCGTAGCCGCCGGTGGCCAGCACCACGCCCTGGGCGCGGAACAGGTGCAGCGTGCCGTCGGACATGTCCAACGCCAGCACACCACGGCAGGCACCTTCGTCATCGAAGATCAGGTCGAGCGCGAAGTACTCGATCATGAAGCGCGCGTCGTGCTTCAGCGACTGCTGGTACAGCGTGTGCAGCATCGCGTGGCCGGTACGGTCGGCCGCCGCGCAGGTACGCTGCGCCGCCGGACCTTCGCCGTACTGGGTGGTCATGCCACCGAACGGACGCTGGTAGATCTTGCCTTCGGCGGTGCGGCTGAACGGCACGCCGTAGTGCTCGAGCTCGATGATCGCCGGAATCGCTTCACGGCACATGTACTCGATGGCGTCCTGGTCGCCCAGCCAGTCCGAACCCTTGATGGTGTCGAAGAAGTGGTAACGCCAGTCGTCCTCGCCCATGTTGCCGAGCGCGGCGGAGATACCACCCTGGGCGGCAACGGTGTGCGAACGGGTCGGGAAGACCTTGGTCAGGCACACGGTCTGAAGGCCCTTGGCGGCCAGGCCGAACGTGGCACGCAGGCCGGCGCCGCCGGCGCCCACCACGACCATGTCGTACTTGTGTTCGGTAATCTTGTAAGCGGACATCTAGTCTGGATTCCTGTCTTGGCGCCTGGGCTCAGGCAACGCCGAGGGCGATGCGGCCCACCGCAAACACACTGACGATCATGCCGAGCACGGCAACGAACTTCACCGCGGTCTGCAGCACCAGGGCCAGCAGCGATTCGTGGATGTAGTCCTCCAGCACGACCTGCAGGCCGAGCTGGGCATGCCAGAACATGGCGATCAGCAGGCCGATCAGCGGAACGGCGTTCCACGGCTTGGCGATCGCGGCGGTGGCGGTCACGTAATCCGAGCCCAGCAGGCCCAGCACGAACACCAGGAACCAGATGCCCAGCACGACCAGCGCGGCGGCGGTCAGGCGCTGATGCACGAAGTGCTCGGTGCCGGTCTTGGCCGAACCCAGACCGCGCACGCCCTTCAACGGGGTACGGAACTTGCTCATGCGGCACCTCCGAAGAGCACATAGGCCCACACCGCCAGGGTGATCAGCAGGCTGCCGATCACCGACATCCAGCTGCTGCGGATGAAGGTGGCAATGCGGAATCCGATCGCGAAGTCCTGCACGATATGGCGGATGCCATTGCACAGGTGATAGGCGAACGACCATGTCCACGCGAACAGGAACACGCGGCCATACCAGGCCCCGGCATGGCCGGTGAAGCAGTTCCAGGATTCGGGCCCCATCATCAGAGCCAACAGGCCTCCGGCGATGATGAGGGCACCAACAGACAGAAAGACGCCAGTGGCTCGATGCAGGATCGAGGTGGCCATCTGAATCTGCCAGCGATACACCTGAAGGTGCGGAGAAAGGGGACGTTGTCTGGTCGCCATTCGCTGGGCTCGTTGTCTCGGCTGGGCGGCATAAGGCCGCGTTGGCTCAATGCTGATCAAAAATCGATGCAGCGTCCGTTTTTTTCCCAATCGCCATACCGCACCGGATCGAGTCCGCCGCGGCCACCGAATTCTTCTTCCACCTCTGGTTGTTCCACGGGCACAGGGACCGGGGGAACCAGCGGGGTTTCAGCTTCAGCGTCGGGAGTGGGGGTTGTTTGGCCTATCATGATGGGTCTCGCAACGCACAAATTTTAGACCTCGTTCACGTGCCTGACAACCTTCCCCCTGCTTTCGTCGCATATCCGCGCCTGCCCGGCCATCAATTGCTGAGCCTGCAGGGCGTGGATGCAGTGGCTTTTGCCCATGCCCAGTTCAGCAGCGACGTGACCGCCCTGCCCCTGCTGCACTGGCAGTGGAGCGCGTGGCTGAGCGCCAAGGGCCGCACCCTGGCGGTGTTTCAGCTGCTGCGGCTGGCCGATGACCAAGTGCTTCTGGTGCTCGCCGACGGCGATGCCGATGCGATTGCGTCGCAACTGCAGCGCTTCGTGTTCCGCCGCAAAGTGAAATTGCAGGTGCATGCGGACCTGGTGGTGGCCGGGGCCTTTACTGCGCCGGAAGCCGCTACCGGCGCTGCCATCGCACTGGCCGACAGCCACGGCTGGGAGCTGGATCTGGGCAGCGACGCACTTCCCCGCACGCTGCGCATCGGTCCGGTCGAGGCCTTCCCGGCCAGCGACGAAACCGGGGGCGCCGCCTTTGCTCTGGCCTGGCGCCAGGCCGACCTGCGCTTTGGCCTGCCACGATTGGTAGAGAGCCAGCGCGAGGTGTGGACCCCGCAGCAGCTGGGCCTGGACCGCCTCAACGGCTACAGCGTGAAGAAGGGTTGCTACCCGGGTCAGGAAATCGTCGCGCGCACCCATTTCCTTGGCAAGGCCAAGCGCGCGGTGCAGCTGCTGCATACCGCAGCACCTGCGCAGGCAGGCGATGGCGTGCAGCAGGACGGCACTGCGCTCGGCACCTTGGCCAGCGTAGCCGGCGATCTGGCGCTGGCCGTGCTGCCCCTGGAGGCCAGCGACAGCGAGCTGCAGGTGGGCGACGCGCCCGCGCAGCGGATACCGCTGCTGGACGGCCTGGCGCGCTGAGGCGCCGATCCGGCATTTCATCCACGCATGGCGTGGATCTACTGGGGATCACGGTGGGTGCGGACCGTTGGTCCGCACGCCTTCGGCGAAGGAAGGTAGTGCCGGCTACAGGCGCTCGCCGGTTTCCGGGTTGAAGAAATGCAGGCCCTGCGGGTGGATCGCCACCCGGATGTCCTCGCCCACGCCCGGCAGCGACTGCGGCGCCACGCGCATGGTCAGCGCGTGCTGGCCACTGCTCATGTTGACGAAGATCTCGTTGCCGACCGGCTCGATGCCTTCGATGCGTGCGGTGAACGCATGCGTGTCCTCGCTGCCCGCAGGCTGCAGGTGCTCCGGACGCACACCCACGGCGATCGGCTTCTGCAGCCACGCCGGATCGATCGTCGCCTGCCCCAACGGGGCACGCCACTGGCCATCGACCACGGTCACGCCACCAGCGTCGCCCTGCAGCGTGCCGCGCAGCACGTTCATCGCCGGGCTGCCGAGGAAGCCGGCCACGAACAGGTTGGCCGGGCGGTCGTACAGCGCCATCGGCGTATCGATCTGCTGGATGATGCCGTCCTTCAGCACCACGATGCGCTGGCCCAGGGTCATCGCCTCGACCTGATCGTGGGTCACGTAGATCATGGTGGTGCCCAGCTTGCGGTGCAGCTGCGCGATCTCGGTGCGCACGCTGTGGCGCAGCTTGGCATCCAGGTTGGACAGCGGCTCGTCCAGCAGGAACACCGCCGGCTCACGCACCAGCGCACGGCCCAATGCAACGCGCTGGCGCTGGCCGCCGGACATCGCCTTGGGCAGCTTGTCCATCATGTCGGTCAGTCCCAGCGTCTGCGCGGCTTCGCTGATGCGCTTGTCGATGGTCGCCTTGTCATGGCCGCGCAGCTTCAGCCCGAAGGCCAGGTTCTCGGCCACGGTCATGTGCGGATACAGCGCGTAACTCTGGAACACCATCGCGATGTCGCGATCCTTCGGCGCCACGTCGTTGACCACGCGATCACCGATGGTCAACGTGCCGCCGCTGATCTCTTCCAGCCCGGCCACCATCCGCAACAGGGTCGACTTGCCACACCCCGATGGACCGACCAGCACCATCAGTTCGCCATCGGCGACCTCGAAGGTGGCGTCCTTCACTGCAACCTGGCCGTTGTCGTAGACCTTGCGCACACCCTGCAACTGCACTTTTGCCATTTCACTCATCCAGTCCGCCCGACGCCGGGCTGTCTTTTGGGACTGCCTCGGCCCTCCCGATGGCAGTGATGATTGCGCGGTTGCCGCATGACGGCGACCACTGCAATCGAATACAGTTGCCCATTCTGCCATGTAAACGTTTTCACGTGGCACTATCCGACAGTCGGTGCGCGCCGACCTGCATCGTCGACCGAACGAAGGGTTGCCGCTGTAGTGGTTTCGATTGGAACGGTGCTCCGGCGAGCCGGAAAACCGATCCAGATGAGCCTCGGACAGGCAGTTGCGCGGATGTCCCCCGAACCCAGCCATGAAGCGATTGACAACGATGTCACCCGGATCTGAAACTCGAGCGATGCACGACACACTCTTCCTGTTTGGTGCCACAGGTGATCTGGCCCAGCGCTACCTGTTCCCTTCGCTGCTGCGCCTGCTCGGCGACGGCCTGCTGCCGGAGGATTTCCGCATCCGTGCGCTGGCCCTGTCGGGCCACGACACCGAAGCCTTCCATGACATCCTGCGCCCGCGCCTGCAGCAGGCGATGCCGATGGCCAGCCAGGAGGACATCGCCTCCCTGCTGCGCCGCATCGACTACCGCTCGGTGGACCTGCGCGACGTCGACTCGGTCGCCGCTGCCGTGTCCGACCTGGTCGACCGCCGCTGCGTGAGCTACCTGGCGATCCCGCCGGGCCTGTACATCTCCACCTGCGAGGGCCTGGCCAAGGGCGGCGCACTGGCCGCACCCGCGCGCCTGATGCTGGAGAAGCCGATCGGCAGCGACAGCGAAAGCGCCGAGGAGATCATCACCACCATCGGCCAGTGGATCGACGAAGACCGCGTGTTCCGCCTCGATCACTACCTGGGCAAGGCGGCGGTACAGAACCTGATCGCGCTGCGCTTCGGCAATACGCTGCTGGAAGCAGTGTGGAACCGCAATTACATCGAATCGGTGCACATCCTCGTTGCAGAAAGCGAAGGCGTGGATGGCCGCGATGCCTACTACGCGCGCTCCGGCGCCCTGCGCGACATGGTGCAGAGCCACATCCTGCAGTTGCTGTGCATGGTGGCAATGGAGCCGCCGGCGTCGCTGGAAGCCGACCGCATCCGCGATGAGAAGGTCAAGGTGCTGCGCGCGCTGCGCCCGCTGGATGCCAAGCACGCCGCGCGTGACAGCGTGCGCGGCCGCTATACCGCCGGCAGCATCAACGGCCAGCCCGCACAGGCCTACCAGCCGCCGGAAGGCAGCGACGTGGAGACCTTCGCCGGTGTCACCGCGCACATCGACAACTGGCGCTGGAGCGGCGTGCCGTTCCACCTGGTCACCGGCAAGCGCCTGCCCGAGCGCACCACCCGCGTGGTGGTGACCCTAAAGCCGGTCACGCACTGGTTGTTCGAGCGTCCGCAGCGTGCGCAGGCCGCACCGAACCGCCTGGTGTTCCAGCTGCAGCCGCAGGAGAACATCGAACTGGGCCTGATGAGCAGCCTGGCCGGGCCCGAATGGGGCGCGCTGGAACTGCAGCCGCTGGAGCTGGAGCTGTCGGTGCCGACCGGCCTGCATCGCCGCATCGCCTACGAGCGCCTGTTCCTGGACGCCTTCAACGGCAACCACACCCTGTTCGTGCGCGATGACGAAGTGCGTGCCGCCTGGGCCTGGATCGACAGCGTTGCCGACGCCTGGAAGGCGGCCAACCTGCCGCTGGAGCCCTACCCTGCCGGCCAGTGGGGCCCGGCCAACGCGGTCGATTTCCTGCCGCAGGGCGTGGATGCACCGGATAGCGGAGCGTCGGAATGAGTGCCAGCTCGCAGCCCGTGCTGGTCGCCGACATCGGTGGCACCAATGCCCGCTTCGCCCTTGCCGACACCTCGCAGGACGCCCCGCTGCTGAAAGAGAGCATCCGCGAGTACGCCGTGGCGGAGTTCCCGTCGCTGGGTGATGCCGCGCGCCACCATCTGGAGCAGATCGGCGCCACCGCAAACCGTGGCGTGTTCGCAGTCGCCGGTCGTGTCGATGGTGACGAAGCCCGCATCACCAACCATCCGTGGGTGATCTCGCGCAGCCGCACGGCCGCGATGCTTGGTTTCAACGAACTGCACCTGATCAACGACTTCGCCGCGCAGGCAATGGCGATTTCGCTGCTGCAGCCCGATGACGTGGTCCAGGTCGGCGGTGCCGCCTGGGTTCCGGGCAAGCCGGGTCAGCCGCGCAACTACGCAGTGATCGGCCCAGGTACCGGCCTCGGCGTCGGCGGCCTGATCCTTCGCCACGGCCGCTGTTACCCGCTGGAAACCGAAGGCGGCCATGTCAGCTTCCCGCCGGGAACGCCGGAAGAGATCCGCATCCTGGAGATCCTGTCCGAGCAGTTCGGGCGCGTCTCCAACGAGCGGCTGATCTGCGGCCCCGGCCTGGTCAACATCCATCGCGCAATCTGCGAGATGGCGGGTATCGACCCGGGCCAACTGCAACCGGTGGACGTGACCGCCCGCGCCCTGCACGGCGATCCACAGGCGATGCGTACCGTGGATGTGTTCTGCGCGGTGTTCGGCGCCATTGCCGGTGATCTGGTGCTGACCCAGGGCGCCTGGGATGGTGTGTTCCTGACCGGTGGGCTGACTCCGAAGATGCTCGATTCATTGCAGCACTCTGGTTTCCGCCAGCGCTTCGAACACAAGGGCCGGTTCTCTTCGATCATGGCGCGGGTGCCGTCGCTGGCCGTGATGCATCCCCACGCCGGACTGCTGGGCGCCGCTGCCTATGCTGCCGACGCCGAACGTGACGCACCAGGAGTTGCCGCATGACCCCCATCTTCCAGGACGACCGTATCGACTTCATCAACCATGGCGATGCCGATGGCTGGATCGAAGCGGTTGCAGCCGAAATGGCGCAGGCGATCAACCACGACATCACCGAACTGGGCCGCGCACGCATCCTGCTGTCCGGCGGCACCACGCCGGCACCGGTGTACCAGGCGCTGGCCGAGCTGGACGTGCATTGGGACCGCGTTGAAGTGAGCCTGGCCGACGAGCGCTGGTTGTCGCCGCAGGATCGCGACAGCAATGCATGGCTGGTGCGCGAGAACCTGCTCACACGTGCCGAAGGTGCGCACTTCGATCCGCTGGTGCGGATCGGCAAGCCGCTGCCCGAATGCGTGTACACCGCCAACCTGCAGGCCCAGCACAGCCAGGCGCCAAGCCTGGTCGCACTGGGCATGGGCAACGACGGCCATACCGCCTCGCTGTTCCCGGGCTCGAAGGACCTGACCCGCGCGCTGGAAAGCACCCTGCCGTACGCCGCGCTGGATGCCACCGGATGCCCCGGTGCCAACCAGTGGCCGCTGCGCATCACCCTGACCCCGCGCGGCCTGGCCCAGTGCCGCCAGCGTCTGCTGCTGCTGCGCGGCAAGCAGAAGCTGCAGGTGCTGCGCCAGGCATTGGACAGCAACGACCCGCAGCAGTATCCGATCCTCAACGCGATCAACCTGGAAGGCGCGCGCCTGCGCGTCCACTGGGCTGATTGATGTCGGCGGCGGCGCCCTGCTGCCGCTTGCCTCTCGCCACCTCGAACGCCGGTAGCCAATGAGCCTCCATCCGCAACTGCAAGCCATCACTGAGCGCGTCATCCGCCGCAGCGCCGCTTCGCGCGCCGCCTATCTGGCAGCGATCGACGCCTCCCTGCGCGATGGCCCGTTCCGCAGCCGCCTCAGCTGCGGCAACCTCGCCCACGGTTTCGCCGCCTGTGGCGGCACCGACAAGAGCCGCCTGCGCGGCGGCGTGACGGCCAACCTGGGCATCATCACCGCCTACAACGACATGCTGTCGGCGCACCAGCCGTTCGAGACCTATCCCGAACAGATCCGTGCGGTGGCCCGCGAACTCGGCGCGACCGCGCAGGTGGCCGGTGCCGTGCCGGCGATGTGCGACGGTGTCACCCAGGGCCGTGGCGGCATGGAGCTGTCGCTGTTCTCGCGCGATGTCATTGCCCAGGCCACCGCGATCGGGCTCAGCCACGACATGTTCGATACCACCGTGTACCTCGGTGTGTGCGACAAGATCGTGCCGGGCCTGCTGATCGGCGCCCTCGCCTTCGGCCACCTTCCGGCGGTTTTCGTGCCGGCAGGCCCGATGACGCCGGGCATTCCCAACAAGCAGAAGGCGGAAGTGCGCGAGCGCTACGCCGCCGGCGAAGCCACCCGCGAAGAACTGCTGGAAGCCGAATCGGCCTCCTACCACGGCGCGGGCACCTGCACCTTCTACGGCACCGCCAATTCCAACCAGGTGCTGCTGGAAGCGATGGGCGTGCAGCTGCCGGGCGCATCGTTCGTCAATCCGGACACGGCGCTGCGCGATGCACTGACCCGCGAAGCCACCGAGCGTGCACTGGACATCACCGCGCTGGGCGACGACTTCCGTCCGCTGGGCCGGATCATCGACGAGCGCGCGATCATCAACGCGATCATCGCGCTGATGGCCACCGGCGGCTCGACCAACCACACCATCCACTGGATCGCCGTGGCACGCGCAGCTGGCATCGTGCTGACCTGGGACGACTTCGACGAGCTGTCGCAGCTGATTCCGCTTCTGGCCCGCGTTTACCCGAACGGCGAAGCCGATGTAAACCGCTTCGCCGCAGCAGGCGGCCCGGCCTTCGTGTTCGGCGAACTGATCAAGGCCGGCTTGATGCACGGCGACCTGGTAAGCGTGGCGCGCGGCGGCATGGCCGACTATGCGCGCGAACCGCAGTTGCGCGACGGCAAGCTGGTCTACCTGCCGGGCCTGGAACGCAGCGCCGACGAAGAGGTGGTGCGTGGTGTCGACAATCCGTTCGAACATCAGGGAGGCCTGCGCCTGTTGCGCGGCAACCTCGGCAAGTCACTGATCAAGCTGTCGGCAGTGAAGCCGCAGTACCGCACGATTGAAGCACCGGCGGTAGTGGTCGATGCGCCGCAGGTGCTGAACAAGCTGCACGCCGCTGGCATGCTGCCGGAGCATTTCGTGGCGGTGGTGCGCTACCAGGGCCCGCGCGCCAACGGCATGCCGGAACTGCATTCGCTGGCGCCGCTGCTGGGCCTGCTGCAGAACCAGGGTCGGCGCGTGGCGCTGGTCACCGATGGTCGCCTGTCTGGTGCGTCGGGCAAGATTCCCGCCGCCATCCACGTGACGCCGGAAGCTGCACGCGGCGGTCCGCTGGGCAAGGTGCGCGAGGGCGACATCATCCGCCTGGATGGTGAGGCTGGCACGCTTGAAGTGCTGGTGGACGCAGCCGAATGGGCCGCGCGTACTCATGCGCCGAATACGGCGCCGGCCGCCAATGACCTGGGCCGCAACCTGTTCGCGATCAACCGGCGTGTGGTGGGTCCGGCCGATCAGGGCGCGATCTCGATTTCGTGCGGTCCGGCGGCGGCTGACGGTGGGCCGTGGGACTACGACGCGGAGTATGAGCTGGGGCACGATGCTGCTGCGGCGGCGGCGCCGCATGAGGCGAAGGACGCCTGAGGGATTGAAAAGCGTTGCGGGTATGCGTGGGCGGTAAGTGTCCTGGTTGAGGCGGCGGGTAGCCCCCACCAGGACACGCCGTAAACCCATCCATGGGGGCTCGGTCGCGGCATCCATGCCGCTCACGGTCCTGGTGGGGGCTACCCGCCGCCTCCGGACAGTTTCCCGGCGCCCTCGCGCCGCGAAGTGATCACTGAAAATCAAATTCGAAAGCAAAGGCAGAAGCAGAGCTATGGGTATCGAACAACATCAGGTGCGGGCGGCGGAGTTGTTGCATGCGGCCGGCATCCTGCCGGTGGTGACGATTCATACGCTGGACCAGGCACGTGCGGTCAGCGCGGCGCTGCTGGAAGGCGGATTGCCGGCGATCGAGCTGACGCTGCGTACGCCGGTGGCGATGGAAGCGCTGGCGATGCTCAAGCGTGAGCTGCCGGATGTGGTGGTCGGCGCCGGTACGGTGCTGACGGTGGAGCAGATGCAACAGTCGATCGATGCGGGCGCGGATTTCCTGGTGACTCCGGGCACGCCGCCGGTGCTGGCCGATGCGTTGGCTGCGGCACCGCTGCCGGTGGTACCGGGTGCGGCGACGCCGACCGAACTGCTGGCGCTCTACGCGCGCGGTTTCCGCGTGTGCAAGCTGTTCCCGGCCACGGCCGTGGGCGGCCTGGCGATGATCAAGGGCGTAGCCGGCCCGATCGCCGACCTCAAGCTGTGCCCGACCGGTGGCATCACCGAGAACACCGCCGCCGAGTACCTGGAGCAGAAGAACGTGGTCTGCATCGGTGGCTCGTGGATGGTGCCGGGCAGCTGGATCGACGCCGGCCAGTGGGACAAGGTGCGCGAAAGCGCCGCGCAGGCCGCGAAGATCGTCAAGCGCGTACGCGGCCACTGACGCACTGCGGGGTCAGAGCCCTTTCCCGCCGGGAAAGGGATCCGTCCCCAAGCGCGCAAAGCGCGCGACCCGCTCCCGCCCTTCCTTCTTCATTCCGCGGTGGCAGCGCACGGAACCTGTCCGTGGCCCTGCGGAGGGATCGCGCAGGGGCGTAAGCGCCATGGATGGCGCGCCCGAGCCTCCAGGGATGGATTCACGGCGTCCCCTGCGCGATCCCTCCGCAGGGCCAACCCCACGAACTCCGTCGCACCACCGCGAGGGGCTCAGCCGTTGGCCGAAACCCTTACAGCGGCCGTGCCGGATCCACCAGCCCGTACTGGCTGGCCATCCGCGCCAACGCGATGTTGTCGTGGATTCCCATTTTCTCGAACAACCGCGCCTTGTGCGTATTGACCGTCTTCGCGCTCAGGCTCAGACGGCGGGCGATGTCTTCCTGGCGCAGGCCCTGGGTCAGCAGCAACGCCACTTCCAGCTCACGCGGCGACAGGTTGTCGAACGGCGAGCCGTTGCCTTCCACGGTGGACAACGCCAGGTTCTGCGCGATGCTCGTGCCCAGGTAGCGCCGTCCGGCGGCAACGTCGCGCACCGCACGCAGCAGTTCCTGCGCATCACAGCCCTTGCCGATGTAACCGGCAGCCCCGGCTTCGAGCAGGCGCTTGGGCAGCGGACCGTCCTCCAGCACCGACACGATCACCACCCGCGTGCTGCGGTGGCCACGGACGATGCGCTCGGTCACTTCCATCCCGCTCACGCCGGGCAGGTGCAGATCACACAACACCACGTCCGGTTGCAGCTGGCGGATCGCGGGCAGCGCGTCTTCGCCCGTTTCGGCCTCGCCCACCACTTCAATGTCGGTTTCACTCGACAGTATCATTTTCATCCCGGTGCGGACCAACGCATGGTCATCCACCAGGTAGACTCGAATCGTCATTCACGTACCTCTTCGAATGCGGCCAATACGGGTCAACCTAGGCAGGAGCACCTGACCACTGCAAGCGCGGATGTTGCGCAATTCGGGCGTTCTGCCTTGCGCATCACATTCTTCACGCCTGATCGTGCCCCTTGCCCTGCAGAACCCGTTACAACGAAACAACCCGTCCCTCAGGTAGACGCCCTTGGGAGGGCATCCACGTCACTCCCCTTGCGTGATCGCTTCGCTGGCCGTCGCTGGCGGCGAACCGTGCCGTCGCCATGGATGACGGCGGCTGAACATGACCAGATAGCACCCTACCACCCAAACCAGCGCGGCACACCACCCGGCCAAAATGTCCGAGGGGTAATGCACCCCCAGATAGACCCGGGAAACGCTTACCAGCAGGCTGAACGACGGCGCCAGCAGCAGCACCGGCCAGCGCCAGCGGGTATTCCAGGCCAGTAGCACCAGGGTGACCGCCAGGGTCATCGAGCCCATCGCGTGGCCGCTGGGGAAACTGAACGTGGATTCCGGCGCGATCGATTCCCACAGGCTGGGCCGGTCGCGCTGGAAGAAGTGCTTGCTGCCCATGTTGAGCAGCGCCGACCCTACGAAGCTCACCGCCACGAAGGTCGCTTCACGCCAACGCCGGTGCCAGGCCAGTGCACCGACAATCAGCACATCGGCCGGGATCAGGAACCACTCGTAGCCCAGCTTCGACAGCAGCACGAACACGTGGTCCAGCCACGGCGAATGCAGGCCGTGCATCTGCCACAGCAGCGGCGCATCGAAATGGAAGGATTCGAACTCGTGCACCTCGTCGGCCAGGGCGACGAATCCGGCCAGCGGCAGCAGCACGCCGGCAAACAGCAGCAGCAGCAGCCGCCAGGCATTGCGCGCCATCCAGTGGCGGAAGCCGGAGGCTGGCTCCGGTGCAGCGAGGATCGTCGGCTTACCCGGCGCTTCGGACATAGGTGCGTTCAACGTAATCATCGATCAGGGCGACGAATTCCTGGGCGATGTTCTCGCCACGCAGGGTCACCTTCTTCTCGCCATCGACGAACACCGGTGCCGACGGTGCTTCACCAGTGCCGGGCAGCGAGATGCCGATGTTGGCATGCCGCGACTCACCCGGCCCGTTGACCACGCAGCCCATCACCGCCAGGGTCATGTTCTCCGCCCCCGGGTGCTGGATCTTCCACAACGGCATCTTTTCGCGGACGTGGTTCTGCACCACCTTGGCCAGCTCCTGGAAGAATTCCGAGGTGGTACGGCCGCAGCCCGGGCACGCCGTGACCAGCGGAGTGAAGGCGCGCTGGCCGGTGGTCTGCAGCAGTTCCTGGGCGACGATCACTTCCTGCGTGCGCGACTGGCCCGGTTCGGGCGTCAGCGAAATGCGGATGGTGTCGCCGATGCCTTCCTGCAGCAGCACGCTCAATGCCGCCGCCGAGGCGACGATGCCCTTGCTGCCGATACCGGCTTCGGTCAGGCCCAGATGCAGGGCGAAGTCCGAACGCTGGGCCAGGTCGCGGTAGACCGCGATCAGCTCCTGCACGCCGCTGACCTTGGCCGACAGGATGATGCGATCGCGCGGCAGGCCGATGTCCACGGCCTGCTCTGCCGAATCCAGCGCCGAACGGATCAGCGCCTCGCGCAGCACGCGGCCCGCGTCCCAGGGCTGTTCGCGGTGGTTGTTCTCGTCCATCAGCTTCGCCGCCAGGGCCTGGTCCAGCGAGCCCCAGTTGGCACCGATGCGCACCGGCTTGTTGTAGCGGATGGCGAACTCGATCAGCTGCGCGAACTGCAGGTCCTTCTTCTTGCCGAAGCCCACGTTGCCCGGGTTGATGCGGTACTTGGCCAGTGCTTCGGCGCAGGCCGGCTCGGCCGTCAGCAGCTGGTGGCCGTTGTAGTGGAAGTCGCCGATCAGCGGCACGTCGATGCCCATCATCGCCAGCTTGTCGACGATGCGCGGGATCGCCGCGGCCGCTTCAACCGTGTTGACGGTCAGACGCACCATTTCCGAACCGGCGCGCCAGAGCTCGGCGACCTGCTTCACGCTCGAAGCCACGTCGGAGGTGTCGGTATTGGTCATCGACTGCACCACGACCGGCTTGCCACCGCCCACGGTGACTCCACCGATCTGGACCGATTGGGTCAGGCGACGGGGCCAGGCAGTGGCATCGGAGGGGGCTGTAGGGCGGGTGACGGCGTCATGCATGCGGGCATTCTAACGCTCGCCCCGACCTTCCGGGTGTGTCGCATTCAGGCGACAGCACGGCTGCGGCCGATTGTCGCAGGCAGCCATCCCTGCGAACGCATACGATGGGCGCGAATGACCGGTCCCGACGCCCCGTTTCTCCGAACCCTGTGCAGCCTGCGCTGGTTGGCCGTGGCTGGCCAGGCGGCCACCATCCTGGTCGCGACCTGGGTGCTGGGGCTGCCCTTGCCGCAACTGCCGCTATGGTCGGGCGTGGCCGTGCTCGCCGTATTCAACCTGTATACGCAGCTGCGCCCGGAGCCGGCCGATACCGCGCCGCTGACCGCCTTCGGCCATATCCTGGTGGACGTGATCATCCTTACCTGGATGGTCAGCTGGAGCGGCGGCATCGCCAATCCGTTCGGCTCCCTGTTCCTGATCCTGATCGCCCTGGCGGCGTTCGCCCTGCCCCTGCGCTGGGCCCTGGCCGTGGCCAGCGCCTGCCTGCTGGGCTACGCCGCCAGCGGACTGTTCGGGCAACCGCTGCCGGCGGGCTATTTCAACGCACTGGACCTCAACCGCTGGGGCGTGATCGCCACCTTTCTGCTGTCCGCTGCAGTCGTACTGATCTTCTCCACCCGGCTGGCGATCGCCCTGCGCGAGCGCGAGCTGGAACTTTCGGCACTGCGCGAACGCTTCGCGCGCAACGAGGGCATCGTCGCCCTGGCCACGCACGCAGCCTCGGTGGCGCACGAACTGAACACGCCGCTGGCGACGATGACCCTGCTCGCCGACGACGTGGCCGAGCGCAGCGAAGAACCGGAAGTGCGCGAGGACATGGAAACCCTGCGCGAGCTGCTGGTGCAGTGCCGCGAGCGTGTTCTGGCACTGGCCGCGCCGGCCTCCAACGACCGCCCTGGGCGCGCCCACTCCACGGCCCAGCAGGTGCTGGAGCAGTGGCGGCTGGTGCGCCCGACCATCGACCTGCATCGCAACGACGACGCACCGCTGCGCCTGCCGCTGGACCCGGGCGTCGGCCACCTGCTGATGGTGCTGCTGAACAACGCTGCCGATGCCGGCGAGCAGGCTGGACGTCCGCGCGTCGACCTCAGCCTGCGCATCGAAGGCGACGACCTGATCGGCGAAGTACGCGACTACGGTCATGGCTTCAATGCCCGCGCCGCCGTGCTGCCGGGCAAGCTGTTCGGCAGCAGCAAGAGTGAAGGCATGGGCGTCGGTCTTGCCCTGTCCCATGCCACCATCGAACGCCTGGACGGCGAGATGTGGATGCGCCCGGCCCAAGGGGCCGGTAGCCGCGTCGGCTTCCGCCTGCCGTTGGCCCCCCGCGAGGAATGACCATGACTGCTTCCACCCTTGGCCTGCTGGTCGACGACGACGAACTCTACCTGCGCACCCTGCAGCGCAGCCTGGCCCGCAAAGGGCTGGAGACGCAGACCGCACAGGATGCCGCCAGCGCGCTGGCACTGGCCCGCCAGCATCCGCCGGCGTTCGCGTTGATCGACCTGAAGCTGGGCAGCGATTCCGGCCTGGCCCTGATACAGCCGTTGCGCGCGCTGCGCGCAGACATGCGGATCCTGCTGGTGACCGGCTATGCCAGCATCGCCACCGCAGTGGAGGCGATCAAGCTGGGCGCCGACGACTACCTGCCGAAGCCATCGACGGTGCCGATGATCCTGCGTGCGCTGGGCGAGGAAGACGATGGCCCCGCCGATGACGGCGAGATGGAAGTGCCCGATGCGATGACCCCGATCAGCCGCCTGCAGTGGGAACACATCCAGCAGGCGATGCATGAAACCGGCGGCAATGTGTCGGCGGCCGCGCGCCTGCTCGGCATGCACCGGCGTTCGCTGCAGCGCAAGCTGGCCAAGCGGCCGAGCCCGGAACGCGATCCGAGCCGGTGAAGGGCCGGCATCCCGCAACGGGATGCCGTTGGCGCACGCCAGGTCACTCTCCGAGCAGCACGTCCACCTCGACCTTCTGCTGCCTGGCCTCGGCGTCCACTTCTGCAATCCATTGATCCACCCCACCACGCATCAGATCAGCCCGACTGGGCAGGACGTCGCGCGCAGGGCTATACAGATCGAGCAGCAGTCGGTTGCGGGCCTCGACTGTCATGCCCGCGCCGCCAGACCGCTCGACGATGATGTCAGCCCGTGCCAGGCCCTGCTCATCCACGCACCGCTCGCCATGACGCAGCAGAACCAGCACCGGCACATCTGCGCCCTCCTGCACGGCTGCCTGCAGCCGGTCGTGTCCGTCCAGCACCACGTGTGCCTGCAGGCCACTGACCCACATCAGCAGCACCGGTGGCAGTGATCCTGCCCGGGCCTGCCTGGCCCAGGCCTTGACCCGCCCATCCGTGGCCAGTGACGGTGCCCGCAGCAGGACGGGAGGCAGGCATTCGCCGTGCGTCACGCTCGACCAGTCCAAGGTATCGACCGCCGGTCGGGCCAGCGCATCTGACGCGAGCGTGAGCGGCATCCGCGCACGCTCCAGGCCATGCAGCGTCGGCTGCAGCAGCCATTCGCCCTGGGCCAGCGGAGATCGATCCGAACGGGTAAGGGCCCGTGCGAAATGACGTGCCCACGCTGCGGCAGTCCGCACCGGATCATCCGAATGCAACGCCCTCGCCTCGGCAGCCGTGATCGGTGGAATGATCGCCGGCGAGGCCGGGGAGGCGCTGCGAAGCAGGTCCACACCGAAGTAGTCGGGCTCCACCCTCGCCCACAACATGGGGCGTTCCTCGGTACCCACCCGTATCCGGTCCGGCGGGCAGACCGAAACCACAAGCGCAGGGCGCACGGGAGCCGGCACGGTCAGGTGCAGACCCGCCCACGCCTCGGGCTGCCTTCGTCGAACGAGGTCGCGCCAGTGCATCGACGCACGCATCCGGCGCGCCGCGCTCAGCCCTTCAGCTGCGCCAGCAGCTCACGGGTCAGCGGATCATTGATCTGGACATCCTCGCCCTGCAGGGCCGGCAGCAGGCCACTGGCCAGCTGCTTGCCCAGCTCGACACCGAACTGGTCGAAAGCGTTGATGTTCCAGATCACCGACTGCACGTACACCGCGTGTTCGTACATCGCGATCAAGGCGCCCAGCGCCTGCGGGGTGAGCGCGTCGAGCAGGATCATCGTGCTCGGGCGGCCGCCCGGGTAATCGCGGTGCGGATCGTCGCTGCCCTGGCCGTTGGCCAGTGCTTCGGTCTGCGCCAGCAGGTTGGCCATCAGCGCCTGGTGGTTGACCGTATACGGATCATCGTTGTGCACGCAGCCGATGAAATCGGCCGGGATGATGCTGGTGCCCTGGTGCAGCGCCTGGAAGAAGCTGTGCTGCACATCGGTGCCCGCACCGCCCCACCACACCGGCACGGTGTCGGTGGTGACCGGCTGGCCATCGCGCTGCACGCGCTTGCCCAGGCTTTCCATCACCAGCTGCTGCAGGTAGGCCGGCAGCAGCGCCAGGCGCTGGTCGTAGGTCATCACCGCATGCGTGGCGTGGCCCAGCAGATTGCGGTTCCAGATGTCGGTCAGGCCGTGCAGCACCGGCAGGTTGCGCTCCAACGGCGCATCCAGTGCATGCGCATCCATCTGCGCGGCACCTTCCAGCAGCTGCTCGAAGCGCTCGAAGCCGATGGCCAGTGCGATCGGGAAACCGACGGCCGACCACAGCGAATAGCGGCCGCCCACCCAGTCCCACATCGGCAGCACGCGCTCGGCGGCAATGGCGAAGGCCTTGGCGGCGCGTTCCGGATTGGCGCTGACCGCGTACAGACGGTCGCTGCCGCCCAGCCAGTCATGCAGGATCTGGCCGTTGAGCAGGGTTTCCTGGGTACCAAAGGTCTTGGAAATGAGGATGCCGGCGGTCTTCGCCGGATCCAGCGTGGCCAGCGTGCGCTGCATGGCGGCGCCGTCCACGTTCGACACGAAATGCACGCGCAGGCGTGCGCCTGTGACCGGGCGCAGCGCATCGGCGACCAGTCGCGGGCCGAGATCGGAACCGCCGATGCCGACGCTGACCACATCGGTCACGCCACTGTCTTCCAGCGCGCGCACCAGCACGCCCATGCGCTGGCGGATGCCGCGCGCGGTGGCATAGGCCTCGGCCGCTACCGGCGCATCGACTACATCCCCGCGCAACGCGGTATGCAGCGCAGCGCGGCCTTCGGTCAGGTTGACCTGCTCGCCACGGAACAGGCGCGTGATGGCGCCGCCGACATCACGTTCGGCAGCCAGCGCCAACAGCGCCTGCAACGCTGCGGCATCGTATTTCTGCCGGGCGAAGTTGACATACAACGGACCGACCCGCAGCGCCAGGTCCTGTACACGGCCGGGTTCGGCGGCGAGCAGGCCGGGAATGCTTGCGCCCTTCAGGCGCTGGGCGTGGGAATGCAGCGAGTCGAATCCGTTGTTCGTTGTCATGCGGCCTGGGTCGGGATCGTGTCGTTGGTGTGGGAGATCTGGTTGTTGCCATCCACGTACACCAGCTTCGGCTTGAAGCTGTCGGCTTCCTGCTCGGTCATGCTGGCGAAGGCGGCAATGATGATGATGTCACCGACCTGCACGTGGCGCGCGGCGCCACCATTGAGCGAGACGACGCCGCTGCCGGCTTCGGCGCGGATCGCATAGGTCGAGAAGCGCGCACCGTTGGTCACGTCCCAGATGTGCACCTGCTCGAACTCACGGATGCCGGTGGCAGCCAGCAGGTTGTCATCGATGGCGATGGAGCCTTCGTAGTTCAGCTCGGAATGGGTGACAGTGGCGCGGTGGATCTTGGTCTTGAGCAGGGACAGGTGCATGGGGGCGCTGCAACGGCAAAGGAAAGAGCGGATTCTAGCACCCACGCGGCAACCGTCAGGTAGCGGCCGCAGGATGCTGAAGACCGTTCAGCCGGTGCGCTGCTGCGCGCCCGGCGATGGCGCCGCGGCACCGGCCAGCACGGCCCGGAACACGGCATGGAACGCCAATCCGGCCATCAGGCCGAATCCGGCCGCCACCAGTACCGAGAAGGCATAGCTGGCCCAGTCGAAGTTGCCCGCAGAGGACAGCTGGCTCACCAGAGTGCCGCCAGAGCCGACGGGCCAGGCACAGGTGGCCATGGCCAGCGCGCCCAGCCCTGCCCCGACCAGCGCGAACCACACCCAGCGCAGGCCGCCGGAAGACAGCAGGATCAGGCCCATCGGCAGCAGCACCGCCACGGCGTGGGCGAAGGCCAGCACGAACATCAATGCGGCCGCCAGCGCGGCCGTGGCTACTTCCTGGCCGAGACTGAGACCGGCAATCAGGCCACCGATCACCAGCGAAGGCAGCAGCGCGGCGGCGAGCACCGCCAGGATCGCCGCCACGGCGCGGCGGCCGGGGCTGGCTGGAAACGAGGTCATATCGGCAGGTCATCCTTGTCCGGCGAACACCGGGCGCCCACTGCGGGCGCCCTGCACAACCGCGCGGGGCGGTTCAGAACTCCAGGTTGTCGATCAACCGGGTGGTGCCCAGGCGCGCGGCGATCAGGGCCACGCGGCCGCCGCCATCGAAACTCGGCTCGGCCAGCTCCGGCGTGCGCAGTACCGCGTAATCCACCTGGAAGCCCGCTGCCTGCAGCGCAGCGACGGCGTCGGCCTCGATGCGTTCACGCGCGTGCCCGGCCACATAGCCTTCGCGCATGCCCAGCAGGGTGCGGTAAAGGGTGGTCGCCAACGGGCGCTGCTCGGCGCTGAGGTACTGGTTGCGCGAGCTCTTGGCCAGGCCATCCTCATCGCGCACGATCTCGGCACCGACGATCTGGATCGGGAACGACAGCTCGGCCACCATCTGCTTGATGACCGCCAGCTGCTGGTAGTCCTTGCGGCCGAACACGGCCACATCCGGCTGTACCTGCAGGAACAGCCGCGCCACTACGGTGCACACGCCATCGAAATGGCCCGGGCGGCTGGCGCCTTCCAGCACCTCGCTGACGCCAGGCGCATGCATCTGCGTGGTCTTGTCCACGCCCAGCGGGTACATCGCTTCGACGCTGGGCAGCCACACCGCATCGCAGCCCACCTGCTCCAGCCCGGCCACATCGGCTTCGGGGGTGCGCGGATAGCGGCTGAAATCCTCGTTCGGCCCGAACTGTGTCGGGTTGACGAAGATGCTGGCCACCACCTTGTCGGCGTACTGCTTTGCCAGGGTGACCAGCGCGTGGTGCCCGCCGTGCAGATTGCCCATGGTCGGCACCAACGCCACGCGCAGGCCCTCGCCCTTCCACTGCGCGATCTGCGCGCGCAGCGCACCGAGTTCGTTGAAGGTCTGGATCATTGGGCGTACGCGTGTTCTTCGTCGGGGAAGCTGCCATCGCGCACGGCATCGGCGTAGGCACGGGTGGCGCCGGCCACCGAACCGCCTTCAGCCAGGAAGTCCTTGACGAACTTCGGGCGACGATGGCCGCTGTCCAGACCGAGGAAATCGTGCAGCACCAGCACCTGGCCGTCGCACTGCGGACCGGCACCGATACCGATGGTCGGCACAGGCACCGCGGCGGTGACGGCGGCAGCAACCGGGGTCGGCACGCATTCGAGCACCATGATGCTGGCACCGGCTTCGGCCACGGCCTTGGCATCGTCCACCAGCTGGCGCGCGGCATCACCACGGCCCTGGATCTTGAAGCCACCCAGGCGCAGCACCGACTGCGGGGTCAGGCCCAGGTGCGAACAGACCGGGATCTCGCGCTCGACCAGGTAGCGGATGATGTCGACCTTGAAGCCGGCGCCTTCGATCTTGACCATCTCCGCACCCGCCTGCAGCAGCTGCAGTGAAGCATCCAGCGCGCGTTCCGGGGTGGCATCGGCGCCGAACGGCAGGTCGGCGATCAGCAGCGCACGCTGCAGCACGCGGGCGACTGCGCGGGTGTGATAGACCATGTCGGCGACGGTCACCGGCAGGGTCGAATCGTGCCCCTGCACGACCATGCCCAGCGAATCGCCGATCAGGATCAGGTCGACGCCATTGGCATCGAAGGTGCGGGCAAAGCCTGCGTCGTAGGCGGTCAACATGACCAGCTTCTGGCCATTGCGCTTGGCCTCGGCCAGGGCGGGAACGGTCCAGGGCTTGCTGTCTGCGTGGGTGCTCATGTGCTGATAACCGGGGGAGATAACCCGGGCATTATCACCCTAACGGCGCGATCCCGCAGGCATCCACCCGCATCACTGCATCCCGTACGCGACCGTGGCCGGGAATGGCCAGATCGGCGGCGATTTCGGCCAATGGCACCAACACGAACGCACGCTCGTGCAGGTAGGGATGCGGCACCTTCAGCTCGGGCAGGTCCAGCACCTGCTCGCCGAACAGCAGCAGGTCCAGATCCAGCGCACGCGGCCCCCAGTGCACGGCGGGGTCACGTACGCGGCCGAAGCGCTGCTCCAGCGCGAGCATGGCCTGCAGCAGCTCGACGGCGGGCAGATCGGTGTCGACCGAGGCCACTGCGTTGACGAACGGTGGCTGGTCCTCGTTGCCCCATGCCGGCGTCGCGTACAACCGCGAGGCCTGCGTCAACCGGGTTCCGGGCAGCTCGTCCAGCGCGGCAATGGCCGCGCGGACGGTGTTGGCTGCGTCGCCAAGATTGGCGCCCAGCCCGATCCAGGCACCGGTCATGGATTACTCGGCAGCACCGGCAGCTGCGCCATCGGGACGACGACGGCGACGACGACGCTTGCGCGGCGCTCCACCCTCCTCATCGCCGGCATCGCTGTGCAGGGAATCCAGCGACGAATCCAGCTCATGCCCGGACTGCGCCTGCGCTTCGCGCCAGAACGCGACGTCGGCTTCGTGCTCTGCCGATGCCACCTGGCGCAAGGCCAGGAAATCGAAGGCGGCACGGAAACGGGGATGGCTGAGCGTGCGCATCACACGCTTGCGCTGGCGCGAACTGAAGCGCGCCTGCAACAGCCAGATCTCCTGCATCGGCAGCGAGAAACGGCGCGGCAATGCAATGGTGCTCAGCTGCTGCACGGTGACACGGTCGGCGGCACGACGCTGTGCCTCTTCCGGCGCCACGCCCTGCTTGAGCAGCGTTGCCTGCGCGCGGCAATAGGCCGGCCACAGCAACAGCGCGAACAGGAACGCCGGCGACACGGGCTCGTCGTTGGCCACGCGTGCATCGGTGTTGGCCAGGCCCTCGACCAGCATGCGGCGCAGTGCGCCGGTACGGTTCGACTTCAGTGCCTTGGCACTTTCCGGGAACAACACGTCGAACAGGCCGTAGCGTTCCAATCCTTCGAAGCTGGCTACGCCGTGCCCGGACAGGAACAGCTTCAGGACTTCCTCGAACAGGCGCGCCGGTGCGGCTTCGTTGAGCAGGCCGGCCAGCTGCGGGATCGGTGCGGCAGTGCCCTCTTCGATCTGGAAGCCGAGCTTGGCCGCCAAGCGGACCGCACGCAGCATGCGCACCGGGTCTTCCTGGTAACGCTGCACCGGGTCGCCGATGAGCTTCATCAGGCGTGCCTGCACGTCTTCGAAGCCGCCGGTGTAGTCACGCACCGAGAAGTCCTCGATGGCGTAATACAGGGCATTGCAGGTGAAGTCGCGGCGGATGGCGTCGTCTTCGATGCTGCCGTACACGTTGTCGCGCACGAGCATGCCGTTTTCCATTTCGCGGTCGCCGCTGCCGTCATCGATGTTGGCACGGAAGGTGGCGACTTCGATGATCTCGCGGCCGAACACAACATGGGCCAGGCGGAAACGGCGGCCGATCAGGCGGCAGTTGCGGAACAACTGCTTGACCTGTTCGGGCGTGGCATCGGTGGCCACGTCGAAATCCTTGGGTTGGCCATTGACCAGCAGATCGCGCACCGCGCCGCCGACAAGGTAGGCGCCGAAGCCGGCATCGCGCAGTCGATAAAGCACGCGCAAAGCGTTCGGGCTGATGTCCTTGCGGGAGATCGTGTGCTGGTCGCGCGGGATGACGCGCAGGCTGAACGGTGATGTAGCAGAGGAAATGATGTTGGCGCTTCCGGTTGAAGTTTCGGGATTGCCCAATGGCATCGAGGTGCATATACTAGCGCTCCTGCACCGGCAGCGACACACTGCTCCCTTCGTCTAGTGGTTAGGACGTGGCCCTCTCAAGGCTAAAACAGGGGTTCGAGTCCCCTAGGGAGCACCAGTCGCCGCAGCAGGAACCGAAAAAGCCCGCCTTGTGCGGGCTTTTCTGTTTTCCGGAATCGTGTCGCCGACTGGGCTGGTCGCTTGAGCGCCTCCTTGCTTTCGGCTTGAGCCGGCGGGGTCACCCAGGGCAGGACACGCCGTGAACCCATCCATGGGGGCTCGATGGCGCCATCCATGGCGCCAACGGTCCTGCCCTGGGTGACCCCGCCTGCTCTGGACGGTTTCCCGCGCGCTGCAGCAACAGCCGACCAGCGCTTCAGTGCAATCCGCTGGCACCATGAAGCTGTCAGGAGGGGGCAATCAGGCGCCGACAAAATGCAACCGAAGCCAGGCACACGTCAGCCTTCCATCTGCTCCAGCTCTTTGCCCTTGGTCTCGCGCACGTAGCGGACGACGAAGATGATCGAGAGGATCGCGGCGACGGTGTAGATGCCGTACGCACCGGCCAGGCCGATGCCGGCCAGCAGCATCGGGAAGGTCACGGTGATCGCGAAATTCGAGGTCCATTGCGCCGCACCGGCCACGGCCAACGCCGGGCCGCGGATCTGGTTCGGGAACATCTCGCCCAGCATCACCCACATCACCGGGCCCCAAGACATGTTGAAGAACACCACATAGACGTTGGCCGCTACCAGCGCCAACCGGCCCATGCCGTCGGACAGCTGCAGCCGCCCCTCGGCCAGGCTGCCACTGGCGAAGGCCACCACCATCAGCACCAGGGCCACCGACATGCCGACCGAACCGACCCACAGCAGCGGCTTGCGGCCGATGCGATCGATCAGCACCACCGTCAGCAGGCAGGCGCCGATGCTCAGCGCACCGGACAGGACGTTGATCAGCAGCGCATCGCTTTCCGAGAAACCCACCGCCTGCCACAGCACCGCGCCGTAGTAGAACACCACATTGATGCCGACCAGCTGCTGGAACATCGCCAGGCCGATGCCGACCCAGACGATGGGGCGCAGCTTGCCGGTGGCCTTGTTGAGCAGGTCGCCGAATCGCGGCTTGTGCTGGTCCTGGGCCAGGCTTGCTTCGATCTCGGCCTGCTTGTTCACCGCGGCACGTTCGCCGTACAGCCGGCCAAGCACCGCCCTCGCCTGCGCCTGCCGACCCTTCATCACCAGGAAGCGCGGGCTTTCCGGGATCACCAGCAAGAGCAGCAGGAACAGCAGCGACGGCAGTGCCTGCATCCAGAACATCCAGCGCCAGGCTTCCTGCCCCAGCCAGAGCGGCTCGGTCGACGCACCCGCCGCCCGGGCCAGCAGATAGTTGCTGAGGAACGCTGCGAACAGGCCGCAGATGATCGCCATCTGCTGCACGGTCGCCAGCCGGCCGCGATAGCGCGCCGAGGCGACCTCGGCGATGTAGGCCGGCGACATCACGCTGGCCGCACCGACAGCGAACCCGCCCAGCACGCGTGCGCAGACGAACAACCAGGATGCATGTGCAGCGCCGGCGCCCAGCGCCGATACCAGGAACATCACGGCCGCCACGATCAGCACGCCGCGACGTCCCAGCCGATCGCCAAGCCAACCGGCCACGAACGCCCCGATCGCGCACCCCAGCAGCATCGAGGCGACCTCGAAGCCGAGCGCGGCTTCGCTGGAGTTGAAGGCCTGGCGCAGGCCGTCGACGGTGCCATTGATGACGCCACTATCGAAGCCGAACAGGAATCCGCCGAGGGTGGCGGCGCAACTGATCAGGACGATGAAGGCAGTGTTCTCACCGCCATTGGAGGCGGCACCGGGCTGGACTGGCGACATGAAGGATCCTGCAGGGAAGGGGGCCGACCGAAGCGGGCCGGCGGCCCTGGCAGCGTCGCACAGGGCGGGCATGCCGCCAAATGGGCGTTCCGGGTACCAATCCGGCCCACTTTCACACGGCGACCGACACCGGGGGCCAACCTGTTCTAGAATTGGCAGGTTCAGAAAGCGATTCGCCCTCTACCCATGCCCTTTGTCGTCACCGAAAACTGCATCAAGTGCAAACACACCGATTGCGTGGAAGTGTGTCCCGTGGATTGCTTCCACGAAGGCCCGAACTTCCTGGTGATCGACCCGGACGAGTGCATTGACTGCACCCTCTGCGAACCCGAGTGCCCGGTCAACGCGATCTTCCCGGAAGACGATGTTCCCGCAGGCCAGGAAGGTTTCGTCGCCCTCAATGCAGAACTGGCGAAGGAATGGCCGGTGCTGACCGTGCGCAAGGACCCGCCGGCCGACGCCGGTGAGTGGGATGGCAAGCCGGACAAGCTGAAGCTGCTGGAGCGCTGAGGCGCAGGCACCATGGCCCTGGTAGCTGCCAACCTTGGTTGGCACAAAGGCGCCGACCAAGGTCGGCCTCTAGAACCCGCAGGCAATGAAAAGGGCGCCCAGGGCGCCCTTTTCCGTTCTGGCCCTGGTAGCTGCCAACCTTGGTTGGCATAAAGGCGCCGACCAGGGGCGGCCTCTACCACGGCAGGTGCGAACCAGCAGGGTCCGCACCCGCCCAACCGGCCATTACGGGGCCAGCTTGGCCTTCAGTGCGGCAATCAGCTTCACCGGGGCTTCGGCGGTGGCCGGCAGGCCACGCGGGTCGACCGCGGAGATGTAGGCACCAGCGTCGACGGCGACCACGCGGACCAGGAAGTTGCTGCCTTCATAGGCCACGTCGTACGAGCCCAGCAGCTGCGCGCGGGTGGCGATGGTCAGGCCTTCCACGCCTTCCAGCGCGGTACCGACCTTGGCGAAGGCGTCTTCCTTGGTGCCGGCAATGGTGAAGCCGGTGGCGCTGACCGCCGGAGCGGCGGCGGCCGGAGCGGCCGGCTTGGTCGCCGAGCTCAGGGTCGGCACCTGGTTGTTGCCGGCGCCTGCCGGCAGGTTCAGGTCCGGCGGCACTTCCAGCGGACGCACTTCCGGGGCCAGGGCATAGTCACCCTTGACGCCACGCTTGAAACAACCGGTGGTGCCGGCGGCGACAGCTACAGCAAGCAGGGCGTAGGACAGCACGCGGACGGCGGAAACGGATTGGCGCATGTGAATCTCCTGGATCAGACCAAGACGGAAGGTCAGTGGCTGGAAAGGGCTTCGAGGGCGGCGATATCGCCGGCGAGATGGTCGGCGGCAGGCGCATGTGCAGCCGAAAGCGGCAACAGCGGCAGGCGCAGATCGTGACCGATGCCGATCCGACGCAACAGCGCCTTGACCGGAATCGGGTTGGATTCGACACCGCAGAAGTCATGGAACGGCTGCAGGCGCGCATCCCAGGATTCGACGGCTTCATGGTCATGGGCAGCAGCCAGGTCGCACATCCGGCGGTAAGCGCCGGGCAGCACGTTGGAGCCAACCGAAATCAGGCCGTCCATGCCGGCCTGGATCGAACGTGCGGCAGTGCCGTCATCACCAGTAAGCACGGCGAAGGCCGGGCTGCGCAGGTCCAGCAGCGCACGCACGCGGCCGGTGTCACCCACCGCTTCCTTGATGCCGACGATGTTCGGATGGCTGGCCAGCTCCGCCACGGTCTCCGGCAGCATGTCGCAGCCGGTTCGGCCCGGCACGTTGTACAGCACCACCGGCAATCCCCCCTGCTCGGCCACCGCGCGGTAATGCGCGATCAGACCAGCCTGGGTCGGCCGCACGTACGGCGGGGTGACCACCAGCGCGTGGGTGGCACCCAGCGCGGCTGCGCGGCGGGTCTGCTCGATGGTTTTGGCGGTGCCGGACAGGCCGGTGCCGGCCAGGACCGGAACGCGGCCGGCAATGCGCTCGACGGCGCTGGCCAGCAGCTGGTCGTACTCCGCATCGGACAGGGTGGCTGCCTCGCCGGTGGAGCCGGCAACGACAACGCCTTGGACGCCGCCCTCCAGCTGCAGGTGCAGCAGGCGCTGCCAACCGTCGGGGTCGAGTGCACCGTCGGCCCGGAAGGGGGTCGCCAGCGCGGTGATGAGGCCGGAAAGGGACAAGGACGTGCTGCTCTTGGCTGGGGAGGGAAAACGCCCGCCACGAAAGGGCGGGGGCGATCTGAATGTTACTTGCGGCGCGAAAGCACGGGCAAGTATGCTGGACACCGGTGGATCCCCGCCTCTGGCGGGCATTCAGACTAACGCATGCATTACCCGGAATCGCCTTGACCGACACCACCCCGCGCCCAGCGCCGAGCGAAAACCACCTCCTGATCAACGCCTATACGACGCATCCGGAGTCCCCCCTGTTGTCCGTCACCCGCCGCATCGCCGACAGCGGGTGCAATCTGGTGGATGCACGTCTGGCCACCGTGGGCCGCGATGTCTCGGTGACCGCGCTGGCCACCGGCTCCTGGGATTCGGTCGCCAAGCTGGAAGCGATGCTGACCCGGCTCGAGCGCGAGGAAGGCCTGAAGCTGGTCTGGTACCGCACCGAAGCCAAGCAGGCGCAGTCCAACCTGCTGCCGTACATCGTCGAGGTGATCGCCGCCGACAAGCCGGGCATCCTGTTCCAGCTGGCCGATTTCTTCGATCGCCAGGGCATCACCATCGAAACCCTGCAGAGCACGCGCTACCGCGCCATGCAGACCGGTGCGGAAATGTTCAGCGCACAGGTCACCATCGGCGTGCCGGCCAACATGCACATCGCTGCCCTGCGCGACGATTTCCTCGAGTTCTGCGACCACTTGAACCTGGACGCGATCATGGACCCGATGAAGTTCTGATTGAAACCCTGATTCTTCGCGCGCTCCTCACGGGCGCGTGGCGTTTCATGCAATTGTCGTAGAAAGAACCCAGGCTCGACAGAAGGACCTCATGAACAACGGCGATACCCTGGACAGCACCACCCTTTCCCTGCCGCTGGCGCTGTCCGGCGGCGCCCAGGCCACCCTCGGCGATTACGCCGGCCAGTGGCTGGTGTTGTACTTCTACCCCAAGGACAGCACCCCGGGCTGCACCACCGAGGGCATCGACTTCAACGCACTGCTGCCCGACTTCAGGAAAGCGGGCGCGGTCGTGCTTGGCGTCTCGCGCGACTCGGTGAAGTCCCACGACAACTTCTGTGCCAAGCAGGGCTTCGCGTTCCCGCTGGTCAGTGATGCCGACGAAGCGCTGTGCAGCGCCTTCGACGTGATCAAGATGAAGAACATGTACGGCAAGCAGGTACGTGGCATCGAGCGCAGCACCTTCCTGATTTCCCCCGACAGCCGCATCGTGCAGTCATGGCGCAAGGTCAAGGTCGCCGGCCATGCCGACGCCGTCCTCGCCGAACTGAAGGCCAATCAGTCCAAGTGAGTCCCATCGCCCACTTTGTCCGCCACCACCCTGCCCTGCAGCAGGCCGTGGTGGTTTTTCCCTGTCCGTAACCAGGAACCGATGATGACCCGAGGCAAGCGCATCTACGTGCTGGATACCAACGTGCTGATGCACGATCCCACCGCGCTGTTCAAATTCGAGGAGCACGATGTCTACCTGCCCATGCAGGTGATCGAGGAGCTGGACAACGGCAAGAAGGGCACGACCGAAGCGAGCCGCAATGCGCGCCAGGTCAGCCGCTTCCTCAACGAGCTGGTGCAGGCTTCGGGCCTGGACAACCTGGCCGAGGGCATTCCGCTGCAGCGGCCGCAGGGCCTGCAGCTGCGCGGCAAGCAGAGCGTGGGCCTGCTGCGCTTCCAGACCAGCCATTTCGACGCGGGCAAGAGCTTTGGCAAGGTCATCCCGGACAACGCCATCCTCGGCGCGATCCTGGCGCTGAAGGAAGAAACGCCGGAGATCCCGGTGGTGTTCGTCTCCAAGGACATCAACCTGCGGATCAAGGCGGCCATCGCCGGCATCGTCTCGGAAGACTACGAGAACGACCGCGCGCTGGACGATTTCAGCCTGCTCTACACCGGCGCCACCGAGCTGCCGGAAGATTTCTGGAAGCGCCACGGCGAGGATCTGCGCAGCTGGAGCGACAAGGGCCGCACGCACTACGAAATCCTCGCCCAGGACGGCGAAGAGTGGTACCCGAACCAGTACGTGTACCTGCCGGGCGAAGACGAAGTCGAGCTGCGCGTCAGCAGGATCGTCGGCGATGGCAAGGTGGTGTTGTCGCTGGTCGATGACTTCCGCCACGGCAGCCATGCCGTGTGGGGCATCAGCGCGCGCAACCGCGAGCAGAACTTCGCACTCAACGCACTGATGGATCCGGAGATCGACTTCGTCACCCTGCTCGGTACTGCCGGCACCGGCAAGACCCTGCTGGCACTGGCCGCCGGCCTGGCGCAGACGATGGACCAGCAGCGCTACCGCGAGATCATCATGACCCGCGCCACGGTCAGCGTCGGCGAGGACATCGGCTTCCTGCCCGGTACCGAGGAAGAGAAGATGACGCCGTGGATGGGCGCGTTGACCGACAACCTGGAAGTGCTGACGCACAACCAGGAAGGCGGCACCTGGGGTCGCCAGGCCACCAACGACCTGCTCGCCAGCCGCATCAAGATCCGTTCGATGAACTTCATGCGCGGCCGTACGTTCCTGTCACGTTACCTGATCCTGGACGAGGCGCAGAACCTGACGCCCAAGCAGATGAAGACGTTGATCACCCGTGCCGGCCCCGGCACCAAGATCGTCTGCCTGGGCAACGTCGAACAGATCGACACCCCGTACCTGACCGAAACCACGTCGGGCCTGACCTATGCGGTGGACCGCTTCAAGAACTGGCCGCACAGCGCGCACATCACGCTGCGTCGTGGTGAACGCTCGCGGCTGGCTGATTACGCGTCGGAGGTGTTGTGAACCGTTGCCCCCGTCTGCTGCTGCCATCGATGGCGGTCGCCATCACCACGCTGCTCGGTGCCTGCGCGACCACGCAGGGACCGGCCAGCGTGCCGACCACCGAACGCAGTGGCCAGTCCTGGGTGGTCACCCGCCCGATCATCGCCGCGCAGGTACTCGATACCTGCTCGCGACCCAGTCCCGGCCGCGAGGCCGGGCGGGTCAGCGGCTACTGGGCACCGAGCCGGCAGCAGGTGGACCAGTTGGAAGCGAAGCTGGCATCGCTGGAAGCGCAGGTGCCGCGCGTCATGGATTTCGACCGTCAGTATGTGGGCATCGAACTGGACGGAAAGCGGGTGATCTATATCAACGCGTTCCACCTGCCTGAAGACAACAGTCTGCGACCCGCCCGCGAAGCGGTGCGGGTCTGCGACGGTGGCGCGCAGTTCTGGGGCGCGGTCTTCGATCCGGCCAGCGGCACCTTCAACGAGCTGCAGTTCAACGGCGGCTTCGGCGGGCCTTGAGGGCCTGCCATGGGAATCCGCCTGCCCACCTGGGTCTGGATCGGCGCGGTCGCCCTGTCGTGCGTGGCCGGCATGGTCAATGTGGTCGGCTTCCTGGGTTTTGAACACCAGGCGGTCAGCCACATGACCGGCAGCACCAGCCAGCTCGGCATGGCGTTGGCGCAAGGTGATTGGCGCGCGGTCGGCCACCTGTGGGGTCTGCTGATCGCGTTTTCATTGGGCGCGATGCTCAGCGGGCTGCTGATCCAGGACAGCGCACTGCAGCTGGGCCGCCGCTACGGCGTAGCGCTGGCGTTGGAATCACTGTTGCTGCTGGCGGCCATTCCGCTGTTCAAGCAGCATCAGATCTGGGGCGCACTGGCAGCCGCGATGGCGTGCGGACTGCAGAATGCGATGGCCACCACCTTCAGCGGCGCCGTCGTGCGCACCACTCATCTCAGCGGCATGTTCACCGATCTCGGCATCGGCCTGGGCCACCTGCTGCGCGGACTGCCGCTGCAGGTACGACGCCTGACCCTGAGCGGCCTGATCATCAGCGGCTTCCTTGCTGGCGGCGTGATCGGCGCCTGGCTGTTCGTGCGCTGGCAATACGACGCCCTGCTGGCCCCTGCCCTGCTGACCGGACTGACCGGACTGGGCTATGTGTCCTACCAGCAGTGGGCACGCTGGCGGCGTTGAGCATGGCGCCATCCACGCATGGCGTGGATCTACGTTGTCCATCCGATCTTTTCCGCGATATCCACGCATGGCGTGGATCTACTGCGCAGGAAGCCGTCAGATGCGGGGCGGTGTGGGGCTGCAGGACCGTTGGCGCCATGGATGGCGCCATCGAGCCCCCACGGACGGGTCTACGGCGTGTCCTGCAGGCCCACACCGCCCCGCATCCCACCACATGCCGCCGTTGCTCCAGGTGTTGCTGTTGCTTCTGCCGGTGCCGGGCGCAGCCCGGCCGGCACTACCCCCTGGCAAGGCAGCACGGCACAATCACTGCATGAGCCCGACCACCCCTGTTTCCGCCCTGACCATTGCCGGTTCCGATTCCGGCGGCGGCGCCGGCGTCCAGGCCGACCTGAAGGCCTTCGCCGCGCACCGTGTGCACGGCCTGTCGGTGATCGCCGCACTGACCGCGCAGAACACCCGCGGCGTCAGCGCCGTGCACGTACCACCGATCGACTTCCTGCGCGCGCAGATCGAGGCCTGCTTCGACGACTTCGACATCCACGCGGTGAAGCTGGGCATGCTGGCCAACGCCGAGGTGATCCACGCCGTGGCCGATGCCCTGGAACGCCATCGACCGCCGCACGTGGTGCTCGACCCGGTGATGGTCGCCACCAGTGGCGCTCGCCTGCTGGAGGACCGCGCGCTGCAGGCAATGCGCGAACGGCTGCTGCCGCTGGCCACCCTGATCACCCCCAATGCGCCGGAAGCGGAGCTGCTGGTGGGCCGCAGCATCGCCAATGGCAACGACGCAGAGCGGGCCGCCGCCTCGCTCCTTGATCTGGGTGCCGGTGCAGTGCTGCTGAAGGGCGGTCACCTGCACGAAGGCAACCGCGTGGTCGACCGTTACTTCGACGGCGTCAGCAGCGAAGAATTCATCCATGCCCGCCTGCCACTGGATGCGCATGGCACGGGCTGCACGCTGGCCTCGGCCATCGCCGCGCAGCTCTGCAACGGGCTGAGCCTGGCCAATGCCTGCGAAGCCGGCATCGACTACGTGGCGCGCGGATTGCAGCAGGGCTATGCGCCCGGCCGCAGCGAGGTGCTGGTACTGGACCACTTCGGCGCGGCACCGCACGCATGAGCGATTCGCCACGCGCACTCGCCGTGGAAAGCGGCGATGGCCACCGTTACGAGGTCATCGCCTGCGTGCCTGCACAGCCACTGGCGCGGCTGTTGTGGCTGCCGGCGCTGGGCGTGGCCGCGCGCCACTACCTGCCGCTTGCACAGGCACTGGCAGCCAAGGGCGTGGCGGTCTACCTGCACGAATGGCGCGGAAATGGCAGCAGCTCGCTGCGCCCGTCGCGCAGCCAGGATTGGGGCTACAGGCAGATTCTCGACCACGATCTGCCTGCCAGCCAAGCCCTGCTCGCCGACGCTGATGCTGGCCAGAACGCGCTGCCATGGATCATCGGTGGCCACAGCCTGGGCGGTCAGCTGGCCTGCGTGCACGCCGGACGCCAGCCACAGGCGTTCGATCGATTGTGGCTGGCCGCCAGCGGCACACCGTTCTGGCGCACGTTCCCGCCACCACGCGGTTGGCTGCTGCCACTGATCTATCGCTTCCTGCCGTGGATCGCGCGGCGCCAGGGCGTGCTGCACGGGCGCCGGCTCGGTTTCGGCGGCACCGAAGCACGCGGACTGATCGCCGACTGGGCACGCGTAGGGCTGAGCAATCACTACGCCGCCGCAGGCATGGACGAGGACCTGGATGCGCAGATGGCGCGCGTGCATGGCAGTGCGCAGGCGGTGCTGATGGAAGACGATTGGCTGGCGCCCAGCGGATCAATGCAGGCGCTGCTGGCGAAACTGCCGAATGTCGCCTCGGAATTGCGTGTGCTTTCTGCGCAGGAGCTGGGTACGCAGGCCGATCACTTCGCGTGGATGAAACACCCGGAGGCTGTTGCAGAGGCGTTTTTCATTCAGTTGGGTGAAAATTTTCACAAAAGCGTTGACGACTCGCGCCGACATCCGCATAATTCCGCTCCTGTCGCAGGGCGCCCGTAGCTCAGTTGGATAGAGTACCTGGCTACGAACCAGGCGGTCGGGAGTTCGAATCTCTCCGGGCGCACCACTCGACAGACCTTCAGCATCCGCCGCTGGAAGTGCAGTAAAATTTGATTGTGTACCGCGCGCCCGTAGCTCAGTTGGATAGAGTACCTGGCTACGAACCAGGCGGTCGGGAGTTCGAATCTCTCCGGGCGCACCACACACGATCAACACAACAAGTTTATGTAATTGGCGCCCGTAGCTCAGTTGGATAGAGTACCTGGCTACGAACCAGGCGGTCGGGAGTTCGAATCTCTCCGGGCGCACCATTACACCGAAACAGCAGGCCTCGGCCTGCTGTTTTTTTTTGCGTGTTTTTCGGCAGGGCTGCGCCCTGCACCCGCCGAAGCAACGGCCGGAGCAACAGCAACAGCACGCATTCCGTGGGGTGGCGGGGCGGTGCCGGAGTGCGGGGACGCCGCAAGTACGTCCCTGTAGGCTTGGCAGCCGCATCCATGCGGCTGACACCCCGCACTCCGACACCGCCCCACCTCTGACAGATCACCGCGATCTGCGGTAGATCCACGCCATGCGTGGATGACTCCATTGAATTCGAATATTTCGACAGTTGAACGAAGGACATCCACGCTTGGCGTGGATCTACGTGTCGACCAAGGTCGACACCCACTAACCGCACCAGCACCGGCAGATCGCGAAAATCTGTCGAAGGCGGGGTGGGTCCGGTTGCGGGAGTGTCCGCGGCATGGATGCCGCGGCCAAGCCCCCATGGACGGGTTTACGGCGTCTCCCGCAACCGGACCCACCCCGCCATCCCACGGAATGCCCGCTGTTGCTTCGGCTTCGGCTTCGGCTTCGGCTTTGGCTGTTGCCGTTGCCGTTGCCGTCGATTCGGCAGGTGCAGGGCGCAGCCCTGCCGAACCCTACCCCTCTGCCATCGCCTGCCACCATTGCGCCAGCAGCTCCGGCCGCCGCAGGCGCTCGCGCCACCAGCGCAGGGCCGCGCCATCTTCGCCGGTGCGCCAGGCCAACCAGAAGGTCTCTTCCGGCTTGTGCTCCTCGACCTCGCGGATCACCAGCTGGCCGCGCGCCACCGCCGCGCGCGCGCAGGGCTCGGGCAGGAAGCCGAATCCCAGCCCCTGGCACTGCAGCTTCAACTTGCTGGCCATGTCCGGCACGGTCAACGTCTCCTGGCCCATCAACAGCCCCACCGTTCGTGGCAGCAGCCGCCGCGCCGAGTCGGACACGGCGATCGCGCAGTACGGCGCCAACTGCTCGCGGCCCAGCACACCCGGTACGGACGCCAGCGGATGCCCGGGTGCCACCGCAAACACAAAATCAACGCTGCCCAGCGGCTCGACCACGTAGCCCCCGCCACTGGGACCCTCACCGGGAGCCGCGACCAACAGGTCGGCGCGCCGGTCCAGCAGCGCTTCCCAGGTACCGGACAGTGCTTCGCCAAACAGGCGCAGCCGGGTGGGCGCCGCCACCTCGCGGAACGCGGCGATATCCGGCCCCAACAGCCAGGTCGGGAACACCGAATCCACCGCCAGGGTCAATTCCGCCTCCCAGCCCGACGCCACCCGCCGCACTCGCAGTTCGAGCTCCCGGGCCGCACGCAGCAGGTGCCTGCCCTCCTCCAGCAGCGCGCGCCCGGCCTCGGTCGGCTCCGCCCGCGGCCCGATCCGGTCGAACAGCTGCACCCCAAGGTCCTCTTCCAGCTTGGCCACGGTGTAGGAAATGGTCGAAGGCACCTTGTGCAGGGCCTTGCCGGCGCCGGCAAAGGAGCCTCGGCGGTCGATCGCGTCCAGGATCTGCAGGGCATCGAGGCTGAGTTTGAGCATTCGAAATTTTCGATGATGGCTGTCAAAACTATCCGTTTTTCAAACCCAAGGTGCAAGCGGATACTTCTCTTCAACGGGGAAACACAGCGGCTACCCGCCCACCCCGCCCCATCGAAACCATCGAACAAGGAGATTCCATCATGCTGCAGATCCGCAAGAGCGCTACCCGTGGCCTGGCCGAGCATGGCTGGCTGTCCTCGCGCCATACCTTCTCGTTTGCCAGCTACTACGACCCCCGCTATGTGAGCTTCGGCCCACTGCGGGTCATCAACGAAGACAAGGTGATCGGCGGCCAGGGTTTCGGCACCCACAGCCACAGCAACATGGAGATCGTCTCCTACGTGCTGGGCGGCGCGCTGGAACACAAGGACTCGATGGGCACCGGTTCGGTGCTGCGCTACGGCGACGTGCAGCGCATGAGCGCAGGCAGCGGCGTCAGCCACAGCGAGTTCAACCATTCGGCCAGCGATCCGGTGCATTTCCTGCAGATCTGGATCTTCCCGGAGGCCGAGAACATCGCGCCGTCGTATGAGGAGACCCACTTCACGCCGGAGAGCAAGCGCGGCCAGCTGCGCCTGATCGCCTCGCCGGATGGCGCCGATGGTTCGCTGCACATCCATCAGGATGCGCGCATCTTCGCCACCATCCTCGATGGCGAGCAGAAGCTGCACCACGCCTTGGCTGCCGGCCGCGGCGCGTATGTGCAGGTGGCGCGTGGCCAGCTGCAGGTCAACGGCATCACCCTGGAAGCGGGTGACGCACTGCAGGTCAGCGACGAGGCACAGCTGACCCTGGAAAACGGCAACGACGCCGAAGTGCTGGTGTTCGACCTGAAGCTGTAACCAGCATGCCCGCGATGCCATCCGGCAGCGCGGGCATGTCCTGTTGCAACGCGATCAGAACTTGTACGTCACTGCCAGCCGAACGTTGCGCGGCTCGCCCCAGGTGTAGGTGCTGTACCAGCTGAAGATCGTGTAATAGCGCTTGTCCAGCAGGTTGTTGACATTGACCGTGGCCGACAGGCGATCATTGAACTGATACCGGGCCATGGCATCCAGCAGCCAGTACGGCTGGGTGCGATGAACCACCGACGTGCCACTGGCCGGGTTGGTGATGTCGCCGAACGTGGAGTCCTGCCAGCGCGCACCGCCACCGACAGTCAGGCCCTGCCAGTCGCCGCGCAGGCGGTAGCTGGTGTGCAGGCTGAACTGGTTTTCCGGCTCCAGCGTGGTCACCTTGCTGCCGGCCTGGCGGGCGATCTTGTGCGCAAAGCCACCCTGCACCTGCCAGCCCTCGGCCAACTGCCCGGACATCTCCAGTTCGTACCCCTTGGTGCGTACGCCCATCAGTGCGCGATAGGCGTCTTCTCCGTTGGGCGTTTTGCCGCCTGTAGGCTGAGCGAAATTGTCCTGGTCGAGCTGGAACAGTGCCGCGCTGGCATTGAAGCGGCCGTCGAGGAACTCCGCCTTCAGGCCCATTTCATAGCTGCGGCCTTCCAGCGGATCCAGTGCCTTGCCCTGTTCGTCGCGTTCGCTGTGCGGCTTGAAGATGGTGCTGTAGCTGACATACACCGAATAGTGCTGGCCAAGGTCGTAGACCACGCCGGCATAAGGCACGAACACGCCCGTCTCGCGCGTCTGCGGCGAACGGTAGCTGGCCAAGCGGCTGCCGACGATCACCTTCAACGGGTCGGCCACGTCGAAGCGACCGACCACGTACAGGCCGTTCTCGCGGGTCACCTCATTGTTGCCATAACCGCGCTGCCATTCCGGCTCCGGGATGTCACCCTTCCAGCTGTTGTAGTCGGCAACGGCGGTCGGGTACCCGGGCTGCGGCGAATAGCCGGTGTTGGTCCAGCGCTTGCGCGATGCACTGCCGCCGACCACCAGTTCATGCTGGCGACCGAACAGGCCGAAATTGCCGCTCAGATAGAAGTCGGCCGCGTTGCTGACCGTCTTGCCGACGTACTTGCCCAGCCACAACGAGACGCCTTCGCCGGTGACCGGATCGGGATTGCCACCGGCCGCACCGGCCAGTGCCGCATCGTAGCCGTTGACCTGGTGGTTGAGCTGCAGCTTGGCTACCCAGTCGTTGTCGAAGGTATGTTCCAGCGTGGCAAAGCCGGTGCGCACGTATTGGCGCCAACCGCTCCAGCGGGTGCCGTTGTTGAACGAGCGCGGCATGTCGTTGAAATTGCCCTGGCTGTCCAGCAGCGGAATACCGCCCCAGGTCGAGCCCTTGGGATCGCTCTCCAGCACGTCGCCACCGACTGTCAGCAGCGTGCGTTCGCCCAGATCGGCTTCCAGCACGGCATAGCCGACCTTGCTGGTGCGCTGGTAGAAATCCAGATTGGAATGCTTGTCCTGCCAAGCACCTACCGCGCGCCCGCGCACGCGGCCATCGGCGGTCAAGGGTCCACCGACATCGACTTCGACACGGTAGTCGTCCCAGCGGCCGACGCCCAGCGTCGCACTGCCAGCAAATTCCTTGCCCGGCTTCTTGCGCACCAGGTTGATGGTCGCGCCGGGGTCGCCCATGCCGGTCAGCAGGCCGGTGGCGCCCTTGAGCACTTCGATGCGGTCGTAGATCGCGGTATCGCTGAGCGTATTGCCGGCCGAGTACGCCGAGTCGCGTGACATCGGAATGCCGTCGTACTGGAAGTTCTGCACGGCAAAACCACGTGCGTAGTACTCGGTGCGCTCACTGTCGTACGTGACGATGCTGATGCCCGGGGTCACCCGCATCACGTCATCGATGCCATCCAGACCGAAGTCGTCCATCTGCGCGCGGGTGATCACGCTGATGGTCTGCGGGGTCTGCCGCGGGGTCAGTACCAGGCGGGTGGCGGTGGCGATGGTGCCCGGCGTGTAGGCACCGCTGCCTTCGGTGATGGTGCCCAGCTGGTTGGCGGTGACCTGCACGGTCTGCAGCGTCTGCGAGGGCGTCCTGCCCTCTTCTTCAGCCGGCGCCGATTGCGCCGAGGCGGCGCCGGCAGTGGCCACTGTGGTCAGCAGAAGACCATTGGCAAGGGCCCTCGCCAATGGGCGGCGACGCAGGGACAGCACGGAAAAACGAACAGGCACAGACGACACGACGGGACCTCCACGAAGGGGTGGGATCCTCTGGCGGCGGCTCGAGGGGAAGGGGGGAATGCGGCCAAGGGCGGCCGGCGCAGGAGTTTACTCTCCTGCGCCCCCGCTGTCGTGGGGTGGCGCCAGTGCCTGACCAGGGACTGCTGCCTGGCGATAGTCAGCCGTCGACGGCAGCCACGGCCTCCAGGATCAGCGCTGCCACTTCGGCCGGATGCGAGGCCAGCGAGGCATGGCTTGCCTCCAGCTGCAGCAGGCGCTTTGGCTGCATGCGTTCGGCCATGGCCTTCTGGTTCTGTGGCGCGATCATCCGGTCCTGGCTGGAAAGCTGGTACCAGCTCGGCTTGTGCTTCCACGCCGGATCGCTGATCGCATCACCGAAGGTGCTGGCCAGCGGCGCCTTCTGGGTCACGGCCATCACCCAGCCTTCGTCGGCGCTGAGGTCTTGGCAGAAGCTCTCATGGAACTTGTCGGCACGCAGCCACAGATAGCCATCGCTGTCCGGAGCGAGGTTCGGTGCTGCTTCGGGCAGGTGCTGCTGGGTGATGCCACCGGGGCTCTCACCACTGTCCGGCGCAAATGCGGCGATGTAGACCAGCGCCTGCACATTCGGTTGGTTGCCGGCTTCGGTGATCACCGCGCCTCCGTAGGAGTGCCCGACCAGTACGACCGGGCCATCGATCTGGCGGATCATCCTGCGCGTCCGCTCGGCGTCGTTGACCAGCGAGGTCAGCGGCAGTTCGACCGCCTTCACCTGGTCGTGGCCCTTGCGGTGCAGCTCCAGGATGACCTTGCCCCAGTGTGCGGCCCCGCCCCAGAACCCATGGACGAGGAGGATGGTCGGTGTGGTGCTCATGCGCTGATCTCCGGCGGCGGCCGGGCGGAATGCCGACCGTCGGGCTACTTTGCGCTGGCGACGTTAATCAACGGTGACGCATCCGGACCACTGCATTCGTATGCGTCGCCCGATGTCATCCATGGCACTTGCCGATGGCTTCTGAAAACGTTTTCATGAAGAGGATCTTCTGGAGCCTTCCTCGCGCATGACGCCCTCTTCTCCCCGCGCCCAGCAGCACGCGACCCGCGCTGCGTTCTTCATTCCCGGCTTTGCCACCGCTGCCTGGGCACCGATGGTGCCCTTCGCCAAGGCCAAGGCTGGGTTGTCCGACGCCAGCCTGGGCGGGCTGCTGCTGTGCCTTGGCCTCGGCTCGCTGCTGGCGATGCCACTGGCCGGTGCGTTGACCGCGCGCCTGGGCTCGCGCCGCTTGATGATTGCGACCACGGCCTTGATCCTGCTCGCCCTGCCACTGCTGACGCTCGCCCCCACGCCGCTGGCACTGGGAGCAACGCTGTTCGTGTTCGGCGCGGGTGTGGGGGCGATGGACTGCACGATGAACATGCAAGCGGTGGCCGTCGAGCGCGATGCAGGGCGGCCGATGATGTCCGGCTTCCACGCGTTCTACAGCATCGGCGGCTTCATCGGCGCCGGCTGCATGACCGGCCTGCTGGTTCTCGGCACGCCCCTGTGGCTGGCGTCATTGGTTGCCGTGGCGGCAATGTTGCTGGTGGCCCTGTTGTCGGCACCGCACTGGCGCCCGCAGCGCATTCTGCATGACGGCCCGATGCTGGCCCTGCCGCACGGCGTGGTGCTGTTCATCAGCGTGCTCGCCTTCGTGGTGTTCCTGGCCGAGGGTTCGATGCTGGACTGGAGCGCGGTGTTCCTGGCCGAAATACGCCACGTGCCGCGCGACCAGGCCGGTGCCGGTTTTGCCGTGTTCACGCTGGCGATGACGGCGATGCGCCTGTTCGGCGATGGCATCGTCGAGCGCCTCGGCCGAACCCGTACCATCGTCATTGGCGGCATCACCGCTGCGGCCGGTTTCGCGCTGGCCACGCTGGTGCCCTCCTTCGCCATGGCGCTGGTCGGCTACGTGCTGGTGGGCCTGGGCTGCGCCAACATCGTGCCCGCCCTGTTCTCGATGGCGGGCCAGCAGCGCGCGATGCCGGAGAGCATTGCGATCACCGCAGTCACCACGCTGGGCTATGCCGGCATTCTTGCAGGCCCCGCAGCGATCGGCGCGCTCGCCCATGCCACCAGCCTGGGCTTTGCCTTCCTGTGCGTGGCAGCGATGCTGCTGGGTGTAGCGGCATCTGCACGTTCACTGGCCCGCCGCCTGCCCTGACGCTCAGCCGCGTGCTGGGGTTTTTGCGGGTGTGTCGACGCCGTGCACCAGCCATTCGGCCTGGGCCGGCAACTGCGGTGCCGGACACGCGGCTTTCGGATGGTGCTCGTCGCGCGCCATCCAGTCATCGACCACCCCGGCCAGCAGGTCCAGCCGCAGCGGCAGGGTGATGTGATCTTCGCCGCGCATCTCGATGTAGTGCGCACGCGGATTGGCCTGCGCCAACGCGCGGCCTTGGCTGACCGGAATGTGCTGGTCGCCCTGCCCGTGCAGCAGCAGCACGCAGGCGCGGGTATCGGCCAGCGCGCGGGCAACATCCACCTTGTCCAGATCCACGTCGATGCGGCGGCTGGCGGCGGCCACCACCTGGTTGATGTCCTGGCTGCCGTAGCGCCAGCGTGCATACGAAGCGATGGCCTGTGCCTTCAACCCTTCCGGCTGCAGGGCCATCAGATGCGGAATCATGGTGCGGATCGCAACCCCAGCATTGGCGAACGATTCCATCGCCACCACGCCGGCGACCTGGTCGCCCAACTTGTCGGCGGTGAACAATGCGGTGGCAGCGCCGTAGGAAACACCGAACAGGTACAGCGGGCCGGTCACTTCGCCGCGCGCGCGCAGTTCGGCGATGACATCCACAACATCGTCCGACTCGTAGGTGCCGTAGCCGGAGGGACCGGCGCCGGACTGGCCATGGTTGCGCAGGTCCAGGGTGATCACGCGGTAGCCCGACTCGGCCAGCTGCAGCGACCATGGCAGCATCGAATCACCGTTCATCATCCAGCCGTGCAGCAGCACCACGGTGCCGCGCGGCGCCTGCGCGCGGAACGGCTGCGGTACGGACAGGCTCAACCCGGTATCCAGCGGCAGGCCGTTCTGGTGCTGCTGCGGCAGATAGTGGTAGCGCGCACCGTAGTCGCCCGGATCGAAAGCACGCCAGAAGATCGGCACGCCATCACGGCCCGGGGCGAAGCCATGCCGGTTCGGCAGCGCGGCCACAGCTGCGGCGATACGCGGTTGATCAAGCAGGGTCGAGACGCCACCGGGCGCGATCAGACGATCGCTGAGCGAGGTGGACGAGGCCGTCATCGAAGAAGAGCATGCAGCCAGCCACAGGCCGGCGCACGCCAGCAAAAGCAGCAGCAGGCGCTTCATGGGCAGTCAGGGGAAAAGTGCGACAGCGTGGCAGGTTAGCGGCCACGCCCGGCGCCATCTATCGCAGCTGGATGACGGGTTGATGACAGCGCAGGATCGATTCAGCTTGTCACAATGTCGCGACCGGCCAAAGCATTGATCCGGATCAATGAACGCCATCGCACGAATGGCCACAGTGCCGGCATGCGCACCCCGTTCAAGCTCGCCATTGCCCTGGCCGCCACCTTGGCCGCCGCTTACGGCATCGCCCGCAGTACACCGTACTGGTTCGCCCCGCCGCAACAGGCCGAGGTCGACATCCACGACCCGGCCCTGATCGAGCAGGGCCGGTACCTGTCGCGTGCCGCCGACTGCGCCGCCTGCCATACAGCACCGGGCGGCAGGCCGTTCGCCGGCGGCCTTGGCATGCAGACCCCGATGGGCACGCTGTACTCGACCAACATCACACCGGACACGGAGACCGGCATCGGCGCATACGACTACGCCGATTTCGAGCGCGCGGTGCGGCGTGGCATCCGCCATGACGGCCAGCCGCTGTATCCGGCCATGCCCTACGCCTCGTACGTGATCGCCAGCGATGCCGAGATCAAGGCGCTGTACGCCTACTTCATGGGTGCGGTGCAGCCGGTCCGGCAGGACAACGCCGACAGCACGATTCCGTGGCCGGCAAACATGCGCTGGCCGCTTGCCTGGTGGCAGCTGTTGTTCGCACGTCCGCGCAGCTTCAGCCCTGATCCCACCCTGGATACCGGCCAGCAGCGCGGCGCCGAACTGGTTGAAGGCCTGGCCCATTGCGGCGCGTGCCATACCCCGCGCGGGCTGGCCTTCCAGGAAAAGGCGATGGCCGACGATGGCAGCCGCCAGTTCCTGTCCGGCTCGGTGCTGGAAGGCTGGTATGCGAAGAACCTGCGCAATGAACAGACCGGCCTGGCCAGCTGGAGCGAAGCCGAAATCGTCGAGTTCCTGCGTACCGGCCGCACCGATCGCTCCGCAGCTTTTGGCGGCATGGCCGATGTGGTCGAGCACAGCACGCAGTACCTGTCCGACGCAGATCTGCTGGCGATGGCGCGGTACCTGAAGCAGCTGCCGGCCCGCGAAGGGCGCAGCGCGCAGTGGACGCCGGGCACCGACACCACCACCGCCGCACTGCGCGGTGGCGACTACCGGGTGGCCGGTTCGCTGGCCTACGCCGAACACTGCCAGGCCTGCCATCGCGCAGATGGCCGCGGCATGCCACGGGTCTACCCAGCCCTGGCGGGCAACTCCATCGTCTTCGCCGATGATCCCAGCTCGCTGGTGCAGGTAACCCTGACCGGCGGGCGCACGCCACGTACCGCGCATGACCGCATGGCATTCACCATGCCGGGCTTCGAGCAGCTGCCCAATGCGCAGCTCGCCGACATCCTCACCTTCATCCGCAACAGCTGGGGCAACCAGGCCAGCGCGGTCACTGAACTGGACGTAGCACGCATGCGCCGGGTGGTGCGTGACAAGCCGGCGCATGTGGTCCCGCAGGAGACGGCGCAATGAGGCGTTCGAAGAAGCGTTCGACAGCGTTGATCGCCAGCGCGGTCGTTGTGGTGCTGCTGGCCGGTGCTGGCACGCTGCTGTACCAGCACCTGTACCCGGACCTGGACGCGGAAGTCGCGAGGACCCTGGACATCCTCGACAGCCACGGCCAGGTGGTGGGCCAGTACCACGTGCCCAGTGCCGAGGAGATCGCCAGCCTCGGCAACGCCGACGCGGTGATGTTCGGCCGTCGCCTGCTCAACGAGACCGCACGCCTGCTGCCGGACAACGTCGGCAACGATCTGAACTGCAATTCGTGCCACATGGCCGAGGGCAAGCGACCGTTCGGCAACCACTACTTGAACACCGGAGGCGGCAGCTACCCGCGCTACATGCCGCGACCGGGCAGGGAAATCGGCCTGGCCGAGCGCATCAACGGTTGCCTGCAGCGTTCGATGAACGGCAAGCCGCTGGCCAAGGACGCACCGGAGATGCGTGCGATGCTGGAATACATGGCGTGGCTGAGCCGCCCGGTACCAGAGGGTGCGCGCGTGGCCGCGCCCAGCGAAGGGCCGATCGACAGCACGCTGACACCGGACCCGATACGTGGACAGGCGCTGTATGCCGCGCAGTGCGCCGCCTGCCACGGCGACAACGGCGAAGGCCGGCGCGATGCCAGCGGCGATATCGCGTTCCCGCCGTTGTGGGGCGAGCGCAGCTTCAACATCGGTGCCGGCATGGCGCGGCTGTACAAGGCCGCAGGCTTCGTCAAGCACAACATGCCGCCGGCAATGACCCGTGAACCGCCACTGGGCCAGCAGGTGATGCCCGACCAGGACGCGGTGGATATCGCCAGCTACTTCATCAACCAGCCGCGCCCGGACTTCGCCGGCAAGGCCAAGGACTGGCCGCGTGATCCGAAACCGAAGGACGCGCGCTACTGAGCAACGCCCCGGTTTTGCCGGCCGTCACACAACACACTCCCTGCATCTGCGCGTCACCGCCATGTCATCGGCGCTGCCGACACTCCCGGACTTTCCTCCCTTGAAGGTCCGGTTTCGATGCGAACGATTGCGCGCTTTCCCCGTATCTCGCTGCTTGCCCTGCTGATTGCTCCCGCACTGGATGCCCTGGCTGAAGCACCGCAGGGCGATGTGGCCGATACGCGAAGCGCCGACGCGCGGACCCTGGACCAGGTGCAGGTGATCGGCCAGGCCACCAGTTATGCCAAGACCTCGGTGCGCCAGGAAACGTTGAACCGGCAGACCGTGTTGAGCAGCGTCAATGGCGCGCTCAACGAAGTGCCCGGCGTGGTCGTCAGCGAAGCCGATGCCACCGGTTCCTCGGTGTGGGGCACGCAGATCAGCATGCGCGGCTTTGTCACCAACCGCGACACCCAGCAGATCGGCACCACCATCGATGGCCTGCCCAATGGTGGTTCCGGTTATGGCGGCGGCTCGCTGGCCAACCGCTACATCGACACGCTCGACCTGGAAACGGTGGAAGTGAGCCAGGGTACGGCCGATATCTCCTCGCGCTCGAACGAAGCACTCGGTGGCACCCTGAACTTCCTCACCAGCGACCCACTGCAGGAACAGCGACTGCGCATGGTGGTGGGTGCCGGTGACAATGAAGCGCGCAAGTACTACGTGCGCTACGACACCGGCCTGCTTGCAGGACACACCCGCGCGTGGATCAGCGCATCGTCGGCGCGCGTGCACGACTGGATCGATGGCACCGGCCACACCAGCAACGACAACATCGCCGGCAAGTTCATCACCGAGCTGGACCGCTGGACCCTGACCGGCTACCTGTCCTACAACGATGCCGACGAGCCGGAGTACACCAGCGTTTCGCCGAAGGGGTTCGCCACCAACCCCGACCGCGACGGCCTGGTCGGCACCCTGACCGGCATTCCGTATCTGGACCAGAACTACCGCTCCGGTTCGCGCGCACTGCGCGAGAACACGTTCGGCTACCTGCGCGCGGCCTTCGACGGCGGCAACGGTTTCAAGGCCTCGATGGCCGCCTACGGGCACCGCATGCAGGGCCGCGGTGACTGGCTGCCGCCGTACCTGGCCGACGTCAACGACGACGGTCCTGGTCGCCCGCAGTCGGAGTACCTCGGCGGCAGGACGGTGTACGGTGGCAGCAACCGCGGCCAGATCTACTTCGTGAACCCCGACGGCAGTTCCGCCCAGCGCCTGGCCAGCTGCACGCCGCGACTCGGCTTCAGCGCCGAGTACGACCCCAACTGCTACGCCGGCAACGTGCAGGGCGCGCAGTCCTACCGCCACTCCCACTACGACAACGATCGCGTGGGCGTGACCGCCGACGTCGAATGGCGGCAGACCTTCGGCGCCATCGACAACACCGTACGCGGCGGGCTGTGGGTAGAGAAGCTCGACCGTTCCGTGCGCCGCGACTGGCACCGCCTGCTCAACGTCGGCCAGGACATCGCCTTCGACCACCAGCCCTACTGGGTGCAGTTCGAGGACAAGTACAAGGTCGATGAGCAGATGTACTACGTCGAGGACGTGGCCCGCTTCGGCCCGTTCAGCGCGCGCCTGGGCGTAAAGCAGTTCTTCGTCGACCAGTCCCGCCGCCGCGTGATCGGCGCCGCCGAGAATGTGAAGTCCGACTCGAAGTCCGATCCGCTGCTGTCCACCGGCTTCACCTGGGCCCCGGGTGTGGAGGGCATGGAACTGTTCGCCGGCTACTCGCAGAACTTCGCCGCGATCCCGTCCGGCGTGCTGGGTGAAACCGATCCGCAGCGCTTCCGCAACGTCGAACCGGAGACCGCCGACAACATCGAACTGGGCATGCGCATCAGCCGCTGGCCGCTGACCGCCTCGGTCACTCTGTACAACATCAAGTTCGACAACCGCATCGTCTATCTGCCGGCCGGCCTGGTCAGCGGCATCGACTACCTCGGCGAGACCGATGGCGTCTACGAGAACTTCGGCGGCGTGGAGAGCAACGGCCTGGAAGCGGCCTTCGGCTACGGCTGGGACAATGGCTGGCGCATCAATGCGGCCTACACCTACAACCGTTCCAAGTACCTGGGCAGCGGCAACGACGCGCGCGACACGCAGCTGGGCATCGTCGATGGCGCCAAGGTGATCGGCCAGCCGGAGCAGATCCTGGTGGTGTCGGCCGACTGGCAGGGCGAGAACTGGAACTTCGGCCTGTCCGGTCGCTACCTGGGCGAACGCTACCTGGATGCGGCCAACGTCAACAGGCTGCCCTCGGCCACCGTGTTCAACGCCAACATCGGCTTCGACCTGCAGGGCCTGTCGCCGCGCCTGAAGGGCATGGGCGCCAACCTGGTGGTGAGCAACCTGACCGACAAGCGTTATCTTGCAGGGGTGGACGGCCGCGACAACGCCTTCATCGGCGCCCCGCGCACCGTCGGCATCTCCTTCCGCGTGGACTTGTGAGTGTGACCCTGTGACTGATACCGGCCGACGCCGACTGTTGCAGGCCGGCGTCGCCGCCGGCCTTTCGCCGCTGCTGCCCAGCATCGCCCGGGCAGCAGCGATCGCCCCTGCTTCGCGCACGCGCAGCCTGCAGGACTTGCAGCACATCGTGGTGTTCATGCAGGAGAACCGCTCGTTCGACCACTACTTCGGCACGTTGCCAGGCGTGCGTGGCTTCGGTGACCGTTTCGTTGCCCCGGCATCGCCGCTGCCCGGTGGCGACCGCCCGCGCAGCCTGTGGCTGCAGCCCGACGCCAGCGGACAACGCGCCATCGCCCCCTTCCCGTTGGATACCGCTGCGCACTTCGGCTACATGCGGGTGGAAGGCACGCCCCACACCTGGCCTGATGCACTGCAGGCGTGGGACCACGGGCGCATGGCGCACTGGCCCAAGGCCAAGCAGAACCACTCGATGGGCTACTTCCAGCGCAGCGACATGCCGTTCCAGTTCGCCCTGGCCGATGCGTTCACGCTGTGCGATGCCTACCACTGCGCGATGCAGGCCGGCACCAACCCGAACCGCGTGTTCCTGTGGACCGGCCACAACGACGCCCAGGGCCAGGCAGGCGGCCCGGTGATCGCCAATTCGCACGACAATTTCCCCGAGCTGGGCGGCCATCCCGACTCGTACCGCTGGGCCAGCTATGTCGAGCGGCTGCAGCAGGCTGGCGTGTCCTGGCAGATCTACCAGGACATGGCCGACAACTTCACCGACAACCCGCTTGCCGGGTTCGAGACCTTCCGCCAGGCGTACCGCGGCGACCCGGGGCATGACCCGGAGCTGCGCGCGCGCGGCGTCAGTACCCGTGGCCTGGCACAGCTGCGCGAGGACGCGATCAGCGGCCGCCTGCCGCAGGTCAGTTTCATCATCGCCGACGCAGCCGGCAGCGAGCACCCCGGTCCGTCCAGCCCCGCGCAGGGCGCCGCCTATACCGCGCGCCTGCTGGATGCATTGACCGCCGATCCAGAGGTGTGGAGCCGTACCGCCCTGCTGCTGATGTTCGATGAGAACGATGGCTTCTTCGACCATGTGCCGCCACCGGCACCGCCCTCCCCGCTTGGTGCCGGCTGGGCCGGTGCGTCGGGGGTCAGCACCGAGGGCGAATACCACCACCACCCGGCACCGGGCGACGAGAAATACGATGCCGCCGAGCTGCGTGGGCGCCCCTATGGGCTTGGCCCGCGCGTACCGTTGTATGTGATTTCACCGTGGAGCCGCGGCGGCTGGGTCGACTCGCAGGTGTACGACCACACGTCGGTGCTGCGTCTGATCGAGCGCCGCTTCGGCGTGGCCGCGCCGGACATCTCGCCGTGGCGGCGTGCGGTCTGCGGTGATCTGAGCAACGCCTTCGACTTCGCCCAGCGCGACACCCGCCCCTTCGCCAAGGCGCTGCCCGATGTCACCGCTGTCGCCGCGCGCGCCGCCGCCCTGCCCGGCCGTACCGTGCCCGCGTTGCCCGATGGCCTGCATCCGGCCCGCCAGGAGCCAGGCGTACGTCCTGCACGGGCACTGCCCTATCGGCCGCACGTGCAGGCCACATCGGTGGATGGTGCTGGTCTCACCCTGCAGCTGGCCAGCGATGGCGCCGCGGCCGTGCTGCATGTCTACGACCGCCTGCGCCTGGACGCCGTTCCGCGCCGCTACACCGTGGTACCGGGTGCCCCGCTGCAGGATCGCTGGCCGCTGGATGCGCAGGGTCGTTACGATCTCTGGCTGCTGGGACCGAATGGATTCCATCGCCATTATCGCGGCGATGGCACGCTCGCGCCGCTGCACGCGCACGTGGAGCGCGCGGACGGCCAGATGCGCCTGACACTGCGCAATTCATCCCCTTCAGCGCGGAAGGTCCAGGTGCAGGCCGGCGCCTACGCCGGCCACATGCCCACCCGCGAACTGCAGCTGGTGGCCGGCGCGGAAACCGTACTGGCCTGGGATCCCGCACCAACCGCAGGCTGGTACGACCTGATCGTGCGCTCGCAGGGCGTCGAGCAACGCCTCGCCGGACGTGCCGAAGACGGCCGGCCTGGCACCAGCGACCCTGCCATGGGCAGCGAACCGCTGCGCTTCGATCACGGCTGAAAGTGATTCTGTGGAGCCGGGCGCGTGCTCGGCTCCACAGGGTGGAACATCCCGCTCAGGCCTCCTGCAACCCCGGCCGGCCGTGCTCCACGGCATAGCGCTTCCAGCTCTGCAGCGCGCCGTTCGGCTGCATGACCGTATCGAGCGTCTTCATGTCACCGATCCAGGCATCACGGGTGACGTCGCACAGCACATAACCACGCTTGTCCGTCGTCGCCTTCAGGTGCGGACTGTGCCGCAGCTGGTTCTCTGCATAGGCATCCACGCCCTGCCCGTCCGCACCCGACGTGATCGAGGTGGCCAGGAACTCACTGGAAATAACCCCGGAATCGGCGTTGTCCTGCACCAGGTCGCTGGCATAGTGGCGGTGCGCATCGCCACAGGCGGTTACCACGTTGCCGAAGCCCACCTTCTGGATGTGATCGAGCAGGCGGCGGCGGCTGGATAGATAACCGGACCACTGGTCGTCGGAGGCCTGCACCACGCCGTCCTTCTCGCGCAGGTAGTTGCCCAGCGAAACCTGGTGGGCGATGGTGTGCCAGCGCGGCGCGGCATCGGCCAGGCCATCGAACAGCCATTGCTCCTGCTTCGCGCCCACAATGCTGCGCTCGGAAGATTCCACCTGTCCGAGCTGCGCCATGTCCACCTGCTTGCTGCGGTACTGGCGGGTATCGAGCAGGTGCAGGTCCAGCAACGTGCCGTAGCGCGCGCGACGGAACATCTGCATATGACCATCGCGCGGGAACGACGAAGCGCGCAACGGCATGTTTTCGTAATACGCCTGGAACGCCTGTGCGCGGCGCAGCAGGAACAGCTCGCTGGGCGTACCGTCCTGGTCTTCGGCACCCGCCCAGTTGTTGTCCACTTCATGGTCGTCGAACGTCACGAACCACGGTGACGCAGCGTGCGCCGCCTGCAGGTCCGTATCGGTCTTGTACTGCGCGTAGCGGCGGCGATAGTCGTCGAGCGTATAGGTCTGTGGGCCAACGTGGTTGCGCAGGTTGGTGAACGGCTGACCGTTCATCTTCCGCATGCCGGGCTGGCTTTCACCCTCATAGATGTAGTCGCCGTAATGGAACACGAAATCGAGTGGTTCCTCGGCAATGTGCCGCCAGGCCGTGTAGTGCCCTTCCTCGAAATGCTGGCATCCGGCCACCGCGAAGCGCACGCGCTTGATCGGCGCGTTCGCCGCAGGCAGGGTGTGGGTGCGTCCGATCGCACTGGCATGGCCTCCCACGGTGAAGCGGTACCAGTACGGCCGCCCAGGCAAGAGGCCGTCCAGTTCCACGTGCAGCGCATGGCCCAGTTCGGGGTGGGCCAGCGAGGTACCCTGTCGCACCACGGTGCGCATGCCCTCGTCATCAGCCACCTGCCATCCCACCACCATCGGCCGGGTGGGCATGCCGCCACCGAACACCAGGGGCTCGGTGGCCAGCCGCGTCCACAGCACCATGCCGTCGGCCGACGGATCACCCGACGCCACGCCGAGGGTGAACGGCGTACTGGCAAAGCGCGGCGAGGCCAACAGATTGCGTGGATTCAGTGCTGCCGCATCGCTCTGCGCAGCCAGCGCGCGGGCAGTGCCGGCCCACGCACCCAACGCGGAAAGTCCCGACAGGGCAAGGAAGCGCCTGCGATTGATCGTATCCAAGACGGCCGCCCTCAGTTGTAGATGATGTGGAAGTAGAAGAAGCGACCGTAGTCGTCGATCTCGGTGCGGAAGCGTCCGTTCGGACCGGTGCTGTAGGTGGGCTGGGTATTGAACAGGTTCTTCGCCTCGTACTTCAGCGTCACGTGCTTGCTGACCTTGTGGCTGAAGGCCAGGTTGAAGGTCATGTACGGGTCGTAGTACGAGTCCAGCCACTGGGTATCGCCGAAGTCGACCAGCATGCGGCTGCGGTAGGTACCGGACACGCGCAGCTGCGAGCTCTTCCACGGCATGCGCCAGATCACCGAGCCGTTCACCGACCAGTCCGGCTGGTACAGCAGGCGGTCCAGGCGGCGCTCGCTGCCGTCGCTGATGCGGTAGTTGGTCTGCCCGTCCAGGCGGGTGGCATTGAGGTACATGTCGAAGCGGTGGCGGCCCCACTGCAGGTTGCGGTTGGCTACCGCGAACTCGACACCGCGCAGCGTCGACTCATCGGTGTTCATCGGCTGGGTGATCCGGTAGCGGATGTCGCCGACGTTCTCGAACGTGGTCAGGGGGTAGATGTCGTCCTTGATGACCTTGTCGAACAACGCCACCGAGACCAGGCCGTTGTTGCCGTTGAAGTACAGGTCCCAGGCAAGATCGAGGTTGGTCGAGCGGCGCGGCTGCAGCGAGGCATTGCCCTGCTTGATGGTGCAGAAGCCTCCGCCCAGCTCGTCGTCGCCGCAGCTGGTGCTGGTGGCCTGGGCGATGTTGCTGGGCGTCGGCCGGCCCAGCGTGCGGCTGGCGGAGAACCTCAGGCGCTGGTCTTCGCTCAGCTTGAAGGTGGCGTTCAGCGACGGCAGCAGGTTGCTGTAGCCGCCACTGCTCTTGCGGAATGCCGATGTGTAGGTGGTGCCACCATCCTCACTGAACGGGCTGAACGCATCGAAGGTGGTGTGGTCGTAGCGCAGGCCGCCGATCAGCAGCAGCCGGTCCCAGGCGTAATGCGCCGACACGTAGGCGTTGGCAATGTCTTCCACGTACTTGTAATCGCTGGTGAAGTCGGCATTCGGGTACGCCGCATCGTTGTTGCCCAGCTTCGGGTACAGCTCGTCATGCCACTTGCGGTTGTCGATCAACGGGAAACCGGGAACGCTGCCAAGCAGGGTCGAACCCGGGTACAGATAGTCATTCAAGGTCGCGCTGGTCTTGTAGTAATCGAAATCGATGTCCTGCCAGATCTTCAGGTGGCGATACTCGGCACCGGCAGCCAGACCGAAACCGCGTGCATCGGCATCGATGTTGTAGCTGAAGTCGGCGCGCAGGTTGTCGATGCTTTCCTTGGCGTCGCGCGGCGAGATATAGGCCTGCGCCGGATTGAGCTTGAAGGCCGAGTTGGTCAGCAGGCTGGAATCGGAAACACCCACGGCGTTCGGAAAACCATGGCTGTCGTTGGCATAGTCAACGAACAGGTTGCTCGGGTAGGCGCGCACGCCCCAGTAGACCTGGTTGTTGTGGAAGGTCTCTTCGGTGTGGCCGGCACGCAGGGTCAGCCGCGAGAGGTGACCGATATCCCAGTTGAAACTGGCGATCGCGCCGCGGTTGCTGCGGTCCCAGCGGTCGTGGCGGTTCTTGATGTAGATGCTGTTGATCTGTGTGGTGCCGCCGTCCTCGCTCTGGTTGCGTATCGGGAACTTGGCGTTGCCATACAGATCGGTCTTGTTCATCGTCGAGTTCTCGTAGAACCGGTACGAGTACAGCAGCAGCGAGGCATAGAACGGGTCGTCCGATGGCTTCCATTCCAGCTTGGCCGAGCCACCGAAGTTGGTGATGTAGTTGGTGTAGGTGCCGGTGCTGAAGTTGCCCGGCGCGCGCAGGCCGTTCCAGCCTTTCGCCTCGTCGGGGCCGGTGGTTCCATCGGTGAGGTACTTGCCGGCATCGTTGTAGTAGTAGTTCGATTCCACCCAGCGCTTGACGCTGTTTCGCGAGCGCTGTTCATAGCGCGCGACCGCGACGATGCCGAACTGATCATCGCCGCCGAACTGATTGGAGAACACCGCTTTGGCGCTCTTGCCGAAGTGGCCCAGGGTCTTGTGGTCGCCCCCCGCGCTGCGCCCCACATTGGTCTCGGCCGTGGAATGGATGCCGGCCACGTCGGCGAACACGTACTTGCCGGAGCGGTCAAAGGCGCTGCGGCTGATGATGTCGATCACACCACCGATGGCATCCGGTGCCTGCTCGGCGCTGAAGCTCTTGTAGATGTCGGTGCGGGTGCCGATGTCGCTGGGAATCAGCTGCAGGTTGTTCATGCGCTCGCCGGAGCCACTGCCGCCCACGCTTGCGATCGCGATGCCGTCGATGGTCGTGTAGTTGAGATTGGCCTGCACGCCGCGCACGGTCACATAGCGTGGTTCGCCCGCATCTTCCACCGCACTCAGGCCGGGCGCGGCCATCAGGCTCTCGGCCAGCGTCTCATCGCCGTAGCTGTCCATCTCATCGTAGATCACCGAATCCTTGATCACCGGCGAGGTTCTCTTCTGATCGATCACCTCATGGGCGGCGATTACCTTGATCGTTCCCAGGGTCGGAGCGACCACGGCTTGCGGCTGCTGCGGTGCCGGTGCGGCCGGCCCGGTTTCGCGCTGTGCCGGTGCCGCATCGATGGCGATCACGTTGCCGTCCAGCACCGTGTAGCGCAGGCCGGTGCCGGCCAGCAGCGTGTCCAGCGCCTGCTTGACGGTGGCCCCCCGCGGTACCGCGCCCGCCATGGGTGCATTGCCCGCGCCGGCATACAGGAACTGCACGCCGGAGCTGCGTGACAGCTGCTCCAGTGCCTGGCTCAAAGGCTGCGCGGCGATCGCTGCAGTGACCTTGGTCTCAAGCCCGTTGGACGACGCCGCCTGCGCATGTGCGCCCAGGCAGGGAGACAAGGCCAGTACCACCGACAGATAGAGCTTCTTGCGCATCACGGTTCCTTGCAGGAGAGAGGACTGCTGCTACCGCGTCGGCATTCGACAGCGGCTTCTCCCAAGTAAGAGCCGGCATCGGCGGAAGTGGAGAACGCCGATTCGATGAATTTTTTCTGACAGCCCATCGCCGAACCGGGATCAGCGGCTGGAGACCCATACCGTGTCCTGTTCGCGGCGGATGACGAAGCGTGCGTCCCGCTGCAGGAATGCCTGCAGCGCGGCGACCCGATGCGCTTCCAGGCTGCCTGACAGGCGCGCCGCCCGCGCCGCGTCGTCGGTCAGCCGCACCTGTATCTGGTTGTGGCGGTTGAACGCTGCCGCCACCTCGTCCAGCCGCTCATCGCGGAACGACACCCGGCGCTGTTGCCAGTCCAGCAGCATCGACACCGGTATTTCCAATGGCTGCACCGCATGGCTGCGGTGATCGACCTGGACCACCTTCCCGGCAGGCAACTGCGCCAGCCGTCGTTGCCCGCTGCCGGCGGTCCAGACCTCCACTTCGCCCGACACCACACCGATGCGCGTGCTCTGCAAACGGCGCGACACATCGAACACGGTGCCGATGTCGCGGATCTGCAGATCGCCGACCTGCACCTCGAACGGCCGGCGATCCGCTGCGATATCAAACGTGGCCTCGCCGCTCAGCAGTTCAACCCGACGGCTGAACCAGCCGATGTTCACCCGCAGACGGCTGTCTGCGTTCAGGCGCACCTGCGTCCGGTCAGCCAGCACCACCTCACGCAGTTGCCCGTGGCCGGCGATCAGCATCTGTTCGCGAGGCATCAGCCACGGCACCAGTCCGGCCACCAGCAACAGGCAGCAGGCCACCGCAGCCACCCGCCTCCAGAGTGGTCGGCGTGATCGCGATGCAACCACGGCGCGCGGCACGGGCACCGGTACGGCAAACAACGGCACGACTTTCGCCGTTGCCGGCAGCTCCGGCAGCGCGGCCCTGTCCCCCTGCTCCTGTCCGTACGCCACCATCACCGCGCCTACCTGCCGGTGCACGTGCAGTACATGCAGGTACGCGCGTATGTGCTCGGGAGAGCGCTTCATCCATGCCATGAACTCGATGCGCTGAGCGGCGCTCAGGTCACCCTCGCGGTTGCACAGGAACCAGTGCGCGGCCTGCTCGGCCACCTCGTCATCCATCGCTGCAGGCTCCTGCCGGTTCATCCATCCTTCCCGGCGCCGAGCGCCTTCCTGCAGGCATCCAGTCCCTTGCCGATGTGCTTGCGCACCATGTGCACCGACACATCCAGCTGTGCCCCCACCTGCCGGCAATCCAGCCCATCGCGATAGTGCAGCTCCATCACCCGCCGCGTCGTCGGCGGCAGTTGCGCGATGGCGCCGCGGATTCCGCTCCAGCGCTGCGCCCGCTCGAAATCAGCTTCGATGTCCTCCTCGCTGCGGAGCACCTCGGCCAGCAGGTCGACGTCCTCGATCTGCGGCAGGCCGGAGCGCGAGCGTGCCTGTTCACGCGCCAGGTTGGCCGCCACCGCGAACAGATAGGCTTCGGGGTTCTCGATCGCCTGGGCATCTTCGCCGGTACTGCGCAGCAGCCGCAGGTAGACCTCCTGGGCCAGGTCCTCGGCATCGGCAGCCTGTGAACCACGCCGAAGGAAGAAGCCACGCAGCAGGCGGCGCCGCAAGGCGTAGCTCTTCTCCCAGATCCTGACGCTGTTCACAACCGACCAACCACCCCGAGGCTGGAAAACCCAGCAGGGTGCACACCAACGATGACATCCGCATTGCAGCGCCGCATGGCCAAGCGAAGGTTCGCGCAGACCCAATCGTCGCCCGTCTACCCGCCAGCCGATACGGCGCCTACGCTTGTCTCCTCGGCAGCCACCACGGCCGCCCCCGCGCCACGGACCTGCCGGCGCGACTCCGCTCCAGAGCTGTCGCCCTGCCGGCGGTGCCGTGCAGGTGCAGAACCGGCGCTCTCTGGAGACGCAGCATGAACCAGGCACACTTCCCTCTCGACGCCGATCCGCAGGAAACCCGCGAATGGCGCGAGTCCCTGCAGGCGGTGATCGAGGCCGGCGGCCGCCCCCGCGCGCACTATCTGCTGGACCAGCTCGATGCACTCGATGTGCAGCAGCATGGCGACCTGCACACCCGCGCGTGGACCGCCTACACCAACACCATCCCGCTCGAACGCCAGCCCGCGTACCCGGGTGACCTGGCAATCGAGCGGCGGTTGAACGCGATGATCCGCTGGAACGCCATGGTGATGGTGCTGCGTGCCGGCAGGCATTCCAATGTCGGCGGCCACATCGCCACCTACCAATCCGCAGCAGTCATGTATGACGTGGGCTTCGATCACTTCTTCCGTGGACGGACCGAAACCTTCGACGGCGACATGATCTACATCCAGGGTCATTCGGCCCCGGGCATCTACGGCCGGGCGTACGTGGAAGGCCGCTTCAGTGCCGAGCAGATGGACAACTTCCGCCGCGAAGCCGGACGCGAGGGCCTGTCCTCGTATCCGCACCCGCGGCTGATGCCAGGGTTCTGGCAGTTTCCCACCGTGTCGATGGGCCTGGGCCCGCTGACGGCGGCCTATCAGGCCCGCTACATGCGCTACCTGGAATACCGGGGGCTGAAGCAGCACCAGGGTCGCAAGGTCTGGGCCTTCCTCGGTGATGGCGAAATGGACCAGCCCGAATCGCTGGCGGCCATTTCGCTGGCTGGGCGCGAGCGCCTGGACAACCTGGTGTTCGTGGTCAACTGCAACCTGCAACGTCTGGACGGACCGGTGCGTGGCAACGCCAAGGTGATCCAGGAACTGGAAGGCACCTTCCGCGCCGCCGGCTGGAACGTGATCAAGGTGATCTGGGGCAGCGGTTGGGACGAGCTGCTGGCACGCGATCACAGCGGGCTGCTGCGCCAGCGCATGATGGAGTGCGTGGATGGTGACTACCAGACCTTCAAGTCGCAGAGCGGCGCCTACGTGCGCGAGCACTTCTTCGGGCGCTACCCGGAACTGCTGGCGCTGGTGGCGGACATGAGCGACGACGAGATTTGGGCACTGGCACGCGGCGGCCACGATCCGCAGAAGGTATTCGCCGCCTACCAGCAGGCGGTGAACACCAGCGGTCGCCCGAGCGTGGTGCTGGCCAAGACGGTGAAGGGCTTCGGCATGGGCGAGGCCGGCGAAGGCCAGAACATCAACCACCAGCTGAAGAAGATGAGCGCCGACGCGGTGCGTGCGTTCCGTGACCGCTTCGACCTGCCGGTCAGCGACGGGCAGCTGGAAGAGATGCCCTACCTGCGCCCGCAACCGGGCAGCGCCGAGGCGCTCTACTTCGCGCAGCGTCGCCAGGCGCAGGGCGGCCAGCTGCCGGCACGGCTGACCCAGGTCGATCCGTTGCCGCTGCCGTCGCTGTCCACGTTCAACGGGCAGTTGCAGGGCAGCGGTGATCGTGGCCAATCCACCACCATGGGCTTCGTACGCATCCTCACCACCCTGCTCAAGGATCCCGAACTGGGCAGGCTGGTGATCCCGATCGTGCCCGATGAATCGCGTACCTTCGGCATGGAAGGGCTGTTCCGCCAGATCGGCATCCATTCCTTCCTGGGCCAGCTGTACACCCCGCAGGACGCCGGCCAGCTGAGCTATTACAAGGAGTCCAAGGACGGCCAGATCCTGCAGGAAGGCATCAACGAATCCGGCGCAATCTGTTCGTGGATCGCCGCCGGTACCGCGTACGCCAACCACGATCTGGCCACGATTCCGTTCTACATCTTCTATTCGATGTTCGGCCTGCAGCGCGTCGGCGACCTGGCCTGGGCCGCGGCCGACGCGCGCACCCGTGGCTTCCTGCTTGGCGCCACCTCGGGCCGCACCACGCTGATGGGCGAAGGCCTGCAGCACGACGATGGCCACAGCCACGTGCTGTCCTCGGTGATTCCAAGCTGCGTGTCCTACGACCCGACCTACAACTTCGAACTGGCAGTGATCATCCACGACGGCCTGCGCCGCATGTATGTGGACCAGGAAGACATCTACTACTACATCACCCTGCTCAACGAGAACTACCCGCACCCGGCCCTGCCTGACGGCGCCGAAGCCGGCATCCCGAAGGGGCTCTATCTGCTGCGTCCCGCTGCTGCCGACAGCACGGCACAGCCTCGCGTGCAGCTGATGGGCAGTGGCTCGATCCTGCGCGAGGTGCTGGCCGCCGCCGATCTGCTGCAGCAGGACTTCGCCATCGCAAGCGATGTCTGGAGTGCCACCAGCCTGACCGAACTGCGCCGTGATGGCCTGGCTGCCGAGCGCTGGAACCTGCTGCATCCGGCCGACGAGCCGCGCGTTCCCTACGTGCAGCAGTGCCTGCAGGACCATGCCGGCCCGGTGGTGGTGGCGACCGATTACATGAAGATCGTCGGCGACCAGATCCGCCCCTTCATCAACGACCGGCGATTCATCGCACTCGGCACCGATGGCTTTGGCCGCTCGGATACTCGCGAATCGCTGCGCACGTTCTTCGAAGTCGATCGCCACTTCATCGTACTGGCGGCACTGAAGGCACTGGCCGACGACGGGCATGTGGAACGGGGCCTGCTGCAGCAGGCGATCGACCGGTACGGCATCGACACCGGCAAGCGCGATCCCGCCGCGGCATGACAGAACAGCAACAGCACCCGCAGAGCACGCTTCTGCGGGTGCCGTTGCATCACATCACTACGGCAGCCGCTTGAACAGGTTGGTCTGCAGGATCGGCGTGCCGTCATGGCCGAAGAAGGCCTTGGTTTCGGTCATCGTTGAACGATCGGCGGCCACCGTGTACACGCGGGTGGACGCCGGCGCGCCATGATCGACCAGCTGCATCACCAGCGTGTTCGGCGCCGGCAGTTTCAGCGTTGCCTGGTTGGCGCCGTAGCTGCCGGTCAGCGCCGCAGGCGTACCGTCCAGCGCCAGCGTACCGTCGGATTTCATGGTCTTGCCGTCATGCAGGACGATATCCACGTGCGAGCTCCACCTGCCCGCACCGGCATCCTTGAATTCCAGCACGACCTGCTGCGGCCGCTGTGCCTCAGGGAGTGCGGAAGTGGCGATCTCCAGCGACCAGCGGCCGAGCAGGGGCGAAGGCAGAGCGTCGGCTGCCTGCGCCGTCGATGCCTGCAGCGAAAGAAGGGACAGCAGCACAGCAGAAAACAGCTTCATGTGAGTCTCCTGTCGATTGAAGAACCGTCTGCGCAACGTGCACGATGGCCACACTACCCGGACTCTGCAGCCACCGGGGCAGGCGCGTAACGAACTGCATCACAGTCCGGCAGTCCGATCCGGGGCCAGGCCCCACGGGGTGAGCATTCATCGAGGTGATCCCGCCGCGCTCAGCCGTTCCATCCCAGCCCGCGCGGCTCGTTGCTGAAGCCTGCGGCCCGCAGCGCGTCCACCAGCGCGCCGCGATGCACCGGCACATCATTGATCCGTTCCAGGGTGAAGGACAGGCGCCGCCCCCGGCGCAATGCCACGGCCAGGGCCTGTGCAGCGGCAACCAGAGTGTTGGCCGCATCCTCTGCCCCGCCCTCGATCCAGCTGGACAGTTGCCGCCCGCCCTGCGCCAGGTACAGCAGCAACCGGCCGTTGCCGATCACCACCATCGCACCGGAACGCCGCAGCGGACGTGCACCGGCCACCGGCTGCGGCCACGGCAGCAGGCTGCCGAAGGGATTGGCCGGATCCAGCGCTGACAGCGCGACGACCGACAGCTCACGCGGCACACGCTCGGACAGCTCGCGCAGATGGTCGATGGTGCCGCGCTCTGCAAACTGTGCTCCGCCCAGCCCCGCCACGAAGCGGCCGCGCAGGACCTGCCCGGCATCTTCCATGCCTCGATAGACAGGCTGCAGTGCAGGGAACCCACCGGTTACCGCTTCGGTCATTGCCGCCGCCCGTGTCACCACCCGGTAGCGATCAAGCAGGCCTTCGCCCAGCGCCAGCGCGCGCACGGTGTCGTTGCTGCGCTCGCGGGGCAGCAACGACCATCGCCCCGCCAGGGTCGGCCCGCTGGCAATGGCCGGGTCCAGCGCCGTGGCCCGCGCGTCCAGCGTCGGCATGAAGCGGAAACCCCGCGTGCGCCGCGAGGCCGACGCAACGCGCGCCCGCTGCTGGCGCACACCGGCCAGGGCTCGCAACGGCGACCACAGGTCGCTGCTCACTTCGCCCCTCCAGGCCAGCTGCCATAGCGCCAGCTGGAAGTCCTCGGCCGCCGCCGCACTACCGGCCAGGCGTGACTGCACCTGCGTGGCCAGCTGCCGCGCGAAGTAGGCGCCTCCATCGGCCAGGACCTGCACGATGGCGTCCTGCATCGGTGTACGTAGCGCCGGATCCGCTTCCGGCAGCAGCGGCAACGTTTCGGCGGCATGTTCCTGCAGGTGCAGCGACACCAGGCCGTCGTCGTCACCCAGCCGCCCGTGCCCGGCCCACAGCACCCTGCCGGTGGCCAGCAGCTCATCAAGCAGGGCCGGTGCGTAGTCGCGCACCCGGGCCGGCAGGACCTGGTGTTCCCACACCGAAACCGGCAGCGGCAACCCCGCCAGCTGCTCGACCACACGGGCAACGCCGTCGCTGCCCTCAAGCATGGCCGCTACGGCACCATTGCGGGCACGCCCGGCGCCGCCTTCCAGCAACACCCCCTGCCCCTCCAGCAGCAGGCGCACATAGGCTGCCGGTGGCACCGGCCGGGTGGCTTCACGTGCGGCCTGCAGCGAACGCAGGCGCAGACGCTGCAACACATCTTCGCTGACCCATTCGTGCACTACATCCGGCGACGGATGCCCCCCCTCATTTCCCTGCTGTCGCCGCGCTGCGCCGAAATTGCCACGCAGCACCCGCCCCTGCTCCTGCAGCCTTTCCAGCGCGCCGTCGACCACCGCCACACCCAGCCCGAACCGCGTGGCCAGCGCCCTGCTGGTGAAGGGCGCATGCGTACGTGCGTGGCGGGCCAGCAGATCGCCGAGGGGATCGGGCATGCCTGCAAGAAACACTTCGGGCAGCCCGCCCGGCAGCGCCGTACCCAACGCATCGCGCACACGTGCGGCGTCCTCCACGGCGACCCACTGCGTGTGGCCGGCAATTGAAGCCGGGATGGCGCGCTGCTGCGCCTGCAGCGCTGCCAGGTGCACTTCCACGCATTCCGGATCGGACAGTCGCAGCGCCAGGTCCAATGCAGCCAACGGCCCAAGCTCGCGCAGCAGGTCGGACACGCCTTCCATGCCATGGGCCCTGCGCGCAGGTTCCAGCCGCTGCAGTTCACGTTCAACCTGATCGACCACCCCTGCATCCAGCAGTTCGCCCAGGTCTACCTGGCCCAGCAGCTCGGCGAGCAGGCCACTGTCCAGTGACAGCACCGAGGCGCGGCGCTCGGCCAGCGGCACGTCCGCCTCGTACATGAACTCGGCGACATAGCCGAACAGCAGATTGGCCGCGAACGGCGAAGGCACCTCGGTCGCGACGTCCAGCAACTGCACCTGGCCGCGTTGAACGCGTTGCATCAGCGCGTCCAGCGCATCCAGGTCGTAGACATCCTGCAGGCACTCGCGGGCGGTCTCGATCAGGATCGGGAACTCCGCATGGGCCTGCGCGATTTCCAGCAACTGGCCGGCGCGCAGGCGCTGCTGCCACAGCGGCGATCGACGCCCCGGCGTGCGACGCGGCAACAGCAGTGCGCGCGAGGCACACTCGCGGAAGCGCGCCGCGAACAGTGCCGAATGACCGACCGCCGCGGTGATCGTGCGGCGCAACCGTTCCGGTTCGAACACGAACATGTCCGCCCCCGGAACGCGCCCGGTACTGTCGGGAATCCGCGCGATGATGCCATCGTCGCTGGCGACCACGGCCGGGTCGATGCCCCAGCGTTCGCGCAATCGTGCTGCCACCGCCAATGCCCACGGATCATGCACGCGGCGGCCATACGGCGAATGCAGCATCACCCGCCAGTCGCCCAGCTCGTCGCGGCAACGTTCCACCACCAGGCGCAGATCGGTGGGCAGCACGCCCGTGGCCTGCCGCTGCTCGGCGATCAGGCCGAGCATGTTGCTGATCGCGTTGGCGTCCAGGCCACTAGCCTGCAGGCGTGCGTGCAGCGCCTTCGAAGGGGTGTCACCGCCATCGATGTCAGCCTCGATCACGGCGAGAAACGCGCCGATGGCCTGTCCCAGTTCGGCAGGGCGGCCGACACCTTCGCCACGCCAGAACGGCAGGCGCGCCGAACGTCCGGGTGCGGGCGTCACCACCACCTGATCGTGGGTGATCTGGTCGATCCGCCATGAGGTCGCGCCCAGCGTGATCACATCATTCACCCGCGACTCGTGGACCATCTCCTCGTCCAGCTCACCGACGCGACGCGATCCGGCCCGCTCTTCTCCTTCAGGCAGCACCACGCTGTACATGCCACGGTCGGGAATGGTGCCGCCGCTGGTAACCGCCAGTTGCTTCGCACCAGGGCGAGCGCTGAGCTCACCGCTCTGCCGGTTCCATACCAGCCGCGGCCGGAAGCCGGCGAAATCCTCGGACGGATAGCGGCCGGAAAGCATGTCCAGGACGGCGTCGAAAGCACTGCGCGGGAGTGAGCGGTACGGCGCGGCTCGGCGTACCCGGGCATACCAGGCATCGGCCTGCCACGGCTCCATCGCCACCGCCGCCACCGTCTGCTGGGCCAGCACATCAAGCGGGTTGCGCGGCGGAGCGATGGCCTCGATGCGTCCGGCCAGCATGCTGTCCACCACCACGGCGGCATCGATCAGGTCGCGCCGCGTACGCGGATACACCAGACCGCGGGACATGCCGCCCACCTGGTGGCCGGCGCGACCAACGCGCTGCAGGGCGCTGGCCACCGACGGCGGCGCGGCCACCTGGATCACCAGGTCGACCAGCCCCATGTCGATCCCCAGCTCCAGGCTGGACGTGGCCACCACGCAGCGCAGTGCACCCGATTTCAGCGCCTGCTCGATCTCGCCGCGCTGCTCCTTGGAAACCGATCCGTGATGCGCGCGTGCAATCAGTGCCGGCGCAGCGGAGACCCGGTTGACCGTACCGCCGGTGAAAGAGCCATAGGCCAACCCGTTACCCGAATCGCCACGGATTGCGCCGTCTTCGCCACTGCGTCCGGCGTGCAGCTCGTTCAGGCGTGCGGTCAGCTTTTCGGCTACGCCACGCGAATTGGCAAAGACAATCGTCGAGCGATGGCGCAGCACGTTGTCGAGAATGCTTGCCTCCACGTGCGGCCAGATCGAGCCGATCCGCGCGCCGCCGTCGCGCTCCCCGGGCGTGCCCTGCGTAGCCAGGCTGGACATGTCTTCCACCGGCACTACGATGCGCATCTGCAGGTGCCGCGCCGAGCCGGGTTGGACCACGCTCACCGCGCGGTCGCCGCCCAGGAACGCCGCCACCTCGTCGACCGGCCGCACCGTGGCCGACAGGCCGATGCGCTGCGCCGGCTCGTGCAGCAGCGCATCCAGCCGTTCCAGGCTCAGCGCCAGATGCGAACCGCGTTTGCCACCGGCCACTGCATGGATTTCATCGAGAATGACGGTATGCACATCGCGCAGGATCTCGCGTGCCTGCGAGGTCAACATCAGGTACAGCGACTCGGGCGTAGTGATCAGGATGTCCGGCGGCCGCCGCACCAGGCCTGCACGTTCACTGCTGGAGGTATCGCCGGTACGCAATGCGACGGTCAGCTGCACCGCCGGCTCGCCGCGTCGGGCGCGCTCGTCGATGATGCCCTGCAGCGGCACCTGCAGGTTGCGCTGCACGTCGCTGCCCAGCGCCTTGATCGGGGACAGGTAAAGCACGCGGGTGCGCCGCACCGGCTTGGCCGACGGCGCTGCACGCGCTTGCCGATCACGCTCGGCGAACAGCTGGTCGATGGCATGCAGGAATGCGGCAAGTGTCTTGCCCGATCCGGTTGGCGCGATGACCAGGGTATGTTGACCGGCACCGATCGACGACCAGGCCTGATCCTGCACCGGCGTGGAGGCGTCGAACGCGGCACGGAACCACGCCTGCGTCGCCGGACGGAAGCGCTGCAGCGGGTCCTGCGGGGAATCAGGCGGCGTCATGATGCGTCGATCATACCCAGCTGCGGCCCGTTGGCCGGACCTTCGCAGGCGCTGGCTGCATCAGGCAGCTGATCCGGGGTCGACAACAAAGGCCCGGAGCGTAGCCATCCTGCCGTCACGGAAACGCCAGACGTCGCTGCAGGAAGGTGGCCTTCTTCGCACTGGTCATCGCGTGCTCCGCTCGGCGGTCATGGTGCGAACCTAGCACCGCGATCGTCGGCCGCAGGTCAACGCGACGCACAAAGAAAACGCCCGCAGATCCTGGATCTGCGGGCGTTCTTTTGCATCTGGCGGAGCGAGAGGGATTCGAACCCTCGATAGAGCTTTTGACCCTATACTCCCTTAGCAGGGGAGCCCCTTCAGCCGCTCGGGCATCGCTCCGGGGTTTTCTCCGCGTCTGGTGCGTTGCACCTCAGCGGGGCGTGAATCATAACGTTAATCACGCGCGAAGGTAAAGCCTTATTCCGCAGAATTTTCACCACCGGTGCTGCCGGCTTCGTCACCACGCTGGATGCGCTGGTAGATCTCTTCGCGATGCACAGCGACGTCCTTCGGCGCAGTGATGCCGATACGCACCTGGTTACCCTTGACGCCAAGCACGGTGACGCTCACCGAGTCACCGATCATCAGGGTTTCGCCGACGCGGCGAGTCAGGATCAACATTTTTTTAAGTCTCCATGGAACCGTGTGGAAGGGTATCCCCCACCGGCTTGACGCTTCGTCAAGAAGCGCGCCCACGACAAAGGGAAAAGATTCGCAATGGTACCGTCAGCCGTCCCGCTCCTACAAGGAGGGGGACGGCAGGGGTTCATCACAGGCGGGGGCTGACCCATTCGACGACCGCAGCCAGCGCGGTGGCAAGGGCGGGCCCGTCCTCGCCACCACCCTGGGCGAGGTCCGGGCGTCCGCCGCCCTTGCCCCCGATCTGACCGGCGATATGGGACAACAGTTCCCCGGCCTTGACCTTGCCCATTGCACTGCCGTTCACGCCCGCGACCAAGGCTGCCTTGCCGTCCTGGGCACCGGCCAGCACGATCACCGCGTCGCCCAGCTGCTGCTTCAGGCGGTCCATGGCATCGCGCAGGGCCTTGGCGTCGAAGCCTTCCAGGCGGACAGCCAGAACCTTCACACCGGCGACCTCGACGGCCTGGCCGGACAGGTCGGCGGTGGCGCCGGCGGCGACCTTGGCCTTCACGGCCTCCAGCTCGCGCTCCAGCTGCTTCTGGCGCAGGCCCAGCGCACGGATCTTTTCGACCACGTCGGCAGCACTGCCACCCAGCAGCTCGGCGGCCTCGGCCAGACGGGCCTCCTCGGCATCCACGTAGTCCAGCGCGCCCTGGCCGGTGACGGCCTCGATACGACGCACACCGGCCGAGACGCCGCCTTCGGAGGTGATCTTGAACAGACCGATGTCACCGGTCCGGTTGACGTGGGTACCACCACACAGCTCGGTGGAGTAGTCGCCCATCTTCAACACGCGCACGTTCTCGCCGTACTTCTCGCCGAACAGGGCCATCGCGCCGAAGTCCAGCGCTTCCTGCATGCCCATGTTGTGCACTTCGGCGGCGTTGTTGGCGCGCACCTGCTGGTTGACCTTGCGCTCGATGATCGCCAGTTCCTCGGCGCTGATCGGCTGGAAATGCGAGAAGTCGAAGCGCAAGCGGTCCGGCGCTACCAGCGAGCCCTTCTGCTGCACGTGGGTGCCCAGCACTTCGCGCAGGGCAGCATGCAGCAGGTGGGTCGCCGAGTGGTTGAGGATGGTGGCGCCACGGCGCTCGCCATCGACCTGGCCGGACAGCACGTCACCGATCTTCAGGCTGCCCTGGGTGAGCTTGCCGACGTGGCCATGGAACTGGCCCGCGAACTTCTGGGTATCGCTCACCTGCAGCTGTACGCCGGCAGCGGACAAGGTGCCGGTGTCGCCGACCTGGCCGCCGGACTCGGCGTAGAACGGAGTCTGGTTGGTCAGCACGATGACCTCGTCGCCGGCCTGGGCAGTTTCCACCGGGCGGCCATCCTTGAGGATCGCGACCACGCCGAGGCCGTCGGCCTGCAGGCGGTCATAGCCCAGGAAGACAGTCGGCTTGAGCGTGGCGACCAGATCGGCCGACAGCGTCACGCCACCGCCGAACTTGCCGGCGGCACGCGCGGTCTCGCGCTGCGTCTCCATCGCGGCGTTGAAGCCGTCGATGTCCACGGTCAGGTCACGCTCGCGGGCGATGTCCTGGGTCAGGTCGAGCGGGAAGCCGTAGGTGTCGTACAGGCGGAACGCGTCCACGCCCGGGATCACGCCATTGCTGACCTTGGCCGCAACGTCGTCGAAGATCTTCATTCCCGAGTCGAGGGTCTCGGCGAAACGCTCTTCTTCTGCCTGCAGGGCACGCACCACGGTATCGGCCTGCGCCGGCAGTTCCGGGTAGGCCTCGCCCATCTGCTCGACCAGGGTCGGCACCAGCTTGCTGAAGAACGGCTGGCGCACGCCCAGCATCCAGCCGTGCCGCAGTGCGCGGCGGATGATCCGGCGCAGCACGTAGCCGCGGCCTTCATTGGACGGCAGCACGCCATCGACGATCAGGAACGAACAGGCGCGGATGTGGTCGGCGATCACGCGCAGCGACTTGTTTTCCAGATCAGCGGTGCCGGTCAGCTCCGATGCCTTGCGGATCAGCGCCTGGAACAGGTCGATTTCGTAGTTGGTATGCACGTGCTGCAGGATCGCAGCCAGGCGTTCCAGGCCCATGCCCGTGTCCACGCACGGCGCCGGCAACGGCATCAGCGTGCCGTCCTGCTGGCGATCGAACTGCATGAAGACGAGGTTCCAGATCTCGATGAAACGGTCACCGTCCTCGTCCGGCGAGCCCGGCGGGCCACCGGCGATATGGTCACCGTGATCGTAGAAGATCTCGGTGCACGGACCGCAGGGACCGGTATCGGCCATCTGCCAGAAGTTGTCCGAGGCGAACGGCGCGCCCTTGTTGTCGCCGATGCGGACGATCCGGTCTTCCGGAATGCCGATCATGTCGCGCCACAGTGCGTAGGCCTCGTCGTCGGTCTGGTAGACCGTTACCAGCAGGCGCTCGGCCGGCAACTTCCAGACCTGGGTCAGCAGCTCCCAGGCCCAGGCGATCGCATCCTTCTTGAAGTAATCGCCGAAGGACCAGTTGCCCAGCATTTCGAAGAAGGTGTGATGGCGGGCGGTGTAGCCCACCTGGTCGAGATCGTTGTGCTTGCCACCGGCACGCAGGCAGCGCTGGACGTCGGCCGCGCGAACGTAGCTGCGCTTTTCCGCGCCCAGGAACACGTCCTTGAACTGCACCATGCCGGAGTTGGTGAACAGCAGGGTCGGATCGTTGCCCGGCACCAGCGGCGCCGACGGCACGATGGTGTGGCCTTTGCCCTTGAAGAATTCAAGGAAGTCGCTGCGGATCTGGGATGTCGTGAATTTGGCGGATGCGTTCATGGGGGCTGGCAGTCTGCGGGCCGGGGCCCGTGCCGCCGGCCGCAGTGGCCAGGGTCGAACGGACCGCCGAAACTCCAAAGGGTATCAGGCCCGGCGCCATCAGTCTCAGTCGTCCGGATCGTAGCGGGTCGCGCGGCGGATGCTGTCGCCATCGAAGCCCCGGCGGGCCAGCAGATCGGCAGCCTTGCGGCGCTGCACGAGGTCCTGCGGACCGGCCTCACCGAAGCGGCGACGGACCAGATCCCGGGCGTTCTCCGTCCAGTCGCCTTCGAAGGTATCCATCGCGGCAGTGATCTGCTCGCTGTCCAGCCCGTGGGTTCCCAGCTCGGCACGTACATGGATGGGGCCATAGCCCGTATTGGCGCGCATGCGCACCAGATTCTCGGCAAACCGGGTGTCGTCCTGCCAACCGGCCTCGGTCAGCTTGTCGACCGCCGCCTTCGCGGCTTCGTCCTCGATGCCCCGGGACGTCAGCTTGCGGGTCAGCTCCTTGCGCGAGTGCTCACGACGGACCAGCAGGCCCAGGGCGCGCTGGACAGGCGTCTGTTCGCGTACGCGGCGCTTGCGGCCGGGTCCCGGGGCGTCGGAATCGTTCATTCTCGCCTTCAATCAAATGCGCCGTCCCTGGCGCGTCCCCCGTCGGGGAAACCGAATCTGCAGGACAGGGCGACGTCACTGACGGCGCCGCCCTGCCCCACAGCAAGCCTTTACTCGTCGTCGCCTTCGTCTTCGCCTTCCTCACGGACGGCTTCGGTCGGCTGGAACTTCTCGCGCAGCTCAGCCTCAAGCTTGGCGGCAACCTGCGGGTTGTCGCGCAGATAGCCACGGGCGTTGTCCTTGCCCTGGCCGATGCGCTCTTCACCGTAGCTGTACCAGGCACCGGCCTTCTCGACCAGCTTGGCTTCGACACCCATATCGATCAGCTCGCCTTCGCGGCTGATGCCTTCGCCGTACAGGATCTCGGTGATGACCTGCTTGAACGGGGGCGCCAGCTTGTTCTTGACGACCTTGATCTTGGTCTGGTTGCCGATGATCTCGTCGCCCTTCTTGATCGCGCCGATACGGCGGATGTCCAGGCGCACCGAGGCATAGAACTTCAGCGCGTTGCCGCCGGTGGTCACTTCCGGGCTCTGGCCCGGCATCATCACGCCGATCTTCATGCGCAGCTGGTTGATGAACACCACCAGGGTGTTCGAGCGCTTGATGTTGCCGGTCAGCTTGCGCAGCGCCTGGCTCATCAGACGCGCCTGCAGACCCGGCAACTGGTCGCCCATCTCGCCTTCGATTTCAGCCTTGGGGGTCAACGCGGCGACCGAGTCGACCACCAGGATGTCCACCGAACCGGAACGCACCAGCATGTCGGCGATTTCAAGCGCCTGCTCACCGGTATCCGGCTGCGACAGCAGCAGATCGTCAACATTGACGCCCAGCTTGCCTGCGTAGATCGGGTCCAGCGCGTGCTCGGCATCGATGAAGGCGGCGGTACCACCCAGCTTCTGGCACTCGGCGATGGCCTGCAGGGTCAACGTGGTCTTGCCGGAGGATTCCGGACCGTAGATCTCCACCACGCGGCCCTTGGGCAGGCCACCAATGCCCAATGCGATATCCAGCATCAGAGAACCGGTCGGGATCGCCTCGACGGGCTCGACCACGCGGTCGCCCATGCGCATCACCGAGCCCTTGCCGAACTGCTTTTCGATCTGGCCCAGAGCTGCAGCGAGGGCGCGCTTCTTGTTCTCGTCCATCGGATTGGTCCTTGCAGAGGTCACGTCGTTGGAGGTGCTGTCTTTGGAAGTCTTCTTGGCCATGGGTTCACTTTAAGGCTGGCGTATCGCACAGGCTGAGATTCTGCCCGGCGTTCGGAAAAAAATTATCGGACATCCGTACCAACCTCAGCAGAACCAGAGAATCGCCACAAAAGACCGCGGGAAATGCAGGGTGAATCGTCAACGGTTCGGTCGTAGCAGCCCGCAGTACAGGCCCTCGATCGAGAAATCCTGGTCCGGAAGCACGTCAATCGGCTTGTAATCGGGATTGCGCGGCAGCAGGCGGATGCGATCCTTGGCGATCTTCAGCAGCTTGACGGTGATCTCGTCATCGATGCGGGCCACCACGATCTGCCCGGAATGGGCATCGCGCGTGCGGTGCACACCGATCAGGTCGCCATCGAAGATGCCTTCGTCGATCATCGAATCGCCCTGCACCTTCAGCAGGTAATCCGGTGCCGGCGAGAAGAACACGCGGTCCAGCACCACGAAATCATCCGAGCCGATGTCGGCGCCGATCGGCAGACCCGCAGCAACCCGACCCAGGATCGGCAGACGCAGGACGCTGTCGGGCAGACCCGGCTCGGCAAGCTTCTCCACCGGCGGTGCCTGCACCAGACGGATGCCGCGGGCCTGGCCCGGCACGCGACGGATCGCCCCGGCCTGCTCCAGCGCCTCCAGGTGATACTGCGCTGCGCGTACGCCCTTGAAGCCGAAGGCACGCGCGATTTCAGTCTGCGAAGGAGGTGCGCCTTCGCTCTCGATACGCTCGGCGATCAACTGCAGGATCGCCTGCTGGGTGTCGGTCAGGTCCATGGTTAGTAGTATTACTACTAATACCCAGCGCTGCAAGTGCCGGGTGCGTCAAGGCGCAATGCGGGCCGAAACCGACCTGTAGTGCAGGGCCATGCTCGGTTATCGGGCGAATAGCCGGGCGGCAAACGCAAAAGCAGCCGGCCAGCGGTCGGCTCTGCAGGAATCGCTGCGCGATTCCGCGATTCCCGGTGGGAACCGCAGCGGCAAGCACACTACGTGTGCTTGCCGCTGCGCCAGATCGAGAACAGGATCCACACCCCGCAGAACCCTGCGCCGATGAAACCGCACACGCCCAGCGCCAGCAGCCAGCGGCTGGAGACGCCCCCTACGCTGTGCATCACGATCGAGGAGCCGATGATCAAGGCTGCGGTGACGATCCCCATCACCAAGCGGTTCGCCGCACGATTGACCTGGTCGCCGAAGCCCTGCAGCGCGCTGGTCTCCACCTTGAGCTGCAGGCGGCCACGGCGCGCCGCCTGGACCAGCTTGCGCAGGTCCCGCGGCAGTTCACCGGCAAAGTCGATCATGCCGAGCAAGCTGCGTCGGCCACGCTTGAACAGCGCCCGCGGCGCATAGCGCTGCAGCACCACCCGCTCCAGGAACGGGCGTGCGGCGCTGGCCATGTCGAAGTCCGGGTCGAGCTGGCGGCCCATGCCCTCCAGGGTCAGGAAGGCCTTGATCATCAGTGCCAGATCCGCCGGCAGGGTCAGGTTGTAGCTGCGCAGCAACTGGGTGATGTCGCCCAGCATCAGGCCGATACGCAGGTCCTTCAGCGGCACGCCACGGTACTGGTCGACGAACAGGCTGATGTCATGCTGCAACCGGTTCTCGTCCACCTCCACGCCGCCCGCCCAGTCCAGCAGCACGTCGGCCACGCCCTGCGGGTCCTGTTCCACCAGGCCATGCAGCAGCTGTGCGACCTGGAAGCGGCGTACCTCCGACAAGGCCCCGACCATGCCGAAATCGATCACGCCGATGCGGCCGTCGCGCAGGTAGATGATGTTGCCCGGGTGCGGATCGGCGTGGAAGCTGCCGTCCTCCAGCACCATCTTCAATACGATGTCGGCGCCGCGCCGGGCCAGTTCACGGCGGTCGAGACCAGCCGCATCGACACCGGCCAGATCACGTCCAGCAATTCCATCAACGAAGTCCTGCACGTTCAGGCTTTCGCAGGTCCATTGCCAGTGGACCGCCGGAATCAGGATGTCGTCACGCCCCTCAAAGTTGCGCGCGATGCGCTCGGCGTTGCGGCACTCAGCGGCGAAATCCAGCTCGCGTCGCAGCGACACGGTGAACTGCTGCACCACCTCGGCGGGCCGGTAGCGGCGCAGATCGGGCAGGCGCGCCTCAACGATCTCGGCCAGCCGTGCCAGCAATCGCAGATCGGCTTCAACGACGTCACGGATACCGGGGCGACGCACCTTCAGCACCACTTCCCGGCCATCGCGCAGTCGCGCACGGTGGGCCTGGGCCAATGAAGCAGCGGCCATCGGGGTTTCATCAAGGAAGGCGAACACCTGCGACGGAGACGCACCGAGGTCGGCCTCCAGCTGTTCGCGGATCTTCTCGTAGGGCAATGCGGGGACCGCGTTCTGCAACTCGGAGAGTTCGGCGATCCAGTCCGGTGGCAGCAGGTCGACGCGGGTGGCGAGCACCTGGCCCAGCTTCACGAACGTCGGCCCGAGATCCTGCAGGGCGCTGCGCACGCGCACCGGCGCGGTCATCCGCAGCATTTCCTGCCGCTCCTCGTTCCAGTGCAGCAGGCGGCCGGCACGTTCCAGTACCGTGGCCAGGCCGATGCGCCGCACGACGTCGCCGAAGCCATAGCGGATCAGGACGGCGGCGATTTCCTGCAGCCGCCCAAGGTCACGGACGGTGCCCAGCGTCTCCCACATCGTTGCCTACTCCGGTTGATTGCCGGAGCAGCATGTCACAGCTGGGCGTCGATACCGTGCAATGCCGCCGCTACGGTTTGCCGACGGATGGCTTCACGGTCACCATCGAACTGGAACAGCTCGGCACGGGCATAACCGCCGCGACGCTTCCAGCCGATCCAGACACTGCCGACCGGCTTGTCCGGGCTGCCACCGCCCGGACCTGCGATACCGGTCACCGCCACCGCGATGCCGGCACCGGAATTGACCAGCGCCCCGGACACCATTTCCAGCACGGCTTCGCGGCTGACCGCACCGAACTGTTCCAGCGTCTGCGCGCGCACGCCGAGCAGGCGCTGCTTGGCTTCGTAGCTGTAAACCACCATGCCGCAGTCGAAGAACGCCGAGGAACCGGCGATGTCGGTCATGCACTTGGCGATCCAGCCACCGCTGCAGCTTTCAGCAGTCACCAGTTGCAGCGAAGCCTGCTGCAGGCGCTGGCCCAGCGCAGCGGCCTGGGCATTGAGTTCGGCGTCGGTCGGGAAGGCCATCGGGGTAGCTGAAAAGTGAAGAACCTGCACGTTGTACCGCAGATGGCAGGGTGGTGTCGCGGCCGCAGGACATGCCGGCCAACGGCCGGCACTCCCTCACCATTCGGGCAGCTTTTCCGGCAGCAGGGCCCGGATCGGCTCGCCATCGGCGCTGGCCGCCAGCTTCTCGGCCTCGGCAATGGGAAGATCGACCTGCAACAGCCAGCCTTCTTCATCGGCCTGTTCACTGCGGACCACTTCCAGCTGGTGCAGGCGCGCGCGCAGGCGGCCGGCACTGGGTGGCAGGCGCAGCTCGCCGGTGACGTGCTGCAGACCCAACCGCTTGCCGAGCACGGCTTGCAACAGCTCGATGCCCTGCCCGTCGCGGGCGGAGATCCACACCCGCTCACGCCGCGATTCGTCCGGCACGCCGTCCTGGCCATCGTGGCGCACGTCGGCACCCTCGATGCGGTCGATCTTGTTGAACACCAGCAGCTGCGGCAGGTCGCCGGCACCGACGGCGGTCAGCACTTCGTCGACCTGGGCGATGCGCTCCTCGCGGTGCGGATCGGCGGCATCGACAAGGTGCAGCAGGAAATCCGCTTCCCGCGCTTCAGACAGGGTCGAACGGAAGGCCGCCACCAGGTCATGCGGCAGGTCGCGTACGAACCCAACCGTATCGGCCAGCACGACGTTGCCACCAGGCACGGCTATGCGGCGCACGGTCGGATCCAGGGTCGCGAACAGCTGGTCAGCCGCATAGGCCTCGGCGCCGGTCATCGCATTGAACAAGGTCGATTTGCCGGCATTGGTGTAGCCCACCAGGGCCACGCGCGGCAATTCGCTGCGCACACGCGCACGGCGCATCTGGGTGCGCTGCACTTCGACTTTTTCCAGCCGCTTCTGCAGCTGTTCAACCCGCTTCTGCAGCAGGCGACGATCGGTTTCCAGCTGGGTTTCACCCGGGCCGCGCAGACCGATCGAACCACCACGCTGGCGCTCCAGATGGGTCCAGCCGCGCACCAGCCGTGTCGCCATATGGCGCAGCTGGGCCAGCTCGACCTGCAGCTTGCCTTCATGGCTGCGCGCACGCTGGGCAAAGATGTCCAGGATCAGACCGGTACGGTCGATCACCCGACGCTCCAGGAAACGTTCCAGATTGCGTTCCTGGCCCGGGCTCAACGCGTGGTTGACCAGGATCAGATCTGCGCCGGTTGCTTCGGCGGCGGCCTTGATCTCATCCAGCTTGCCGCTGCCGAGCAGGGTCGATGGGTTCGGGCGATCCAGGCGCGCGGTGATGGTCATCGCGATGCTGGCCCCAGCCGAGCGGGCCAGATCACCGAATTCTTCCAGCACATCGTCTTCCAGCTTGCCGAAATGCGGCTGGATCAACAGGGCGTGTTCGCCCTTCTTCGAGCGGTCAAACATTCACCGCTCCAACATCATTCGTCTGCTTCATCACCCGCCTGACCATCCTCACCTGATTGCACGTACCCACCACCCGGGCCGACCTTGACGTTGCGCGCCGGCACCACGGTGGAAATGGCGTGCTTGTAGACCATCTGGCTGACGGTGTTGCGCAGCAGGACCACGAACTGATCGAACGATTCGATCGTGCCCTGCAGCTTGATGCCGTTGACCAAGTACACCGAAACCGGCACGCGTTCGCGCCGCAGTGCATTCAAGAAAGGATCCTGCAGCGATTGCCCCTTGGACATTGCACACTCCTGATTATTGTTCTTATTGGTAGCCGGCGGTTGCCGCGGCCCCCGAGCCGCTTGCCGGCCCATGATGGTACACGGCCAGCGTCGGTTCAGCGTGCAACGAAGGTCGACACCGCGGCTGCCAGGCGCTCCCCATCCATATGGGGGTCGAACCAGCGTGCATCAAGCTCGCCGCGCAGCCAGGTCAGCTGGCGCTTGGCCAGTTGCCGGGTGGCGAAAATGGACTTGTCACGGAAGCGGGCCTCGTCCCCCTCGCCGTCCAGGTACTCCCAGGCCTGGCGATACCCGACCGCGCGGACGGCCGGGAGGTCCAGCGGCGTGGCGACCGCCTGCATGTCCGGCAACGCACGCAGCGCGCGTACTTCGTCGAGAAAGCCGTGGGCGAGCATGGCGTCGAAGCGGGCCTCGATGCGCTGGTGCAGGACGGCGCGGTCGCGCGGCGCCAGAATCAGCTTCAATGTGCGCACCGGCAACGGGGCGACGCCGGGGCGGCGCTGCCATTCACTGATCGGCGTGCCGGTCAGCCGGTAGACCTCCAGCGCCCGCTGGATGCGTTGCGGGTCGGTGGCATGGATACGTGCTGCGGCGGCGGGGTCGACGGTGGCAAGTTCAGCGTGCAGGGCCGCCCAGCCACGCTCGGCGGCCTCGGCGCTCAACGCGTCGCGCACCGCCGGGTCTGCTTCCGGCATCGGCGACAGCCCCTGCAGCAGTGCACGGAAGTACAGGCCCGTGCCGCCGGCCAGGATCGGCGTCTTGCCCCGGGCGACGATGTCGGCCACCACGCGGCCGGCGTCGGCGGCGAACTCGGCGGCCGAATAGGTCTGCCAGGGATCGCGCAGGTCCAACAGGTGGTGCGGCGCCTGCGCGCGTTCGGCAGCATCCGGCTTGGCCGAACCGATATCCAGTCCGCGATAGATCAGCGCCGAATCGACACTGACGATTTCACCTTCCAGTTGTTGCGCCAGCGCGATCGCGGTGGCGGTCTTGCCGCTGGCGGTCGGCCCCATCACGGCGATCGCCAGCGGCCGCTGATCCACTGCCATCAGTCTTCGTCCGGCCAGCGGAGGGTGGGCTTGGCATCCACCCGCACGGCGGGTACCGCCTCGACCGCCAGCCAGACCTTCAACGCATCGACCGTCGCTGCCACATCGTGCACGCGCACGATACGGGCGCCGCGCTGCACGGCGATCAGATGCGCGGCCACCGACGCAGCAACACGCTCTGCCGGCGACTGGCGACCGGTCAGCTCGCCCAGGCTGCGCTTGCGCGACAGCCCGGCCAGCATCGGCACGCCCAGTTCAAGGAAACGCTCCGAACGGGCCAGCAGCGTCATGTTGTGGGCCGTGGTCTTGCCGAAGCCGAAGCCGAGGTCGATCACCAGATTCTTCTTCGCGATGCCGGCCATCTCCGCAGCGAACAGCCGCTGCACCAGGAAGCCATGGACCTCGCCGACCACGTCGTCGTACTGCGGGTCGGCCTGCATGTGACCCGGCTCGCCCTGCATGTGCATCAGCACCACCGGCACGCCTGCGTCCGCCGCCGCCTGCAGCGCACCGTCCTGGCGCAGGCCGAAGATGTCGTTGATCATCCCGGCGCCTGCAGCAACCGCGGCACGCATCACCTCCGGCTTGAAGGTATCGATGCTGATCGGGACCGCCGTGCGCGCTGCCAGCTGCTCGATGACTGGCACGACACGACGCAGTTCTTCGTCGATCGACACCGGTGCCGCGCCCGGACGGGTCGATTCGCCGCCGATGTCGAGCAGGTCGGCGCCCTCCTCCACCAGCTTCAGGCCATGCGCGACCGCCGCCTCGCTGGTGTCATGGGCACCACCATCGGAGAACGAATCCGGGGTGACGTTGACGATACCCATGACCCGGGCACGGTCCAGGCGCAGGATGCGGCCGGCGCAATCGAGCTGGGGCGAGATGTCGAACATGGTCAATCCTGCAGGCAACGAAGGTTAGTTTACGGCGGCAGGGCTGCGCCCTGCACCCGCAGAGGCCAGGGCGCAAGCCACAGCAACAGCGGGTTTCCGTGGGATGGCGGGGCGGTGTCGGATTGCGGGGTGTCAGCCGCATGAATGCGGCTGCCAAGCCCCCAAGGATGGGTTCACGGCGTCCCCGCAATCCGACACCGCCCCGCCATCCCACGGAATGCCGGCTGTTGCTGTTGCTGTTGAGGTTGCCGGCCAGCGGCCGGCACTACCGTGGGTGCCGGGCGCAGCCCGGCCGCAGAACCCTACTTGCGCCGACGCTTCCGGTCCACGTACAGCGTCTTGATGATGCTCAGCAGGATGCCCACTGCGATACCCACGCCACAGCCCAGCAGCAGATTGTCCACGGTCAGGCCAACAGCGACGCCGACCACGGTGGCGATCACCATCTCGGCAGTGTGGGAAATCGGTTCAGGCTTGGGGGCGGACATGCGGACTCCAGCAGACGGTCGGGACGGATGGGCCGGGGCCCGGAAACAACAAGGCCGGGTTGCCCCGGCCTCGTCTTGCATTGCGTACGGCAGGCCGTCAGATCGATTCGGCCGGACCGGCGATCGGCGGCAGCGGACGGGCGTCGCCACCCTTGTCATTGCCGCCATCGTCCTTGCTCGACTTGGTCCACCCCATCGGCGGCGGCGGATCGCGGCCTTCCATGATGGCGTCGATCTGCGGCGCGTCGATGGTCTCGTACTGCAGCAGCAGTTGGGTCATCGCATGCAGCTTGTCGACGTTGGCGGTCAGCAGCTCGGTGGTCCGGGCATAGGCCTTGTCCAGGATGCTGCGCACTTCCTCATCGATGCGGCGCGCCGTGTCGTTGGACACGCTCTTGTGCTGGGTGACCGAACGGCCGAGGAACACTTCATCGTCCTCTTCACCGTAGGCGATCGGTCCCAGGGTCTCCGACAGGCCCCACTTGGTGACCATGTTGCGGGCCATCTTGGTGGCACGCTCGATGTCGTTGGACGCACCGGTGGTGACCTTGTCCGGCCCGAAGATCAGTTCTTCGGCGACACGACCGCCATACAGCGAGCACAACTGCGAGTTGATCGCCACGCGGTTGATCGAGTACTTGTCGCCTTCCGGCAGGTACATGGTCACACCCAGCGCACGGCCGCGCGGAATGATCGTGACCTTGTAGACCGGATCGTGCTCGGGCACCAGGCGACCGACAATGGCGTGACCAGCTTCGTGGTAGGCGGTGAGGGTCTTCTCCTCCTCGCTCATGGCCATCGAACGGCGCTCGGCACCCATCAGGATCTTGTCGCGGGCACGATCGAAGTGGTCCATGCGGACCTCCTTCTCGTTGCCACGGGCGGCGAACAGGGCGGCCTCGTTGCAGAGGTTGGCCAGGTCGGCACCGGAGAAGCCCGGGGTACCACGCGCGATCACCATCGGCACGACGTCATCGGCCAGCGGCAGCTTGCGCATGTGCACCTTGAGGATGTGCTCGCGGCCCTTCACGTCCGGCAGACCGACCACCACCTGGCGGTCGAAGCGGCCCGGACGCAGCAGCGCCGGGTCCAGCACGTCCGGACGGTTGGTCGCTGCGATCACGATCACGCCTTCGCCGCCTTCGAAACCATCCATCTCGACCAGCAGCTGGTTCAGGGTCTGCTCGCGCTCGTCATGACCGCCGCCCAGGCCGGCACCACGGTGACGGCCGACGGCGTCGATTTCATCGATGAAGATGATGCACGGCGCGTGCTTCTTGGCCTGCTCGAACATGTCGCGCACACGGCTGGCACCGACGCCGACGAACATTTCCACGAAGTCCGAACCGGAGATCGAGAAGAACGGCACCTTGGCTTCACCGGCGATGGCCTTGGCCAGCAGCGTCTTGCCGGTACCCGGAGGGCCGACCATCAGCACGCCGCGCGGGATCTTGCCGCCGAGCTTGGTGAACTTGGACGGGTCACGCAGGAAGTCGACCAGTTCGCCGACCTCTTCCTTGGCTTCGTCGCAGCCGGCAACGTCGGCGAAGGTGACCTTGATCTGGTCTTCGCCCTGCAGCTTGGCGCGCGACTTGCCGAAGGACATCGCGCCCTTGGCACCGCCGCCACCGCCCTGCATCTGCCGCATGATGAACAACCAGAAGCCGATGATCAGGATGACCGGCAGGAAATTCATCAGGATCGCGCCAAGGGAGATGCCGCTGGACGGCTCTTCCTGCACGATCTCGACATTCTTGGTGCGCAGCACGTTGATCAGGTCGCGATCGAACGGCGCGGTGATGGTGGACGACTGTCCACCACGGGTGGTGTAGGTGATCTGGCTGGTGCCGCCGCGCGTATCGCCGCCGAAGGCGACTTTCTGCACGTTGCCGGTGTCCACCTGGTCCAGGAACTGCGAGTACGAAGCGCCCTGCGCCCCGGCCCCCGAGGTCTTGGGCGAGAAGCTCTGGAAGACCACCATCAGCACGACGGCGACGACCACCCATAGCAGGAGGTTCTTGGTCAAGTCGTTCATCCTCATTGGCTCCGGTGTTCCTCTTAGTGCTGGCGTTGCGTTGGGGTCGAACTTACGGGGTCGAGCTTACTTCATGTGGGCGCGTTTTCCCTGACCCAAGGCATACACCTCGGGAGAGCGTTTGCGCGAGGCTTCCGGCTTGCGGATGGAGACCTTGTCGTACCGGCGGCGCATGTCGCGCACGTAGTCGTCAAAGCCTTCGCCCTGGAACAGCTTGATCAGGAATGCCCCACCGGTCTTGAGGTGGTTGTCGGCAAAATCCAGAGCCAGCTCCGCCAGGTGCATCATCCGCGGCTGGTCGACCGCGCCCACACCACTCTTATTGGGGGCCATGTCCGACAGCACAAGGTCTACCGGCTGATCCCCGAGCATGGCTTCAAACTCCGATAGGACGGTTTCTTCCCTGAAGTCACCATGAAGGAACTCCACACCGGCCAGCGGCGGCATGTCCAGGATGTCCAGGGCCAGCACGCGACCGGTATCGCCGATCTGTCTCCGAACCTGCTGAGACCAGCCGCCCGGGGCCGCACCGAGGTCGACCACCACCATGTGCGGCTTCAGCAACCGGTCACGTTCAAGCAGTTCTTCAAGCTTGTAGGCAGCACGGGAGCGCATGCCTTCGGCCTGGGCCTTCTTCACGAAGGGATCGGAGAAATGTTCCTTGAGCCAGCGCTGGCTGCTTTTGCTGCGGGTAGCCATTGGAAATAGGGGCTGATGGGGTCGCCATGATACCCTGATCGTCCCATTCAACCGTGTTTTCTGCATGCCCACTGCCTTGACCCCTTCCCAGACCCGTTTCCTGCGCGGCCAAGCCCACGACCTGAAGGCCCTGCTGCAGACCGGCGGCAAGGGCGTCACTCCGGCCTTCCTGACCGAGCTGAACGAAGTGCTGGAACGCCACGAACTGGTCAAGGTGAAAGTTGCCGCCGAAGACCGTGACGCCCGCGACGTGATGATCGGCGAGATCGTGCAGGCCACCGACAGTGCGCTGGTACAGCGTATCGGCCATGTGGCCGTGCTGTATCGCCCGAGCAAGGAACACCGCCAGATCGTGCTGCCGCGCGGCTGATCGGACCCTGCCATGCAGCTGAACCACGAACTGCCCGACTACGCCTACAGCCTGCGCGCCGCTGACGGTCGCTCGGCACGGGTGAATGATCGCGTTCTGGGCAACAGCTTCTTCCTGACCCCGGACCAGCTGGTCGAGCAGTGGCCGGTGACCGACGTCGCGGCGCTGCAGGTGGCGGACCTGGAGCCGATCCTGGCACTGAAGCCGGCGTTGATACTGCTCGGCACCGGCGAGCGCCAGGCGTTTCCGCCGGCGGTTGTCATGGCCGCCTGCCTGTCGCGTGGTATCGGCCTGGAAGTGATGAACAATCCGGCTGCCGCGCGCACCTTCAACATCCTTGCCGGCGAAGGCCGCAAGGTAGCGGCCGCTTTCATCCTGGAAGGCTGAGGCCCCAGGCCGCCGGGCATGGCCCGGCGCTCCCGTGATCCGCCCGCAAGGCGGGCGAATGTCCGGTCACTTCGCCGGCAGATACTGCTGCGGGTCGACCGGCTTGCCGTTGTAGCGGGTGAGCCGAGGGCGCTTGCGGCCCATGGGACGCGCCCTCGGCGAACGCCCGGCGCGCTGCGCCGGGCCGGGGATCCGCCCGGAAAAAGAGCGGCCGGTTACTTCGCCGGCAGATACTGCTGCGGGTCGACCGGCTTGCCGTTGTAGCGGGTGAGCCGAGGGCGCTTGCGGCCCATGGGACGCGCCCTTGGCGAACGCCCGGCGCGCTGCGCCGGGCCGGGGATCCGCCCGTAAAAAGAGCGGCCGGTTACTTCGCCGGCAGATACTGCTGCGGGTCGACCGGCTTGCCGTTGTAGCGGATCTCGAAGTGCAGCATGTCCCGGTTGGCGCCGGTACGGCCCATCTCGGCGATCTGCTCGCCGGCCTTCACGCTCTGCCCTTCATTGACCAGGCGCTTGCGGTTGTGGCCGTAGGCCGACAGCCACTGGTCACTGTGCTTGATGATGATCAGCTCGCCATAGCCGACCAGGCCGGCGCCGGAATACACCACCACGCCATTGGCCGTGGCCTTCACCGGCGCGCCGCTGGTGCCGGCGATGTCCACGCCCTGCTTGGTCGCATCGCCGGCCACGTAGCGGCCCACGACTGCGCCATCGGCCGGCCAGCGCCAGGCGATGTTGCTCTTGACCGGACCAGCCGGACCCGGCGTCGGCGCGGTACTGCCGCCAGACGTGCTGCCAGCCGGACGCGGCGCGGTGACCACGGTGGTCGGCGCACGGCCGCCACCGGAACCGGCCGGATACAGGCGGATCACCTGCCCCGGGTAAATGGTCGACGGGTTGTCCAGGTTGTTCCAGGCGATCAGGTCGGCCGGCGTGATGTCGTGGATGCGGGCCAGCGCATAGATGGTGTCGCCCTTGCGCACGACCACCGTCTGCCCCGGCTTGGGCACCGACGTCTTCGGCGTGCTGACGCCACTGCTGCCGCCGCCACTGGGCCGGACCACGGTGGCGGTGCCACAGGCGGCCAGGGTGGATACCAGCAACGCCAGCGCGCCGATGCGCACTCCCTTGCTCAGACGATCTGCACTCATGCGAACTTCGACCTCCATACAAGCCAGGCGATCAGCACCACCACCAACGCGGTGGCGATCCAGCCCAGCGGTTCAATCCATCGGCGCAGCGCTGCTTCGGCGCGCGCACCACCGATACGGATGACCGCAGCCAGCACGAACACGCGCTTGCCACGACCGATCAACATGCTCAACAGGTACTGCGGCATCGGCACGCCGACGATACCCGATGCCCACGTGAAGACCTTCATCGGAATCGGCATGAAACCACCCAGCACCAGGAAAGTGAACACCGCCCAGGGCGATTCCACCATCTTGGCCTGCACGGTAGCGATGCCCTGCTCGATCGCCGGCAGCATGCCCAGCGCCTCGAACATCGGCTTGACCGCTTCGAACGCGTAGTGGCCCAGCGCGTAACCGATCACCGCGCCAACCATCGAGCCAGCCAGGCTGAGGGTGGCGAACCACCAGCCGCGCTTGGGCTGGGCCACGCACATCGGCGCCAGCATCACTTCCGGCATCACCGGGAAGATGATGGCTTCGAAAAAGCTCAGCACCATCAAATAGGTCGGCGCGCGCTCATGCGCAGCCCACTTCATCGCCCGCTCGTACAGCGGCCCGAAAATCTTCATGCAACCCTGCTCCGTGGATTCAATCGAGCATGCCAGACAGCAGCGGCACGAAGGTGACCGGCGCCAGCACGCGTTGTTCGATGCTGCCGTCGTCCTTGCGGTCGAGCTGCACCAGCGACTGTGCGCCCGCGCCACCGACCGGGGCGACCAGGCGACCACCTGCGGCCAGCTGCTCGACCAGGGCATCGACCAGTGCGGGTGCGGCGGCGGTAACCACGATGGCGTCGAACGGGCCATGCTCGGCCCAGCCCACGCGACCGTCGTCGTGCTTGGTGCGGATGTTCATGCCCAGCGCGCGGAAACGCTTGCGCGCCTGCCGCAGCAGGTCACCGATGCGCTCGACGGTATAGACCTCCAGCCCCAGCGCACCAAGCACTGCGGCCTGATAGCCGGAGCCGGTACCCACTTCGAGCACCTTCTTCGGCGCCACCTGTAACACGGCCTCGGTCATCCGCGCGACCACCCACGGCTGTGAAATGGTCTGGCCGTGGCCGATCGGCAGCGCGGTGTCTTCATATGCGCGCGAGGCCAGGGCCTCATCGATGAACAGATGGCGCGGCACCACCCGGATCGCGTTCAGCGTCGACTCGTCGACGATGCCAGCTTCGCGCAGGCGGTCGACCAAGCGGTCGCGCACACGCTGCGATGTCATGCCGATGCCGACCGCTTCCGGCTGCAGGCGCAGGCGTGGGCTCATGCCGGCTGGTCCAGCGCGGCGGTGAGGCCGCCGACCCAGCTGGCGACCTTTTCCAGCGCCTGGTAGCGGGTCAGGTCGACCTGGATCGGCGTGATCGAAATATGGCCGGTGCGCACCGCATGGAAATCGGTGCCCGGGCCGGAGTCCTGCTCGCGGCCGGCCGGACCGATCCAGTACACCTCGTTGCCGCGCGGGTCCTTCTGCGCAATGCAGCCTTCGGCGCGATGGCGGTTACCCAGGCGGGTGACTTCGAAGCCCTTGACCTCGCTCCACGGCAGGTCCGGCACATTGACGTTGAGGATGGTGTCGGCCGGCAGCGGATCGGCCTTGAGGCGGGCAACAATCTCCACTGCGGCACGCGCCGCCGTCTCGAAATGCTTGGGGTCGTGATTGCGGGTCACCAGCGACACCGCAACAGCGGGCAGACCGAGGAAACGACCTTCCATCGCTGCCGAGACGGTGCCGGAATAGATCACGTCGTCGCCGAGGTTGGCGGCATTGTTGATACCGGACACGACAATGTCAGGCTCGAATTCGAGCAGGCCGGTCAGCGCAAGGTGCACGCAGTCGGTGGGCGTGCCGGCCACCGACACGGTGTAGTGGTCGATGCGCTTGAGCCGGATCGGCAGATCCAGGGTCAGCGAATTGCTGGCGCCGGAGCGGTCGCGGTCGGGTGCGACCACCGTGACTTCGTGCCCGGCCTCGCGCAGCACGGATGCAAGCATCCGGATGCCCGCCGCGTCGACACCGTCATCATTGCTGACCAGGATGCGCATCTTCGATTTAACCGCTTGATTTTCCAAGAATTCGATCCCGTCACCTTGCAACGTGGGCGAAGCCCGCCCGTCTCCTCCAGGGAGGCGGCAGCTCCGCAAGTGCGCCGACTATTGTGCCGCAAGCGGGCGCTGGGTCCTACCCTGTCTGCGGTCACGGGCGACATCCAACGGTCATAGGCAGACCCGCGCAGGCGGTTTAACCTGTGCGCATGTCGCACCCTGAAGACGAAGATCCGGCTGCATTGTTCCGTGCAGCCATCGGCGAAGTGACGCCGCTGCGCAAGGAAGTGGAGCCCGCGCCTGCCGCGCCGCGGCCCAGACCGCGCGCGCGCATGGCCGAGCGCGACGACGCAGAAGCCGCCGGTGAGTTCGCCCGGCTGCTGCGCGACAACGCCCCGCTGGAAGCGGGCGACGTTGCCAGCTACCGGCGCGACAACCTGCCGCCACGCCTGTTCCAGCGCCTGAAGCGCGGACAGTACTCGGTGCAGGACGAACTGGACCTGCACGGCGCCACCGCCGCGCAGGCCGAGATGATGCTGCGCCAGTTCCTGCTGGAGGCGCACGCCCACGAGTACGGCTGCGTGCGCATCATCCACGGCAAGGGCCTGCAGTCCGATGGAAGTGCGCCGGTGCTGAAGAACCTGGTGGACCGGCTGCTGCGCCTGCGCAACGACGTGCTGGCCTTCCATTCCGCCCCGACCGGGCAAGGCGGCACCGGCGCAGTGCTGGTGCTGCTGGCGCGGCGTTGAGGTAACGCATCCACGCATGGCGTGGATCTACTGTGGCGGGCGGAGGAAAGTGGATCCACGCCTGCGTGGATGCTCTTCGCCTCCGCCACCATTTCCGTCAGGCCTGCGAAGCGTCTTCGACCTGGCCGAGCTCGTGCAGGACCGCGGTGGCATAGCAGCCCGGCGGCAGCGCGAAGGACAACTCCAGTACATCATCGGCCAGCCACTGGTGCTGCAGCAGCGCCGGACGCAGCCGCAGCGCGCGCCGCTCCTGCTTCAGCCGCGCCTCTTCCAGGCCGGCGCGCAGCGCCTTGGATTCGTCATCATCCAGCGCCGCCAACTCCAGCTCACGGGCCGCGTCACTGCTACGCAGTTCACCCTCGCCCCACAACGGAGCACTGGGGTGGATGTCGAAACGTGCCAGGCGCTCGGCCAGCACGTCGCTGTAGGGCTCGGGGCCGAACACGCTGCGGCTGCCGTCCAGCATCCACACTTCGCCCTGCAGCGGCTGGTCCCAGCTGCCCTGCTCCACGCGTGCAGCGAGCACGCGGTTGAACAAGGCCGAACGCGCCGCCGACAACAGCAGCGAACGCTGGTCCTTGCGCATGCGACGGCCACCGAACATCGCCAACGCAGCGGGAACGTTGCCGCCATCGCGCCCGAAGCGCTGCTCGCCGAACCAGTTCGGCAGGCCGCGCGTGGCGATCTGCTGAAGGCGTTCGTCGATTGCCGCTGCATCTCCCTGCACATCGCGCAGCACCAGCCTGAAGCGGTTGCCCGCCAACGCACCGCGCTGCAGCTTGCGGTTGTGCCAGGTGGAGTCGATCACCTCGATCTCGTCACTGGCCAGCTCGGCCAGATCGGGCGCGACGCGCTTGGGCAGATGTACGCTGAAACGCTGGGTGGTGACCGCGTTGCGATCCTTCATGCCGGCGTAGCTGACCGCCATTTCCGGCAGGCCCGCCCACTTGGCCAGGACCTTGGCCACGTGCACCGTATTGGCGCCACGCTTGCGGATATGCAGCAGCAGATGCTCGCCTTCACCGGTCGCTTCGAAAGCGGGCAACTCATCGACCTGGAAATCTTCCGGCGTGGTGCGGATGCGCGCCTGCAGCAGCGGCGCACCAAACGCGAGCGGCAACGGGATCATGCGGGCACCAGCAGCACGACCGCCTGCGCAGCGATGCCTTCGCCACGGCCGGTGAAGCCCAGCTTCTCGGACGTGGTGGCCTTGACGCTCACCGCATCCAACGGCAGCTGCAACAGTTCACCGATGCGCTCGCGCATGGCCAGCGCATGCGGGCCGACCTTGGGCCGTTCGCAGATCACGGTGATGTCGGTGTTGCCGACACGCCAGCCGCGCTCGCGCAGCAGGCCATCGCAATGGCGCACGAACTCGCTGCTGTCCGCGCCCTTCCAGCGGTCGTCAGTGGGCGGGAAGTGCTGGCCGATGTCGCCCAGCGCGATCGCACCGAGCATGGCGTCACACAACGCGTGCAGGATGACGTCGCCGTCGCTGTGCGCAAGCACGCCGCAGCTGTGCGGCACCGCGATGCCACCGAGCATGATGTGGTCGCCTTCACCGAAGGCATGGACGTCGTAGCCCTGGCCGATACGGACGGGCGGGAACGGGGAGGTGCTCATGGATGCAGCCCTTGCAGCAGGGCCGCGCGGGCGGTCAGCCGGCGCGGCGGGAGAGTACGAATTCGAAACGATCGAGATCGGCCGGGGTGGTGACCTTGAAGTTGTCCTCGCTGCCTTCCACCAGCAGCGGACGCTGGCCCTGGCGCTCCATGGCCATGGCGTCGTCGGTGACGTCGATACCGGCAGCGGCCGCTTCGGACAATGCGCGGATCAGCTGGTGACGGCGGAACAGCTGCGGCGTCAGTGCACGCCACAGGCGCTCACGTGGCTCGGTGCCATCGATGCCGCCATCGTCGCCAGCACGCTTGAGCGTGTCGCGTACCGGCGCGGCCAGGATGGCGCCGACCGGATCGGTGCGGCCCACTTCCAGCAGGCGGCCAAGATCGGCCTGCGACAGGTTCGGACGCGCCGCATCATGCACCAGCACGAATTCATCGGCACGCACGCTGTCCGGCAGGGCCTGCAGCCCCGCCAGCACCGAGGCGGCGCGGGTGGCGCCACCGGTGCAGGTCAGCACCGGCTTTCCGGCCCATTCGCTCCAGCCCGGCCAGTCGGCATCGTCCGCACCGATCACCACCATCGCCCCGGCCACGGCCGGGTGTGCCAGCAGCGTGTCCAGGGTATGGGCGAGCAGGGTCTGCCCGCCCGCCTGCAGGTACTGCTTGGGCAACGGCGCACCGAAACGCGTGCCGCGTCCTGCGGCCGGAACAACCACCCAGATCGCCGCGCTCATGGCACGTCCGCCGGATGGTCACCGGCCGGGGCCGCAACCGGCGCAGGCTGCGCCGGACGCGTCGGTGCATCTTCCACGACGCGATAGAACTTCTCGCCGGGCTTGATCATGCCCAGCTCGCTGCGCGCGCGCTCTTCGATGGCGGACTGGCCTTCCTTGAGGTCCTTCACTTCGGCAGCAAGCGCGTCATTACGCTGCTGCAGACCGTCATTGTCCCGCTCCTGGTTGGCGACCTGGGCTTCGAGCATCATCACTTCACCCGAATTGCCCGGGCCGAACCAGAAACGGTACTGCAGCCATGCCAGCAGCAGGGCCAGCAACAACAGCAGCCAGCGCCAGTCGCGCATCGGCTCAGCGCTTCAGCGACACGAACGCGTCACGACCAGCGTAACGCGCGCCGGCGCCGAGGGCTTCCTCGATGCGCAGCAGCTGGTTGTACTTGGCCACGCGATCGCTGCGGCACAACGAGCCGGTCTTGATCTGGGTAGCGGTGGTCGCCACCGCAATGTCGGCGATGGTGGTGTCCTCGGTTTCACCCGAACGGTGCGAGACCACGGCGGCGTAACCGGCACGGTCGGCCATGGCGATCGCTTCCAGCGTTTCGCTGAGGGTACCGATCTGGTTGACCTTGATCAGGATCGCATTGGCGGTGCCCGAATCGATGCCTTCCTGGAAGATCTTCGGATTGGTGACGAACAGATCGTCGCCGACCAGCTGCACCTTCTTGCCGATGCGATCGGTCAGCAGCTTCCAGCCCGCCCAGTCGTTCTCGGCCAGGCCGTCTTCGATGGTGATGATCGGGTACTGCGCGGCCCAGTCAGACAGGAAGTCGACGAACTGCTCGGAGGTCAGGCGCTTGTTCTCGCCGACCAGGTTGTACTTGCCGTTCTCGAAGAATTCGCTGGAGGCCACGTCCAGGCCCAGCAGCACGTCTTCACCGGCGGTGTAGCCGGCCTTGCCGATGGCTTCGAGGATGGTGTCCAGCGCTTCGACGTTGCTGCGGAAGTCCGGCGCGAAGCCGCCTTCGTCGCCCACCGCCGTGCTCAGGCCGTGGCCCTTCAGCACCGACTTCAGCGAATGGAAGATTTCGGTACCGGCACGCAGCGCTTCGGAGAACGAGGTGAAGCCGACCGGCAGCACCATGAACTCCTGGAAATCGACGTTGTTGTCGGCGTGCGCGCCGCCGTTGATGATGTTCATCATCGGCACCGGCAGCGACGGGGTCGCACCGGTCTTGCCGGCCAGGTACTGCCACAGTGCCTGCTTGCTGGAGGCAGCAGCGGCATGCGCGGCGGCCATGGAAACACCCAGCAGTGCGTTGGCGCCCAGGCGGCCCTTGTTCTCGGTGCCATCCAGATCGATCAGGCGACGGTCCAGGCCGGCCTGGTCGGTGGCCTCGAAGCCCTTCAGTGCGTTGGCGATGGCGCCGTTGACGTTGTCGACGGCCTTGCGCACGCCCTTGCCGAGGTAACGGGTCTTGTCGCCGTCACGCAGCTCCACCGCTTCCTTGGTGCCGGTCGATGCGCCGGAGGGAACCGCGGCGCGACCGAACGAACCGTCCTCCAGGGTGACTTCGGCTTCCAGCGTGGGGTTGCCACGGCTGTCGAGGATTTCACGGGCATGGATGCTGCGGATCGTACTCATGGTCGGGCCGGTTACCTGTATGGAGAGGGGGCGACAAAAACGAATGCCGCGTGATTATCCCCGGCTACCCCTCACTTGCCAAATGGCGTGATGGGCATCAGCCCCAGCTGGACCCGATCACGATCAGCAGCAGCGACACCAGCATCACCAGCAGGGCACCGGCAATGGTCGCGCACACCGGCCCGCGCCGACGTCGCCAGGCCATCACCATCGCCACCAGGCTGCCCACGAAGGACAGCACCAGCGTGACCAGCGCGCCCAGCATCCAGTACTGCATGGCCTGCACGCCGTTGTTGCCATCCCCCGGCGGACGGAAGCTGGCGGCGAAGGCCAGCACGCCCACGAGCAAGCCGCCCCAGGCGAGCACCGACAGCAACAGGGCGATCAGGCCCCACGGCCAGCTGCGCGAGGGTTCAGGCATCGTATTCATCAAAGAAGATCGTGCAGCAGGATGCCCGCCCACAGCGACAGCAGGACCATCGCCAGTGCAGCGGTGACCCTGCCCCGGTTCAGACGCCAGCCGAGCACCGCGGCGAAAAACCCTGCGGAAATGGTCAGCACTTCGGCCACCGCCAAGGCGATGACGAAGGGCATCAGGTTCACTACCGGGCCGCCGGCGCTGGACGGGCGCATACCGGCACCGAACAGCATGCCAATGGCGAATACGCCCGATACCGAGAGCAGGGCCAGACCGAGTGCGATCGGGCCCCACGGCCACCGCCGCCACTGCCGGCGACGACGCTGGATCTCCAGCGCCGCCTGCGGGTGCTGACTCACGCGAAGCGCGAGAAGCCGTGCTTCTTTGTCACCGCATCGAGCTCCATCAGGGTCTCGACCAGGGCTTCCATCTGGTCCAGCGGCCACGCATTGGGGCCATCGGACAGTGCCTTGGACGGGTCCGGATGGGTCTCGGCAAACAGGCCGGAGATGCCCACGGCGACTGCGGCACGGGCCAGGACCGGCACATGCTCGCGCTGGCCACCGGAACTGGTGCCCTGCCCGCCCGGCAGCTGCACCGAATGGGTGGCGTCGAACACCACCGGGCAGCCGGTATCGCGCATCACCGCCAGCGAACGCATGTCGCTGACCAGGTTGTTGTAACCGAAGCTGGCGCCACGCTCGCAGACCATGATCTGCTCGTTGCCGGTGGCCTTGGCCTTCTCGACGACAGGCTTCATGTCCCACGGCGCCAGGAACTGGCCCTTCTTGATGTTGACCGGCTTGCCGGCCGAGCACACCTTGCGGATGAAGTCGGTCTGGCGGACCAGGAACGCCGGGGTCTGCAGCACGTCCACCACCGAGGCCACTTCGTCCATCGGGGTGTACTCGTGCACGTCGGTCAGCACCGGCACGCCGATCTGCTTCTTGACCTCGGCCAGCACCTTCAGGCCCTCTTCCATGCCCGGGCCACGGAAGGCCGTGCCGGAGGTACGGTTGGCCTTGTCGAAGCTGGACTTGAAGATGAAGTTCACACCGAGCTTGTCGGTCACTTCCTTCAGCTTGCCGGCGGTATCCAGCTGCAGCTGCATCGACTCGATCACGCAGGGGCCGGCGATCAGGAACAGGGGCTGGTCCAGCCCGACCTCGAATCCACACAGTTTCATGGCGTTTCCTTGTTGTCCGCTACACCGGCAGTGCCGGTGCGCTGGGGTTGAAGCGAGCAAGATGGGGGCCGGCGGCCCCCATGACAAGTCAGGCGCGCACTTCCTGCAGCAGCTTGCCACCGGCCTTGCGCTCGCGCGCGGCACGGATGAAGCCGATGAACAGCGGGTGGCCATCACGCGGGGTGGACAGGAATTCCGGGTGCGCCTGGCAGGCCAGGAACCACGGATGCTGGTCGCGCGGCAGTTCAATCACTTCCACCAGGGTGTCGTCCATCGACTTGCCGGCGATCACCAGGCCGGCGTCTTCCAGCTGGGTGCGATAGCGGTTGTTGAACTCGTAACGGTGGCGGTGGCGCTCGGAGACCACGTCCTTGCCGTACAGCTCGCGGGCCAGCGTGCCCGGCTTCAGGCGCTGTTCCTGCAGGCCCAGGCGCATGGTGCCGCCCAGGTCGCTCTTGTCGTCACGCTTTTCCACGTCGCCGGTGGCGGTGCGCCATTCGGTGATCAGGCCGATCACCGGGTTCGGCGACTGGCGGTCGTTCTCGGTGCTGTTGGCGTCTTCCAGGCCCACAACGTGGCGCGCGTAGTCGACCACGGCAGCCTGCATGCCGTAGCAGATGCCGAAGTACGGCACCTTCTGCTCACGGGCGTACTGCGAGGTGAGCACCTTGCCTTCGAAACCACGGTCGCCGAAACCACCCGGCACCAGGATGCCGTCGACATCGGCCAGCGCCGACATGTCGCTGCCTTCCAGGTCCTGCGCTTCCAGCCACTTCAGGGTGACCTTGGTGCGCTGGCGCAGGCCACCGTGCTTGAGCGCCTCGCCGACCGACTTGTAGGCGTCCTGGTGGTCGATGTACTTGCCGACCACCGCGATGGTCACCGCATCCAGCGGATGCAGGGTGGCATCGACGGCGTCTTCCCACATCGACAGGTCGGCCGGGCCGGCCTTGTCGGCCAGCTTCAGCTGGTTGATGACGATCTCGTCCAGGCCCTGTGCGTGCAGGCCCATCGGAATGCGGTACAGCACATCGACGTCGGGCACGCTGATCACCGCGCGCTCGGAGACGTTGGTGAACTGGGCGATCTTGCGACGCTCCGAATCCGGTACCGGCTGTTCCGAACGGCACAGCAGCACGTCCGGCTGGATGCCGATCGAGCGCAGCTCCTTCACCGAGTGCTGGGTCGGCTTGGTCTTCAGCTCACCCGCGGCGGCGATGTACGGCACCAGGGTGAGGTGCATGAACAGTGCCTTTTCCGGGCCACGCTCGGTGCGTACCTGGCGGATCGCCTCCAGGAACGGCAGCGACTCGATGTCGCCGACGGTGCCGCCGATCTCCACCAGGGCCACGTCGAAGCCCTCGGTGGCTTCATCCATGCAGCGACGGATCTCGTCGGTGATGTGCGGAATGACCTGTACGGTCGCGCCCAGGTAGTCGCCGCGGCGCTCCTTGCGGATCACTTCCTCATAGATGCGACCGGTGGTGACCGAGTTCTTGCGACTCAGGCGGGTGCGCACGAAGCGCTCGTAGTGGCCCAGGTCGAGGTCGGTCTCGGCGCCGTCGTCGGTGACATACACCTCACCGTGCTGGAACGGGCTCATGGTGCCCGGGTCGACGTTGATGTACGGATCGAGCTTCATCATCGTGACCTTCAGGCCACGCGCTTCGAGAATGGCGGCCAGTGACGCGGCGGCAATACCTTTGCCGAGCGAGGACACCACGCCGCCGGTTACGAAAATCAAGGGAGTCATGGCTGCAAGCATCCTGTCTGGAAATGGAAAACGGCAGCGCCACGCCTGCCCGGGGGGCGGGCGTGGAGCAGAAAGGGGGTTTTCCGGTTCGCTGGAGCAGCGAGGGAGGTGCGGGCCTGGCCGGCGCCGAGCGCCAACGGGGAACCACCCTGCGAGGTCGGGGCGGCCGTGCCGGTCACTTCGACCGTCACCTGCGACCCGCTTTGCTGGAGGCCACGCTTGGCCGTGCCAGCCCATTCGCAAATGGTGGACACGCACTTACTCCCGGAAAGCCATAGTTTACAGATAGATGGCCGCCAACCCAAGGGGCAGATGACGCCATCGGCAAAAAGAAACGCCCCGCTGGGCGGGGCGTTCAAGGGTGAAACCCTTGCGGGAAGGGCTTCGGAGGGGCAGAAGAATTACTTCTTCTTGCGTGCCTCTTCCTCTTCTTCCTGCTGCGGCACCGGCTGGCCCTTGGCCTTCATCTCGGCATTGGCCTGCGCGCGGCGCTTGGCCTTGGCCTCGGCTTCAGACTGCGCCTTGTCGGCCTGGTCACCCTGCTGCGGAGCAGGCTGGCCGGCGTTCTGCGCCAGCACCATCGGCACTGCAACAGCGGCGGCAGCCAGGATCGCAATGGTCAGCAACTTCTTCATGGAGTCCTCCTCGCGGTATGGCTCGGATGTGGGGGGCGCCGGTGTTCGGTTCCAGCGGCTGCCATTTTACCCCCTCCCCGCCAACGAGGCTGAACCGCAGGCGTGCAAATTCCCGGTCCAGACCGCACACTTGCCCGTCGCTCCACGCTTTCGAAGACAGATGAACGCCCGCTATAACGCCGCCGATATTGAAGTCCTGTCCGGCCTTGACCCGGTCAAGCGCCGCCCCGGCATGTATACCGACACCGCGCGCCCGAACCACCTGGCGCAGGAAGTGATCGACAACTCGGTGGACGAGGCCCTCGCCGGCCATGCCCGCTCGATCGAGATCACCCTGTTCAAGGACGGCAGCGTGGAGGTCAGCGATGACGGCCGCGGCATGCCGGTGGACATCCATCCGGAAGAGAAGATCCCGGGCGTCGAGCTGATCCTGACCCGCCTGCATGCCGGCGGCAAGTTCAACAACAACAACTACACCTTCTCCGGCGGCCTGCATGGCGTCGGCGTCAGCGTGGTCAATGCGCTGTCGACCCTGGTGGAAATCCACATCAAGCGCGACGGTGCCGAACACCGCATCACCTTCCGCAACGGCGACCGCGCCTCGCCGCTGGAAGTGGTCGGCACCGTAGGCAAGAAGAACACCGGTACCCGCCTGCGCTTCTGGCCGGACCCGAAGTACTTCGATACGCCCAAGTTCGCCGTGCGCGCGCTCAAGCACCTGCTGCGCGCCAAGGCTGTGCTGTGCCCGGGCCTGACGGTCAAGCTGACCGACGAAGCCACCGGCGAGGTCGACACCTGGCACTACGAAGACGGCCTGCGCGATTACCTGCGGCTGGAGCTGGGCGATCGCGAATCGCTGCCGGCCGATCTGTTTGTCGGCACGCTGAAGAAAGAAACCGAGATCGTCGACTGGGCCGTGGCCTGGCTGCCGGAAGGCGAGCTGGTACAGGAAAGCTACGTCAACCTGATCCCGACCGCGCAGCACGGCACCCACGCCAATGGCCTGCGCACCGGCCTGACGGAAGCGCTGCGCGAATTCTGCGACTTCCGCAACCTGCTGCCACGCGGCGTCAAGCTGGCCCCGGAAGACGTGTGGGACCGCGTGTCGTTCGTGCTGTCGCTGAAGATGACCGACCCGCAGTTCAGCGGTCAGACCAAGGAGCGCCTGTCCTCGCGTCAGGCCGCCGGTTTCGTCGAAGGTGCCGCGCACGATGCGTTCAGCCTGCTGCTGAACCAGAACGTGGAGCTGGGCGAGAAGATCGCGCAGATCGCGATCGAGCGCGCCAGCGCGCGCCTGAAAACCGAGAAGCTGGTCGTCCGCAAGAAGGTCACTCAGGGCCCCGCCCTGCCCGGCAAGCTGGCCGACTGCATCAGCCAGGACCTGTCGCGCACCGAACTGTTCCTGGTCGAGGGCGACTCGGCAGGCGGCAGCGCCAAGCAGGCCCGCGACAAGGATTTCCAGGCGATCCTGCCGCTGCGCGGCAAGATCCTCAACACCTGGGAAGTGTCCTCCAACAGCGTGCTGGCCTCGGAGGAAGTGCACAACCTGGCGGTGGCCATCGGCTGTGACCCGGGCAAGGAAGACATCAGTGGCCTGCGCTACGGCAAGGTGATCATCCTGGCCGACGCCGACTCCGACGGCCTGCATATCGCAACGCTGCTGACCGCACTGTTCCTGAAGCACTTCCCGGCGCTGGTCGATGCCGGCCACGTGTTCGTGGCGATGCCGCCGCTGTTCCGCATCGACGTGGGCAAGCAGGTGTTCTACGCCCTGGATGAGGAAGAAAAGCGCTCGATGCTGGACAAGATCGAACGCGAGAAGATCAAGGGCGCCATCAACGTGACCCGCTTCAAGGGCCTGGGCGAGATGAATCCGCCGCAGCTGCGTGAATCCACCATCCATCCGGACACCCGTCGCCTGGTGCAGTTGACCATCGACGATGGCGAGCAGACCCATTCACTGATGGACATGCTGCTGGCCAAGAAGCGTGCGTCTGATCGCAAGGGCTGGCTGGAGAGCAAGGGCGATCTGGCTTCGCTGGAAGTCTGATTCCCGAACCCGTGGTAGTGCCGGCCGCTGGCCGGCTGCTTTTCGTGAACCAGCGGGATACCTGGGTTGCCGGCCAGCGGCCGGCACTACCGGACCTCTTCGTGCTGCCGGCCAGCGGCCGGCACTACCAGACCTCTCCACGCTGCCGGCCAGCGGCCGGCATTGCTGGGTCGATGGATCCGCCGCCATCGGCAAACCCTGCGGGTCCATAATGCGCGTTCATCCGCGTGGACGACCCCATTGCCCGCCAACTCGCTGCTGTTCCCCGGGCTGCCGCTGCACAGCGCGCGCCTGGTGCTGAGCCCCATCCGCCGCGATGACGCCGTGGCCCTGTTCGCCCTGCAGTCCGACCCGGACGTGATGCACTGGTGGAACCACGCAGCGTGGACGCGCCCCGCCGAAGCACGCGCGCAGATCGACGACGACCTGGCTGCACAGGCTACCGGCACGCAATTGAAGCTGGCCCTGCGCGAATCGGTGGACGGCCCGCTGCTGGGCATCTGCGTGGTGTTTGCGCTGGATCGGGACGCGGCACGTGCCGAAATCGGCTATCTGCTGGCACCTGGCAGGCAGGGCCACGGCTACATGCATGAAGCGCTGCAGCAGGTGCTGGCCTATCTGTTCAACACCCTGCAACTGCACCGGGTGGAAGCGGAGATCGATCCACGCAACCACGCCTCGGCACACGTGCTCGAACGCCTGGGCTTCCACCGCGAAGGCCTGCTGCGGCAGCGCTGGCGCATCCGCGGTGAGCTGGCGGACTCGGCCGTGTATGGGCTGCTGGCCGACGACGCTGTGCGAGGTGCCACCTCCGCTTGACCGGATCAGGCCGCAACGCTGGCCCATGCCTTTGGACACATACGGTACGCGGCACCCCGCCCTAGCATCGGGGTCCCTTCCGCTGCCGTTCCGGTGCCATGAAGTTCCTGCTGCACTCTGCCGCGCTCTGCGTCGGCCTGCTGATCGCCCCTGCCTGCGTGCTGGCCGCGCCTGCTGCTGACGGCGCCTCCGAAACGAAAGAAGAAAAGACCGAAGCCGCGCCCCTGCCGGCCGATGCGTCGGCTCGCCAGAGCATGCGCCTGGCTGGGCGCACCCTCGACTACACCGCCACCGTCGGCACCCTGCCGGTACGCGATGCGAAGGGCAAGGTGATCGCCGATGTGGTGTTCACCGCCTACACGATGCCGGGCAAGGACCGGCCGGTGACCTTCGCGCTCAATGGCGGCCCCGGCGCGTCTTCTGTGTACCTCAACCTGGGCGCCATCGGCCCGAAGGTGGTGACCTTCGGGTCGGAAGGCGACAGCGCATCGGCGCCAGCGAAGCTGCACGACAATCCCGGCACCTGGCTGGACTTCACCGACCTGGTGTTCATCGATCCGGTGGGAACCGGCTTCAGCCGTGCCCGCATCGGCGATGACGAAGCGAAGAAGCAGCTGTACAACCCCAGCGCCGATATCGAGTACCTGTCGCGTTCGATCTACGACTGGCTGCTGCGCAACCAGCGCATGGCCTCGCGCAAGTACCTGACCGGCGAGAGCTATGGCGGCTATCGCGGCCCGCGCATCACCCACTTCCTGCAGACCCGTCTGGGCGTGGCGATGAACGGCCTGGTGCTGGTGTCGCCTTACCTGAGCCCGACTCTGGAAGACAACGCCGATGTCTCGCCGATGGCGTGGATGCAGACCCTGCCGTCGATCGCTGCCGCGCACCTGGAGCGCCAGGGCAAGCTGACCGACGCGGCGATGCGCGAGGTGGTCGAGTACACCCGCGGCGACTACGCCACCGCGTTGATGAAGGGCCGCAGCGATCCGCAGGCGACCGAGGTGATGTTGCGCCGGGTGGCCGAGTTGACCGGCCTGGACCCGCAGTTCGTGCGCCGCGCCGGCGGTCGCCTGGAAACCCAGGCCTACCTGCGCGAGGTGTTCCGCGACAAGGGCACGCTGGGAAGCCGCTACGACTCCAACGTCACAGCATTCGATCCATTCCCGAACGATCCGGAGCAGCGCGCCAACGATCCGCTGCTGGACAGCATCATCGCCCCGACCACCACCGCGATGGTCGACTTCGTCACCCGTGAGGTCGGCTGGAAGGTGGATGCGCGCTACCAGGCACTGAACTACGACGTGAACCGTCTGTGGGATCGCAATGGCGATCTGCGCGAGGGCGCGGTGACCCAGCTGCGCCAGGCCGTGGCGATCGACCCGCATCTGCAGGTGCTGATCGTGCACGGCTGGAATGACCTGTCCTGCCCGTTCATGGGCTCGATCCTGACGGTGGACCAGATGCCGACGATGGGCAGCAATCCGGACCGCGTGCAGGTGCGCAGCTATCCGGGCGGGCACATGTTCTACAGCCGGGCTGACAGCCAGGCGGCGTTCCGCAGGGACGTGCAGGCGTTGTTCCAGCGCAATTGAGGGGAAGTCGGCCGGGCCTGCGGCCCGGCACCCGCGGAATCGACCGCAACGGCAACGTCAAAAGCGGGCTTTCCGTGGGTTGGCGGGGTGGGCCCGGTTGCGGGGGGCGCCGTAAACCCCCAGACCGGCCCTGCCGCTGGCGGCTGTGCGTTCGGGCGCTTGCGAAGCAGTGCTTCGCAAGCAAAGCGCCCTCACCCTTGGGGGCTTGGCCGCGGCATCCATGCCGCGGACACCCCCGCAACCGGACCCACCCCGCCTTCGACAGGTTCCGGCTGCTGTTGGTGGGTGTCGACTTCCTGCTGCTGTTGGTAGGTGTCGACCTTGGCCGACACGGTAGATCCACGCCATGCGTGGAGACGGGAAAATGATCTGCCCATGAAAAAAGCCCGCCGGAATCCGGCGGGCTTTTTGTTTCCAGAATTGGCGTGGAACTCAGGCCCAGCCGAGCAGCTCGAACAGCTTCAGGATCAGGTAGGCGCAGCCGCCTGCCGCCGGGATGGTCAGGATCCATGCCCAGACGATGCGCTCGATCACGCCCAGGCGCAGCGAACGCGGGTTCTTGGCAAAGCCGACGCCCATGATCGCGGTCGAGATGCTGTGGGTGGTCGACACCGGCATGCCGAAGTGGGCAGCCACGGTCAGCACGGTGGCCGAGCTGGTCTCCGCAGCGAAACCGTGGATCGGATGCAGCTTGACCATCTTGTGGCCCAAGGTCTTGATGATCTTCCAGCCGCCCGAGGCGGTACCGGCGGCCATCACCACGGCGCAGGTCAGCACGATCCACATGGCAATGCCATCACCGGCGTGCGCGTCCGGATGCATGAAGGCCAGCCACGACGGCAGGTCGTTCAACGCGCCGGTCGCTTCGGCACCGATCAGGGTCATCGCGATGATGCCCATGGTCTTCTGCGCATCGTTGTGGCCGTGGGCAAAGCCCATGTAGGCCGCCGAGGCGATCTGTGCCTTGCCGAAGAAGGCATTGACGATGCGCGGGCGTGCCAGTCGGCCGATTGCGCCGCCGATCTTGGCCAGGCCGGCGATCAGTGCCCACAGCAGCACCATCACCACAATACCGAGCAGGAAGCCGGCAATCGGCGAGGTGATCATCGGCACGAACACCTTCCACAGCAGGCCCTTGTTCTGCGCCCAGCTGCCGAAGCGTTCCGACCAGATCAGCGCGTCCCAGTTGTTGTGGGCCGCGGCGAGGCCGGCACCACACAGGCCGCCGATCAGTGCGTGCGAGGACGAGGACGGCAGGCCCTTCCACCACGTGATCAGGTTCCAGATGATGCCGCCCAGCAGCGCGCACAGGATCACCTGCGGGGTCACATCGACCACGTTGGTGTTGAGCAGGCCCGACGCAATGGTCAGGGCCACGGCGGTGCCGGTCAGCGCACCCAGCAGGTTCATGAACGCGGCGAGCATCACCGCCCAACCGGGCGAGAGCACCTTGGTCGCCACCACGGTGGCGATGGAGTTGGCGGTGTCGTGGAAGCCGTTGATGAACTCGAAAACGAGCGCGGCCAGGATCACCACCAGAACGAGGGTCAGCATGCTGTGGCGTCCGTCAGCTGTTCTTCAACACGATCTGGTAGGCCACCACGCCGGCTTCGCGGCAGCGGTCGATGGCCTTTTCCAGGATCTCGAAGAATTCCTTCAGCAGGAACATCTGCAGGTTGTCCAGGCGACCGGAATAGATGTCGCGGTACAGCTCGAGCATCAGGCGGTCGGCTTCGTTTTCCAGCGAACGCAGACGCTCGTTGAGCGCGGTCATCCGGTCCAGGTTCATGTGGCGCAGGTCGGCGACCATCTCCACCACCACGCCAGCGGCCTGCTCCAGCATCGCCGCGCGGGGCGCGAAGTCGATGTGCTCCAGGTGGGTCGTGGCCAGCGAATAGCGATCGGCGAACTTCTCGATCTGCTTGGGAATCTTGTACAGGGCCGAGCCCAGCGCTTCGATGTCTTCGCGCTCGATCGGGGTCATGAAGCTGTCCACCAGCGCCTGGCTGATCTTGTCCGAGGCCGCGCGCTCGCGCAGACGGGCCAGCTTGAACGCATCCAGGGCGGGCTGGCGATCGGCGTCGCGCAGCATCGAATGCAGTGCCTTGGCGGCATCGGAAGCCGCGACGGCAGCCTCATCAAGCAGGGTGTAGAACTGTTTGCCGGAACCGAAAATGGTCTGCAGAGAGAACATTGAGAAACCTGTCAGCCGTCGCGGGAAGGACGGCACCAGTGCGAATTATGACGGCTAGATGACCATCACGGGTATCCCTGCCCCTTTCCGGGGGTCGGGACACCCAAAACTGAACAGGCATTTGCCACCCGACCACGGCCCTTTGCTAAGATGCCAGCGCGCCTTCGGGCGCACCTTATGGACGACGACCCTTATCCCCCAGCGCCGCGCCGGACCCTGATCCTGAGCGCCTGCCGCCATCGCAAGCACCCGCCCTCCCTGTCACCAACCGGGGACGATGCCCGTGTTTGAAATGATCCTGATTGTCTTCGCGCTCGTTCTGTTGAACGGCTTTTTTGCCATGTCCGAGATGTCGGTCATGACCTCGCGCAAGAGCCGCCTGAAGCAGCTGGCCGGTACCTCCAAGCGCGCGGCCAAGGCGCTGGAGCTGTCGGAGAAGCCGGAAGCCTTCCTGTCCACCGTCCAGATCGGCATCACCGTAATCGGCGTGCTGACCGGCTTCCTCGGCGGCGAAGCACTGGGTGAGGCCATCGGCGGCTGGATCCAGGGGCTGATGCCGGGCTTCGCCTATGCCGGTGCGGTTGGCAAGGCGCTGGCGGTCACCTTCATCACCTTCATCACGCTGATCTTCGGCGAACTGGTGCCCAAGCGCCTGGCCCTGACCCGTTCAGAGGACATCGCCGGGCTGGTGGCGCTACCGATGAGCTGGCTGGCCAAGCTGGCCTTCCCCTTCGTCTGGCTGCTGTCCAAGACCACCCAGCTGGTGCTGCGCCTGTTCGGCCTGGGCAAGGACGAGGTCGCGTCGGTGACCGAAGAGGAGATCCGCATGCTGGTGGCCGAGAGCCACGAGGCCGGCGTGATCGACAGCCACGAGCGCGACATGATGAACCGCGTGATGCGCCTGGGCGACCGCACCGCCGACAGCCTGATGACCCCGCGCAACCGGATCGCCTGGCTGGACACCCTGGGTGGCCTGGACAAGAACCTGGAGATCATGGCCGAGCACGAGTTCTCGCGGTACCCGGTGTACCGCGACAACGACATGGACGTGGTTGGCGTGCTTGAACTGAAATCACTGGCCACGCGGATGGCACGCGGCGACAACGCGCTGTTCCAGACGTTGCGCGAACCGCTTTATGTGTCCGAATCCACCCACGCGATGAAGCTGCTGGAGATCTTCCGCGAAGAACAGCAGTCGATGGCGCTGGTGGTGGACGAGTACGGCGAGATCCAGGGCCTGGTGACCATCAGCGATTTGATGGGCGCGGTGGTCGGCCGCCTGCAGGCGACGGAGAATGCCGACGAGGACGCGCTGGTGGTAACCCGTGAGGACGGCTCGCTGCTGGTGGACGGCTCGCTGCCCATCGAGGACCTGCGCGAGCTGATCGGCAGCAACGACCTGCCCGACGCCGAGGATGGCGATTACTACACCCTGGCCGGCATGTGCATCCACTTCTTCGGTCGCATCCCGCACGCGGGCGAGTACTTCGACTGGGCCGGCTGGCGCTTCGAGGTGGTCGATCTGGACGGTGCGCGCGTGGACAAGCTGCTGCTGCGCACCCTGTCCGACGAGCAGGCCGATGAGCTCACCGCCTGACGCCGGCCCCGGCGCTGCATCGCCGGAGTACCGCAACGAGGGCATCCGGACCCTGCTGGCGATGTTCGCCTTCGGTGACCCGGCCCAGCACATGAAGCTGGGGCAGATCCTGCAGGATCTGCAGCAGAGTGCCTTTGGTGTATTCCTGTTCGTCGCCATCCTGCCGGCCTTCATCCCCATCCCGGGGCTGGGCGGCGCGGTTAGCGGTCCGTTGGTGATCCTGATCGGCCTGCAGATGCTGTTCTGCATGCGCCGGCCCTGGCTGCCCGGCTTCATTGCCCGTCGCGGGCCGAAGCGCGGCACCATGCACCGGTTCCTGGATCGCATCGATGGTGCCCTGCGCCGTCTCGACCGCATGCTCAAGCCGCGCATGCCACAGCTGCTGACGCCTGCCCCCGCCCACGCCTTCAGCGGTCTGCTGCTGGTTCTGCTGGGCCTGCTGCTGTCGTTGCCGATTCCGTTCACCAACTATCTGTTCGGCTTCCAGTTGCTGCTGTTTGCGCTGGCCCTGCTTGAACGCGACGGCGCGCTGATGTTGTTCAACTGGGTGGCTGCGCTGGTGGCGATCGCTTTCTTCGGCTTCAGTTCCGGGCAGCTGGTGGGCTACACCGTCGACCTGTTCCAGCGCTGGTTCTGAGCGCACCGTGGTAGAGCCGGCCGCCGGCCGGCTGCCACGTTTCCCTGATTACCGGCCAGCGGCCGGCACTACCTCGGGCCCGGATCAACCCGCGTTACCACGGGCTGGGATCAACGCAGATCGATGAATCCGTTGTCGCCCAACCGTGCCGGCTCATCCTGCACCGCCGACAACACGAAACTCAACGCCGAGCCGAGCAGCGTGCCCGGTCCGTCCCAGTACTCGGCGGTCTCTGCACGCACGTGGATCAAGCGCAGGCTCGGGTCATCCGGGCCGCCGGGGAAGAACAGCTTCATCGCCGGCGACCACAGCTCTTCGACCTTCGCGCGGTCATCGATGATCCGTGCCACGCCGGCTACCGACACATACGTATTCTTCGATGGCGAGGCATAGGCCACGTTGACCCGCGGGTCGAGCGCGATCTCGGCCACCTTCGGGCTGTCGGCAGCAGTGGCGAACCACAGGTCGCCATCGAAGGCGACCTGCTGGGTGCCGAGCGGACGGCTGTAGAGGCGCCCATCGACACCACGGGTGGTGAACATCGCCACCTCCACGTCCTTGATCAGTTCAGCCAGCTGGGCAATGTGCTCGGTACGCGATTCGTCCATGGGGGACTCCGGAAGTGGGAGCCCCCATCAGACGCGTCCGCACCGCAAATTGCCGTGACGCAATTGTTCAGCCCGCGTGGCGGGCATGCCAGGCGTGCATTGCCAGCTCGAACGAGCGAAGGCGCGCGCGATGGTCGTACAGGTTGGCAGTGAGCATCAGTTCGTCGGGCTGATGGCGTTCGACGAACGCCGCAATGCCATCGGCGACCTGCTGCGGATCACCCAGCACGGTGCACGCCAGCGCCCGCTCCACGCCCAGCTTCTCGTGGGGTTCCCAGAACGCTTCGATGTCATCGATCGGCGCCGGAATCTTGCCCGGACGGCCGCGACGCAGGTTGACGAAGCTCTGCTGCTGGCTGGTGAACAACCGCCGCGATTCGGCCTCGCTGTCACTGGCCACCACGTTCAACGCCAGCATCGCGTGCGGCTGCTTGAGCGTGGCCGAAGGGCGGAATTCGCGGCGATACACCGCGAGCGCTTCATCCATGGAATCGGGGGCGAAGTGCGAGGCGAAGGCGTACGGCAGGCCCATCGAGGCGGCCATGCGTGCGCCGAACAGGCTGGAACCGAGGATCCAGGTCGGCACCCGCAGGCCGCCACCCGGTACGGCCTGCACCGCCTGCCCCGGCTGCACCGGTTCGAAGTAGTGCAGCAGCTCGCGTACGTCCTGCGGGAACTGGTCGGCACTGTCGAAATAGCGGCGCAGGGCGCGCGCGGTCGGCTGGTCGGTACCCGGTGCGCGGCCCAGGCCGAGGTCGATGCGATCCGGGTACAGCGAGGCCAAGGTGCCGAACTGCTCGGCCACCTGCAGAGGCGCGTGATTGGGCAGCATGATGCCGCCGGCGCCGACACGGATACGTTTCGTACCACCGGCCACATGGCCGATCAGCACCGCCGTGGCGGCACTGGCGATGCCAGGCATGTTGTGGTGTTCGGCCAGCCAGTAGCGGCGGTAGCCCAGCGCATCGGCATGCTGGGCGAGCTCAAGCATGTTGGCAAAGGCGGCAGTGGTATCGCTGCCCTCGCAGACCGGGGCCAGGTCGAGGATCGACAACGGGATCATCAGGCGGTTTTCCGTCACAAGATCCCCGTTTGATGGGGTCGCCCTGCCCCCACGGCCAGTGCCGGTGGCGGGACGCTGATTCCTGCCTGGCCGGTTCAGGCCCGCAGGCCAATGTAGAAGCGTCAGAACGCGCTGGGGCGTGGCTCGGGCAACGGCTCGTCCACCAACGGCTTCAGTTCGGCATCCAGCGCCACCCGTTCGTCGAACACGAAACAACGACCTTCGTAGCCCTCACCGCCGACTTCCTCGAAGTAGCCGAGGATGCCGCCATCGAGCTGCAGCACGTTGTCCATGCCGTCGTTGAGCATCCACAGCGCTGCCTTCTCGCAGCGGATGCCACCGGTGCAGAAACTGACCACGGTGCTGTCCTTCAGCGCTTCACGATGGGGCGCCAGCGCCTCAGGCAGATCGGTGAACTTGTGGATGGGTAGTACCAGCGCATCCTTGAAGGTGCCGTACTCGATCTCCTGCAGGTTGCGCGTATCAAGCATCACCACCGGCTTGCCAGCATCATCGTGCCCCTGCCGCAGCCAGCGCTGCACGGTGGCGGGATCAATCGCTGGCGCGCGCGGGTAGTCCAGCGGCTGGCCATCGTCACGACGGAAGCTGATGATCTCGTCCTTGACCTTGGCCTTCAGCCGCGCGAACGGCTGGTGCTCGCTGAAGCTGGTCTTGACCCGCATATCGGCGAAGCGCGGATCAGCATGCAGTTCCGCATAGAAGCCATCGATCGCGGACGGTGCACCCGCCAGGAACAGGTTCAGCCCCTCGCCCGCCACCAGGATCGTCCCCTGCAGGCCGGACGCCTCGGCACGCGCCTGCAGCTGGTCGCACAGGGCCTGGGGGGCGTCGATGACGGCGAAATGATAGGCAGCGGTATTGGCGATCATCCCGCCATTTTAGCGCCTGACCGCCCCCGTATCAGCCTCCACCGTTCATCCACGCATGTCGTGGATCTACCACAGTGTCGACCAAGGTCGACATCTACCGACAGCACTTGGAACGCGTCCGGGGCGGGGCGGTGTGGACAGGCGGGGGCGCAGAGCGCCATGGATGGCGCTCTACGAGGCACGCAGGAGCAGCTTTTGCCGTCCCCCGCCTGCCCACACCGCCCCGCCCACCACGGAACGCCCGCTGTTGCTGTTGCTCTTGCCTCTGCGGGTGCCGGGTGCAACCCGGCCGGACCCCCTACCCCCGCAGCAGCATGAACGGCAGCAGCACCAGTGCCGCCGCCACCGCCATGCCCAGCAGCACCAGCACCACGAACACAGGGCGGCGGCGCAACAGGCTGCCAAAGGTCTCGGCAGTGCCGTCGCGCAGGGCCTGTTCGCGCTCGGCACGGACCCGCACCCCGCGGGCCGCCTGGTAGTCGGCCATCAGCGCCTTGGCACGCGGCTGGTCGGCATCCTCGCGCAGCCACAGGCCACCATTGGAGATGCCCCACGGACTGGGTTCGGTGCGGTACCAGGCGATGCCGTGCTGGTCCAGCAGCGTGCAGACATCGGCATATTCGTCGTTGCCGACATTGCGCAGATTGAGCAGGAGTTTTGCCATGCCACCATGATACCCGGCGCCGATGCGCTAACCTTGCCGCCCTCGACTCATCGCCCCTGGAGACGCCTGATGCGCCGCCTGCTGCTTCCCCTGCTGCTGTCCCTCGCCGCCGTTGGTTGCTCGTCGGAGCCGTCCGGCCCGCCGCCGGGAGGCACCATTGCCACGTTCGAGCGCATCGACACCCAGCCGGGCAGTGGTGCCGAGGCCGTGCCGGGCCAGAAGGTCAGCGTGCATTACACCGGCTGGATCTACGACGAGCGCGCCGACAACAAGCACGGCAAGACCTTCGACAGTTCGGTCGAGCGCGGCGAGCCGTTCACCTTCACGCTGGGTGCGGGCCAGGTCATCCGTGGCTGGGATGAAGGCGTCGCCGGCATGAAGGTCGGCGGCAAGCGCACGCTGATGATTCCGCCGGAATTCGGCTATGGCGACCGCCAGGTCGGCCCGATCCCGGCAGGTTCGTCGCTGGTGTTCGACGTCGAGCTGCTCAATGTCCAACAGTGACGTCCGCCCGCCGCGCCGCATCGCCGTCATCGGCGGCGGCCCAGCCGGGTTGTTTGCCGCCGAGCGGCTGCGCGCGGCAGGCCTGGATGTCGATCTGTACGAGGCCAAGGGCTCGCCGGGCCGCAAATTCCTGATCGCCGGCAAGGGTGGGCTCAACCTCACCCATTCCGACCCACGCCCACTGTTCGACAGCCGCTACCGCGAGCAGGCCACCCGCGTCGGCCGCTGGCTGGATGGTTTCGACGCGCAGGCGCTGCGCGACTGGGCCGCTGGCTTCGGCGTGGAGACCTACGTCGGCAGTTCCGGCCGGGTGTTCCCGGTCGACCGCAAGGCGGCACCGTTGCTGCGCGGCTGGGTCCGCCGGCTGAAGGAGCAGGGCGTGCGCCTGCACGTCAACCATCGCTGGCTGGGCTGGAGCGACGACGGCGCACTGCGTTTTGCCACCGACAACGGCGAACTGGAGGTGCGTGCCGATGCGACCGTACTGGCACTGGGCGGCGGAAGCTGGCCGCAGCTGGGCAGCGACGGCACATGGGTTCCAGCGCTGCAGGCGCGCGCCGTGGATATCGCGCCGTTGCAATCGGCCAACTGCGGATTCGACGTTGCATGGACGCCGTTCTTCGCGCAACGCCATGCGGGCGCACCACTGAAGCCGGTCGTCGCACATTGGCATGGCCTCGACGGTGAGCCCCGCACCCTGCAAGGGGAGTGCGTGGCCAGCGAGTACGGTATCGAAGGCAGCCTGATCTACGCCCTGTCGGCCGACCTGCGCGACACCATCAACCGCGATGGCCATGCCACGCTGCGGCTGGACCTGGTTCCGGGCCGCGACGAGGCACGCCTGCAGGCCGATCTCTCGCAGCCGCGCAAGGGGCGAAGCTTCGGCGAGCACCTGCGTCGCCAGGCTGGACTGGACGCAGTGAAGACCGCACTGGTGTTCGAAACACTGGGCAAGGATGCCGGCAACGATCTGGCCGCGGTGATCGCCACGTTGAAGCGCCTGCCATTGCGCCTGCTGCGCCCGCGGCCGATGGCCGAGGTGATCAGCACGGCCGGCGGCGTGCGCCTGGATGCGCTGGACGAGGGCCTGATGCTGCGTGCATTGCCCGGCGTGTTCTGCGCCGGAGAGATGCTGGACTGGGAAGCACCGACCGGTGGCTACCTGTTGACGGCGTGCTATGCCAGCGGACTGCGTGCGGCAGAGGGCGTGGCCGCTTGGTTGGCCGCGCGTTGATCAACGCGCGATAGCGCCGGAAATTTCACCCCGGCCGGCGCATCTTCACCGACGCCAATGCCACGCCACTGGGATGCGGATACAGTTCCTCGCGCTCGGCGACGAAGCCCTGACGCTGGTAGAACGGCACCGCGTTGAGCGAGGCCGACAGCACCACCTCGCGCGTCGGATCAGCCAGAGCCAGCAACCGCTGTATCAGCGCCTGGCCGATACCCTGCCCGCCCCGATCCGGATCGACGAACAGCGCGTCGATCTCGTTGCCCTCGGCATCGAATACACCGAACCCCAGCACATTGCCCCGATCATCCTCGGCCACGACGCAGCCGCCCTGCCCCAGCAGCCGCGAATACTGCACCGGCGGCGGCGATGCCGACCAGGGTGCAATCACCTCCGGCGGATAGTGGCTGCTGCACAGTTCACGCACACAGCGCGTCCGCAGGGCCCACAGCGTGCCCACATCATCGTCGGTACCCGTCCTGAACTGCATGCAGCCTCCTTGCATGGATGGTTTTCGTGCAGTCGAGCATGGGCTCGGCCCTGCGACGCGGGTCATCGCGACTTGCTGGCCCGCAGCGCCTGGATCTTCGGTGGCGGCTGGAACGAATCGCTGCGTGCGTCCGCCCAGAACGAATGGAACACCGCGTGGTCGGGCACCTTGTGCAGCAGCTCGCCCGGTTCCAGGTAGCGATACAGCGAGGCCAGCGAGCGGATCTCGACCGGCGACACCCGGCGCAGGATGTGTTCCGGGCCGAGCTCGGCCGGATCGTTCAAGCCCGCCGCGCACAGCAACTCCTTCAGCGCGTGCAGGGTGTGCTCGTGGAAGCTGTACACGCGCGTGGCCTTGTCCGGTGCATCCAGATGCTTCCAGCGGGCCGGATCCTGGGTCGCGATGCCGGTCGGGCACTTGTCGGTATGGCAGCTGAGCGACTGGATGCAGCCCAGCGCGAACATGAAACCGCGCCCTGCATTGCACCAGTCGGCGCCCATTGCAATGGTGCGGGCGATATCGAACGCGCTGGTGATCTTGCCGGCAGCGCCGATACGGATGTGCTCGCGCAGATCCAGGCCCACCAGGGTGTTGTGCACCAGCAGCAACGCTTCGTGCATCGGCACCCCCACGTGATCGACGAATTCGGCCGGTGCCGCGCCGGTACCGCCTTCGGCGCCATCGACGACGATGAAATCAGGCAGCAGACCGGTCTCGTGCATCGCCTTGGCAATGCCGAACCATTCCCACGGGTGGCCGATGGCCAGCTTGAAACCAACCGGCTTGCCACCGGACAGTTCACGCAGGCGGGCCACGAACTGCAGCAGTTCAACCGGCGTGGAGAACGCCGAATGGCGCGATGGCGACACGCAGTCCACGCCCATCGGCACGCCACGCGTCACCGAGATCTCGGCGGTCACCTTCGGCGCCGGCAGCACCCCGCCATGGCCGGGCTTGGCGCCCTGCGACAGCTTGATCTCGATCATCTTCACCTGATCGTGGTTGGCATTGGCAACGAAGCGTTCCTCGCTGAAGCCGCCCTTCTCGTCACGGCACCCGAAGTAGCCCGAGCCGATCTCCCAGACCAGGTCACCGCCCATCTCACGGTGATACGGCGAAATCGAGCCTTCGCCGGTATCGTGGTAGAACCCCCCCAGGCGTGCGCCTTCGTTCAATGCGCGGATCGCATTGGCCGACAGCGAACCGAAACTCATCGCCGAGATGTTGAACACGCTTGCCGAATAGGGCTTGGCACAGTTCGCACCGATCAGCACGCGGAAATCATGCTTGGCGATGGTGGTGGGCGCCAGCGAATGGTTGATCCATTCGTAGTCCACCGCATACGTGCTGCGCAGGGTCCCGAAGGGCACCGTGTCCATCTGGTTCTTGGCGCGCTGGTAGATCAGCGCGCGCTGCTGCCGCGAGAACGGCACATCCTCCAGGTCACTCTGCACGAAGTACTGGCGGATCTCCGGGCCGATCGATTCCAGGCCATAACGGAAGTGCGCCATCACCGGATAGTTGCGGCGCAGGGTGCTGCGCTTCTGCAGCAGGTCCCAGGTCCCCAGCGCCACCATCGCAGCTGTAATGCCGACGCCCCAGTACCAGGCCGGCCAGATCGTGGCCAGCCTCAGGCAGATCGGAAACATCAGGATGGCGAGCAGGTAGACGATATACCGGTGCATGGCGTTCCTCGGTTGCAACTGCCCCGAGTCTACCGCGCAAGCACCTACAGGCGATCGTCGACCACGCTGCGCGGCCAGGCGGACTTCACGTCATAGACCAGCCCACCGGGCGCCAACAGGCTGCGGATATGGGCATCGTCCATCGCCTTGAAGCTCTCATGCGCCACCGCCAGCACCACCGCGTCGTAGCTGCCGGGCACCGGCTCGGCCAGCCAGTTCACGCCCTCGTCCGCCATGGCAGCTGGCCCCACCCACGGATCGCTGACGTCCACCTGCGCGCCGCTGCCGGCCAGCCGCTGGGCCAGTTCCAGCGCGCGGCTGTTGCGCAGGTCCGGGCAGTCCTCCTTGAAGGTCACGCCCAGCACCAGGATGCGCGAATGCGCTGGCATGCGACCACGTTCGGCCAGCATCGCCAGCACGCGCTTGGCCACATGCTCGCCCACCCGGTTGTTGACCTGCCGGGCGGTGTGGATGAGGTCGGGGTGGTAGCCCATGCTTTCGGACTTGTGCAGCAGGTAGTACGGGTCCACGCCGATGCAGTGGCCACCCACCAGCCCCGGCCGGAACGGCAGGAAGTTCCATTTGCTGCCCGCGGCGTCGAGCACATCCTGGGTGTCGATGCCAAGCCGATCAAAGATCAGCGCCAACTCGTTGACCAGTGCGATATTGACGTCGCGCTGGATGTTCTCCACCACCTTGGCCGCTTCGGCGACCCGCATCGACGGCACCGGGAACGTGCCGGCGGTGATGATCCGCTGGTACAGGCCATCGACCACCGCAGCCACGTCCGGCGTTGAACCGGAGGTGATCTTGCGGATGTCGGTCAGGCGCCGTTGGCGGTCACCCGGGCTGACCCGCTCGGGACTGTAGCCGCAGTAGAAATCCTCGTTGAAGCGCAGGCCCGAGCCCTGTTCCAGCAGCGGCACGCAGACTTCTTCGGTGGTGCCCGGGTAAACAGTGGATTCGTAGATCACCAGGTCACCGGCGCGAAGATGGCTGGCGATCAGTCGCGTCGCCGAACGCAGTGGCTCCAGATCAGGCTGCTCGTAGGCGTCGATCGGCGTGGGCACGGTGACGATGTAGACGTTGCAGGCGTCGAGCTGTGCCGGATCGCTGCTGTAGCGCAGCAGCGACGCGCTGGCCAGTTCATCCGGTTCCATCTCCAGCGTGTGGTCCTGCCCGCCGGCAAGTTCGGCGATGCGTGCGGAATCGATATCGTATCCCAGGGTGGGCAGCTGGCGGCCGAAAGCCACCGCCAGTGGCAGCCCGACATATCCCAGGCCGATGATGGCCGGGGACGGCATCTGTGCTGCGCCGATCGGCGCGCTCATGCGCGGCGTCCAGCAGGCGGCAACTGTGTCCACTGGGTCATGCGAGGGTCCGGGTGCAGGCAAACATGCCGACAAGGTTAACCGCGGCAGCGGCGCCAGACCACGCCCCGATCAGGATCCGAGGCTGACGGCCGCCGGCTCGAGTTCGCCGTGCCGCCCCGTCCAGGCCCGCAACAACAGGCAGAAGCCATGCTCCGGGGGCTCTTGCGCCAGGCTGAAACCATGCCACGGGGCCGCCACGATGCTGCCCAGCGTCGCCGCATCCACGTGCCGGTTGGCCATCGTCCAGCGCGGGAACCAGCGGCTCGGGATTGGGCCTGCGGCAAGTTGGATGATGCTGCCGTGGCGACGTGCGTTGCCGATCCGCGCGTGCACCGAAGCCAGCCCATCCCGTGGGCCTTCGATGTACTGCAGGAAACGGCTGCCATCGAACATCAGCGCCCCGGTCACCCCGGCCATGCGGTTGAACGCGGTCGCATCGGCCAGCAATGCATCGAGCTCGGGCACGTCCAGTCCCTCCCTGGCCGTGCTGACATAGGCGTACGCATGCAACGGCATGTCCATCACTCCCCTCCTGAGTGCAGAGGAATATGACAGGAAGCACGAGGACTTCAAGCGTTGGTTATTCCGGCGGCGACTCGACCTGGTAGCCGCGTTGCACCAGCGCATCCAGATAGCCCTCGCCCAGCAGCAGGCTGACCGGCACCGTCGCGAAGGTGCCTGGATGACGGCTCAGCGCCGCATCCACGCCCTGCAGCCAGCGCGTGCGCACCTGCTGCGGCATATCGCTCCAGCCACGCCTACGCACGAAGGCCGAATCCTGCAGCAGTTCGCGGCAGGTCTGGGCCATCGACGAGCCCGACAGCCGACGCAGTGCGGCGACATCGCCGAGTGCCCAAGCGTTGGCGCGCTCGCGCAACACCGGCGCCTGGAATTCCACCGTGTCGAGCGTGCGTTCGAAGCACGCGCGGTCATCGACTTCGGTGGCCTGCAGCTCCTTCAACGTGCCACGGATGTCGTCGACCTTCAGCTTGACCTGCACGTCTTCCGGCTTCAGATCGTGCGCCTTGTACGCGCGCCCGAGTGCTTCCTTGACCTGCTTGCCATCGCGCAGGCCGTTGCGCTTGAGGAAGGCCTGGTACAAGCGGCCGGAGGCCACCAGCGGACGGTCCTTTTCCACGCCACGGTCATTGCCCATGTAGGTCTGTTTCAGCGCCAGCCAGCGCGCGTGTGTTGCGGCCGGCAGGATCTGATCCAGCGTGCGCCCCTGCGGATCGCGCGCGGTCTTCATCGCCAGCGGCAGCAACATCAGGCCCTTGAACACACCGATCTTCGCATCGAGGCTGAAACCCGGATCACCCAGCACATGGTCGACACCGGCGATGGTCCGTTCGACTTCGTCGGAACGCCATTGCACGCCGCTTGGCAACGGCGAGACCGTTCCCAGGATCCACAGCACATGCCCCTGCGGAGCGGTGACCTTCCAGAGCCCGGGGCCGGGCTGTTCACCGGTCACCTGCACCGTGTCCATATCCACCACCGGGCCAGTGGGCGCTGGTGCCTGCTGCGCGGCGGCCGGGCCGATCGCCAGCATCAGCCCCAGCACGGCACTGCATCCGATCCATCGCTCGCCACGTGCACGCATATCGCCATTCCCGGAAATGTTGGCGGACTGTACCCAGCCCCGCGCCCGACTGCGTAAAAGGCGCGTTAGCCGGCGGCAGCGGCGGCGATTCCGTTACAATCGGCGCGCGCTGCAGGCCCGGATGGCGAAACTGGTAGACGCATCGGACTTAAAATCCGCCGGGGGCAACCCCATGCCGGTTCGATTCCGGCTCCGGGCACCAGTCAATCACGCGTCGATGCCCCTGCAATGGGCCAACGCACCGCTGGTTCAACAGCAGCCCGTTGAAAGGGATGCGGCCATTCGGCTGACGTCGCTGCGATCAAGACGGCTCCAAGCCGGCATGGCAGAATCGAACGCGCCATACCGGCCGCCGAACGACGCATAAGGAGATCACCCGTGAGGTGGATAGGGATCGCATCATCGCTGGCGCTGGTCACGCTGCTCGCCCAGGCTACTGCACCGGCATCGGCGCAGAGCCGTTCGGACAGCCATCGCAACCTCGACGGAAGCCTGGATATCCGCAACAGTGACGGATCGTCCAGCCGCATCAAGCGCGACCTGTCCGGCCGGGTGACCGCTGAGCACAGCAACGGCAGCCGTTCGACCACCACCACCGATCTGAGTGGCCGCAAGCGCACCACCCACAGCGATGGCAGCTACTCCAACAGCAGCACTGACCTGAGCAGCAACATCCGCACCCAGTACAGTGACGGCAGCTACTCGGTCAGCAAGCGTGACCTGAGCGGCAGGTGGCGCACCGAGTACAGCGACGGCTCCTACTCCACCAGCGTGCGCGATCTGAGCGGCAACTGGAGCACCACCTCCAGTGGTGGCATGGCCGCTCGCCACCCCGAACGCGGCGTCGGAAAGCGCTGAGACCTGCGCTCAGATCGCCCGCGAATAACGCGGCTGCTCCTGCGCAGCGCGCAGATAGGGATCGAAGCACATCGCCAGCAGGCGCAGCAGCGGCCGCCCGGGCTCGCTGGTGCGCACCACGCCATCGCGGTATTCGGCCAGGCCATCCTGCTGCAGGCGCTGCACGGCCTGCAGGTCTTCGGCGAAATAGGTCTCGAAATCAATGCCATGGCGCTGGGCCAGTGACATTCCATCCACCTCACCCTGGCACATCAACTGCTGGATCAGCTCGGCGCGCAACCGGTCGTCGGCACTGAGTGCGACGCCGCGCCAGACCGGCAGCTGTCCCTGGTCCACCGCGCTCTCCCACGACGGCAGGTCACGCGGATTCTGGCTGTAGGTGGCACCGATGTGACTGATCGCACTTACGCCAAGGCCGAGCAGATCGGTGTCTGCGTGGGTGGTGTAGCCCATGAAGTTGCGATGCAGCTGGCCGGCGCGCTGGGCACGCGACAGGTCTTCTTCCGGCAAAGCAAAGTGATCCATGCCGATGTACTGGTAGCCGGCTGCGGACAGACGCTCCACCGCCAGGCCCAGCAGCGCCAGCTTGTCTTCCGGTGAAGGCATCCGGCTTTCGTCGATCTGCCGCTGCGCGCGGAACAGGTGCGGAAGATGCGCATAGCCATACACCGCCAGTCGATCCGGACGCAGCGCCAGCACCAGTTCCAGGGTACGGCCGAAGCCCTCAAGGCTCTGCCCGGGCAGGCCGTAGATCAGATCGACGTTGACCGAACGCATGCCGCTGTCGCGGCACGCACGCAGGATATCCAGCGTCTGCCGTACGCCCTGCACGCGGTTGATCGATTCCTGCACCTGCGGGTCGAAATCCTGCACGCCCAGGCTGGCGCGGTTGAAGCCCAGCCGGGCCAGCATCGCCACGTCGCTGGTGTCGATGAAACGCGGGTCCAGTTCGATGGAAAAATCACGCTGCGACGAATCGCTGAAATCGAAGCGGCGGCGCAGGCCCTCGACCAGTGCGGTCATCGCATCGGCATCGAGGAAATTCGGCGTACCACCGCCGAGGTGCAGCTGGATCACTTCACGACCATCGGCGAACTGCGGTGCCAGCAGGTCCGCCTCGGCCAGCACGCGTGACACGTAGCTGTGCCCACGCCCGCGGTCGCGGGTGATCACCCGGTTGCAGCCACAGTAGAAGCAGGGGCTGGAGCAGAATGGGACGTGGACGTACAACGACAACGCGCGCGCCAACGGGTTGCTGTCGGCGATCGCCTGGCGCAGCGCGGGTGCGTCGAACCCGTCATGGAAGTGCGGCGCGGTGGGATAGGAGGTGTAGCGCGGGCCGGGACGGTCATGCCGTCGCAGCAGATCGGGATCGAAGGTCCAGGCCAAGCCACCGGCAGCGGGAGAGAACGTGTCCATGGCGCCAGCATCGCCCCAAGCCTGCAGGTGCGCCTTGACCCAGATCAATCCTTGGTGGGCACGCCCAGCACCGGCAGCATGACCTGCGGCCAGCGCAGCATCTGGTAGCGGCGCCAGAAGGTGTCGGCGATGCGGGCGGCCACATCGTCGGCCAGCGCCTGCATGGGCGGGTTGTTGCATTCGGCCGTGGTGATGTGGAACAGCACCAGCCAGCGGTCGAACAGATCCTTTTCCAGATTGATCGCCATGTGCTTGGACATCGGCGAGCCCTTGAACCTGCGTGTCCCGCGCAGCATCGCCGACCAGAAATCGACGAGCTGGGCCAGGTGTTCCGGCCAGTCGCGCACATGCCCGTCGAATACCGGCCCCAGACGCTCCTCTTCACGCACGCGCGCATAGAAATCGTGGACCAACCGGGTCACTTCCTCCTCGCTGCACAACTCTGGCGAAGCAATGGGAAGGGCAGTCGTGGGCGTTGCGTTCATCAGGGCACCAAGTGCGGATCGGCAGTGTGCCGCATGCCGCCACCACCGCTGTTGATCCAGATCAATGTCAGCGCACTGCGGCGCACCTAGGCTGGCACGCTTGCAGGAAGCATGCCCTGCGGATGCTGCGCCAACCACGGCGAAGTATACGCGCCGCCCTCTTCTTCAACCCGAACCCGCATGAACACACCGACTTCCATCCGCCAGCGGCGTATCCAGCATTGGGGTGCAGTCCTGTGGCCCAGCTTCATCGCCGCCGGCCTGGCCTGCGTGGTGTTCTTCGCCTTCGTCGATCCACTGCGGCTGCAGGCGATCAGCTTCCCGGGTACGGCCATCAGCCGTGAGCTGGGCTACACCGCAGGCTTCTTCATGTTCTGGGCGGTCACCGCACTTTCCAGCGCGGTGACCGGCTACCTGCTGCGGCCGATGCCGGACGAAGAGGATGAGGAGCTGCCACTGGGATGAGCATCACCGCATCCTCGCCCCTGCGCGCATGGCATTGGCGCCGCACCCTGGGCCTTGCGTTGCTGGTCCTGTTCCATGCACTGCCATGGCTGCAGTGGGATGGACGGCAGGCCCTGCTGCTGGACCTCAACGCGCGCCGCTTCGACCTGTTCGCCTGGACCCTGTGGCCGGATGACATCGGTGTGTTGCTGGGGCTGTTGGCGGTGATGGCGGTGGGTCTGGCCCTGCTCACCCATCTGGCCGGGCGCGTGTGGTGCGGACATGCCTGCCCGCAGACGCTGTGGACACGAGCGTTCGACGGGATCGCGCAGGCATTGGCCCGCGTGCTGCCAGCAAAGCTGGCGCGGCCGGCCACCCAGCTGGCCTGGTTGCTGCTGTCGCTGTGGACCGGGATCACGTTCGTCGGGCTGTTCAGCCCGATCCGCGAACTGGTCACCGGCGCGTTCGGTGGCGCATGGAGTGGCTGGGAGACCTTCTGGGTGCTGTTCTATGCCGGCGCCACGTGGGGCAATGCCGGGTTCCTGCGCGAGCAGGTGTGCCGATCACTCTGTCCGTTCGCGCGCATGCAGCCGTTGCTGACCGACCCGCACACCCCACGCATGTTGTATGACCCATGCCGTGGCGAGCCGCGCGGCGCCCGCCCGCCGGCATTGGGCGGCGTACTCGGCCGCGGTCGTGGCCGGCTCGATCCGACCACTGCGCAGGACTACGTCTTCCGCGCCGCGCATCCACTGCTGGCCGGACCGATGCCCACCTTCAGTGCGGATCGGTTGGGCGACTGCCTCGATTGCATGGCCTGCGTACGCGCGTGCCCGATGCGCCTGGACATCCGCCATGGCCCACAGGCCGACTGCCTGGCCTGCGGTGCCTGTCTGGAAGCCTGCACCCAGCAGCAGCATCAGGCAGGCTTCGGCCCCAGCCTGGTGCGCTACTGCAGCCCGCAGGTGATGGCAGGCCAGCCGCGCCGGTGGTGGCGTCCCCGCACCACGGCCCTGGCATCGTTGCTGTTGGCGCTGCTGGTGTGCGGCGCTTGGCGCCTGCTCTGAATCAGCCCGGGTCGCCCGGGCGCGGCGGAACCAGCTGGGCGCGACGGACGATGCCCAGTTGTTCGATGATCAGCGCCATTTCATTGGTGACATCAGTTCGCCCGGTCCCCTGCGGAACCAGACGATCAAGCACCTGCTGGTAGGTATCCCAGAACGCCGGACCGCATCCGTGTTTGTGATAACTGGCTTCCAGTTCGCGGCGTACCCGTTCAGCCAAGCCATGCATGCCGTATTCCATACGACCTCCGTTTGACTTGTTCTGCATCGTTGACGGTCGACCAATTCACTTGCGAGCTACTGAAAGACTCCCGGCCTTCACAACCGGTTGATGCCAATTAGTCACAGATTTCACGACACGTCAATTACAGGCCGCGACTTTCGCGATTGAAATTATTAATCGTTCATGAAAGAACGCAACGACGGGGATCCGGAATCTCCGTGCCGATGTCGACATTGCCCGCCCGCGAACCCGGGTGCCCATCACAGATCAGGTTATCGCCACCGGCAAGTGGATCAATCCTGGCCGTATTGCTAAGCCTACTTAGCGAATTGATCTTTACGGTCTTTCCGCGACAACCCTCGACGCATCCCATGCGGTTTCATCGTGCGAGTTCTGATCCACCGGGAAAAGCGCAGGGTATCGCTGCTGCAGGATGTAGCGCCTCAGCGGCGGGATGGGAAAGCCTCTGGGCCATTGCGAGACAGCGGATCTGCTGATTCCAAACAACCTGGCGAGCTCTGCGTCGGTGGAAAAGCCCAGCCGCGTGCGGACCTGCCGCTTGCTCCAGAATTCGTCCATTTTCGATCCCTTTCATCATCAAACTTATTCTTGCGCCAAGGCCTCTTTCGATTCCACGCGTTAAGCTGGCTTGCATAGATGAATACTCTTGGACAACGACTCGCGGTCGCCATGAAGGAAGCCGGGCATGCACGCCCTGCCGACCTGGCGCGTGCCGCCGACACGACGACTGCAACGGTCAGCAACTGGCTCAACGACCACGTCAAAGCCAACCACGTGAAAGCCGAACAGCTGTTCCGCATCGCCGACGCGGTCAAGCTGGACCCGCGGGAGCTGCTGTTCGGCCCGTTGGGACGCGGTGTCGGCGAACGCGGCACGGCTTACATGCACATGCCCAGCGAAGCCCATCTGGATGTCTGGCAAGCGGCCTATGAGCTTGTCGCCCACATCCTTGCCGAGCGTGGCCTGGAAGTCGGCTACCGCCGTGAGGCCACGCTGGGGCTGATGGCCCATGACCTGCTGATGGAGGGCGTCAGCCGCGGCAAGGTCGCACGCGTGGTGATGACGGCCCTGCCCTGACCCAGCGCGTGCTGTTAGCATGGTGGTCGATGGGGATGGGGCTCCCCCGATAATCGCCTGAGATGGCTGATGGCTCCTGCTGCGACGAACCCGGCGTTCGTCGATGGCAGGCCGTGCCCGCCATTGCGTACGCCGTCGAACCTGCGAACACGCACTCGAGGCAAGCAATGCAGACGTTCAACAACTATGTGCTGGTGTTCCTGGGCGGCGGTGTCGGCGCCTGCCTGCGCCATGCCTGCAATCTGATCGGCGCCCGCGTGGCCGCCGGCAGCACCTGGCCCTGGTCGACGTTCCTGGTCAACATCAGCGGCGCCGTGCTGATGGGCGTGGTGGTGGAGGCGTTTGCGCTGCGCAACGGCGCGTCGCCGCAACTGCGCCTGCTGCTGGCCACCGGCATTCTTGGTGGCTACACCACGTTCTCCACCTTCTCGCTGGAAACCGGCCTGCTGCTGCAGCGGGGCCAGCATGGCCTGGCCGCACTGTACGCCGGCGGCTCGGTAGCCCTGGGCCTGGCCGGGCTGTTCGCCGGCATGAAGCTGACCCGGCTCGCGCTGGGGTAACAGTCAGCCGACAGCAGCGCGCGCCTGTCCGCGCCACTGCCGTGGCGATTGCCCGGTGTGTGCCTTGAACGCCCGAGACAACGCGGCCTCGCTGCCATAGCCAACCTCGTCGGCGATCCGTTTCAACGGTCGCCCCTGCCGCAACGCCTGCTGCGCCAGGCCTACCCGCCAGCCCTGCAGATACTGCCCGGGCGTGGTTCCCATGGCCTCGCGGAAACTGGCGGCGAACACGCTGCGCGACATGCCTGCAACGTCGGCCAGATCTTCCAGTGTCCAGGCCTGGGCGGGTGCCTCGTGCATGGCCACCAGCGCCAACCGCAGCCGTGGATGGCCAAGCCCGGCGAACAGGCCGCCGCGCATCTCCCCCCCCTCCATCAACTGCCGCAGCACCTGGATCATCACCACCTCGAACAGGCGGTTGACCATCACCGTGCGACCGCAGCGCTGCTCGAATGCCTCCTCGAACAGCAGCTCCAGGGCGGCATGGCCGCCATACAGTTCGGCCAACGGCAGGCAGATGAAGTCGGGCAGCGCAGCACTGATCGGGTTGAGCCTGCCGCCCTCGAAATGGAGGTTGGCGCAGGCCATGTCGGCGCCGTGCTGAGGATCGGTGTGGAAGCGATGCGGCAGCGGGCGCGGATACAGCAGCAGGCTGGGAACGTCGACCTGCACCGTCTGCGTGCCATGACTGACCTGCAACGGACCGCGCCGCACCAGGTGCAGCTGGCCGGCGTCGCCTTCGGCCTCCAGGCTGTTGATGCCGCACAGCGCGCCGGCATGGAACACCGAGGCGGTGACCGCGAAGCGTTCGAGCAGGATGGCGAGGCGATCGACCATGGCGGGACCCCAGATCAAATGGAAGGGAGCAGATACGGCAGATCGTATCGAATTCGATTGCATTGCGTCAGAGGCTAGCCACCGTGCAGGGGCAGCGCTATACAGGCGGCACCTTCCGCGCAGACCGCACCAGCCAGGGCAAACACCATGATGCGAACCTTCCACCGGCTGGTCCTGGCACTGGTCCTGCTGCTTCCGCACGTGTCGCAGGCCGCCGCGCCGCCCGCCACGCCACGCACCTCCAGCGGTGAGCTGCAGGGCGCGCGCTGGCGCCTGGACGTGCCCGCCGGCTGGAACGGCGAACTGGTAATGCTGGCGCATGGCTATGAGCCGGTCGGCGTGCCGCAGCCATCACCGATGCCGGCCAACGACAGCACCGGCGGCCTGCTTGCAGCGGGCTACGCCGTGGCGCAGAGCGCCTATGCCAGCCAGGGCTGGGCGGTGGCAGATGCGATCGTGGACATGGAACACCTGCGCGCACGCGCCCTGTCCGAATTGAAGGACGTGCGTCGCACTTGGATTCTTGGCTTTTCGATGGGCGGTGCGGTGGCCATCGCCACCCTCGAACGCCTGCCACAGCACTACAACGGCGGCGTGTCGCTGTGCGGCGCCAATCTGCCCGGCGAACAACTGGCCAACGACCTGCTGACCACCCTGGTGGCGTTCGACTATTTCTTCCCCGAGCCCGAGGGACTGCCTCGGCAGGGCTTGGCATCGGCGGAAGCTGCGGCGCTGCCGCAGATGGAGCTCTATCAAGGCATCGCCGCCGCGCTTCAGGCTCGGCCGGCCGTGGCTGCGCAACTGGCTGCACGGCTGCAGGTAAGTGTGGAGGCATTGCCGGGCACGATCAGCCTGCACGCGATGATCCTGCACGAACTGGCCACGCGCGCCGGCGGCATGCCGGTCGGCAACGTTACGACCGTCTACCGCGGATTCGGTGACGACAAGGCGTTCAACGCGGGCGTGCAGCGGCTGGCACCTGCTGCGCCGGCACAGCGATACGTGCGCGAAAAGCTGGCGTTGACCGGCGCGCTCAAGCGACCGCTGGTGATCCAGTTCAACAACAACGACCCGAGCATCGTGCCGCGCATGCAGGCGGTGTATCCGCAGCTGGCCGAGCACGCTGGCGCCACGCCATTGCCGCGCGTGTTGCCAGCGATTGGCGAAGGCCACTGCGGCTTTACGGATTCACAGGTCGTCGAGGCATTGAACGCGGCAAAAATTTCGTCCTGATCCGTAACTTGCGGCACCGCACCAGGCATGCCGGGCAACGACTGCTATTGTGGCCTCGCCCATTGAAGGGCAAACAAAGGACTGATGTGATGATCAAGACGACCTTGAAGACCATGATGTTCCTTGCCGTAGCAGTCTCAGGTTTCGCGTTCGCTGCCGGCACCTGCGAATTCTGCGACCTGAAGTATCAGCAGTGCCTTCGCGCCACCCATAATCCCGGTGGCCCCACTTCTGCACAGTGCGACCTCGAGTATCGCCTCTGCAGGGAAATGGATTGCCCGTCGCCCTGACCTGCACACCGGCCGGCTTCCAGCTTGGGAGCCGGTCCGCGCCTTCCGACGTTGTCGATGCCGTCCGCATCGGCGGCAAATCCAGGCGTAGCAATGACCGACCGCATCAGTGGCCGAGCGTACCCATGGTGAAGGTATAGCCGGAGCGCATGAGGAAGTCGCGCATGCGTAACTCAGCGCGCCGGGGAGACGGAAGGTCGGGCGGGCCATACAGCGCATAGACCACGCCTGCGCCCTCGATGCGCTCGCGGCGCACGTCACAATGACGGCTCTCCGAGGCGAGGACCCAGCCGTCCTTCAGTTGATCGGGGCCGATGGACTGCCCGTTCTTCAGCCGGAATGTAAGCCAGCGCACATCTGCGGTGGATCTGCTCATTGCCGGCCAGCCGCATCGTGCGTGCGGCCCCTCATGTCCTTGCCTGCCATTGCTGCTCCCGAAGACCAGAACTCGACCATACCCCGTCGCAATGTCGTGGCCGACTGAGACTGTCAGCGGCGCGGAGCGGGCCTCAGGCATGTACGTCGAACAGCCTGCGGAATGCCTTCTGCCCGTCGGGTGTCACCTGCAGGTCGCGCCGCCCCTCGAGGCGACGCAGCCAGTGGTTCTGCAGGAAACTCTCCAGAAGTGCTTCGCCGACCATGCCTGCCATGTGCGGGCGCCGCTCGGTACAGTCCAGGCAGCTGCGGCAGTATCGCTCGGGCTTCACATGTGGTGATCGCGCGATCAATTCTTCCAGCGGCTGCCCCACGGCGCGCAGGACGTCAGCGCCATGAGCCGTCATCTGCCAGTGGTCTGCCGCCGCGGTAATCGCTCCGGTGCTCAGCAGGTGGTCACAGATGGCGACGGCGTATTCGCCCGCCAGGTGCCGGTAGCAGGTGCGCGCCCGGCGGAAGCCGGTATCGACCCGTACGGTTCGTGGAGAAAGCGGTGGCCGTTGATCGCTGAAACGCAGAATGCCTTCCAGCATGTCGGCGACCTCGGTCGAGGCAATCCGGTGATAGCGGTGGCGTCCCTGTACCTCCACGGCCAGGATGCCGCCGTCGAGCAACCGCCGTAGATGACTGCTTGCCGTCTGCGGCGAGATGCCAGCCACGCCAGCCAGTTCGGACGCCGTATGCGCCCGACCATCCATCAACGTCAACAGCATGGCCGCGCGTGCATGGTCACCGACCAGCGTGCCGACATGGATGAAGGAGCGGGACGTCTGGACCATGGCCGCATTGTGGCATGCCGCTTTCCGCGCATCGTTCGACCCGGATCGAAGCATGCGCGCCCCTGCACAGGGCACAGTCATCGCCCGCACCCCACGAGCTCAGGCATGCCACCGGAAGACTTCCAACGCCGCTGCATCACCCCCTCGGTGCTCTACCCGGGAACACCGGTAGTGCTGATGACTACGTTGAATGAAGACGGCAGTGCGAACATCAGTCCGCTTTCATCATTCTGGGCGCTGGGCGACCGCGTGGTGCTCGGCATCGGCGAACAGGGCCAAGGCTGCAGCAACCTTCTGACACGCGGCGAATGCGTACTGAACTTCGCAGATGCCACGCAGGCGGCGCAGGTTGAAGCCATCGCCCGCGCCACCGCTCGTACCCCCGTGCCGGAGTCGAAGCGCGCCATGGGGTACGTGCATGTGCCTGACAAGTTCGCACTGGGCGGCTTCAGCCGCGTCGACTCGGTGCAGGTGGCCCCGCCGGCGATTGCCGAATGCCCGTTGCAGGTGGAGGTCGCGCTGCTCGCCTCGCACCGGCCCAGCGGAACCCAGGATCAGGGCTTCATGATCGTCGAAGGACGGATCTGCCGGGTGCATGCGCACGAGGCGATCACTGTTGCCGGCACCCACCACATCGACGTGCAGCGCTGGGCACCGTTGATTTATCTGTTCCGTCACTATGTGGGCACCACCACGCCGGTGGCGCGCAATTTCCGCGCTGACGATCCTTTGCCATTGCCTGCCTGAACCCTTGGCTGCGCGCCGCCGACAAGAAGTAGAAGAAGCCCCTGATTCAGACGCGGGATCGACGCAGCTCCAGCGCGGCGAAGGTGTACCAGCCGAACGCCGGCAGCAGCGCGATGCGCTGTGTGAGGCCGCGATAGGGCTCCGGGTCGAATCCGGAAAGCATCAGCCACAGATAGGCCATCCCCAGCAGCGAGATGGCACGCGCAATCCAGGCCATCCGCGTCGACGCAGCAGGGCCCAGCTCAGCCAGGAACAGCAGCGGGGTCAGGATCGAGAAGATGCCGATGCCATAGAGGCCATGCAGCGGGCTGCCCGTGGTGAAGACGCCATTGCTGACCATGGACACGCCGAACAGGATGGAGGTGAGCACAGTGAGCGCGAAACGGCGGCTTTGTGCGAGCAATGCAAGGCTGAAGACGATGATGGCCGAGCCACTGACCACCGCGCCGACCTGCACCGCCTTGGCTGGCAGCCCCGGCATCAGGCCCAGCTCGCTGAGATGCTGGGAGAGCGGGTGGTAGCCGGGCACGGTGAAAGCAAAAGCGATCAGCGCCATCATGGCACCGAGGGGAACGTATACCGCCTGCTGGATCGCCAGATTCCGCACTGCAGTCACCACCGCTGAAGAGGAGTGCGGCGACGTTAGCAGCCGGTCCCCCGGGGTCGCATGTGCAGTTTGGTACCCCTGCTGGCGCCAGGGGGACGCACAAAGAAAAAGCCCTGACCGGAATCAGGGCTTTTCAATTGGAGGCCTCAAGCGGAATCGAACCGCTGTAAACGGATTTGCAATCCGGTGCATAGCCACTCTGCCATGAGGCCAACGTACTGCGATCAGGAACGACGCCCCTGACATGACAAAACCCCGCGATGGGGCCTGTCGGAACATGGAGCGGGAAACGAGACTCGAACTCGCGACCTCAACCTTGGCAAGGTTGCGCTCTACCAACTGAGCTATTCCCGCATAAGCCGTCATGGTACCGGAAGCCCGGGACACACACCAGCCATTTCACAACAGTTTTCACTTTTCTGACTGCGCGAAGAGCCTTGTAGCTCAACGTGCCCCGCCTTGCCGTGGCGGGAGAAAAACAAGGCCCCAACCGGGGCCCTGTGCAATCTGGAGCGGGAAACGAGACTCGAACTCGCGACCTCAACCTTGGCAAGGTTGCGCTCTACCAACTGAGCTATTCCCGCAGATTCTCCGACCTGCGTCGAAGGAGCGCTATTGTGTCCAAATTCCTTCACGCCGTCAACAGTCCGCAGCACCGATGAACCCGCCCACGAGAGCTCGTTTTGCCCGCCTGTGCTGGAGCCTTGTCGCCCTGGCCTGGCTTGCGGTGATCGCTGCACTGATCAATGCGGGCTTCACCCCGGACTACTGGATGCTGCGCCACTTCGAAGACGCCACCCTGCCCTACCCCACCGGCGCGGTCGTCCAGTTCGCTGTACTGGCTGGAGCGGAACTGGTCGTCACCGTGCTGATCGTGCGTCCCTGGAAACCAGGGCGCCTGTGGCTGCGGCTGCTGATCGCCCTGGTGTTGCTGCTGGCCTGGTCGTTCCCGTGGCTGGCCGCTGCCCTGCACCAGGCACCGGTGCAGGGCATGCATCTGTTGTGCCTGCTGCTGATCGACCTGGCTGTGCTGCTGGCGCTGTGCGTGGTGTCGCTGGCCAGTGCGTGGCGGGCGTTGACCGGGAAACAGACCCGACGCGCACGCCCCTAGCGAAGCACGCCCCTACCTGTGGAATTCCACCCGCACATGCTGGCCGACGCGCGCCTTGGCGGCGCTGTCGAATTCCAGCACGCACTCCACCACCTTGGCCACGCCGCGCCCTGCGTCTTCGGGCAATCGTGCCTGCGCGAACACCGGGCTGATGCGGACCACGCGTGCCACCGGCAATGGCTTGCCCTCTGCGCCATCGCTATCGATCACCACCGTCGCACGCATGCCAACCTGCACGGCATCGGCGTAGGCCGCACTCAGCTCGGCACGCACCTGCAACGGTCGCGCCGGCAACAGTGACATCGCCGGCTTGCCGGCCTGCACGAACGCACCCACGCCCGGCACCTGGCCGACGACGGTGCCGGCGTCCGGCGCGGTCAGCGACATCTGTCGCAGCTTGAGCCTGGCGTGCTCCAACTTGTGCTGGGCCATGTCGACCTGCGCTCCGGCCACATCCACATCGGCGCGCACACCTGCCAGCTGCTGCCTGGCTGCGTCGGCCTGCTGGTTGGACGACACGCCTTCACTGGCGCCGGTGGCGAGGCGGGTGGCGTTGCGCTCCAGTTCGCGCAGTTGCGCCTGGCTGCCCTTCAGCCGATCGGTGGCCAGCGCGAGATCGGCGTTGGCCATGCCCACCTCCTGTTCAAGCAGTGCGCCATCCAGGGTGAGCAGGACGTCGCCCTTGCGCACCACCGCTCCTTCCTTCACCGGCGCGGTGCTGACCGAACCATCCATCGCTGGTACCAGTGCAATCAGCCCGCCTTCCACATCGATGATGCCAGGCGCGACGGCGACGTTGTCCGCGCTGGCGGACGTGGCAGCGGTCGGCTGCGCGGGTACGGGTGCATCCTTGCTGCAGGCACCCAGCAGCAATGCCGCGCCCAAGGAGAAGCTGAGGGAGAACAACGGCGGCATTCTGGTCATGGGCTGGGCTCTACGGTTTCGTTCTGGCGGCGGTCATCGCGGACCGTGCCGTCTTCCATGGCGATCACCCGATCCGCATGGCGGATCAGGCGTGGATCGTGGCTTACACACAACACCGTGGCCTGATGCGCGCGTGCATAACGGTGCAGGATGTCGATCACGCGCTGGCCGTTCTCGGCATCCAATGCGCTGGTGGGTTCGTCGGCAAAGATCAGCGTGGGTGACTTGGCGAACGCACGGGCAACGGCTACGCGCTGTTTCTCGCCGCCGGACAGCTGTGCCGGGCGCATGTGGCTGCGGTGCGAAAGGCCGACCTCGTCCAGCGCCTGCCGCGCCAACGGCTCGCTGTCGCGGTTGCGCATGCCGCGATAGCCCAACGGCAGCTGCACCTGCTCCAGCGCCGTCAGCGCCGGGAACAGGTTGAAGCCCTGGAATACGAAACCGACGTGGTGCAGGCGGAAGCGCTCCACCTCGCTGCGGGTCATGTGGCTGACGTCCTGGCCAAGCGCATGCACGCGACCGCCATCAGGCGTTGAGAGCCCGGACATCAGCGACAGCAGCGTGCTCTTGCCGCAGCCCGAGGGGCCCGATACCAAGGTCAATTCGCCGGGATAGATGTCCAACGACAGGCCACGCAGCACGGGCACATGCACATCGCCGGACACGAAGCCCTTTTCGAGTGCGTCGGCACGCAGGGTCGGGATCGCGATGGGAGCATTCGTCATCGGTGGCCCCTCAACGCAACAGCAGCGATGGATCGGAACGGACGACGCTGCGCACCGCCATGATGCTCGACAGCATGGCCATCACCGCGACCAGCGCCACGCAGCCAAGGACCACCATCGGCGTGAGCTGTACCGGTACGCGCTGGGTCTGCGCGGCCAGCAGCACCACCGTGCTGAAGGCTGCGGCCAGCAGCATGCCGACACCACCGATCAGCAGGGCCTGTTCGAACACAACGCGGGCCAGCGCGTAGCGGCCTGCGCCGAGCGCATTGAGGGTGGCGTACTCGCGTACCGACCCGGCCACCACCGCCGCAAATGACTGGTTGGTGATCACCGCGCCGACGAAGCAGACGATGACCGCCATGAACAGCACTGCGATGCCGGCGCCGGTATCGAACAGCCAGTACTGCTGCGAACGACTGGCGAACTCCGGCGCTGTCCAGAACTCGACGGGCGTGGCGCGGCCCGTCGATGCACTGAGACGGTCGCGCACGCGCGCGGCCAGCTCCGGTGAGCGCGTGCCCGCCACGAAATAGGTGCTGCCTTCATGTGGATCGGTTCCGGCGATGGCACGCGCGGTATCCAAAGACGCCAGCACGTTGACGCCGCCAAGGCCACGCAGGCCGGGTTGCGCGGCAACCACACGCACGGCCTTGCCATTGATCCACGCGCGGTTGCGGTGCAGATCGACGCCCAGCGTATCCAGGTCCGCGCTGTCGACGATCACTGCACCGGGTTCGCGCAACCGGGCACGCAGATCGGGCGACAGGATGCGCGAGAACATCATCGCGTCGCCTGCCGTGGAGATGCCAGACAGATACACCGACACGTTGCCGGCACCCTGTGCGCTGGAGCGCCACTCGCCATCGACCCACTCGTAGGGTTCGACGCGGGTGACATCCGGGTCCATCCGCAGGCGATTCTCTACATCGGCACTGATCGCATGACCGTAGTTCACGCTCTGCGTGCCGGCAAAGCCCGCCCAGACATCGGCGCTGGATGCCTTCACGTAGATCGCGGCGGTGCCGAAGATGCCCAGTACCAGCGCCGCCTGCACGATCAGCAGCACGCCGGCGAAACACATGGCCAGCACCACCGGCAGGAAACGCCGCCACTCGTAAACCAGGGTCTTGCGGGCAAGCGCGATCATTGCGCGTCGCCTTCAGGCTCGGCCGGCAAGGGGGCCCCACCCACTGCGCGATAGAGCGACGCGAATGCAAGTACGCGAGCACACTGCGCGCCGATCAGGTCGGCCTGCGCGGACAGCGCGGCACGCTGGGTTTCCAGCCCGTCGAACTCACTGGAAAGACCAAGCTGCACCTGCCGGGCCTGTCGTGCGACCTGCTGCCGGGCAGCTTCGTCGGCCACCTGCAGCGACTGGATGCTGCTGTCCTCGCGGGCCAGGCTGCCCAGTGCACCCTCCACTTCCGCCACGCCCTGCAGCACTGCCTTGCGATACCCCAGCAAGGCTGCATCCAGCTGCTTGTCGTCGGATTGATAGCGCGCGCGACGTTGGCCCCAATCCCACAGAGGGATATCGATGTAGGGACCGATCGATGGGCTGGAATCAGAGTTGGAGCGAGCGTTCTGGGTCAGGTTGTAGGCGTACAGGATGGAACCGCCCAGGCTCAGTTTCGGGAACATCGACGCGCGCGCACTGCCCTTTTCGGCGGCAGCCTGCAGCACATCGGCCTCGGCCAGCAGGATCTGCGGGCGATGGCGCAGCAGATCGGCCGGCACCTGCTGCAGGGTGAAGGCGCTCAACTGCGGTGGCGTGCGGTAGGCATTCCAGGCCGGATCCGGACCATCGCGACCCAGCAGCAGCGCCAACGCGCGCGCGGCGTTGCCCGCGTTTTCATTCGCCTGTGCAATGGCCGCGCGCGTGGCCGCCCGCCGCGCGCGCAGGCGATCCAGTTCACCAGGCTCGTCCAGATGCAGGCGCTGCCGCACCAGGCCCAGTTGCTCGCCACGTGCGTCAACGGCCTGCTGCCTGCCCAGCAGATCCACCTGCGCCTGCGCGACGGAAAGATCCAGGTAGCTGCGCACCACATCAGCGATGACCGCCACCTGCGCCGCATCGCGTAGCGCTTCGGCATTTCCGTTGGCCGCCTGCGCGCTTAGACGGGCACTCTCCGCTGCGCCAAACAGGCCAAGATCCCAGATCGCTTCGACGCCGGCGTGGAAATACGTGTCGACCGCGGCGGCGTCCTGCACCTGCTTGGCACTGGCGGAGATTTCCGGACGGAAGCGCGCATCGGAGGTGCCCGACACCAGGCGTACCGCCTGCAACCGCAGGGTGGCCTGGCGCAGGTCCAGATTGCCGGCGACGGCCTCTTCCACCAGCGCGTTCAAGCGCGCATCGGCCAGCACCTTCCACCACTGCCGCGCGTCGACCGCTACGCCCTGCCCTAGCGCGGGCTGATTCCAGACTGCTGGTACGCGATCAGGCAGATCGGGAACCGGCACCGACACGCAGCCCACCAGCATCATGCTGGTCAGCAGCGCCCCGGTACCCAGGACGATGCGTGGGACGACGGCATACCGTTGCGCGAACGCTGCCGGGAAAGTGATGGGACTGGCCACCCGCCCGCCTTCGTGGAGAGAGAAGCCGAGGAGGCTACGCCGCGATTGTGGAGTGGACATGGAGAATCGGTCGGAGGTGCGTTACAGCGCGTGTGCGGTGCATGCATTGCGAACCCTCGGCCTTTCCACAGCCTTTCATCGGCGCCGCCAAGCTGAACGCTGGACTGTCCGCGGGTGCTGCGGCACATTGTCCTGAACGCTTCCACTGGCAGGCAATACGCTTGAAATCCGCCCTTCGCCGCACGCTCGGCATCTTCGCGACCGTGCTCATCGTGGGCACGACGGCGATCTGCCTGACCACTCCGTTGGCGTCGAACGCGGCCATGCTGCTGATGGACCGCAGCAACTTCATCCCCGCGCAGTCGTCGATCTTTTCCTTCGAGCCCTACGTGATCAACAAGGGCTCGTCGAGCTACTGGTTGTACGGCCAGGACCGGACCTATTACTACCACTTCACCTACCAGGCCGACGCCCCGTATCTGTACATCACGCGGAAGAACGCCTGCGCCGGCTTCGATCGTGCGGACGTGCGAACCTGGTGCGGTGCGGGCCGAGGCAGCCCGCGCTAGCGCAATCGCAATCCCTTGCCGGTGCGCAAACGAAAAACGCCCCCTTGCGGGAGCGTTTTTCTGAATCTGGAGCGGGAAACGAGACTCGAACTCGCGACCTCAACCTTGGCAAGGTTGCGCTCTACCAACTGAGCTATTCCCGCAGATTCCGTTCGACCTGCGTCGAAGGAGCGCTATTGTGTCGGGATTGCTGCACGGCGTCAACAGGATTCTGCTTCCCCCTCATGAAGCAGCGTTCAGCTTCAGGATCACATCCGCACGCCCCGCCGATGGAAGTAGATCTGCTCGGCCAGCCGGCGCATCGGGCCGGTGCGCAGCAGCGCATCCACCGGCCAGTCCCGCTGCAGGTGGTCCATTGCCCAGCGCAGCACGCGCTTGCGGTGAAAGGTGGGGGCCGCCTGACGCGCCACCTGCTCTGCGGCCGGCCCCTTGCCGCGCCGGTGCAACCCGATCGCATCACCGACCGCCCAGCCATGCCGCCATGACGAGTGGATGCCGCCGGCCGACAGCGGCGAGACGACACCTGCCGCATCACCGGTCAGGATCACGCCCGGCGCGGTGATCGGGCCATCCGGCAACCCGCAGGGCACCAGGCCCGCGCGGGTGCCGGCAACCTGGGCCGAGTGCGGAAGTCCCACAACGTCGCGCACGTGTTCAAGGAAACCCTCGATATCCGGCGCGCGTGCATGTGCGGGATCATGCCGCAGCGCCAATCCCACCTGCACGCCGGTGGGGTTCTGCGCGGCCCAGCCGATGTAGCCGGGTGCGAACCGGCGGCTGACAAAGCAGTGCAAGGCATCGCCTTCCGGCAGCTGCACGCCGGCAAACTCGCGCTCGACGCCATACAGATTGTCGCGCACCTGGCCCAGGCCGGTACGCTGGGCAACACGTGATCGTGCGCCATCAGCGCCGACCAGATAGGCCGTGCGCCCCACCCCTTCAACCTGCCACGCGTCGCCGTCGCGGCAGGCGTCGGTGAACGACTGCTGCAGCCGCAGGTCCACGCCATTGGCACGCAGTTCGCTGGCCAGCCAGCGCATCAGGTTCGGTGTATCGGTGGTGAGGAAGTAGTAGCCCGGTGCGGTCAGCAGCACGTTGTGCAGGTTTGGGGCATACAGGCGCACGCGCGCTACGCGCTGCACAAGGTGTTCGGGCATGCGCCCCAGCCAGGTGTGCTCCATGGCCTCCTTCACCACGATGCCGGTGGTATGCAGGCGTTCGCCAGGGTCGGCCTTGCGCTCGAGCACGCAGACGCGCAGGCCGTATTGGACGGCGGCAAGTGCGCAGGCGGCACCGGCGAAGCTGGCGCCGACGATGACCACGTCGTAGTCGTTGGCAGGGAGAGTGTGAGGCATCGCGGCATCACCTTGCTGGATCCGGGAGTACAGCGTGGGATCGGCACATGGTGAGGCGATGGAGTGGCGGTGAAGTGGGGATGAAGCCGCTCCGGCCAAACGAAAAACGCCCCCTTTCGGGAGCGTTTTTCTTGAATCTGGAGCGGGAAACGAGACTCGAACTCGCGACCTCAACCTTGGCAAGGTTGCGCTCTACCAACTGAGCTATTCCCGCTTGGGAGGCGAAATTCTACCTATTCCAAGGATTGCGTCAAGCGCTTTTTTTCAGGGATTTGCGGGAGTGGCCGACATGGCGTATCCACGCATGGCGTGGATCTACCGCAAACCCACATTCCCGTAGATCCACGCCATGCGTGGATGAGGCATCCTGCGTAGAACGTATGCCCAGTAGATCCACGCCATGCGTGGATGAGGGCAACGATGGGGTCAGAGCCCTTTCCTACGGAAAGGGATCCGACCCCGGTGCTCAGTTGCCCAGCTTCTTCTGCCGCGAACGCTCGCGCGCGGCGCGCTCGTCGTCACGCAGGCTGGGCCAGGCGGCGTGCAGGTACTGCAGGCCCGACCACAGGGTCAGCACTGCGGCAATGGCCAGGGTCCAGTCACCGATATGGAATACCGGCGGGCCCATCCAGATGTCGTCGACCGGCACGTTCGGCGCCACCGAATACAGCAGGCACAGCAGCGCGACCATCTGCGCGGTGGTCTTGACCTTGCCGATCATCGCCACCCGCACCTTGGCGCGCTGGCCGAGTTCGGCCATCCACTCGCGCAGTGCAGACACCGCGATCTCGCGGCCGACGATCACCGCCGCCCAGAACGCCATCCACGGGGTCGGATGACCCTGCACGATCAGGAACAGTGCCACCGCAACCATCAGCTTGTCCGCGACCGGGTCGAGGAACGCGCCGAACGCCGACTCCAGGCCGTAACGGCGCGCGATCCAGCCATCGAGCCAGTCGGTGATCGCGGCCAGGCCGAAGATCGCCGCCGATGCGAAGTTGGTCCAGGTGTAGGGCAGGTAGAACACCAGCACCAGCACCGGGATCATCACGATCCGCAACAGGGTCAGCCAGGTGGGCAGGGTCAACGTCATGCTGCTTTATTCTCTCTCTACTCGGCCGGATCCGGCGCGGCCAACCCGTGCAGGTTAGCGTAGATGCGCGCTGCGAGGGCGTCATTGATGCCTTCCACCTTGGCAATTTCCGCTTCTCCGGCCGCTTTCAGGCCGACCAGACCGCCAAAATGCTTCAGCAGGCTGGCGCGCCGTCGCGGCCCGATGCCGGGGATGTCTTCCAGCTTGCTGGTCATCCGGGCCTTCTGCCGGCGCCCGCGATGGCCGGTGATGGCGAAGCGGTGGGCTTCATCGCGCACCTGCTGGATGAACTGCAGGGCGGGATCGGCCGCACCCGGGCGCAGTTCGCGGCCATCGGGCATCACCAGTGCTTCGTGGCCGGCACGGCGTTCCACGCCTTTGGCCACCCCCACCAGCAGCACGTCTTCCACGCCCAGATCGGCCAACGCTGCCTGGGCCTGGGCCAGCTGGCCGGCGCCACCGTCGATCAGCAGCACATCCGGCAGGACGCCCTGCTCCTCCACCGCGCGGCGGAAGCGGCGGTCGATCGCCTGGCGCATCGCGGCGTAATCATCGCCCGGCTCGATGCCACTGATGTTGAAACGGCGGTACTGCGCGCGCACCGGGCCGGAAGCATCGAACACCACGCAGGAGGCCACGGTGGCTTCGCCCATGGTGTGGCTGATATCGAAGCACTCCACCCGCTTCACCGGTTCGGCCAGCCCCAGCATCACCCGCAGCGCTTCGCTGCGCGCGTGCTGCGCGGTGCGGCTGTTGATCTCGGTCGCCAGGGTCAACTGCGCGTTGCGGCTGGCCAGTTCCAGGTAGCCGGCGCGCTCGCCGCGGACGTTCCATTTCAACTGCACCTTGCGCTCGGCCGAGGCCGACAGCGCAGAACCGATCAGATCGGCATCGGGAATTTCGCGGTCGAGCAGGATCTCGCGCGGAGGCTCGAATTCGATGTAGTACTGCGAAACAAAGGCCGCCAGCACTTCATCCGGGCTTTCCTCGCCGTTGGTGCGGGGAAAGAACGGGCGGGTGCCCAGGTTGCGGCCATCACGGAACGCCAGCAGCATCACGCAGGCCTGCGAGCCCTGCATGGCCACCGCCAGCACGTCCAGGTCGGCCGCGCGGCCGTCCACGTACTGGCGGGTCTGCATGCTGCGCAACGATGTGATCAGGTCGCGTAGGCGCGCGGCCTGCTCGAATTCCAGCGCTTCGCTGGCGGCCTGCATCTGCTCGCCCAGCTCGCGGGTCAGCTCATCGCTCTTGCCTTCCAGGAACATCGCCGCCCGGCGCACCGACTCGGCGTAGTCCGCTGCTGGCACCAGTTCCACGCACGGCGCGCTGCAGCGTCCGATCTGATATTGCAGGCAGGGCCGCGAGCGGTTGCGGAACACGCTGTCTTCGCAGCTGCGCAGCTTGAACAGCTTGTGCATCAGGTTCAGCGTCTCGCGCACTGCGGTGACGCCGGGATACGGCCCGAAATAGCGTCCGGGAATGGCACGCGGACCACGATGCAGGGCGATGCGCGGCCAGTCTTCGCGGGTCAGCAGCACATGCGGATAGGTCTTGTCGTCGCGCAGGGACACGTTGTAGCGCGGCGACAGCGACTTGATCAGCTGGTTTTCCAGCAGCAGCGCTTCGGCTTCCGAGCGCGTCACGGTCACGTCCATGCGCACGATCTGCGAGAGCATCGACATGATGCGCGCGTTCTTCGGACTGCCGTTGAAATAGCTGCCCACGCGGTTGCGCAGCGCGCGGGCCTTGCCGACGTACAACAGCGTGTCGTCGGCCGCGTACATGCGGTACACGCCCGGGGCGGTACTCAGCTGGGCCGCGAATGCCTTGCCATCGAAGGTCGGGACAGGAACAACGGTCATTCGCTGATCGGCACTTCGCTGAGCACGCCGCTGTCAGGGTCCAGGCGCAGTACGGAGTGGGAATCTGTTTCGGCGATCCACACCGCGCCGGCACCGACGGCCAGGCCGGCCGGGCCATGCAGGCGCCGCGGCAAGGGCTGGGTGGTCAGTTCGCCGCCACCCAGGCGCAACGTGCGCAGGCGGCCATTGCCAGTATCGGCGATCCACAACAACGGGGCATCCGGGCTCAACGCGATCGCCTGCGGGAACTGCAGGCTGGCCTGCGCGCGCGGGCCGTCATCTTCACCGAAGCGCCAGGTGCCCTGTCCGACCAGGGTCTGCACCAGATCGCCTCGCAGCTGCAATGAACGGATCGATGAACCCAGCGCGTCGGCCACGTACAGCACCTGCTGGACCACGGCCACGGCAGTGGGCTGGGCGAACGCAGCCAGATGGCCACTGCCGTCGCGCTCGTCGATGGCGCCGCTGCCGGCGCGCCACTGCAGGCTGCGCTGGCCGAGGTGGTAGCTCCAGATGCGGTTGTCGCCGGCCATGGCGATGTGCAGCTGGTTTTCGGCGATGGCCAGGCCCACCGGATGATCCAGCGACACCTGCCGTGGCTGCGCCACCGGCCCTTCCACGGGGGCGCCCGGACGGCCGTTGCCACACAGCGTATCGACCAGGCCGGTCAGCAGATTGATGCGGCGCACGGCATGGTTGCCGGTGTCGGCCACGTACAGCGACTCACGCTCCAGCGCCAGCGCCTGCGGCCGGTGGAAGGCGGCTTCGGCGAGGTTGCCGTCCATGAAGTCGGCGGTGCCCAGACCGAACTGACGCAGCACGCGGCCACCGTGACTGCATTCGAGAATGCGGTGGCGGCCACTGTCAGCGATGTACAGCCGTTCCTGGCTCACCGCCAGACCCATCGGGAACCGCAGCGCCTGGCGCGGTTCGGGGTGCAGTTCACTGCCGCCGCGCGAAGGCGCCGACGGCGCCCCCTCGCAGAGGACGTTCAGGGCCCGCTCCAGCTCGCCGGGCGCACCCTGGCCGATCAAGCGCTGCTGTTCGCGGCCCTGCGCGTCCAGCAACACCATGGTCGGCCAGGCGGTCACGCCGAAGCGGCGCCAGCCATCCCAATCGGCATCGAGCAGCACCGGCATGGTCAGGCCCTGCCGACGCAGCAGTTTCAATGCAGCACTGGCGTCACGCTCGAAATCGAAGCGTGGCACCTGCAGCACCAAGGGTTGCAGCTTGCCGGGGTGGCGTGACAGCCACTGGCTGAACTCGGCCAGCCGTTGCGCGCTCCATGCGGACGCGGCATTGACGAACAACAGCGCGACCGGCCGGCCACGCAGTTCGGTCAGGGTGCAGGGCGCGGCATTGAGCCAAGCGGCGAACTCGGGCAGGTCCGGGACGGGCTGGATGTTCATGGCCCGATTATGCCGGAGTGGGCGTGATGCAACAGGCGTGCCACTGTGCGTTCGGCAGCAGCATCGACCAGCGACCAGACCTGTTCGAAATGATCACTGCCGCCGGTATAGGGATCGGGAATCGCACGTTCGCCCTGCCCGCCCGACCACGGCAGGTACAGCGCCAGGCGCTCGCGCTGGGTGGCGGTAGCAAGGCGAGCGGCATCACGCAGATTGGCTTCGTCGGCGCACAGGATCCAGTCGAAGGCGTCGAAGTCCTGCCGCTGCAGTTGCCGCGCGCGGAGGCTGCCAAGGTCCACGCCATGCCCGGCCGCGCACGCAATCGCACGCCGGTCGGGTGGCTGGCCCACATGCCAGTCGCCGGTACCGGCCGAATCGACCTGCACCCGCCCGGCCAGCGCCGAGGCATCCAGGCGGGCGCGCAGCGCGCCTTCGGCCATCGGCGAGCGGCATATGTTGCCGAGGCAGACGACCAGCAGCCTCATCGCGCGGCCATCGCCTGCAGCAGCGTTTCGGCGCGCTGCAGGTCTTCAGGGGTGTCGATGCCCGGCGGGAAGGGTTCGGGCGAGATTGCAACGGCGATCGGGTAGCCCGCTTCCAGCACGCGCAGCTGCTCCAGCGATTCCACTTGTTCCAACGCGCCCGGGGGCATCGAGGCGAACTGCTGCAGGAAGCCGGCACGGTAGCCGTATATGCCGATGTGGCGCAGCCACTGGTGGCCCTCGGGCAGGATCTCGCGGCTGCGGGCGAAGCCATCGCGATGCCAGGCAATCGGTGCACGGCTGAAGTACATGGCCTCGTTGCGCACGTTGCGCACCAGCTTGACCACGTTCGGGTCGAACAGCGTGTGCGCATCCTCGACCGGCGTGGCCAAGGTCGACATCGGTGCGCTGCCCTCCACCAGTGCCGCAGCCACAGCGCGAATGCCGGCGGCCGGTGCGAACGGCTCATCGCCCTGCAGGTTGACCACTACAGTGTCGTCCGCCCAGCCGGCGATGCGTGCGCACTCGGCCAGGCGATCGGTGCCAGAGGCATGCGAAGCTGCGGTCATCGCTACCTTCACTTCCCCCAGGCCGGACAATGCGTCGGCAATGCGCTGGTCGTCGGTCGCGACCCATACCTCACCTGCGCCGGCCTGCAGCGCGCGGCGGGCCACATGCAGCACCATGGGCTCTCCGCCCAGCAGGCGCAGCGGCTTGCCTGGCAGCCGCGAAGCGGCATAGCGGGCCGGGATGGCAACAACGAAGTCGGTCATGCGGGCGGTACTCGGCAGGCGCGATACAGCAGGAATGCGGCCGGCGGCGTGCATTTGCAAGCGCCGCACGGCCCCTCAGTTCGGTCGCAGCTTGTCCAGGCGATCGGTCAACGCGATCCAGAAAGCAGCAGGCATCTCGGCACGCAGCGGCACGGCGTAATGCCAGTCGTTGCCGAACGCGCGGCACTTCACGGCATCCTTTTCGGTCATCAGCACCGGCAACTGGCTGCCAAAGGACAGATCCTGCGGCTGATAAGCGTGATGGTCGGCAAAGGCATGCGGCACCACGCCGATCGCACGCGCACGCAGCATGTCGAAGAAGCGTTGCGGATGGGCGATGCCGGCCACGGCATGCACGCGCTGGCCGGCGAAGTACGAAAGGGGACGCGCCCGTCCACCGGTCAGCGGTTGTGCGCTGTCGATGTGCAGGGCCATCGGCCATTGGCCGAAGCCGCAGGCCTGGGCAGCCGTCGTTTCATCCGCTTGGCCGAGGTTGACCACGCGGAAATCGCATTCGGCGGCGCGACTGACCGGCTCGCGCAGCGGGCCGGCTGGAATCATGCGGCCATTGCCATAGCGACGCTGGGCATCGACCACCTCGATCTCGATGTCGCGCGCCAGCCGGTAGTGCTGCAGGCCATCATCGCAGACGATCACGTCACAGCCGGCGGCGATCAACGCCTTGCCCGCCGCCACGCGATCACTGTCCACGCGCACCGGCACGCCGGTTTTCCAGGCGATCAGCACCGGCTCGTCGCCACCGAGGGCGGTCGGCGTATCGGCTTCCACCCAACGTGCCTTTTCGGCGTCTTCGCGGCCATAGCCGCGACTGGCCACACCGGGCTTCCAACCGGCTGCCCGCAGGCGCTCGACCAGGGCGATGGTCAGAGGCGTCTTGCCGGTGCCGCCGGCGGTGATGTTGCCGACCACGATGACCGGCACCGCCAGCGCATGGCGCTTGCGCCAGCCACGCCGGTACAGGCGCCGACGCAACGCGGTGACGCCCGCGTACAGCGGTGCCAGCAATCGCATCGGCCAGGGAACCGGGCTGCCGTCATACCAGTACGGCGGGGTCTGGGTACCTTTGCCCGCCATCAGTCCTGCCTTTCGCGGAACTGCATGTTGTGCAGGTGCTGGTACAGGCCACCCATTGACAGCAGCTCCTGGTGGGTCCCGCGTTCAACGATGCGGCCATGGTCCATCACCAGCACCTGGTCGGCATGCTCGATGGTCGACAAGCGGTGCGCGATCACCAGCGTGGTGCGCTCGGGCATCAAACGCTGCAGCGCATCCTGCACCAGGCGCTCGGATTCGTTGTCCAGCGCCGCGGTGGCCTCGTCCAGGATCAGGATCGGCGCGTCGCGCAGGATCGCGCGGGCGATCGCCAGGCGCTGGCGCTGGCCGCCGGACAACAGCGCGCCGTTCTCACCCACCGGTGTCTGCAGCTGCTGCGGCATGCGTGCAATGAACTCCCAGGCATTGGCCGCTTCGGCCGCCGCGCGGATCTGCTCGTCGGTTGCATCCATGCCGTAGGCGATGTTGGCCGCAATCGTGTCGTCGAACAGCATCACCTTCTGGCCGACGATGGCCACCTGCCTGCGCAGGTCGGCCAACGGGTAGTCATCCAGAGCGACGCCGTCGAGCAGGATGCGACCCCCGTTGGGTTCGTAGAAGCGTGGGACCAGCCGGATCAGGCTGGTCTTGCCGCTGCCGGAACGACCGACGATGGCGGTGACCGTACCCGGCCTGGCAACGAAGCTGATGTCGTCCAGGGCGATGCCGCTGTCTTCACGGTAACGCAGCATGACGTGCTCGAAGGCCAGCTCGCCGCGTACGCGCTGTACCGCGTGCTTGCCGTCGTCGCGCTCGACCGGCATGTCGATGATGCTGAACAGGCGCTCGGCAGCGGCCACGCCGCGTGAGATCGAGGTCTGCACGCTGGTCAGCCGGCGCAGCGACGGAATGATGGCCATCATCGAGGTCATCAGGCCCATGAACTGGCCTGCATTGAGCTTGCCGGCCAGCGCCTCGCGGGTGGACACCCACACGATCACCGCCAGCGCCAGCGCCGCCAGGAACTGGACCACGCTGGAGGCGGCCGCGCGGGTCACTTCCACCTTCATGTTCAGTGCCAGCATGCGGTTGGCCAGGCGCGAGTAGCGCGAGATCTCGTGCTGCTGGGTGCCGTGCACCTTCACTTCCTGCTGCGCCGCCAGCGACTGCTCAGCGGTCTGCGCCATGGTGCCCATACCGTCCTGGATGCCGCGGCTGATGCGCCGGTAGCGCTTGCCCACGTAGGAGACGATCACGCCGATCAGCGGCACCACCACCAGCATCGCCAGCGTCACCTTGACGCTCATCTGCAGCATCACCGCCAGCATGGCGATAATGGTGAGGGTATCGGCGACTACGGTCTTGAGCGCGTCGGCGCTTGCCTGGGTGACCTGTTCGGTATCGAAGTTCAGGCGACTGACCATCACCGGCGTCGCTTCGGCGTCGAAGTGCGAGGACGGCAGGTGCAGGTACTTCTGCAGTACCTGTTCGCGAAGGTCGCGGACCACGCTGCGGCCGGTCTTGGCCAGCGTGTAGTCGCTGACCCAGGTCGCCACGCTGCGCATCAGGAACAGGCCGAGGATGGTCAGCGGCAGGATCACCGCCATGCGCGGCTCAGGGTTGACGAAGCCCCGGTTGACCAACGGCTCCATCAGCTTGGTGAAGTGATAGCCGGCCAGGGCTTCGACCACCATCGCGATGACCGCGCCGATCATGAACACCCAGTAGGTGCGGGTATAGCCCAGCAGACGTTTGTAGATCGGCCACACTGGCGCGTGATGGGAACTCATGGACGCACCTCTGGCGCTGTTGCAATGGCGATACGACGGAATCCGAGCTGGCCCAGCGCGTCCTGCGCGGTGACCACGGCCTGGTAGGGAGTGCGCGCGTCGGCACGCAGCAGCACGGTCTGTTCGCGGTCGCTGCCGGCGACAGCCGCAATGGTCTGCTTGACCGACTCGACGTCGCTGCGCAGCACTTCCTGATCGTTGACGAAGTAGCGGCCGTCAGCGTTGATCAGCACGCTCAGCGAGCGCGGCGGCTCGTTGGTCTGCTGCTGGCTGGCGGTCGGCAGCTGCACCTGCAGGGTCGAACGCGCATCGAAGGTGGTGGTGACCACGAAGAAGATGATCAGCACCAGGATGACGTCGATCAGCGGCACCAGGTCGATATGCGGCTCATCCTGGGACCGGTCGTTGCCGATACGCATCGATCAGGCCTTTGCCGTAGCGGCGGAGGACGCGCGCGTGGCGGGTGCCGGGGTCATCACCCCGGGCCGGCCATCCAGCGTATCCAGCAATGCGCTGGCTTCCTGCTCCATCTCCACCACGTAGCCGTGGATGCGGCCCTTGAAGAAACGGTGGAACATCAGCGCCGGGATCGCCACGATCATGCCGGTGGCGGTGCATACCAGCGCCTTGCCGATACCGCCTGCAAGCTGGTTCACGTCACCCACGCCGTGATCGAGGATGCCCAGGAACATCTGGATCATGCCGACCACGGTGCCGAGCAGGCCCAGCAACGGGCCGGCCGAGGCGATGGTGCCCAGCGCGTTGAGAAAACGCTCCATGCGGTGCACCAGGTGGCGACCGGTGTCTTCGATGCGCTCGCGGATCTGGTCGCGCGGGCGATTGCGCGCTTCCAGTGCCGCGGCCAGCAGGGCGCCCAACGGCGAATTGGCACGCAGGGTCTGCAGGTGCGCCGGGTCGAGCTTGCCGCGCGCAGCCCAGTTGCGCACTTCCTGGCCCAGGCCAGGCGGCAGTACCTCGTTACGCCGCAGGGACCAGAAACGCTCCAGGACGATCGCCAAAGCCAGTACGCCCAACAGCAGCAGCGGCACCATCGGCCAGCCACCGGCCTTGACCAGTTCCCACACGTTTCAACCCTCCGGCCCAACGGCCGCTTGTTCGATCGGCGATAGGATAGCAGCCGACCGTGCCCGCCCAGCGGCATCCCACCACCGGGCTGCGTGGATACGCTGTTCACGCAGCTGCAGGCCTTGTGCGCCAAGCCATACGCGGATCGCGCCGGACTCGGCGGTGGACAGCACTTCGGCGCCGGCCGCCTGCCAGCGCTGCACCACGTCACGCTTCGGGTGTCCAAAGCGGTTCTGGTGCCCGGCCGAGACCAGCGCCAACCGTGGCGCCACCGCCTTCACCCAGCCGGGGGTGGAGCTGCCGCCACTGCCGTGATGGGGCACCAGCACCACGTCAGCACGCAGCGCCGCGGCAGCGCCCGCCAGCAGCGCCTGCTCGCCGGGCCGGCCGATGTCACCGGGCAGCAGCACCACCCCGTGCGCGCCGGCGACCCGCAGCACGCAACTGGCCTCGTTGTCGACGCCCTTCGCCGGAGCTGCAGGCAAAGCGGGCGGATGCAGCACCTGAAAATCGACCCCATCCCATTGCCAGCGCAGTCCCTGTTGGCAGGTGCGGGCAGTGGCAATCGCACTGCCCTGTGGCGCCAGTACGTCCAGGCCCGGCAGTTGTCGGCGCAACGCGGCGAGGTTGCCGCTGTGGTCCAGGTGGTCGTGACTGATCATCACCCGTGCCGGCGGCACCTGCCCCAACGCCCGCAACGTCGGCAGCAGTATCCGCTCCTCGCCTCCGCTACCCGCCGGCGGGCCGACGTCGTACCAGAGTGCGTGGTGGGCGGTTCGCAGGAGCACAGCCGCGCCCTGGCCGACATCGTGCACCACCAGTTCCAACTCGCCCTGCTGCGGCACCGACCGTGCCGGCCACAGCAATGGCAGGCACAGCAATGACCCGGCAAGCACCGCACCGGCACCACGCGGCAACAACCACCAGAACACCCCCAGCAACGCCGCCGGCACCGCCCAGGCTGGCCCCTGCGCCAGCCACCACATCGCCTGCGGGTGCTCGGCCAACGGCTGCATCAGCTGCCAACTGCCATCGAACACCCAAGCTGCCGCGCGCCAAGGCCACTGCCCTGCCCCACTAAGCAAGGCCTCCAGAGCGGTTCCCAGCAGGGCCAAAGGCACTACCAGCAGGCTCCACAGCGGAATCACCGGCAGATTCACCAGCGGCCCCAGCCGCGCGGTCCCGCCAAACAGCGCCACTGCCAGCGGCAGCAGAGCGACGCTGGCCACCCCCTGTCCTGCCAGCGCGCCGCGCAGCATCGCGGTGCCCCCCTTCGGCCGCCCCTGCGGCAGGCACCACAACAACCACAGGACGCCGCCGAAACTGAGCCAGAAGCCCGCAGACAGCACCGACAGCGGTGCCGGCAGCAACATCGCCAGCGCGGCCAGCGCCAAGCCCTGTGCCACTGTCACCGGACGGCGGACGACGCGTGCCAGGGCCACCACCGCGATCATCAACGCGGTGCGCACAGTCGGCAGCTCGCTGCCTGCGACAACGGCATATCCGGCCGCTGCCACCGCCGCCGCGCAGGCCGCCGCCTGTGGTCGTGGCCAGAACCCGGCAAGCCCCGGCCAGGACCGCCAGAGAACAGAACACAGCAATGCGGCGAAGCCCGCCACCAGACCGACATGGAAGCCGGAAATGGCGATCAGGTGGGTCAGGCCCAGCGCGCGCAGCTGCGCCCAGTCGATATCGGACAGGCCACGCGTATCGCCCAGCGCCAAGGCCTGGATGAACCGTGCCGAGGGGTGTGCGATCTGCGTGGCGATGGCCGCACTGGTGCGCTCGCGCCAAGCGGGCAGGCCGTGCGCGGGACGCAGCTGCCTCGTGGTGCTGGCATCACGCACGTTGCCACTCGCTGCCAGCCCGTGCAGCAACGCATGCCGTTCGCCATCGAAGCCCCCTGGATTGATACGCGAGCGTGGCGGCCGCACGCGCAGCGACAACTGCCAGTCCGCGCCGGCGTGCAGGCGATGTCTCTGATCAGCCCCGGCGTCGACCGGCCCGCGCCGGGGCGCGTGCCAGAACACCTGCAGCCGCTTTCCACGCAGCATCGGCGTCGCATCGGACGCATCGACCCGGAATTCGAACCGGGTGTATCCAGGCGCTTGCTTCGGCAGGTCGACGACCTGCCCCCGGACCAGCACATCCTGGGCAGCAGCACCGGCCGGCAGCTGCGCCTGCAATGCCCAATGCCCATGGCAGGACGTCCAGGCCAAGCCGAACAGCAGCGCAGCCGCCGCGCGCCCGCGCCAGCGCAGCACCCAGCCCAACGCCGCCACGGCGGCCGCCAGAACAGACAGCCACAGCGGCGGCAACACCGGCAACAGCACGCAGGCCAAGGCACCGGTGACCAGAGCGGCGGCGCACGCGGGGCCCAGCAGCGGCGACAAGGTCCGATCGGCAGCCATCGACACAGCGTGCCGTGGTAGGGCCTCACGCAACCATCAGGCAACTCCCTGCGGTTTTGTCAGCGCCCGACTAACGACGCACGCTGCCGCGGTGGAAGTTGACCCGGAAACTGGCGCCGCCTCCGACAGCCTCGCCCACGCTCACCGTGCCCCCGTGGTGCTGCACGATTTCCTTGACCAGATGCAGGCCCAGGCCGCTGCCGCTGCCGGCGGCACGCAGGCGGTGGAACGGCTCGAAGATCGCTTCGCGGTCACCGACCGGCACACCGGCGCCTTGATCGCTGACCTCCAGCAGGCCCTGTCGGTCCAGACGCACGCAGATGGTGCCGCGTCCGCCGCCGTGGACGATGGCGTTGTGCACCAGGTTGGCGATCACCCGGCCCAGGGCCAGGCCATCACCATGGATCCATACCGGCGTTTCCGGCGCATCCACTTCGAAGCCATAGCCGGCACCCACGACCAGCGGAGCGAGGTCCGCGGCCGCTTCGCGCACGACATGCGCCAGGTCCAGCCGCTGCAACGCTGCGACGTTCCGGTCCAGGCGCTGCAGGTCGAGCAGGTGCTCGGCGACGTTGCCGAGGCGGGCGACATCGGTCAGCAGCTGCGATTTCAACTCTCCCTGCGGCAACTGCGACAAGCGCGCCTGCACCACCGCAATCGGCACCCGCAGTTCATGCGCGGCATCGGCCAGGAACTTGTCGCGTGCTGCGTAGCCCTGCTGCACCTTGTCGATCGCATCGTTGAACGCTTCAACCAGAGGCGCCACCTCGGTAGACACCAGCTGCGCGTCCAGGCGCGCACCGGGCTGGCCGATATCAAGTTCCTTGGCCTGCTGCGCGGACCGGCGCACGCCACGCATGGCGCGGTGGATCACTGTCGGCATCACCAGCAGCGTGACCACGATCAACGGCAGGAAGAACCACAGGCCGATCAACCGCAGCACCATCAATGCGCCATCCAGCAGGCCGCCCTTCGGCGCCCCGCCCACCATCACCGTGATGCGGCGGCCGTCTTCGTTGCGGATCATCACCCGGGCCACGTCCAGGTACGGCGGTACCAGCGACCCCAGCTCGGTGGCGCCCAGTGTCGGCAGGCGGGCCAGCAGCGGCGCGTGGATGGCAGGCAGCGTGCCGCGCTGCAGCCATACACCGCGATCGTCGACCGCGGCAAACCACAGGTTGCCACCAGCATGCGCATCGAGCTTCTGCCAGCGCGCTTCGTCCAGCACCAGCCGGCCGCCTTCGCTGTGCACCGCATTGGCTGCGCTCTCGGCCATGAACATGTCCATGCCCCAGGTGTCCTTGTCGCCCCAGGTCAGGATCAGCGCGACGACGGCGAACAACACCGTGAAGGCCTGCGCCAGGAACAGCCGCCACGCCAGTCCAAGGGTGATCGAACGGATCGGTCGTGCCATCTCAGGCCTCCGCCAGCAGGTAACCGACGCCACGGATCACGTGGATCTCCACGCCTGCCCCAGCCTGCTGCAGCGCCTTGCGCAGCTTTGAAATATGCGCATCGAGCGCATTGGACTGGATCTCATCATCGAATCCGTACACCGCCGCTTCCAGCGCGCTGCGGGTGACCGTGCGCCCCTGCCGCATCGCCAGGGCCTGCAGCACCAGCACCTGCCGCCGCGGCAGTGCGACCGGCTGGCCATCCACCTGTGCCTGCAGCGATTCGAAATCAAACTCCAGCCGGCCCAGCCGCAACCGGGGGGTCACCATTGCCGACGGTCGACGCGATACGGCGCGGATGCGCGCCATCAGCTCTTCGATCGCCACCGGCTTGACCAGGTAGTCATCGGCACCGACATCCAGCCCCTCCACCTTGTCTGACAGGCCCCCCTTGGCGGTGAGCATGATCACCGCCAGGTTCGGCCGCAGGGCACGGGCAGTCGCCACGAAGCCCACGCCATCACCATCCGGCAGCTGCCGATCGAGCAGCATCAGCTGATGCACCGGCTCACGCAGGGCGAGCGCAGCCTCGGCCAGGCTGCCGACCACGTCGGCGACCACACCCTGGCGCTCAAGCCCGGACTGCAGGGCTCGCGAGAGATCGGGGTCATCTTCGACCAGGAGAATACGCATCAGGGGCTCGGCAACCGGAAACGGTGCCGATCATAGTGCCTTCGGCGTGCAGGTGGCGGCGATGCCAGCAGATTGCGCCTGCGCAATGTTCCGACAATGTTGCGCGCGCAGCATGCATCGCCATCCCTGCAACGCACTACTTCGATGACCTCACTGTCCCCCGCCCTGCTGCGCCCCCTGCTGTGCACCGTCGCTCTCTCCACGCCGCTGCTGGCCACCGCGCAGGAACAGGCTCCGGGGGTACAGGCCGGCATCACCTTCGGCGCGACCACTGGCGCCTACGCACACTATGACGACAAGCCGCTGGTGCTGCCGGCGCTGTCTTGGCAGGGCAAGCGCTTCTTCGCCAGCCCCGGTTCGCTTGGCATGAACCTCTACAAGGCCGACGGCCTGCGCCTGTCGGCGGTGGCGACGCCCTACACGTTGCGCTTCAAGACCGACGACGTGAACGATCCGCAGCTGCGCCGCCTGCACAGCCGGCAGATGTCGGCGATGGTCGGCATCAATGCCGACTACAGCGCCGACTGGGGCGCGGTGGCGGCCAGCGTGAAGCGCGAAGTGAGCGGGCATGGCGGCGGTATTGAATCAAGCCTGCATTACAGCTATCCGATCCAGGCCGGTCGCTTCACCTGGGTGCCGCGCGTGGGCGTGGTGCATTCCAGCGCCCGCCTGCTCGACTACTACTACGGCATCAGCGACGAGGAAGCGCTGCGCTCCGGGCTGGCGGCCTACAAGCCCGGCAGTGCCACCTCGCCGAGCCTGCAGATCGCGGTCAGCACGCCGCTGGGTACGAAATGGCGCGCTACCGGCGTCGTCGCCAACCAGTGGTTCGGTGATGCCGTCGAGGACAGCCCGATGGCACGGCGCAGCAGCCAGACATCCGCTTTCATCTCACTGATGCGCGCGTTCTGACCGAACCTGCATCCGCCGCACGGACAACAAGGATCCCGCATGGCCGCCGTCACCCCCACCGCCGATGCCAACGCGATCCTGCGCGCGCCGGATCTGGACAGCGCCGAGCGCGCCTACCTGGGCCTGCTGCCGGACATGGATCATGTGGACGCTTTGACCCGACGTGCACTTGGCCTGTCACGCGCTGCCGATGCTGCGCGCGGATATGCGCTGTCGATGACCTTGGTCGGTCTGCGCCTGCAGGAACTGGAGATGGGTGAGCCGTGTGCAGCCGAGTATCGGCAGGCAACGCTGCGCAGCCTGCGGCAGGCCTTCACCGCCGCCTGAGCATTCCGTCAGCGGCAGGTTGTCCAGGCCAGCACCCCAGACAGCAGTGCGACCCAGATCACGGCCTTGAAGGTGCCTTCCAGCATGTTGCCGCCGAACAGCAGTTCGATGATCGGGTTAGGCCGGGAAACGGGAGCATGGTCACTCATGGTGGCGTCCTGAAATTTGGGAACTGCGTCACCGATGATACAAAAGCTTGACAGTCCTGTTACTGTTTCCGGTATGGTCGATGCAACGCGGCGTTCAAGGATGATCGATGCTCAAGCGTGCACTGTTTCCTGTATTCGCCCTGCTGCTGGCCGCACTGGTCATCATGCTTTCCTGGCAGAACCGCCAGTTGCGGCAGGTCAATGAACAGATGGCGGCACAGCTGCAGCAGACCCAGCTGGATGCGCATGGCCTTGCAACCGGCACCCGACCTGAACTGTTGACGCTGCGGACGACGCAGCAGGCCCATGTCGATATCGGCGGCGCACGCGCCGTGCCGCAGATCCTCTACTTCTTCTCTACCGCCTGCCGTTACTGCCTGGCCTCGTTGCCACAACTGCAGCAGATCGCGGCTGCGCGAGGCAGTGCCGAGCTGGTGGGCGTCGGCCTGCCACCGTACGACCAGCTTGCCGAGTACGCCGGCAAGCACGCGCTGGCGTTCCCTATCGCCGTCGACGATCAGGGCGAAGTCTCCAAACGCTATCGCGCCACGCTGACACCGATGCTGATGGTGCTCGCCGCGGATGGCAGCGTCGCCTACAAGCATGTCGGCCAGCTCGACACAGAGACGGTACAGGCCGTCGCCAAGGCAATGAATCCGGGAAGCCACACCAACTGAAGGAGATACACATGATCGGGAAGAAAACGCTGTTCTCGTCCGTCGCCGGTATCGTCATCGTTGCTGCAATGTCATTCGGTGCCGCACAGGCCTTCGCCACGCCGCTGAAGACTGGCTTCGCACCAGGGTGCGTGGATACCCCAGGGTGCATGTTCGGCGGCAATGGCCGCGCCGGCGGCACGCGCATCTGCTGCGTCGCCAACTGATCCCGCTTCGACACCGCCCCGCAAGCGGTGACTTCATGTTCCATCGCCACTGCAAGGAGATACACATGATCGGAAAGAAGAAGCTGTTCTCGTCCATTGCCGGCCTCGTCGTGGTGGCCGCCATGTCATTCGGTGCCGCACAGGCCTTCGCCACGCCGGTGAAGACCGGCTTCGCGCCGGGCTGCAAGGAACATCCGAGCTGCCCGTACGGCAATGCAGGTTCCCACGGCCTGCTGGTCTGCTGCGACCCCATGTAACCCGCCTCGAAGCTCTGCAAAGGAGATACAGATGATCGGAAAGAAGAAGCTGTTCTCGTCCATTGCCGGCCTCGTCGTGGTGGCCGCCATGTCATTCGGTGCCGCGCAGGCCTTCGCGACCACCCCGGCCAAGGCCGGGTTCGCACCGGGCTGTGAGTACACGCCGGGCTGTCCTTACGGCGGCAACGGCCGCTGGAGCGGCGGACGCGTCTGCTGCCAGGTTCCCTGATCCACCCCATCCAGCGCAGGACCTGACTTCGGCTTCCCGGCCACAGTTCCTGCATGGATGACGCGCTCCGTCTGCACTGGGCGTTGCAACAGGCCGTCCGATTGGGCGGCCGTTTTTTTTGCGGCCCGGATTCATCCTTGCAGACGGCACTTGGCACGCGCTTTTCCGGTCTTCGTCGCATGCCGATTTCACAGCGCAGGCCACGGTGCAACGCTGGACTCCCTTCTCCGGAGCACCGTGCCATGCCGATGCTTGCCTTGCTGCTGTTGATGGCCGGTCTATGCAACCGCGACGCCGGCACCGGACACGATTCGCTGCGCTTGCAGATCCTGCAGGCCGATGCCCAACGCGCCGCTCGCGAGCCCGCCACGCGCGGGCAGACGGAGCGCCAGAGCGTACAGATCCTGCGCCTGAGTGCGGATCGCGTGCTTCAGGTGGCCCATGGTCGCGTGCAGCGTGGAGAGCCTGGGGGACAGCGCGGGCAAGTGCATAGCCGGGGCCTCATGCAACTGTGGCAGCGCGTAGATGGTCATTGGCAGCTGCAGCGCAGCGCCAGTGTCGAGCAACGCGGTTGACGCTGGCAGCAAGCCGGCCAGGCTGAAACGAGCGCGGATCGCAGGCACAAAAAAACCGGCCCAAGGCCGGCTTTCATCGTGTCCACCGCTGCTCCGGCCATGCCGGGAACCGGTGGTGGGCGGTACAGGGTTCGAACCTGTGACCCCTACCATGTCAAGGTAGTGCTCTACCGCTGAGCTAACCGCCCAAATATTCCGTGCAGCCCGCAGGCTGGTGCTTCTACGTAAAAACCCGGCGCCAGGGCCGGGCTTTTCATGCTCACGACAGCCCTCTGGGGGACTTCGTGGTGGGCGGTACAGGGTTCGAACCTGTGACCCCTACCATGTCAAGGTAGTGCTCTACCGCTGAGCTAACCGCCCGTTTGTTGCTTCTGCAGCGCCGCGATTGCGTCGGTGCAGGCCGCGTATATTACGGATGGCGACCGGCAAGCGCAATACTTTTGTGAAGAAAAGCCGTTTTACCGCGTTCAGCCCAGGCTGGCTTCCTTCAGCTGCCTGATCTGGTCGCGGACCCGGGCGGCATCTTCGAATTCCAGGTCCTTGGCATGCTGGTACATCCGCTGCTCCAGGGCCTTGAGGCGAGCGGCCAGCTGCGCGGGACTGAGCGAACGGTAGTCGACCGTGTCCTCTGCCACCCCGGAACGGCCTTTGCCCTTGCCCTTGCGGGACTCCTTCTCGGCAGCGTCCGAGCGTGCGCCCTCCAGCACGTCGACGATCGGCCGCGCCACGGAGCGCGGAGTGATGCCGTGCTCCAGGTTGTACTCGACCTGCTTGGTGCGGCGGCGGTCGGTCTCATCGATCGCTGCCTGCATCGAACGGGTGATCTTGTCCGCGTACAGGATGGCCTTGCCGCGCACGTTGCGCGCCGCACGGCCGATGGTCTGGATCAACGAGCCGGTCGAGCGCAGGAAGCCCTCCTTGTCCGCATCCAGAATCGCCACCAACGAGACCTCCGGCATGTCCAGGCCCTCGCGCAGCAGGTTGATGCCGACCAGCACATCGAACTTGCCCAGACGCAAGTCACGGATGATCTCCACGCGTTCAACGGTATCGATGTCCGAGTGCAGGTAGCGCACGCGGATGCCGTGCTCGGTCAGGTACTCGGTGAGGTTTTCGGCCATGCGCTTGGTCAGGGTGGTGACCAGCACGCGGTCACCGGCCTTGATCCGCTCGTTGGCCTCGCTCATCAGGTCATCGACCTGGGTGCCGACCGGGCGGATCTCCACCACGGGGTCGATCAGCCCGGTCGGGCGCACCACCAGCTCGGCCATGTCCTCTCCGGCCTCGCGGAATTCATACGGACCCGGTGTCGCCGACACATAGATGCTGCGCGGGCAGCGCGCCTCCCACTCCTCGAAGCGCAGCGGACGGTTGTCCAACGCCGATGGCAGGCGGAAGCCGAACTCCACCAGGGTCTCCTTGCGCGAACGGTCACCCTTGAACATGGCGCCGATCTGCGGAATGGTCACGTGCGATTCGTCGATCACCAGCAACGCATCGGCCGGCAGGTAATCGAACAGGGTCGGCGGTGGCTCGCCCGCGTTCTTTCCGGTCAAGTGCCGCGAGTAGTTCTCGATGCCGTTGCAGAAGCCCACTTCGGCCATCATTTCCAGGTCGAACTGGGTGCGCTGGGCCAGGCGCTGCGCCTCGACCAGCTTGTTCTGCGCGTACAACTGCTCCAACCGTTCCTTCAGCTCGACCTTGATGGTCTCCACCGCTGCCAGCACCCGTTCACGCGTGGTCGCATAGTGGGTCTTCGGGTACACCGTGAAGCGCATCAGGTTGCGCATGGTCTCACCGGTGAGCGGATCGAACATCGTGATCTTTTCCACCTCGCCATCGAACAGTTCGATGCGCAGAGCCTCACTGTCCGATTCTGCCGGGAACACATCGATCACTTCACCACGCACGCGGAAGGTACCGCGCTGCAGCTCGTATTCGTTGCGCGTGTACTGCAGCTGGGTCAGGTGATTGATCAGGTCGCGCTGGTCGATGCGCTCGCCCTTGGACAGGATCAGGCGCAGCGACAGGTAGTCTTCCGGTGCGCCCAGGCCGTAGATGGCCGACACGGTCGCCACCACGATCGCATCCGGTCGCGACAGCAGGGTCTTGGTCGCCGCCAGCCGCATCTGTTCGATGTGCTCGTTGATCGAACTGTCCTTCTCGATGAAGGTGTCCGACGACGGCACGTAGGCTTCCGGCTGGTAGTAGTCGTAATAGCTGACGAAATACTCCACCGCGTTGTGCGGGAAGAACGCCTTGAACTCGCCATACAACTGCGCGGCCAGGGTCTTGTTCGGCGCCATGATCAGCGTCGGCTTCTGGATCTGCTGGATGACGTTGGCAATGGTGTAGGTCTTGCCCGAGCCGGTCACGCCCAGCAGGGTCTGCTTGGCGACGCCGGCTTCGAAATTGCTGGTCAGCTTGGCGATGGCGTTGGGCTGGTCTCCCGCCGGCGAATACGGCGAGACAAGTTGAAAACTGTCGCTCATGGTGTTGCCAGGTCTCGGGGAAGGTGAGTATACGGGGCGTCCGGTGACGGTCGGCTGAGGGGAAGCCTGCCTCAAAGATGGGGGTCTGGCTGATGGTGGCAGTCAAGACCTGCAGCCAACCTGTGGCCATGACTGCGGCCACACACCTCCCCCACCCTGCGCGGTTGGCACGCGGCCTTCACCTGCTGGAACTGGTGAGCGTGCTGATGGTGCTGTCGGTGCTCCTGGCCCTGGCCTGGGGACCTTGGCAGCGCACGCTCCGCCACCTGCAAGCGGAATCACTGCGTGCCGAACTGACCAGCAGCCTGGTACTGGCGCGCAATACAGCCATCACCCAGCGCCGAAGAGTGACGGTCTGCGGGTCGGCCGATGGTGTCAACTGCAGCAACGCATGGAGCCAAGGGTGGCTGGTACGGACGGAACCCTCGCCATGGGCAGCCGCGACTGCCGCCGCCGTCATCCATGTGCGGGATCGCATACCGCCGCCTGTGCGGATGGAATCCAGCCAACATCGGCGACACGTGCAGTTCCTGCCGGATGGCCGCAATGCCGGCACCAATCAGTCGCTGGTGCTCTGCGTGGACGGGAAAGAGCACAGCAGGGTGATCGTCAACGTCGGCGGACGCGTACGCAGCGAGCGGCCACGATCTGAAAAGCCTTGCTGAACGCGGCCGATGGCGGATCGAAGAACGAAAAAAGCCGCGATTTCTCGCGGCTTTTTCGAATCTGGCGCCCGAAGTTGGACTCGAACCAACGACCCCCTGATTAACAGTCAAGTGCTCTAACCGGCTGAGCTATTCGGGCGGGGAGGCGCATTCTAGACGCTCATTGCGAGGCTTGCAACACCTTCGTCTCTTACCAGCAACCCGCCACCTTGGCCTCGGTGGGCGTCTTGCGCCCCGCCTGGTCCAGGGTCAGGGTGCCGCACTTGTCCTTGTCCTGGCCAGTCCCCGGCACCGCCTGCAGCGTGAACGCCGATGACGTCGCCGCACCAGACAGCGACAGCGTGTAGTACGACTTGCCATCGCGGGGCGAGACGGTGAACGGCAGAGTCATCCCACTGTACGTGTTCTGCACGGTATGGAAGCGCTCCAGCTGCTGTGCCAGCTCCACCAGATCGGCCTTCGCCTGTGCACGCCGGGATTTGCGTACGTGCTCGCTGTAGGACGGAATGGCGACGGCGGCGAGGATCGCGATCACGGCGACCGTGATCATCAGCTCGATCAGGGTGAATCCGCGGGCGTTGCGGCGGAGGGTAAAGGCGTTCATTCAATGTCCTCGAACTGCATCATCAACGGATCTGCCGCCACGACTGGCGACCACACGCACGCGGCTTGTACAGCGGATCGGCACCCGGGCTGCGCAGCACGAACGTGCAGGCCTCGGCTTCCAGCAGCTTGTCGACCGTACAGCTGGAGGTCGCAGGGTCGCACGACGCCAGCTTGGGCACGAACATGTTGGTACCGGTCACCGGCGGCCCCTGCCCCAGATCTCCGCCCTTGGTCAGGGCCACGGCCGCACAGTCGCCGGTACAGATCGAGGTGCCGCCGATGGTCGAGCTCAACCCACTCATTGACCCACCGCCGGACAACAGGTTCAGGCCATACATCCAGTTCACACCGCCCCCGCTGCCGCAGATGGCGGTACCTGGAACATAGGTGGTGAAGTACACCGTGCCGCCCTGTACGTTCGGGTTGCCCACGAAGCGCTCACCTTCGATGCTGCTGTTCACCACCAGATCCACATACCAGCCGCGAACGGTGCCGTATACGAAACTGGTGCTGCTGACGGCACGCGCCGAGTAGCCATCGGTGGCCGTAGTGGTGATGATGTTCTGCTGCACCAGGTTGGCGCGCCCGCCAGCCGCCGTCTGCAGGTTGTCCCACACGCCGTACAGGCTCTGCACCGGCGAGGAACTGCTGACTGCATTGTCATCGGCCGCAAAATACTGGCCGGTGCCGAAGAACAGGCTGACCCCACCGCTGGGACCACGAGTGACTTCGATGCCGCCCATGATCGGCTGCGGTTTGCTGTTGCGCACAGCGGTGAACAAAGGCGCCCCTCCCAATGCCACCCCCCAGTTGGCCGGGTTGGTATCGGACAGGTCGAACTTCCACAGGTTGCCCTGCATGTCGCCGCTGTAAACCGTATCAGTGATGCCGTCGTTGTTCTTCAGCGCCACCGTGGCCACGTTGATCAGCCCGTTGCGGTTGGCGTAGGCCGCACCGGTCGGGGAGATCCTGCGCAGCACCTTGCCCGTGGCGATGTCGACCACGAACAGCACCGGCTTGCCGCTGGTGGAATTGACGCCGTTGCCGAACAGCGCCACGAAACGTGGCTGGCCGCCAGCCGTGGTGCCCGATACCGGAACCACCACCGGCTTGCCAAGTACGAAGCCCAGATCCGACTCGGTCTTTCCCGACACTTCCCACAGCACGTTGCTGGCACCGAAGCCGGTCGGATTGCCTACGTCCAGCGCGAACACCGATCCGTTGCTGGCCTTGCCACCACTGGGCGCCACCGACGAGCCACCACCACCGGTGGTACCCACCAGCACAGTGCGCCAATTGCTTCCGTCGTACACGTCCGACGATGTCAGCGGACCATCCACGTAGTAGCGGTGACCGTACTTGGGGTTGGCCAGTTCAGCGATGTGCTGCAGCGACGCCGACGGAATGAATGCCAGCTCCTCGTTCCCGGCTGCGGCAGTGTCCGAACCATTGAAACCATGCAGCATGCCGTCGTTGGCACCGACATAGATCATCGTCGGCGGGCCACTACTCGCCCGCTTTGCCTTGAGATACGTGGCGTACGCCGCGCCCAGCGTCTTCTTCCATGGAGCCGCCTGGACACTCCAGTAGCCGTAACCGAAGTCATCACGGTTGGAAACGACCTCGGTACCCGAGTTGACGATATCGCCCAGCGGCGAGGTGCGCGTGCGGAAACCACTGATGGCAGCACCACGCAGGTAGCTGACCAAATTGGCCGAGGTCTTGCCGGTGTACCAGTCCGGACGCGTGACCAGGCCGAGGGTCGCAGCCTTTGCGTTGTCATCGGCACCGGGTACGTTGGCCGAAGTGAACTCTGCCACCTTCGCAGCGGTAACCGTGTCCTTGGCCGAATCGGTGGAGGTGGGCGCCGTTGCCATGTAGATGCGCCGGGTTGATGAAGCGAGCTTGCTCGATGCCCGCCACAGCTCTGCACCGTCGGCACCGGTACTGGTCACCCGTGTGGCGATGACATCACCGGTCCAGTCGTTGCTGCCGGAGGGCACGCGGAAATGGGACGCTACCGTGAACGAACCGGTGCTGATGCGCGCGCCCGAGCCGCTGCCACCGACCGGCGCATCGCCTTCAGCCGCACTGTCGAAGATTTCTTCCAGCGCCTGCTTCAGCTTGGTCGGGTTGCGAGCCAGGAAGTAGTTGTCCGGCACACCCTTTTTCTTGCTGTCCCACGCCTTGCCACCCGCAGGGACACCGTACTTCGCTGCGTACCAAAGCGGGCTTTCCAGCTGGCCAGCAGCAGTGGTCGATGCCTTGTACTTGATGACCACCGGCTTCTGCCAGTTGTTGGGGAAGTTGTTGGTGGTGCTCAGCACGGAGCCGTTGGAATTACCCGGGCGCAACGCGAGGCGCTGCACGGCGTTTGATGCATTGGAACCGGTGATCGTATAGCCCGTCAGCATCGCGTTGCCGGCATAGGCAGACAGGTTTTCGATACGGATCAGCACTTCATCAGCGGCGACGTCATTGACCAACGTTGTCCCGATCCAGTCATCATTGCTGTTGCGGGTGTAGTTGCACAACCGGGTATTGCCCACCGCGCTGTTGCTCACTTTCGCATCGGCCCGCCAGCAGATGTTGTTGAAGGCACCCGTGTCGTTGCAGGCTGCGCCCACGCAGTAGCTCAACATTGCCACGACGTCATTGTCATGGTCGTTGCCCCACAGCGAATCCTCCCAGACCAGCGAGAAACTGCCGGCCTGGGCATCGGAGCGATAGGTGCGGCCGTAGACGAGGTTACCGCCCGTGCTGTTTGCCACCTTGGTGCCGATGCCAACCGAGCCCAGGAAGCAGCTGCGCCAGCCTTTGGTGGTCTGCGTTGCGCCGCCGGAATCGTTGGCTTGGCAAAGCGGGGCCAGGCCGATCTTGCGCCCACCCACTGCAATTTCGAACTGCGGCAGATTTTCGGCCATCGCAACGGTATAAGTCGTCGCTGTCAGCTTGTAAGAGGACGGTTTGCTCTGCACGCCCGGGCGCATATCGGTCTCGGCAGCCGCCTTGGCCAGGCCGGCCATCATGTAGCTGCCTTCCATCGACGGGATATCCGGGCATATGCCGCGCGCCTTGCTCAGGCTGGTTATGGTCCGGCCTTGGCAGATATCTTCATGGGTGTTCAGCGAAGTCCCCTTGGGGGTGTCGCCGATGCGGCCGATCATGTACGTGTTGCCGGCGATGCCTTCGGCAGCGCCGATCGCATCGGTAGCCGTGGTGGCGGCGGCCAGATTGGTCACCGAGCCGATGTTGTCGCTGTCGAACGAGGGCAGGCCCGAAGACAGGACCAGGATGCTGCAGGTCGCGCAGTAGGAGTTGCCACCGTCGGCGGGCAGGCGATAGGGATCCTTCCAGGCCACGCTGGTTGGCAGGCCGCTGAGGTCGCCACTGTCCCCGTAGATCTTGGCGCCGCCCCCCACGTAGCGAAGTGCTTCGGCGTACATCTCCGCCAGCGGATTACCCCAGGCACTGCACTTCTGGCCACTGGTACCCGGGTCGGCCAGGTTGCCATTGCCTCCCTGGTCCTGACGATTGAGGATGCCGTAGGTGTTGCAGTCGTTCCAGTTGCTGCTCCAGTTCCATTGATCAATGCGGAAGTTGGAGATGGTATTGATGATGCCTTCAGAAGCACTGGCCAGCGCGTTGCAGAACTGGCCCGTAGACAGGTTGATCTCATCGCCGGCGGCACAGAACGTGGTGCCATTGCCGGCGATCTTGCCGATGTTGCGACGCAGGACGCCGCCATCGCGCGGGCTGGAATACGTGCCACTGATCAGGCCAAAGCGCAGGCGCCCGCTTTCGCCATAGGTCTGCAGCACGCCAGCCGGCTTGTAGCGATCGGTGGCGCCATCGTTGTACTTGCGACAGTAGCCTTCGCGCAGGGCTGCATTGGTCGAGCCGCAGACTTCCGCACGCACGGTGTAGTCAACTGTCGAACGCGGCGTGTCCGCGCTGCCCTCGCCGGAGCGATTGACGCCGCACTGGTAGGATGCAGTGGACGCCCACTCGGACCAGTTGCCAGAAGCAACACGCATCAACGGCGCACCATTGGCGGCGATGGTCGCATTGCAGAACGACTGCGTGCCGGAAAGTGGCGTGAAACTGCCGATGTCGCTGCCGCTGTAGACCTTGACCCAGGCATGTAGATCACTGGGGATCTGCGCGCGCTCGATGACGGTCTTGTCCTTCGTATCTTCCGAACGCTGGCCGCCATAGAGCACACCACGCATCACGTCCAGGCGGCTCATCGTCACCCAGTTGAGGAAGTTGCCCGACCAGGCGCTGCTGCAGCTGTGGCCGTTGGCACCGCCTGCGGCAGCGGACGCCTTGAATACGCCGCTGGCGTAGCCATAGCACAGCTTGGAATCGAAGTAGCCACCGTATTCGAATGCATCCAGATACGTGGTATCGAGGATGCCATCCGGTTCACCGCCCGGCCCGCCACCGATGTCGCTGTAGTCGCTGTAGGCCTTGTTGAACAGCTGCTCATCGCGCGACATCACCATCATCATCAGCGGTGGCTGGCTCTGCTTGGTGTACAGCGGCTCCTGGGCGATGTCGTAGTCGCCGAGCGCCGCCTGCAACGGAAGAATCAGCGCGGCCAGCCCGGCCAACACGGCAACCCCGGCCCCGGCGCGCAGCCAGGTGGCAGGACGGAGGCGAAGGAAACGACGTTCGTTGTTCATGGGATGAAGACCGTGTCGATGACGGCACTGGCAGAGGCGTCGGTGGGGGCATCACTGGCCAAGGCCGTGACCTGGTAGGTGTTTCCGGTTTCTTCGTTGGCCCGCTTGCCGGTCTTGATGCTGGAACCGGTATTGCCCGAAGAGCATTTGTCGATGCGTCGGGTGTAGCTGGCCGCGGTCTTGGTGATCGCGTTGGCCCAGGTCAACGGGTCGTAGGTCGGGCTGCACTCTTCTTGATCAGCGAGGAAGACGTTGGCGCCATCCAGCGCGGTTTCGATGCCGGTCTCGACCTGGCGTGCACTCGACTCAGCGTTCTGGAACGCCAGGTTCGTACGCAGGTAATTGGAGGCCATGCGCTCCTGCATGCTGGTGACCTGCATGCCCGCGATGCCGATCAACGCCAACAGAATGAGCATGATGAGGGCCACGTAGAGCACCGCGCCGCGTTGGCGACGGGGAGCGACGGGCCGGAATCGGTATGAGCGCATGATGACCTCAGTTGCCGAACAGGCGGTTACGCAGTGCGACGGTGGTCTGGTAGACGGCACGCATGCGTCCATCGGTAGGGGCGGTATAGGTCACCCCCATGGATACCAGCGCGGCGTTGGAGTCTGCCTGACGGGCTGCTGCCGGATCCGGACTGGAGACCAGCAGGCCCACCTGGACGACGCCGACACGTCGCCAGGCCAGGCCGATGTCGCTGGGCAGCGACTCCTGCACGGCCTTCGCCGTACCCTGACGATCGATGTAACCCGAAGGCCGGGCGCCCAGACTACGGTCCTGGCCGTAAAGCAGTTGCAGATTCTCTACACCCTCCACCATCGCTTCCGGGCTGGACGCAACCAGATCGCCGTTGGGGGCCGCACCAAAGCGCACGCGGTACAGCGAGCTCTGCTTGGTCGTCGCGTCGTAACCCACGTAGTAGACGGCGCTTTCAGCGCGATACAGCATCGCCTGACCAAGCATGTAACCATTGCTGAAAGTGCGCGAGCCGTTCAACTTCACGGTATCGAAAGTGATGGTGCCAGTCGTTGCGTTGACTGCACTGGCCTGGAAGACCGTGGCAGAACCACAATCGGCAACACCGAAAAGACCCGGATTGGTCACGCCGCTGCGCAGCACCGACCAACGCGCGGCTTCAAAGGTGTACACCGGTTTTTCGATGGTGCCGCCGATGGCGGTGATCGGAACGCCGTCAGGCATCAGGTAGCGCAGCGCAATGATGTCGCTGCCGTCGACCCGGTTGGTCAACGCGCTGGAGATCGCCGTCGGCAATGCCGGGGTATAGGCGGTTCCCCCCGTCGCTGGTGTCGCTGCCAGCGTGAGTGTCTTGCCAGGCTCGGTGCCGGTGGCCTCGTAGCCTTGGATGGAACGCATGAAGTCGAGGCCAGGGTTGGCCGCGCCATCCAGGGTGGACTGCAGTGTGGACAACGACTCCAGCGTGTGCGCTTGGTCGTTGGTGCAGCCGAAATGTCCAGCCATGCGGATCTCACGCTGCAGCGTATCCATCGCGAAACGGCTGTTTTCCTGCACGCGGGCAAGACCTTCGGACAGCTGATAGGCGGTGCGCGAGGCGGAGAACACCTGCACCACCGCCAACAGGATGATCAGGCCGATGACCAGCGAGATCATCAGCTCGATCAGCGACAGGCCCTGCATGCGCCGGGCAGAGAAGCTGGCGCGGCTCACAGGCGAGTACTCGCGGTGAAGGTGGTGTCGACCGCATCCGCCTTCCAGCGTTCGTCGCCCCACGTGACCTGGACCGAATACTGATTGCCATTGCGGGTGACCGAGGCTTTGCTCTCCGCACCCAGCGATTTACCCAGGCGGCAGCGCCAGTCGGTCATGTAGGTGTCCTTGGCGATGGCCGCCCCGGTTGGCGGCGCACACTTGGTGGTCGTTGCGGTGTAATCACCCACGTACACCGGCGCGGCAACACGGTTGGCGCGGATCTGATCCAGCAGTTCGTAGCTGAGATTGGTGGCCTGCGTGCGGAAATTCGCACTCTGCACGTAGCGGACATTCATCGTCTGCAGCAGGGCGAAGCCCAGCAGGCCGAAGCCCAGCACAAGGATTGCGATCAGCACTTCGATCAGGGTGAAACCCTGTTGCGTGCGTCCGGAAAACCGACGACGTTGGTAAGCGGCGCGTGTCACTTGCAGGCCTCCTTCTGCAGGCGGGTCTGCCCGGTAAGCGAGATGGACAACCGCCGCTGCAGCGGTTGGCTGCCGCAATCGGCCGGACGCAATGTGATGTCCTGCGCGGTCACGGCACGGCTGCGGCCACGGGGGTCGAATGCGATGGTAAGGGCCTGGTCGCTGACGCCCTGCATCTTCGTCCGGGCCTCTGCATAGCGCAGCACGGCCTCGCCGGTATCGAAGCTGCCATTGCCATTGGCGTCGTTCCAGACCATCCAGCCATCCGTCCAGGACTTGCCATCGCAGCTGGTGCCCGCCGTGGAAGCACAGACCCCGCCACCATGCGTACCGCGAATGGCTTCCGAGCGCGCCAACGCAAGCGCAGCAATCAACTCGTTGCTGGTGGTGGCCATCCGGTTGGAGCGAATCGTGCCCTGAAAGCTGGGATAGGCAATGGTGCTCAGGATCGCCAGCACGGCAATCGTGACCATCAGTTCGACAAGCGTGAAGCCCTTGGACCGGCGCGATGACATTGGACGCTCCCCAGCGTGTTGGTGGCCACGATGGCGCACCGGCCTGCCGCCAGCAAGCGGCGGCAGGATGAACGGTCAGATCCGGGCGACGGGCGTCAAAGGCTTGACGTCCCGCCCTCCCCCGGACGATCCGGCACGGCCCCCGCCGCGCCGCCCAGCCGCCCTCCCCAGGCTTACGCCAGCACCTGGTAGCAGGGCTGGTACTCGCCGGAGATCTTCATCCGGCGCTGCTCGACGAAGGCGCGCAGCAGCCCGTCCAGGGCCTGCATCATGTCGGGGTCGCCATGGATCTGGAACGGCCCGAACTCCTCGATGCGGCGCATGCCGTCTTCCTTCACATTGCCGGCGACGATGCCCGAGAACGCCCGGCGCAGGTCAGCCGCCAGCGCGTGTGGCGCACGCCCGTGATGCAGGTCCAGCGCAGCCATCGCTTCGTGGGTCGGCACGAACGGCTGCTGGTACTCCCACGGAATCTCGATGGACCAGTTGAAGAAGAACGAATCCTTCTGCGCAAGGCGATGTTCACGCACGCGCTTGATGCCGGCCGACATCTTCTTGGCCACCGCCACCGGGTCGCCAATGACGATTTCGTAGCGCTCGGCCGCAGCGTCGCCCAGGGTCAGGCGGATGAAGCGGTCGATCTGCTCGAAATACGGCGCGGCCACGGTCGGACCGGTCAGGATCAGCGGGAACGGCAGGTCCTTGTTCTCCTCACGCAGCAGGATGCCCAGCAGGTACAGGATCTCCTCGGCGGTACCCACGCCGCCGGCGAACACGATGATGCCGTGGCCGATGCGGACGAAGGCTTCGAGGCGCTTCTCGATGTCCGGCATGATCACCAGGTGGTTGACGATCGGGTTCGGCGACTCGGCGGCGATGATGCCCGGCTCGGTCAGGCCGATGTAGCGCGTCACGGTCCGGCGCTGCTTGGCGTGGGCGATCGTGGCGCCCTTCATCGGGCCCTTCATCGCGCCCGGGCCGCAGCCGGTGCAGATGTCCAGGCCGCGCAGGCCCAGCTCGTAACCGACCTGCTTGGTATACAGGTATTCATCGCGCGAGATCGAGTGGCCGCCCCAGCAGACCACCAGGTTCGGATCACCCGGATTGAGGATGCGCGCATTGCGCAGCAGCCCGAACACCGCATTGGTGATGCCCTCGGACGACTCCAGCTCGGCCGCGTAGGCCGGGCCCATCTCGATGGCCATGTAGGCCAGGTCGCGGACCACCGCGAACAGCAGCTCGGCCACGCCGCGGATGATCTCGCCATCGACGAACGCCATCGCCGGCGCATTAGCCAGGTCGATGCGCACGCCGCGATCCTGCTGTGCGACCTGGATGTCAAAATCGGGGTAAAGATCGCGCGCGGCGCGCGGATCATCGGAGGCACTGCCACTGGTCAGCACGGCCAGCGCGCAGCGGCGCAGCAGCTCGTGCATGCCACCACTGGAGGCGTCGCGCAGGCGCGCAACCTCGGCCCGCGACAGCACATCCAGGCCACCACGCGGGTAGATCCGCGCGTCCTGCACCGGCAGCGTCCGCGCTGCCTTTTCATTCGTTGTCATATCCACTTTTCTGCTTCCTTTAAGGTGTCCGACTGTACTGCCGCCCCCTTAAAAAGCAAAACGGCCGGGAAGCCCGACCGTTGGATAGGTGCGTCCCGCGTTCGCCGCTCCGGGACCGCTTCGGCGGCATCTGCGCCGCGCACGTGTCCGGATGCTACGCCGATGCCCTGCCCCCTGCAAGGACTTTCGCCTGAACGGAAAACGGCCGGGTTTCCCCGGCCGTTTCCGTATGCAGCAACTACGTCAGTTCATCAGAACTGGTAGCGGAAGCCCAGCTGCAGCGACCACTGCGACACACCCACGTCGAAGCCATCGGCGTCGGCGTTGGCGACGGTCGGGGTATCCGCACCGCGGTAGTTGTACACGTACTTGCCCTGGTACATGCCCTGCAGGGTGGCAACGCGGCTGTCGGCGAAGAAGCCGTAGTCGTAGATATTGCCCCAGTCCTTGTTGATCATGTTGCCGACGTTCTGGATATCCAGCCAGATCTCCGACTTGTGACCCTTCATGAAGCCCGGCAGCTGCTGGCTGATACGGATGTCGAAGGTATTGATCCAGCCGCTGCGGAAGCCGTTGGCCGGAGCTGCGCTGCCGGCGTACTTTGCCAGGTCAGGATTGGCGGCCAGCCAGGTGAAGAAGTCCTTCTCCATCTGCGCGTTGGCAGTGAACTGGCCATTGGCAGCCAGGTTGCCGAACAGCACATCGCCCGGGCCCTTCGGCACGTAGAACAGGTCGTTGGCCGAACGGCCGTCGCCATTGGCGTCGTTGGCGTACACGTAGCTGTACGGACGGCCGCTGCGGCCTTCGTACACCAGGCCGATCTTGGTCTCGTAGTCACCGAAGAACTTGTGCTTCCAGTTCAGCGCGCCCGACAGGCGGTCGCGGATCTGGTAGCGCGAGGTGTTCTCGACCGGGCTGTTGGCGTCGAAGGCGTACTGGTAGTTCCAGCCCGAACTGGCGGTGGAGCTGGTCAGCGAGCCGACTTCGGTGGCATCGGTATAGGTGTAGCCGATGTTCCAGGACCAGTCGCTGGTGTCGCTCCACGGCTTGGACAGCGACGCGGTGAACTGCGAAGTGCGGCCCTTGTCGGTGTTGTTGATCAGGTAGACGTTGTTGTAGGCGGTGTTGCGCTGCACGCGCGCGTCGCCGTTGGCCCACGCACCGACCTTGTTCTGCGCGTAGTACATGTCACGGCCGTCCGGACCCTGATACTGCACCGGGCCGAGGTTCAGGTTCTGGTAGAACAGACCGTCCTTGACTTTGGTGACCAGCAGCTCGGCCGAAGCCACGATGCCGTACCACGGGGTTTCATGGTCGAAGGCCAGGTTGGCCTTGTAGATCGACGGCAGCTTGAAGTCATTGCCGACGAAGTTGACATTCTGCTGGGTCGAGCCCGGGCCGGTCGGTACCGGCTGGCTGTCCTTGTCGCCGTTGAACTTCAGCCCAGCATTGTAGGCATTGGAGCGCAAGCTGTAGACGGTGGTGTTGAAACCGGTCGCCGAGTAGCTGTTGCTCAGCCACACCTGCGGGGAATCGCCCTGGAACAGGCCGACGCCACCGCGCAGCTGGGTCGGACGCTCGGTGTCGAAGGTGTAGTTGAAGCCGAAGCGCGGCTGCACCAGGAACTTGCTTTCGAAGACCTTGCTGTTGTTGTAGCCGAAGAAGGTCGACGCAGCAGCGTTGTAGGTCGGGTTCGGGCTGGTGTCCGGACGGTCGGCACGCAGGCCCATGGTCAGGGTCAGGTTGCTGTTGACATACCAGGTGTCCTGCACGAACAGCGCCAGGTTGCTGTACTTGTAGTCAGCAGCGATCGAACCCGGGGTACGCTCCGGGGCGTAGTCGTAGGTGCTCCAACGGCCGGCAGCGAAATTATCCAGGCCGTAGAAGGTGTAGGCACCCCACGAGTTGGCGCCGTAATAGTTGTAGATGTCGTTGGTGTCGTACGAGGCACCGAACTTGACGTCGTGATTACCCAGGGTCAGGGTACCTGCACCGTAGTAGTTCCACGCCTTGGTGGTCAGGATGTTGTCCTGCGAGTTGACTTCGGTACCGAGGTACAGCGAGTCACCCGACGGCGCAGCGGTGGTGCCATCGAAATAGATGCGCACGCTCGGAGCGTTGGTATTGACTGCACGGATCGCCGAGAACTCGCGGTAGGAGGCCTTGAACTCGGTCGAGAAGTTGTCGGTCCAGTCGCTGAACAGCTGGGCGACGTAGCTCTCATTGGTCTTGTTGTGCTGGTACCAGTACGAGTTCAGCGAGGCCGAGCTCGTGGTCATGCCGTTGATGCGCAGCTTGCTCTGGTCGATCTTGCTGTAGCGGATGTTGGCGCGGTGGTTGTCGCTGATGTTCCAGTCCAGCTTCAGCGCGTACTCTTCCATCGAAGTGTCGCCGTTGCTTTCGATCCCACCGGCGTCGATGCCGTAGCCCTGCGCGATCTGCTGCGCACGGGTCACGTCAGCCAGGGTGAACTGGCCATTGGCCTTGCCCAGCGGGGTGGTGCTGAGATCGGCGCCCGGGGCGGACTGCTCGAACTTCTCGTAGTTGGCGAAGAAGAACAGCTTGTCCTTGACGATCGGACCACCGACGGTCATGCCGTAGGTCTTTTCCTTGGTGAAGCCATTGAACGGCTGGCCTTCCGGGTTGTCGCCGAACCAGTCGCCGTCACGGTAGGTGCCGTACACCGAACCGTGGAATTCATTGGTACCCGACTTGGTCACCGCGTTGACGGTGGCGCCGGCGGCAGCAGCGATGCTGACGTCGTAGTTGGACAGGTTGATGTCCAGCGCTTCGATGGCTTCCATCGCGACCGGCTGGCGGCGGGTCGGCATGTTGTTGCCTTCCAGGCCGAAGGTATCGCTGGCCGAGACGCCGTCGATGCTGATCGAGTTGAAGCGCGGGTTCTGGCCGCCGGCCGAGATCGAGCCCGAGGCGCGATCGATGAAGGTCACGCGCGGATCCAGACGCATCAGATCCTGAATGTTGCCGCCGATGGACGGCGCAACTTCGATCTGCTGCTGGCTGATGTTGGTGCCCGAACCCATCTTGGTGGCGCTGAACACTTCCGAGCCGCCGCCGACAGCGGTGACCTGCACGGTGTCCAGGTTGGTCGCGGCGAGGTCGCCGGCCAGGGTGGCATTGATGGTGCCGGTCTGATTCACGCCCAGATAGACGCCATCTTCGGTCTTGGTGCCTTCACCCGGCTTGGTGATGGTGATCGAGTACGGACCACCCACGCGCAGGCCGCGCGCGTTGTAACGACCCGCCGCATCGGTGGTGGCACGCGAAACGGTGCCCGACTCGGTGTGGGTGATGGTGACTTCAGCACCGGCGACGGGCTGGCCGGCGCGGGACACGACCTGGCCGCCGACACCGGCAGAGGTGCTCTGGGCGAAGGCGGGAGCGGCGGCGAGCGCAGCCACGAGACCAAGGGTGAGCTTGGACATCCGGAATGGGTGAGTCATTGTTCGGTAGCCTCGATGCGAGTTGGCGATGGCGGAAAAAAAGCGCATCCAAGCAGCCTTGCGGGCGGCTGTTCGGACATTTATCTGGGGTTCCCTACCGTGAACGGCAGCTGCCGCAACGGTTAACACTAGATTAACACGCTACGCTTTCAATGTGACGGTTGTGCGACAAACGGCACCGGATCGCAACGCTATCGTGACGGAATCTTCATTCCGCTTTACTAACGTCTTCACTCTTCGATGGCGGATTGCCCGCATCGAGCACCTGCCCGCGCCACGCCTGTCCAGCGGCGGACAACAGGGTCACGGCCGCAGCAGCGGCCGCCTCCGGGCCACGTGCGGCCGGGTCCTGGTCGATCGAATAGGCCCGCGCCCGCAGGGCGGTACGCAAGGGGCCGGGGTAAAGACCACTTACCCGCACCGGGCTTCGGGCCAGCTCGTCATGCAGGCTGCCGATCAGCCCGCGCAGACCATGCTGGGCGGCACCATAGCCGCCCCAGTAAGCCTGCCCCACCCGCTCAGGAGCATCCACGGTGAATACCAGAGCCGCGTCTTCACGCTCGCGCAGCAACGGCAGGCAGGCCTGGGCCAGCCAGGCCGGAGCGGTCAGGGTGACGTGCACGGCACGGGCGAAACTGGCCGGGTCGGCCAGCTCGAACGGGGTCAGGCCGGGAAAGTGCGCTGCACAGATCAGCAGGCCATCAAGACGTCCCAGCTCCTGTGCCACGGCCTGGGCCAGTTCGGCATAATCGTCGGGACCTGCACCTTCCAGGTCCAACGGGTACAACAGGGGTTCCGGCCCCACCGCCTGCACCTGGGCGTAGACCCGGTCCAGCCGGCGTGGCTTGCGCCCCAGCAGGACCACGGTCGCTCCCGCCTCGGCGGCAGCCACAGCCGCGGCACTCCCCAGCCCACCACCGGCGCCAGCAACGAGCACCACGCGATCCTGCAAAGGGCGGCCATCGAGCGCCCCGTCTGCCGGTGACGTCGATGGCCAGGCGCTCATCCCTGCGCAGCCTCTTCGACGATGCGCTTGAGCTCGCCGGCTTCGAACAGTTCCATGACGATGTCGCAGCCGCCGATCAACTCACCGTTGATGAACAGCTGCGGGAAGGTGGGCAGATTGGAGAAGCGCGGCAGGTTGGCGCGGATCTCGGGCTCTTCCAGAACATTGACCGTGCGCAGCGCAACGGCGCCCGCGGCCATCAAGGCCTGCACGGCACGGCTGGAATAGCCGCACATGGGGTATTGCGGGGTGCCCTTCATGAACAGCACGAGCGGGTAACGATCCACCTCGGCCTGGATTTGCTGCATTACCGCCACACCTCACTCCTTGCTTCGCCGGACAAACCAACCGTGATGGTCGGCTAGACTGCCCACGGTAGTCCCCATTGTAAGCCGATGGTACCGGCTGCCGCCGCCCCCTGGCCACGAACCTGTCCATGCCCGTCGAATTGCCCGCACTGCCCTACCTGCCCTCGTCCCTGCAGCCGCACCTGTCGGCACAGACCGTGGAACTGCATCACGGCCGCCACCATCGCGCCTACGTCGACGCGGTCAATGCCGCCATTGTCGGCACCGAATGGGAAGAAGCCACGCTGGAGGACATCGTCCACCACGCCCAGGGCGCACTGTTCGATGCCGCCGCCCAGGCCTGGAACCACGGCTTCTACTGGCAATGCCTGCGCCCACGCGGCGGTGGCGAACCGCAGGGCCGTCTGGGCGAGCTGGTCAAACGCCAGTTCGGCGACGGCCAGCGTCTGCGCGAAGAGTTCAACCGGACCGCGCTTGGCCTGTTCGGCTCCGGCTGGGTGTGGCTGGTACAGCACCCGGGTGGGCAGCTCGGCCTGCAGGCCACGCGCAATGCGGGTACGCCATTGACCGGCGACAGCACGCCGCTGCTTTGCTGCGATGTCTGGGAGCACGCGTACTACACCGACTACCAGAATGATCGTGCGCGTTATCTGGAAGCATTCTGGCAACTGGTGAACTGGGAGTTCGCCGAGAACCAGCTGCGCTGATACGGACGGACATCCGCCGGGCATGGCCCGGCGCTACCGGCATCACGCCAGGCCGTGGTGGGTGGTGGGCGTTGCGGGCCAGCGGCCGGCACTACCAGCATCAGCGACGTCTGCCGGCCAGCGGCCGGCATTACCGGGACAGCGGCGCCGGCCGGCGAGCGGTCGGCACGCCTTCGCTCAGCGGTTGCGCAGCGCGTGCACGGCCGGGGCCACCTGGGCCTGGCGGTCGAGCTCCAGGCCTACCTGCTCCAGCGCATCGGCCAGTGCATCGGCATCATCATCACGCAGGGTGGCATGCCCCACCTTGCGGCCGTCACGTGATTCCTTGCCGTAATCGTGCCAATGGCCGCTGGCCTGCTGCAGGACCGGCGTCGGGTCAGGCATCGCCCCCAGCCAGTTCAGCATGCAGGCATGGCCAAGCATGCGGGTGCTGCCCAGCGGCAGGCCGAGTACCGCGCGCAGGTGGTTCTCGAACTGGGAGGTTTCGCTGCCTTCGATGGTCCAATGACCCGAGTTGTGCACGCGTGGTGCCATCTCGTTGGCCAGCAGTTCACCGTCGCGGCAGAACAGCTCCAATGCGAACACACCCACGTACTGCAGGTGTTCGGCGACACGATGGGCATAGCCGATCGCCGCTTCGTGCTCGGCAGCGGACAGCACCGCGGGTGCCACGCTTGCCGACAACACACCGTCGACATGCCAGTTGCCGGTGACCGGCCAGGCCCGGAAGCTGCCATCGCGGCCGCGCACGGCCACCACGCTGACTTCACGCTGGAAGGCGACGAAGCCCTCGAGGATCAGGCCGGTGCGCTCGACCTGCGCACCCAGCGCCTGCCATGCCGCCTCGATATCCGCTTCGCTGCGCAGGCGGAACTGACCCTTGCCGTCGTAGCCCAAGCGGCGGGTCTTGAGGATGCACGGCAGGCCGAATTCGGCGGCCTTGGCAGCCAGCTCGTCGCGGCTGCGGATATCGGCGAACGCCGGCAGCGGAATACCCAACTGCTGGAACAGGGTCTTCTCGCTCAACCGGTCCTGGGCCACGGCCAGCGCGGACGGCGGCGGGTAGACCGGCACACGGTCGGCCAGCCACTGCGCGCTGTCAGCTGGCACGTTCTCGAAATCGAAGGTAACCACGTCGACTTTGGCAGCGAAGTCCGCCAGGGCCTGCCGATCATCGAAGGCGCCGACGGTGAGCGGCGCCAGCGGGCCACTACAGGCGTCGGCGGCCGGATCATACAGTTCGAAGCGCAGTCCCAGCGGCGCACCGGCCAGGACCATCATGCGGGCGAGCTGACCGCCGCCGAGGATGCCGACGGTCAGGCTCATTGGCGCGGATCGTCGTGGGCCATCACATCTTCGGTCTGGCGTGCGCGGAACGCGTCGAGCGCCTGGCCGATCGCCGGCTGGTCGCTGGCCAGCATCGCCGCAGCGAACAGCGCGGCATTGGACGCGCCGGCATTGCCGATGGCGAAGGTGGCGACCGGGATGCCGGCGGGCATCTGCACGATCGACAGCAGCGAATCCATGCCGTTGAGGGCCTTGGACTGTACCGGCACGCCCAGCACCGGCACCGCGGTCTTGGCCGCGATCATGCCCGGCAGGTGCGCAGCACCGCCGGCACCGGCGATGATCGCGCGCAGGCCACGCGGACCCGCCTGCTCGGCGTAACTGAACAACACATCCGGCGTCCGATGGGCGGACACCACCTTCACTTCGAACGGAACACCCAGAGCTTCAAGCTTCTGGGCGGCGTGCTGCATGGTTTCCCAGTCGGAGCGGGAACCCATGACGATGCCGACAAGCGGCGCGATCGGGTTGGGGGTCATTGGCCGTCACCTGCCTTAAAGACGTATTCTAGCCATCTTCCACGCAAGACGAAGAACCATGGATCGCAAGCTGCTCGACCTGCTGGTATCGCCCGATACCCGCCAGCCCCTGTCCCTGCTGGATGGCAAGGGCCTGGAAGCCCTCAACCGGGCGATCGCCGCCGGTACCGTCAACCGCGCCGATGGCAACCCGCTGGCGCAGCCGCTGCGCGAAGCCCTGGTCACCCGCGACCGCAAGCAGGTATTCCGCGTCGACGACGGCATTCCGGTGCTGTTGGCCGAAGAAGCCATCCCGACCGCACAGATCGCCGACTTCCCGACCGCATGAGCGCGCTGCCGACGCCGGATCCAGCCGTCGTCGCGGCCGATGTCGCCCGCGCGTTGGCCGAGGACCTGGGCAGTGGCGACGTCACCGCCGCCCTGCTGCCCGACCAGCCCGACAGTGCCTACCTGCTGTGCAAGCAGGATGCGGTGATCGCGGGCCGTCCGTGGTTCGATGCCACCCACCGCGCACTCGATGCGGACGTGCAGATCGAGTGGCGGGTGGCCGAAGGCGACAGCGTCAGCGCTGGCACCGTGCTGGCCCTGCTGCATGGGCGCAGCCGCAGTCTGGTCAGCGCCGAACGCACCTCGTTGAATTTCCTGCAGACCCTGTCCGGCACAGCGACCACCACTGCCCGCTACGTGGCTGCGGTGGAAGGTACGGGCACTCGCATCCTTGATACCCGCAAGACCCTGCCCGGCCTGCGTCTGGCGCAGAAGTACGCGGTGCGGTGCGGCGGCGGCGACAACCATCGCTTCGGCCTGTACGACACGGTGATGCTGAAGGAGAACCACATCCGCGCGGCCGGTTCACTGGCTGCGGCTGTGTCGGCCGCCCGCCAGCAATGGCCACAGCTGCCGCTGGTGGTCGAGGTCGAGGACCTGGAACAGCTGCGGCAGGCGCTGGAAGCCGGCTGTGAACGCATCCTGCTGGACGACTTCAGCCCGGAACTGCGGCGCGAAGCGGTACGCATCACCGAAGGCCGCATTCCACTGGAGGTGTCCGGCAGCGTCGGCCTCGGCGGCCTGCGCTCGATCGCCGAAGATGGCGTGGACTGCATTTCCATCGGCGGCCTGACCAAGCACGTGCAGGCAATCGACCTGTCGTTGAAACTGGGTCCGCCACCGGGTTGAGGGTGGATTCGCGGATCGTGATGTTGCCGGCCAGCGGCCGGCACTACCGTTCTCACACCCGGCGTTCACAACGGCGCTGCGACGCTGCGGCCATCCCCCACAGGAGCCGCGCATGCGCCGGATGCTCTTGCCTGCCTGCCTGCTGCTGGCAGCGACGCCCTTCTCGGCTGCCGCTGTCGAAGCCTGCGATGTTCCACCTCGTTTCGGCCTGAGCCCATTGGCGATCGCCATCCGCAACACCGCCTGCAACGAGCATCGGCTCTGGTATCGCCCCTTCATCGACCGTGACGGCCGCGCCGCCAGTCTCAGTGTCACCGAGGCCGAAGGCGATCATCTGGCCGACAACGGCCTGATCGCCTGGCAACGGGTCACCAGCTACTGGCGCGAAAGCGGCACGCTCAACGCGCTGGGCAGCCAGCCCGGCGCCAGCAGCTGCCTGGCACCGCTGGGCACGCGTTACACCGACAGCGATTGCCGCGCCTTCCTGATCGACAATCCGTGGTCGGCGGCCTTCATTTCCTGGGTGATGGTGCGTGCCGGCGTACCCGGCTTCAATACTTCCCCACGCCATATCGACTACATCCGCGCCGCCTACCAGGCAGGCCCTTCCGGCGTGCCCTACCGCCTGGTGGACCCGGCCACCGCCAAGCCTGCGCCGGGCGATCTGCTGTGCTTCCTGCGCGACCGCAGCAGCACGCTCAGTTACAGCGGATTGGTGCAGGCCCTGGGCAACGGCTCGGTCGGCCATTGGAAGTCGCATTGCGAAGTGGTGGTGGCGGCCAACCTCGGTGGCGACCAGACGCTTTACCTGGTGGGCGGCAATGTCATGAACACCGTGGCGATGCGCCTGCTGCAACTGGATCGCACCGGCACGATCAAGCTACCGCCGCCGCGCGAGCGCGATACCACCGGCATCGACCCGACCTGCACGCCGGGCCGTGAGGACGAATGCAGCTTCAACCGGCAGGATTGGGCCGCGCTGCTGCAGTTGAATGCCACTGCGCCGCGGGTCGCACCGCTTCCGCCGGTGATACCCGCTGCGCCGACACCGTTGCCGCTGCAGCCGGCAACGGAGCCTGGCAGCAATCGCTGAGCAGATGCCGCTTGATCCGGTCGCCATTCGTCGCCATCTTTGGCGGATCGACACCTGACGGCTGACGCCATGCCCACCCTGCTGTTCCTGCTGATTGCCGGCGGTATCGTCTACTTCTTCTGGAACGCAGCGCGTTCGGCCGCCGAACGTGCGATCGAACTGGGCCGCAACGCCTGCCGTGCCGCCGATGTGCAGTGGCTGGACCAGGCCGTGCACGCCACGGGCCTGCGCCTGTCGCGCGGGGAAGACGGACGCCTCGGCTTCGAACGCACCTTCAAGTTCGAGTATTCCTACGACGGCATCGATCGCCATGTCGGCCGCATGGTGCTGCGCGGCGATCAGCTGGTTTCCTTCACCGGCCCGGGCGCGGCACGGATCAGCCAGATCCGTGCGGACAACGAAGAGGCCGAGGATGTGTAGGGGCTAAAGGTGTGCCGACCAACGGTCGGCCCCCACCATTACTTGACCACGCGCAGGGTCGGACGGCCTTTCGGCGGCGGACCAGCGGGCGGCGTGTCGTCCGGCGGCGTCTGCTCATCGTCGTGCAGCAGCTCATCACTGGCCGGCGCCGGCTCGCCACCGGGAATGTCATCCGGCAGCGCCATGCCCTGCCCGGTTTCGCGGGCATATACCGCCAGTACGGCGCTGATCGGCACCTGCACCGGATAGCTGGTGCCGGAGAAGCGCGCCGAGAAGCTCACCGACTCGTTGTCGATCACCAGCCGTACCACCGCGCGTTCGGCGATGTTGAGCACCACCCGGCCATCCTTGATGGCTGAAGGCGGAACCTGCACGCCGGGAACGCCGGCGTCGACCAGGATGTGCGGCGTCAGCTGGTTGTCATTGATCCATTCCACCAGTGCCCGCAACAGGTACGGTCGGTGGCTGGTCATGTGGAAGAAGTCTTCGGTCATGCGTGAAGTGTAGCGCCCGACGCCCCGGCCGGGGCGGATCGCCTGCACGCCGGTCGGCGTGCAGACGGGAAAGCGGATGGCGGATCAGCCCGGCAGATCGCGCAGTTTCTTTTCCTGATCGGTCAGGCTGCGGACGAAACCGGGGTGGCGGAAGATACGGTTGCCGTAGTCCTCGATCGCCTTGCTGTCCTTCGGCAACGGCACATCCAGCGACTGCAGGCGCCAGATGATCGGCGCCATCGCGCAGTCGGCCAGGCTCATTTCCGGGTTGAGGAAGAACTTGCTGGCCTTGAACAACGGCAGCGATGCCGTCAACAGTTCCTTCAGCCGCTTGCGCCCTGCCTCGGCCTGGGTCTTGTTGCCCAGCTGGATCGCCTGCACCTGCGGCACCCAGTCGTGCTCGATACGCAGCATGGCCAGGCGGATGCGAGCGCGCGACAGCGGATCAACCGGCATCAGCGGCGGATGCGGATAGCGCTCGTCCAGATACTCGCTGACCACCGACGCGGCATACAGCACCAGCTCGCGCTCGACCAGGGTCGGCACCGAGTGGTACGGATTGAGATCGATCAGATCTTCCGGCGGGTTCTGTGGATCCACCGGTACGAAGTCGAAACTCACGCCCTTGGCCGCCAGCACCAGGCGCACACGGTGGCACAGTACATCGTCGTTCGAGGAAAACAGCGTCAGTGTATTGCGCATGCGTACGCTCGCCGCCATCAAAGGCTCTCCTACGACAGGAGACCGCCTGCCGCATCGGCGCCGCCAGCACCGTGCTGACGGTCGACTCCTCCCCGAGTGTGCAACCGACCATCACAAAAGCCAATAGGCCCGTTGCGATGGCCGGCCCTGGATCAGTGCACGTCCTTCCAGTATTCCTTCTTCAACAGGTACACCAGGAAGGTCAGCAGGGCCAGGAACAGGATCACCCAGACACCGAGCTGCTGCCGCTTCAGCGCGGCCGGCTCGCCGGCGTATTCAAGGAAGTTGGTGATGTCGCGCACGGTCTGGTCGTACTGTGCCGCATCGACCGAGCCCGGGCTTTCGATGCGCAGGCCCGTCACCGGCGGATCCATGCCCGGCGCTTCGGCCTTGCCATGCACCGCATGCTGCAGGCCCTGCATCTCCCACAACGGATTGGGCATGGATGCGTTGGCAAACAGCGCGTTGTTCCAGCCCAGCGGGCGGCTGCTGTCCAGGTAGAAAGACTTCAGGTAGGTGTAGATCCAGTCGCTGCCGCGCACCCGGGAAATCAGGCTCAAGTCCGGCGGCATCTTGCCGAACCACTTTTCGGCCTGCTCCTTGGGCATCGCCACCGGCACCGGATCGCCGATCGCCGAGCCGGTGAAGTTGAGGTTGTTCATCACCTCTTCCTCGCTCAGCCCCAGGTCATCGCCCATCCGCGAATAGCGCAGGTACTTCAGTGCATGACAGCCACTGCAGTAGTTCATGTACAACTGGGCGCCGCGCTGCAGCGACGCCCGGTCACCCAGGTCGTTGCCGGCCTGCAGGAGCTTGGTGCCGCCCTCGGCAGCCATGGCCAGGGTACTGCCCAGCATCAGGGCGGCCGCCAGGGCCAGCCGGACCATCCAGCGCTCAGTCATGCGTGGTCACCCTTTCCGGTACCGGCTTGGTCTTGTCCAGCCTTGTCCATATCGGCATGGTGATGAAGAAGGCGAAGTACAGGAAGGTCAGCACCCGCCCGACATAGGTCTCGTGCGCATCGGTACCAGGACCGGAACCGATCACCATCAGCCACGCAAAGCACACCACGAACATGCCCAGCAGGCCGCGCGACAGCCAGCCGCGGTAGCGGTAGGACTTGACCTTGGCCCGGTCCAGCCAGGGCACCAGGAACAGGATGGCGATGGCCGAGAACATCACGATCACGCCACCCAGCTTGTTCGGCACCACCCGCAACATCGCGTAGTACGGCGTGTAGTACCAGACCGGCTTGATGTGCTCGGGGGTGACCAGGCGATTGGCTTCGGTGAAGTTGTCGTGTTCCAGGAACAGGCCACCGAAGGCCGGTGCGAAGAAGATGATGAAGGCCGCGATGATCAGCAGGAAGCCCGCGCCGACGCCGTCCTTGAGCGTGTAGTAGGGATGGAACGGAATGCCGTCGGTCGGCGCGTTCGGTGACCAGCGGTTGCCCTTCGGCCCCTTCTTGATCTCCACGCCATCAGGATTGTTCGATCCCACTTCATGCAGCGCGCCCAGGTGCAGCACCACCAGCAGCAGCAGGACCAGCGGCAGCGCGATCACGTGCAGTGCGAAGAAGCGGTTGAGCGTGGCGTCGCTGGGCAGGTAATCGCCCATGATCCATTCGGTCAGGCCGTTGCCGATCACCGGAATGGCGCCGAACAGCGAGATGATCACCTTGGCGCCCCAGAACGACATCTGGCCCCACGGCAGCACGTAGCCCATGAAGGCTTCGGCCATCAACACCAGGTAGATCAGCATGCCCAGGATCCACACCAGTTCGCGTGGCTTCTGGTAGCTGCCATACAGCAGCCCGCGGAACATGTGCAGGTAGACCACGATGAAGAACAGCGAGGCACCGGTGGAGTGCATGTAGCGGATCAGCCAGCCCCACTCCACGTCACGCATGATGTATTCGATGGAGGCGAATGCTTCGGCGGCATTCGTCTTGTAGTGCATGGTCAGGAAGATGCCGGTGACGATCTGGTTGACCAGCACCAGCAGCGCCAGCGAGCCGAAGTAGTACCAGATGTTGAAGTTCTTCGGCGCGTAGTACTCACTGACGTGCTTGCGATAGATCGGCATCAACCCCGGCGCGCGGGCATTGACCCAGTCGGCCACGCCGGTGGCGGTACGGCTGAGGATGTTGGACATCAGGCAGCCCCCTGCGGATCGACACCGATGATGATGGTGTTGTCGTCCTGGTAGTGGTGCGCGGGCACCTTCAGGTTGATGGGTGCGGGCACGTCCTTGAAGACGCGGCCGGACATGTCGAAGCGCGACTTGTGGCAGGGGCAGAAATAGCCCCCCTTCCATTGGGGGTCGTAGGGCTCGGGGCGGATTTCACCGACCATTTCCGGCGAACAGCCCAGGTGCGTGCAGAGACCGACCAGCACCGAGATCTCGGGCTTGATCGAGCGCAGCTCCGGGTTCTGCTTGAGCACGTACTCCGGCTGCTGGTCCTTCTCGCCGGACTCGGGGTCCTTCAAGCGGCCATCCAGCCCATGCAGCGCGTCAAGGATCGCCTTGGACCGTTTGACGATCCAGATCGGCTGGCCACGCCATTCCACGATCAGGCGTTGGCCTTCCTGCAGGGCGCTGATGTCGGCCACCACCGGTGCGCCGGCAAGCTTGGCGCGGGCACTGGGGTTCCAGGATTTGATGAAGGGAACTGCGGTGAATCCGACGCCGACGGCGCCCACCACGGCTGTGGTGGCAGTAAGAAAACGCCGACGTCCGGTGTTGACTGGATCGTGTACCCCATCGTTGGCCATCCGGCACTCCGATATTGATTAGGTAGCTTTAAGGCTGCCAGCGGTTCCGGTGGGGGCCAGAGCCGCATTGAATCTCGGTCGAGTGTAGCGGAACCGTTGCGCGCCACACAACGCATTGCAACAACATAGTTTGCGGGGTTGCCGGCCAGCGGCCGGCACTACCTGTTCAAAGGTGTGCGACTGACAGTCGACACCTACCTGTTAACGGTGGGCCGACCAACGATCGGCACCTACTGCTTGCTCAGCACCGTGCGATAGCGCTCGGCCAGCTGGCCGACCCGGCGCACGTAATACTGGGTCTCGCTGTAGGGAGGCACGCCGCGATGGCGATCGACCGCGCCCTCGCCCGCGTTGTAGCCGGCAGCGGCCAGGGTCAGGTCTCCATTGAAACGCTTCAACAGCCACGCCAGATACTGCACACCGCCACGGATGTTCTGCCCCGCGTCGTAGGAATCGCTGACGCCGAAGCGCGCGGCGGTGGGCGGCATCAGCTGCATCAGGCCCTGGGCGCCGGCACGGCTGAGTGCGGTCGGGTTGTAGGCCGACTCGGCATGGATGATCGCGCGTACCACGGCCTCTTCCACCCCGAATTCGCGTGCGGCCGAGGTGATCTCGCTCTGGAAGGCCGTGGTGTTCAGGCGCACGCTGCCGAAATCGACGCGCGGATTGACCCCGCAGGCGTAGCAGCGCTCCATGAAGCTGTAGCGGATCGTCCGCACCGGGCCGAGGTTGGCGACCTGGGTCGGGCGTGCGCTGGTGTAGTGGCGCACCCCGTCCTGCATGTACGAATAGACCTGTCCGCTGACCATCCTGCCGCCGCGCGGACTGGCCGGCGTAGCGGCCGCTGCGGGTGCCGGGGTCGCTGCGACAGCAGGACTGGCCGCAGCGGCGGCGACCGCGACCGGATTACGCTCGGCGTTGGCCACCACTGCAGCAGGTGCCGCAGGTGCTGGTAGCGGGGTTGGCACCGGCGTGGCGACCGCAGCGCGCACCGCCCTGCCCGCGCTGCGGGTGTAGCTGATGGTGCTGCATTGGGCACCGGCCACCCGCTTGCTGACATAGCTGGTGACACCGTCGGCGCCGAGGCACTTGTACAGGGTACCGGCGCTGGCCGGCGCAGCGGTCAGCGCAGCGATGATGATCGCCGTTATCCCCAGTCTCCCCTTCATGGCCGCGAGTGTCCCAGCTTCGCTGCAGCTTGCCAAGGGCGCCGGCTCAGACCGTGACGGCGGGCACGGCCAGGACCTGGCCGAGCCCGGTCAGGCGCTGGGCCAGCTCCTCGCGCAGCTCGGCCGGCATGGTCCACACCGCCACCGGCAGGCGATCCAGGCTGAGGATCTGGGCCAGCATCATGCCGCGGCTTTCCGCGCCCATCCGCAACAGGCAATGCGCTGGTCCGTCGGCCTCCAGCACGCCGCACCAGGGTGGAATGCGCCCGGTCAGCTCCGCTTCGCTGCCGGCCAGGCGCAGGACGGCCTGCAGCGCGAACGGCGCCTGGCTGACCGCCTGACGCACCATCACATCCGGCGGCGCCGGAGTGCGCCGATGCAGGCCGGGCTCTGGCAGCGGACGCACTGCGCCCATCCGGTCCACGCGCAGCGTGCGCCAATCCTGCCGCCCCAGGTCCCAGGCCAGCAGATACCAGCGCCGTCCGTAGTTGACCAGGTGCTGGGCCTCGACTTCCCGTTGCGTCACCGCGTCCTGCGCGCTGCGGTATTCGAAGGCCAGCCGCGCGGCCTGCCGGCAATGCTGGGCCAGCTGCCCGAGCAGGCGCGCGTCGGTGGACGGCAGGTCAGACAGGGTCGCAGTGGCGGCATGCACTTCGCCGGCCTGCTGGCGGCGACGCGCCGGCACCAGCGGGTCGAGCTTGGACAGCAGGCCCCGTGCCGTGTCGTCGATGCCGGAGACCGTGGCCGACGCCGCGCGCAGGGCAATCGCCAGTGTGGTGGCCTCCTCCTCATCCAGCAGCATCGGCAGCACCGGCGCACCCGCACCCAGCCGATAGCCCCCGCCTACGCCTGCCGAGGCCTGCACCGGGTATCCCAGCTCGCGCAGGCGCTCGACATCGCGGCGGATGCTGCGCCGGTCCACGCCCATGCGCTCGGCCAGCTCGGCGCCGGACCAGTGACGGCGGGCCTGCAGCAGGGAAATCAGGCGAAGCAGGCGATGGGCGGTATGGCGCATGAGAGATCGCGGACAGAAGTCGTCCGCAATTGTGCCCCAGCATGACCCCACTTCACCACCACCTGCAGGGAGCAATGCCATGACGTCACGCCAGATCACCCTCTACCACGCCGCCCGTTCACGCTCGAGCGGCGCTGTCGCCCTGCTCGAAGCGCTGGGCGCCGACTACCGCATGCAGGTGCTGGACCTGAAGGCTGGCGCCAACCTGGCCCCGGCCTACCTGGCGATCAACCCGATGGGCAAGGTGCCGGCCATCGTCCACAACGGCGCCCTGGTGACCGAGCAGGTGGCGATCTATCTGTACCTGGCCGACCTGTACCCGGAAGCAGGGCTGGCGCCGCCGATCGGCGACGCCCTGCGCGGCCCTTACCTGCGCTGGATGGCCTTCTATGGCGCCTGTTTCGAGCCGGCGATGATCGACCGGGCGATGCGCCGCGATCCTCCGCCGCATGCGATGTCGCCCTACAACGATGCCGATACGGTGCTGCAGGTGATCGAAGCACAGCTCGCGCAGGGACCGTACCTGCTGGGCGAGGTGATGAGTGCGGCCGACGTGCTGTGGGGCAATGCGCTGGCCTGGACCAGTGCGTTCGGCCTGGTGCAGCCAGCACCGGCGACGGCCGCCTACATCGAACGGATGAGCGCGATGACCGCGTTTGATCGTTCGCGGCAGATCGATGCGGAGCTGATCGCGGCGTAAGGGCACTCGCCGGGCACGGCCCGGCGCTACCAAACGGGGCGGGATGCGGGTGGCGCGGGACCATGGCGCCGCGCGAGCGCAGGGCGAGCGGGGCGGGATGCGGGTAGAATCGCCCCCTTTCCCGCCACCCGAATGGATTAAGCGCCATGACCGGGACGCCAGACGTCTTTCCGCCCGCCACGCCGGGCGGTACCCCGCTCGTTGCCCTGCCCTCTGGTCCGCGCAAGCCCGACCAGGTGAAAGGCAAGCTGTACATCAAGACCCACGGTTGCCAGATGAACGAGTACGACTCGGCCAAGATGGCCGACGTGCTCGCCGCCAGCGATGGCCTGGAACTGACCGATCGCCCGGAAGACGCCGACGTCATCCTGGTCAACACCTGCTCGATCCGCGAAAAGGCGCAGGAGAAGGTGTTCAGCCAGCTGGGCATCTGGAAGAGCCTGAAGAACCAGGGCCGCGAGGTCATCATCGGCGTTGGCGGTTGCGTGGCGTCGCAGGAAGGCGAGGCGATCATCAAGCGTGCGCCGTTCGTCGACCTGGTGTTCGGCCCGCAGACACTGCATCGCCTGCCGGAACTGATCCGCGCCCGTCGCGAGCAGCAGCGCCCGCAGGTGGACATCAGCTTCCCGGAAATCGAGAAGTTCGATCGCATGCCCGAACCGCGTGCTGATGGCGCATCGGCATTCGTGTCGATCATGGAGGGCTGCTCCAAGTACTGTTCGTTCTGCGTGGTGCCCTACACGCGTGGCACCGAAGTCAGCCGCCCGTTCGAAGACGTGGTGGTGGAAGTGGCACAACTTGCGGCACAGGGCGTGCGCGAGATCAATCTGCTCGGCCAGAACGTCAACGCCTACCGTGGCCCCTATGGTGATGGCGAGCTCGCCGACCTGGGCCTGCTGATCCGCACCATCGCCGAGATCGACGGCATCGGTCGCATCCGCTTCACCACCTCGCACCCGCTGGAGTTCAGCGATTCGTTGATCGACGCGTTCCGCGATGTACCGCAGTTGGCCAACTTCCTGCACCTGCCGGTGCAGGCTGGCAGCGACCGCGTGCTGTCGGCGATGAAACGCGGTTACACCGCTCTGGAATTCAAATCGAAGATCCGCAAGCTGCGTGCGGTGCGCCCGGACATCTCGATCAGTTCGGACTTCATCGTCGGTTTCCCCGGCGAGACGGATGCTGATTTCGAGAAGACCATGAAGCTGATCGAGGATATCGGCTTCGACCACAGCTTCTCCTTCATCTATTCGCGTCGCCCGGGCACGCCGGCTGCAGACCTGGAAGACACGATCAGCGACGCGGAAAAGCATGCGCGCCTGTCGCGGCTGCAGGAACGAATCAACGCGCATGCCGCGCAGATCTCCGAAAAGATGGTCGGCAGCGTACAGACCGTGCTGGTGGAAGGCCCTTCGCGCAAGAACCCGAACGAACTGACCGGCAAGACCGAGAACATGCGTTCGGTGAACTTCCCGGCGCACCCGCGCCTGATCGGCCAGTTCGTGGACGTGGTGATCACGGAAGCGATGACCAACTCGCTGCGCGGGCGCGTCGTGACGGAATAGGGTGTGCCGACCAACGGTCGGCACCCACCGAGGAATTGAGGTGTGCCGACCAGCGGTCGGCACCTACCGGGGTGGATGCCGACCGTTGGTCGGCGTGCTTCAATCCAGGCGTTTGCGGAAGCGCAGGATGGCCAGGGTCATCATCGCCACGATGAACACCAGCAGCGCCAGCGCGTCCGGCCACAGCTCCCACAGCGAAGCCCCGCGCAGCATGATGCCGCGTACCAGGCGCAGGAAATGGGTCAGCGGCAATACTTCAGCCAGCCACTGCACCGGCCGGGGCATGCCAGCGAACGGGAACATGAAGCCCGACAGCAGGATGGAGGGCAGGAACAGGAACAGGGTCATCTGCATGGCCTGGAACTGCGAACGCGCCCGGGTTGAAATCAACAGGCCCAGCGCCAGGTTGGCCAGCACCAGCAGCACGGCGGCCAGATAGACATCCAGCAGGCTGCCGCGGATCGGGACCTCGAACAACCACGTGCCCAGCAGCAGCACCAGGGTGGTCTGCAGCAGACCGATCGCTGCGTATGGCAGTACCTTGCCGACCATCAGTTCGCTGCGCGATACCGGCGTGGCGATCAGCAGCTCCATGTTGCCGCGTTCGCGCTCGCGTACCACCGCCACTGCAGTGAACATCACCAGGGTCATGGTCAGGATCACTCCGATCAGGCCGGGCACGATGTTCACCGCTGACCGTCGTTGCGGGTTATAGAAGCTGATGACACTCACCGGCCCGCTGGCGATGCTGCCTTCGCGTAGCGGCCGCGTGTTGCTGGTCGGCCGCGTGTCCAGCGGCACCTGCGCCAACTGGATCGCCGCACTCTGCACCACCGTGTCGCTGCCATCGACCAGTACCTGCACCGCTTCGCGGCCTTCGTAGCGGCGTCGTTCGAAATCGGCGGGAATCACGATACCCACGCTGATCCGGCCCCGTCGCAACGCCTCCATCAGCTGGTCGGGCGTATAGGCCTGTGCGCGCGGGGCAATCACACCGGTGGCGACCATGTCCTGCACCAGCGCGCGAGAAGCCGCACTGTTGGCCTGGTCGGCGATGCCGGCATCCAGGTGCCGCAGGTTGAGGTTGATCGCATAGCCGAACAGCAGCAGCTGCATCACCGGGATGCCGATGATCATCGCCAGGGTGATCCGGTCGCGGCGCAGCTGGCGCAGCTCCTTGAGCATGATCGCCCACAGCCGTCGCAGGCTCATGCCGCCGGCTCCCGGCCGCGGCCACGGGTAGCGGAAACGAAGACGTCTTCCAGGTTGGGCGCCACCGGTTCGATGCTGGCCTGCGGATCGGCGGTGGCAAGGGCCTGCGCCAGCACGGCGGTATCGGCCGCGCCCTCGCTGCACAGCACACGCAGCTCGGTGCCGATCTGCGCCACGCTGAGCACGCCCGGCAGCGCCGCCAGCGCGCGGCTGGCCTGCCGGGGTTGCGCGGTGGTGACGGCCAGGGTGCGACCCTGCAGCTGCGCGCACAGTTCGGCCGGCGTGCCATCGGCTACCAGGGCACCGCGATCAAGGATCGCCAGCCGGTGGCAGCGTTCGGCCTCGTCCATGTAGTGGGTGGACACCAGCACCGTGGTGCCGGCATCGGCGAGTTCGAACAGCGCCTCCCAGAAATCGCGACGCGACTCGGGATCGACCGCACTGGTCGGCTCATCCAGGAACAGCAGTTCCGGCGCATGGATCACCGCACCGGCCAGCGCCAGCCGCTGCTTCTGCCCACCACTGAGGGTGCCGGCCAACTGCACCTGGCGGTCCTGCAGGCGATACTGCAGCAGCAGCGCATCGACCCGTTGCCGCGCCTGCGCGCGTGGCAGATCCTGGATGGCGGCAAGGAATTCCAGGTTCTCCCGCACTGACAGATCTTCGTACAACGAAAAGCGCTGGGTCATGTAGCCGATGCGGCGGCGCAACGCTTCGGCCTGCGCCGGGATCGCCAGGCCCAGCACGTCGATCTCGCCCGCGCTCGGCTCAAGCAGCCCGCACAGCATGCGGATGGTGGTCGACTTGCCCGAGCCGTTGGGGCCGAGGAAGCCGTATACCTGCCCACGCGGCACCTGCAGATCGACGTTGTCCACCGCCAGCAGGTCGCCGAAACGGCGGCTCAGGCCCTGCGCGCGCACGGCGATGCCATCGACCGGATTCAGAAACGCACCTGCACCGGCAGCCCGGCAGGCAGCGCCTGCATGTCGGCACTGTCGTCGATCTCGATCTCGGCCAGGTAGCTCAGCCGCGAGACGTCATCACCGGTCAACGCGTAATAGGGGGTAAAGGAGGGTTCACTGCGGATCGACCGCACATGCCCTTTCAATACGGTATTCGCGCCGTCCAGCTGCACCTGCACCGCCTGCCCTACTTTCACCTGCAGGCGCAATGGCTGCGGCAGGTACACACGCGCATACGGCCGTTCGCCCACCAGCATCACCACCAACGGCGCACCGATCGGTGCCTGGTCGCCTTGCCTGTAGGGCAACGCATCAACCACGCCATCGCGTGGCGCGCGCAGCTGCAGTTTCTGCAGGTTGACGGCCTGCACGACCTCCTGTGCCTGTGTCGCCCTGGAGGTAGCCTGGCCCTGGGCGATGTCCTCACGACGGTTGCCGCGCTGCAGCTCCAGCCACACCTGTTCGGCAGCGCGCACGCTGGCCACGGCGTTGTCGGCGGCCGCTCGCGCCCGGTCGAGGTCGGCGGCCGCAACCAGCCGCTGGCGGGCCAGCGGTTGCACCCGGCGGTAGTACGCGGTGGCTTCCGCCGCCTGCGCGCGCAGCGCGGTGAGCTGTGCCTGCGCCTGGGCGATCTGCTCCGGACGCGGTCCCACCTGCAGTTCCTCGAGCTGTGCCTGCGCGCGGGCCGTTTCGGCCTGTGCGGCGTCGAGCTGGGCTGCGCCACGGACAGGGTCCAGGCGCATCAGCAGCGCGCCCGCCTTGACCGCCTGCCCCTCGCGCACGTCAACGGTACTGATCACTTCAGCCGCCGGTGCGGGCACGCTGATCCGGTCCCATTCAAGCGTACCCAGTGCTGCTGGTGGTGCTTCGCCGCACCCCGCCAGCAGGCAGCTGCCCAGCAACCCCATCCTGCGCACCCACGTGCCCACGGCCATGCGCCACCTCCTGCGATGGCGCCACGGTGCCATGCTCCCTGTGCACCCGCAATGATCCAGATCAGCGCTGGCCAATAATTGATCAGCCGCTGCCAACGCCACTGCCGCAAGGCTCGCTGCCACCTATCCACAGGTTCGTGGCAACACCGTCCACACCGCATGTGGAAAACCCTGCAGGCACTGGCACAATTTTCACCACGGCATCATCTTCCTTGTGGCACAAGCCCTGCGAAGGTCTATCCACAGGTTTCTTCGGCGCCGGTCCACACCCGGTGTGGAGAACTGTCGTCATGCCGACTTGCGCGTTACCCTTGTCGTCCCTGACTCCATCGCGGTGGACGGCGACCCCGCCCCACCCCAAGCAATGAAAAGCATCGAGCATCGAGACTTCACCCTGTCGCCGGAAGACAACGCGCAGCTGGCCAACCTGTGCGGCCCGTTCGACGGCCACCTTCGCCAGATCGAACTGAAGCTTGGCGTGGAAATCGCCAACCGCGGCTTCGTGTTCCGCATCAGCGGCCCGGCCGAGGCCAGCGCCGAGGCGCAGAAACTGATCGAGGCGCTGTACGAAGAAGCCGCCGAGACCACCTTCGACAACCACGCCATTCACCTGCGGCTGAACGCGGCCAACATCGAACAGATCGCCGACCGCTCCTACGAAGCGCAGGACGTGGCGATCAAGGTCAAGCGCGGAACCGTGCGCGGCCGGGGTTCCAACCAGAGCCGCTACCTGCACCAGATCGTCAGCCACGACATCAACTTCGGCATCGGCCCGGCCGGTACCGGCAAGACATTCCTGGCCGTGGCCAGCGCGGTGGAAGCACTGAACGAATCGCGCGTACAGCGCCTGATCCTGGTGCGTCCGGCGGTCGAGGCCGGCGAGAAGCTGGGCTTCCTGCCCGGCGACCTGAGCCAGAAGGTCGACCCGTACCTGCGCCCACTGTACGACGCCCTGTATGAAATGCTGGGCGTGGAAAAGGTGCTCAAGCTGCTGGAAAAGAACGTCATCGAGATCGCGCCGCTGGCCTACATGCGCGGCCGCACGCTCAACGATGCGTTCGTGATCCTGGACGAAGCGCAGAACACCACCATCGAACAGATGAAGATGTTCCTGACCCGCCTGGGCTTCGGTTCCACCGCCGTGGTCACCGGCGACCTGACCCAGACCGACCTGCCCAAGCATGTGAAGTCCGGTCTGCGCGATGCGATCGACGTGCTGCGCGACGTGGAGGGCGTCAGCTTCACCTTCTTCGAAGCCCGCGACGTGGTCCGCCACCCGCTGGTGGCGCGGATCGTCAGTGCCTACGACCGCCGCGACCTGCATGAGATCCAACCTGGAGCGACTCCATGACCCGTGGTCCCGTACGACTGGATGTCGCCGTCAGCTACGCCCTGCCCCGCGCCGGGCTGCCCTCTGCCGTCAGCTTCCGCAAGTGGGTGGCGGCTGCGCTGAAGGGCCGGATCCGCGAGGCCGACCTGGCCATCCGCGTGGTCGACAGCAAGGAAGGCCAGTCGTTGAACCGGCACTACCGGGGCAAGGACTACGCCACCAACGTGCTGAGCTTCCCGGCCGACGTGCCGGAGGGCCTGCCCAAGGGCGTCAAGTTCCCGCTGCTGGGCGACCTGGTGATCTGCGCACCGGTGGTGGCGCGTGAAGCCGACGAGCAGGGCAAAGTGCTCAACGCCCACTACGCGCACCTGACCGTACACGGCGTGCTGCACCTGCTCGGCTGGGACCACGAGGACGACAAGGAAGCCGAGGCGATGGAACAGCTGGAGCGCGAAATCCTGGCCGAGCTCGGCATCGACGACCCGTACGCGGGCGAGCGCTGAAACCTGGCCAGCCCCTGCGTGATCGAGCCCATGCTCGGGCGCAGTGGGCCATGCGCCCCGCAGAACCGACCAGAATGCAGCCGAGCATGGGCTCGGCTCTACCACGGAACCTCGCCTGTGCTGCTGCGTACTGCCCTGCCCCTGCTGCTCGTTGCCTCCACCGCTTCCGCCGCGCCGGACCTGCCTGCCCTGATCGAATGCCGCCAGGGCGTGGCCGAGCACGCCGCGCTGGCACCGCTGCTGGCCGATCCGCTGAAGGCCGTGGCCCACGGCCTGCAGCCGCTGCCGCAGGGCAACCAGTTCATGAGCGAGTACCGGCTGGCCAGCCCGATCACCGTGTTCGGCCAGCAGGCCGAGCGTGTGGCCGTGGCCGGCGCCAGCGTCATGGCCGTACTCGACCAGGCCGACCCGCGGCCGTTGGCCAAGCAGCTGGCCCTGGAGATCGGCTACGACCAGGACGGCAAGTTCATGGCCGGGCGCGAGCTGGTCAGCCGCGATGTGACCGACCCGAAGACCGGGGAGGCGCAGATCGAGTCGATCATCCTCAGCGTATCCACCGTCGCCAGCCACCCCGGAAGGACCCTGGCCGGCTGCACCTACAGCCTGGACCTGCCGGCCGAGGACGAGGGCCCGGCCGCCACCGCCCCGGCGGCCGACGGTCACTGACAGGCCCCCACATCCTGCTAGACTTGGGTCATCGCCCGGCCTGCCGGGTGCCTTTTTTCCAGAGATGTCAGAAGACGACAGTAGTAGCTCCTTCGTGGAGCACAGTGAAAAGAAGCGCGGCTGGCTTGAACGCCTGACGTCTGCTTTTTCCGGCGAACCCCACACCCGCGACGAGCTGGTCGCTGTCCTGCACACCGCGCAGGAAGAAGGGTTGATCGCCGCCGATACCCTGAAGATGATGGAAGGTGCCATTTCGGTGGCCGAGCTGACCGTGGGCGACGTGATGATCTCGCGTTCGCAGATGGTCTCGCTGCCGGTCGAGGCGCCCTTCCTGGAGCTGATGAAGCAGGTGGTCGAGTCCGGCCATTCGCGCTTCCCGGTGCATGGCGAAAACAAGGACGACATCCTTGGCGTGTTGCTGGCCAAGGACCTGCTGCGTGGCGTGGTTGCCGACAACGGTCCGGGCAACGTGCGTGAACTGCTGCGCCCGGCGGTGCTGATTCCGGAAGCGAAGAAGCTCAACGTACTGCTGAAGGAATTCCGCCTGTCGCGCAACCACATGGCGATCGTGGTGGACGAGTACGGCGGTGTCGCCGGCCTGGTCACCATCGAGGACGTGCTGGAGCAGATCGTCGGCGAGATCGACGACGAGCATGACGAGGCCGAGGATTTCTCCGCGCAGATCGCCATCCAGGCTGATGGCCAGTACGTGGTGGATGCACTGACGCCGATCGGCGATTTCAACGAGCGCTTCGGTGCCACCTTCTCCGATGAGGACTACGACACCATCGGTGGCCTGGTAACCGAAGCGGTGGGCCATCTGCCGGAAGTCGGTGACGAACTGGCGCTGGACCGCTTCATGTTCCGCGTAGCCCGCGCCGATGCGCGCCGGGTCCAGGCATTCCATGTAACGGTGCTGGCACCGGACGCGCAGGACGACGCTTGAAGCACCGTGGCCTGATCCTGACCCTGTGGCTGGCGTTGTGCCTGCTGGCCACGGCCCTGCCCCTGGCTGCGTTCGCGCAGGCGGCGGCGCCGACCGTTTCGACGGCCAGCGATGCCCCTGCCCCGCGCGTCGGTGTGGTCACCATGCAGCCCGGCACCGTGTTCTTCGAACGCTTCGGCCACGATGCCATCGTCGTGCTGGACCCAGTGAGCGGCGAGGCGATCTCGTACAACTTCGGCTACTTCGATCCGTCCGAACAGGATTTCATCGGCCGCTTCGTGCGTGGCGACATGATGTATTACCTGGTGGCGCTGCCGCTGCAGCAGGACCTGTCGTACTACGACGAGACCGGCCGCGGTGCCAGCGTGCAGTGGCTGGATATCACGCCTGACCAGGCGCGCTCGCTGGCCGCCGACCTGGCCGAACGGGCCAAGCCGGAAAACGCGCGCTACCACTACGATTACTACACCGCCAACTGCGCGACGATGGTGCGCGACACGCTGGACAAGGCACTGGGCGGCGGGCTGCATTCACAGCTGTCGGGCCGTTCGCGTGGCAACACCTATCGCAGCGAGTCGGTGCGCCTGGCGTCGCCGGCCCCGTGGATGTGGCTGGGCTTCGATATCGGCCTGGGTCCGTTTGCCGACCAGCCGCTGTCGCGCTGGCAGGAAGCCTTCGTGCCGATGCGCCTGGCCGATGCCCTGCGGCAAGCCCGCAACAGCGACGGCCGCCCGCTGGTGCAGTCCGAGCAGGAACTGCTGCCGCACCGCATCGATCCCGAACCCAAGGAGTTCGCGCGCCGCTGGTGGCCGTGGCTGCTGTGTGGCCTGGTGATTGCGGTGGGCGTGCTGGCGCTGCGCAGGCGTACGCGCCTGCTGGCCGGCCTGGCCTTGCCGCTGTGGCTGCTGTGCACGATCGCCGGTGGCCTGCTGGTGTTCCTGTGGGGTTTCAGCACGCACTACGCTGCCTGGGCCAACCGCAACCTGCTGCTGCTGTCGCCGCTGTGCGTACTGCTGTTGCCGGGGGCGATCAGCCTGCTGCGACGGCGCGTGCCTGGCCGCATGTTCAGGATCGTCCTGTGGCTGGTGGCGGTGCAGGCCGTGGCTGCCCTGGTGCTGCACTGGCTGAGCCTGCAGGCGCAGTACAACGTGCAGTGGATCGTACTGCTGCTGCCGGTCCACGCGGCGCTGGCCTGGGTGCTGGGGCGCCGTCCTCACTTGTCGGAAACGCAGCACTGACGCACGATGGCGGGCATGTCATTGCCCGCCTCACTGCCCGCCCCTGCTGCTGCCGCCTCCGCCGCAGCCAATCCCACCTGCGTCATCAACTGCGTCCACTACGATGACGACGGCAAACGCCACGACATCAGTCTGGATGCCATCAGCGATGTCATCGCCAGCAACAATGGTTTCGTCTGGGTCGGCCTGTACGATCCGAACGAAGATGTACTGCTGAAGCTGCAGGAAGAATTCTGCCTGCACGACCTGGCCGTCGAAGATGCGCGCAACGCGCACCAGCGCCCCAAGGTGGAGGCCTACGGCAACTCGTTGTTCGTGGTGGTGACCACCGCGCAGATGGTTGACGAGCGCATCCAGTACGGCGAGACCCACGCCTTCCTCGGCCCACGGTTCCTGGTGACCGTTCGCCATGGCGCCTCGCTCTCGTACGCACCGGTGCGTGCGCGCGTGGAGCGCGAACCACAGCTGCTGAAGATGGGCCCGTCGTACTGCCTGTACGCCGTGGCCGACTTCGTGGTCGACAATTACCTGCCCATCACCAACCGCTTCCGCGACACCCTGGAACTGCTGGAGAAGGACATCTTCGCCGACAGCTACAAACGCAGCACGGTGGTGCGCCTGTACGAGCTCAAGCGCGAGTTGAACAAGATGCGGATGGCGGTGGCGCCACTGCAGGATGTACTGGCACAGCTGCGCCGCTACCAGGGCGAGCTGTTCCCGGACGAAGTGAAGCTGTATATCCGCGACGTGCACGACCATGCGGTACGCATCAGCGATGTCATCGACACGCTGCGCGAGATGCTGGGCACGGCCCTGAGCGTGAACCTGTCACTGGTGACGCTGGCCCAGGGTGAGACAGTGAAGCGGCTGGGTGCCTGGGCCGCGCTGCTGGCCGCACCGACGCTGATCACCAGCTGGTATGGCATGAATTTTAGCCACATGCCGGAATTGAACCAGCCATGGGCCTACCCGCTGATGATCGTCGCTGTCGGTGGCATCTGCGTTGGCCTGTACCGGCTGTTCAAGCGGGTGAAGTGGTTGTAGGTAGTGCCGGCCGCTGGCCGGCAACCTCATGATGCATCCAGAGAGGATCGAGTCGTAGATGGTCTTGATGTTCATGAACTCATGGATGCCGTGGTCGGCCAGTTCACGGCCGAAACCTGATTCCTTGCTGCCGCCGAACGGCAACCGTGCATCGCTCTTGACGATGGCGTTGACGAAGGCCGCGCCGCATTCCATGCGCTGGGCGAAGGACTCGCCACGCACCGGGTCGCGCGTCCACACGCTGCCGCCGAGGCCGAAGCGGGTGTCGTTGGCCACGCGCAGTGCCTCGGCTTCATCCTTGACCCGGATGACCGCAGCGACCGGCCCGAACAGTTCTTCGTCATAGGCCGGCATGCCCGGCCCCACCTGGTCGAGCACGCTGGCCGGGTAGCCCGCATGCGAACCGGCGATCGGTTCGCCGCCGATCAGCACCCGCGCGCCTTTGGCGACGCTGGCCTGCACCTGCTTGTGCAGTTCGTCGCGCAGGTCGGCACGGGCCATCGGTGCCAGCGTGGTGCCGCGCTCGTTCGGGTCGCCGTACTGACGCTCGCCTGCAGCTTCGACGAAGCGCCGGGTGAATTCATCGGCCACCGCTTCAACCACAATGAAGCGCTTGGCGGCAATGCAGGTCTGGCCACTGTTGTCGAAGCGCGACTTCACCGCGGCGGCAACCGCCTTGTCCAGGTCGGCATCATCGAGCACCACGAAGGCGTCGCTGCCGCCCAGCTCCATCACCGACTTCTTCAACTGGCTGCCAGCGTTGGACGCGATGGAGCGCCCTGCCCTCTCGCTGCCGGTCAGGGTGACTGCCTTCACCCGTGCATCGCGCAGTACGTCGGCAGCCTGGTCGTTGTCGATGTGCAGCACGTCGAACACACCGTCCGGCAGGCCACCATCGCGGCACACCGCCAGGATCAGGTCGGCGCACTGCGGCACGTTGCTGGCATGCTTGAGCAGCGCCACGTTGCCGGCCATGAATGCCGGGGCCAGGAAGCGGAACACCTGCCAGATCGGGAAATTCCACGGCATGACCGCGAAAACGCAGCCGATTGGTTCATAGCGCACGTAGCTGCGCTGGGCCTCGGTATCGATCAGCTGCGGCTTCAGATAGTCGGCGGCATGGTCGGCATAGAACTCACAGGTGGTCGCGCACTTCTCCACTTCGGCCAGGGCCTCGGCCTTCAGCTTGCCCATCTCGCTGGTCATGGCCTGCTGCAGGTCATCGCGGCGCGCACGCAGCTGGCCGGCAATCTGCTTGAGGATCGCCCCACGATCCTGCAGCGAGCGCTCGGCCCAGCGTGGGAACGCCTCGGCTGCGGCCTGCAGGCGCTGCTCGATGGCGGCGGCATCCATCAGCTCATGGCGGTAGGTCACCTGGCCGGTGGCCGGGTTGATGATCTCGACGGTCATGGGGGGTCTCCATCAGGTAGACCCCCATTGTGCGCCGGCCGCCGTGAGCCGGATGTTGCCGGCTCAGCCGTTGTCCTGGCGTGCCAGCTGCAGGTCGCGCTGGCGTCGCTTCTCCGCACGCGCATTGATGTACCAGCCGATCAACGCAGCAATGGACACTGCCGATACCAGCAGCGTGGCGAGCGCATTGATCTTCGGGCTGATGCCCATGCGTACCGAGGCGAACACCTTCATCGGCAGCGTGGTCGAGCCCGGCGTGGCAACAAAGCTGGCCACCACCACGTCATCCAGCGACAGGGTGAACGCCAGCAGCCAACCGGCCACCAGCGCCGGGGCGATGATCGGCAGGGTGATGCGGGTGAACACGGTCAGCCGGCTCGCGCCGAGATCCATCGCCGCTTCTTCCAGCGACAGGTCCATCTCCTGCAGGCGCGAGGACACCACCACGGTGACGAAGCACAGGGTGAAGGTGACGTGGGCGATCCAGATGGTGGCCAGGCCACGCGCCGGGAAGCCCGGAATCGCGCCCATCGAGGCCAGCAGCGCCATCAGCGAGAAGCCGAGGATCACGTCCGGCATCACCAGCGGCGCGGTCACCAGCGCACCGAAGAACGGCTTGCCGCGGAAACGCTTGAAGCGGGTCATCACCATTGCCGCCAGCGTGCCGAGCACTGTGGCGGTACAGGCGGTCCAGAACGCGACCACCAGGCTGGTCCACATCGCATCCATCAGCGCCCGGTCGGCAAACAGGTCGCTGTAGGCACGGGTGGAGAACCCGGCCCAGACCATGGCCAACCGTGAGCTGTTGAACGAATAGAACATCAACAGCAGGATCGGCAGGTACAGGAAAGCGAAGCCGAGCAGCAGCACGCCCAGGCCCAGGCCCTTGGCAGAACGCGGGCTCATGCCTGCTTCCCTTCCAGCAACCGCTGCTGGGATCGGTTGAACAGCAGGATCGGCACCAGCAGCAACAGGATCATCGCCGCCGCCATCGCCGAGGCGCCCGGCCAGTTGCGGTTGTTGAAGAACTCGTTCCACAGCTGGCGACCGACCATCAGGGTTTCCGAGCCACCCAGCATTTCCGGGATCACGAATTCGCCGATCGCCGGAATCATCACCAGCATGCAGCCGGCGATGATGCCCGCCTTCGACAGCGGCAGGGTGATGCGCAGGAATGCCTGCCACGGCTTGGCGCCGAGGTCGTAGGCTGCTTCCAGCAGACGGTGGTCATGCTTGACCAGGTTGGCGTACAGCGGCAGCACCATGAACGGCAGATAGCAGTACACGATGCCGATGTAGGCCGCGGTCGGGGTGTCGATCAGCTGCAGTTTCGGCAGGCCCATCGAGGTCATCAGCGACTGCAGGCTGGTGTACTGCAGGAACTGGTCGAGCAGGCCGTTGCGGTCCAGGATCGCTTTCCACGCGTAGACGCGGATCAGGAACGAGGTCCAGGACGGCAGCACCACCAGCATCATCGCCACGTTGCGCGCGGCCGGCGACAGGCGGGCGATGGCATAGGCCATCGGATAGCCGATCAGCAGGGTGAGGAAGGTCGAGATCGCGGCGATCTTGATCGAGCTCAGGAACGCCTGCGCATAGATCGAATCACGGAACAGCGCCAGGTAGTTCTCGAGGTTGAGCTTGAGCGAGAGCCCGCCATCGACGTACTGCAGCAGCCAGGTGTACGGGGGCGAGCCGACCCGGCTGTGCGAGAAACTGATCATCAGCACGATCAGGAACGGCACGGCGAAGAACAGCAGCAGCCACAGGTACGGAATGCCGATCACCGTGGCACGCAGCCCCGGCAGCCAGCGCTTCAGGCCGGCGGCGCTCATGAGGTCAGCACCACGCCGTCGTTGTCGCGCCAGTGCACCCACACCTCGTCACCCCAGGTCAGGCCATCGCTGGCCCAGCGCTGCGAGTTGGCGAAGTTGGCCAGCACCTTGGCGCCGCTGGGCAGGCGCACGTGGTAGACCGAATGGCTGCCGAAGTAGGCAATGTCCTCGATCACGCCCTGCGCCTTGTTGGTGTGCCCTTCCGGCTCATCCTTGCCGATCATCACCTTCTCCGGGCGCAGCGCGAACGCGACCGGCTGCCCTTCATAGCAGGTGATGCCGTGGGCGATGTAGACCGGCGCCGGGAACAGCGGCGAACGCACGGTCACGTATTCGGGCAGGTCCTCGTCGATCACCCCGTCGAACAGGTTGACCGAGCCGATGAACTCGGCGACGAAGCGGTTGGCCGGCTGCTCGTAGACCTCGTCCGGCTTGCCGACCTGTTGGATCCAGCCGGCGTCCATCACCGCGATGCGGGTGGCCATGGTCATCGCCTCTTCCTGGTCGTGGGTGACCATCACGCAGGTCACGCCCGACGACTCGATGATGCTGACCAGCTCCAGCTGCATCTGCGAGCGCAGCTTCTTGTCCAGCGCGCCCATCGGTTCGTCCAGCAGCAGCAGCTTGGGCCCCTTGGCCAGCGACCGCGCGAGCGCTACGCGCTGCTGCTGGCCGCCCGACAGCTGGTGCGGCTTGCGCTTGCCAAGATGTCCCATCTGCACCAGGTCGAGCATCTCGCCCACGCGCTTGGCGATGGTCTCGCGGGCGAGTCCGTCCTGCTTCAGGCCGAAGGCGATGTTCTGCTCCACGGTCATGTGCGGGAACAGCGCATAGGACTGGAACATCATGTTGACCGGCCGCTGGTACGGCGGCAGCGCATCCATCCGCTGGCCATCGACGGTGATGCTGCCCTTGGTGGGTGTCTCGAAGCCGCCCAGGCAGCGCAGCAGGGTCGACTTGCCGCTGCCAGAGCCACCGAGCAGCGCGAATATCTCGCCCTTGCGGACGTCCAGGTTGACGTCGTCGACGGCGACGAAGCCATCGAATTCCTTGCGCAGATCACGAATGGAGAGATAGCCGGGCACACCGGTCGCTTCGACGACGGCGGCTTCCGGCTGGGCTTCAACGGGCATGGGGGCTCCGGGAGCGGGCGGTGGACAGCGGCCGCCATTCTACCGGCCGGGGGCCGATGGGGATATGACGACGGCGGGCGGGAAGGCGCCGCTGGCCGTCCTGGAGTACCGGACCGGTGTCGGGTTTGGCCCGCAAATGGCGCACTCCAGGCGCAACACGCGCCCCCTGCGTGGCCGTTGCCTGGTGTTTCCGCCTTGGCCTGCGGGTGCCGCGCCGAATCTGCAACGCTTTTCAGAACCGGGAGCCTTGATCGCCCGCCACTACCCCGTCGCAATCCCCAGGATCGAGGCCGACCATGGACGAACACGCGTGACATCCGCAGACACTTCTGTCTTCGCCCCACCCGCCCCCCAGCCCTCGTCAGCTGATCGGCTGGAGGTGGCCATCATCGGCGCCGGCCAGGCCGGGCTGTCACTCAGCGCGGTCCTGCAGGAGGCCGGCGTCGCGCATCGCGTACTGGAGGCGGAAACCGTGGGCGCCAGCTGGCGGCGGCGCTGGGATTCCTTCCAGACCAACACCGCCAACGCGACGATGGCCCTGCATGGCCACGCCTATGCGGGCGACGACCCGGAGGGCTTCATGGCCGCACCGGAAGTGATCCAGCGGCTCTGCGACTACGCCAGCGAAAGGTCACTGCCGATCCACGAAGGCTGCGCGGTCCTGCGTGTCACGCCCAAGGCGGGCGGCTACGCCATCGAATCCAGCCGCGGGCCGATCCAGGCCGCTGCGGTGGTCGTGGCCACCGGCGAATACGGCCGTCCCCGGATGCCCCGTGTCCCCTTTGCGCCCGGGCCGGCGCTGGCGGTACTGCACTCCAGCAACTACCGCAATTCCCGGCAGCTTCCCGACGGCGCGGTGCTGGTCATCGGCGGCGGCCAGTCCGGCGCGCAGATCGCCCAGGATCTCCGCGCCAGCGGCCGCAACGTGTATTGGTCGCTGGCCGAGCGCCATTCGCATACGCGCCGGCTGCGCGGCAAGGATTCGATGACCTGGTGGGACATGGCCGGACGCATCCACCAGCATGTGAGTGAATCGGCCGGGGTGCTCGCCGGGGAGCCGGACGCGCTGCGCAAGGCCCGGACCGCAGAGTTCCCGCTGATTTCCGGCAAGGGACGCGCAGGCCTGGGCAGCTCGATCAGCCTGCTGTCGATGCATCGCGAGGGCATCACACTGCTGGGCCGCCTGCAGGGCTTCGACGCGGACATCGCCCGCTTCGCCGATGTCCGCCCACAGCTGCGCACTGCGGTCGAAGCAACGCGGGCCGAGTACGCCTATCTCGATTCACTGGCAAGCGGGTACTACGCCACGCGGCCCGAACCGCGCACCGATGATGCCCGCTACATTCCAGAAGAGGTGTACCTGCACTGGGAGCCGGACGCCTCGCCGCGCGAACTGGATCTGAACGCTGCCGGCATCCGCTCGGTTGTCCTCGCCACTGGCTTCGTCGCCGAATGGCCGTGGCTGCATGTGGATGGCGTGCTGGACGAACACGGTTATCCGCTCGGCGAGTTCGGCGTCTCCCCGCAGCCCGGGCTGTTCTTCATCGGCATGCACAACCTGCAGCGGATGAGCTCATCATTCCTGTGCAACGGCGGTCGCGATGCGCGCGACCTGTTGCCCGCCATCCTGCGGCACCTTGGCCGGGCCGGCAGTACCGGCTCCGGCGCAGGGCAAGGCAGCTGCCGGGCAAGGCCCGGCGCTACCGGAAACGCTTAGCGACCGGTCTTCACCTCGGTCCACAGCCGGGTGTAGAGCTTGTCGGTCTCCGGCGTGTTGATCGAATAGGTGAACATCTTCGCGGCCACGTCGGCCGGCGGGTAGATCGTCGGGTCGGTGCGGATCGCCTCGTCCACCAGCGGGGTCGCGGTCGGCACCGGGTTGCCGTAGTGGATGAAGTTGGTGTTGGCCGCGGCCACCTTCGGTTCCAGCAGATAGTTGATGAACGCGTAGGCCGCTTCCGGATGCTTGGCATCCTTCGGGATGGCCAGCATGTCGAACCACTGCGGCGCGCCTTCCTTCGGGATCGAATAGGCCACGTGCACGCCATTGCTGGCCTCGGCTGCACGATCACGGGCCTGGATGATGTCACCCGACCAGCCCACCACCAGGCAGGTGCCGCCGTTGGCCAGCGAGCCCACGTACTGCGAGGAGTGGAAGTTCTGCACGTACGGGCGGATCGACTTCAGCAGGTCCGCCGCCTTCTGCAGGTCGGCCGGATCGCCGCTGTGCGGATCCAGGCCCAGGTAGTGCAGCGCGATCGGAATCATGTCCGCCGGCGTGTCCAGGATGGTCACGCCGCAGTCCTTCATCTTGCTGATGTTTTCCGGCTTGAACACCAGGTCCCAGCTGTTGGCGATGTCGGCGCTGCCACCGAAACGCTCCTTCAGCATGTCCACGTTGTAGCCGATGCCGGTGGTGCCGATCATGTACGGCACACCGTACTGGTTGCCCGGATCCTGTGTGGCGATGCGCTTCATCACCGCCGGGTCGAGGTTGGCCAGGTTCGGGATCTTCGACTTGTCCAGCGGCAGGAACACGCCGGCCTGGATCTGCCGGCCGAAGAAGTTCAGCGTCGGCACCACCACGTCGTAGCCGCTGTTGCCGGCCAGCAGCTTGGTCTCGACCATCTCGTCACTGTCGAACACATCGTAGGTGACCTTGATCCCGCTCTGCTTCTCGAAGTTGGGGATGGTGTCTTCGGCGATGTAGTCGCTGTAGTTGTAGACGTTCAGGACCTGGCTGTCCTGTCCGCCGCCGTTGCCGCCGCCACAGGCGGAAAGCATGGCGGAGGCCAGGCCGAGCGTGAGGATACGCAGCTTCATCGGGTGCTCCAGAATGCGGAAAGGGGGGCCGGCCGGGCCGGCGACGGGTGCCAGCCTACCCCCCGGCGACGGATTTTTCTATTCGCGGCCTTCACACGTTCAGCAGCAGGAACTCGCGCTCCCACGAACTGATCACGCGGAAGAAGGTCTCGTATTCCTTGCGCTTGACCGAGGTGTAGGCGCGGCAGAAGCGCTCGCCGAGCAACGCCTGCAGCTCACTGCACTGCTCCAGCCCATCCAGCGCTTCACCCAGCGAACGCGGCAGGTCGTAGCCCAGCTCCTTGGCGCTGCCGGTCACCGGCGCATCCGGCGCCAGGCGCTCGCGGATGCCGAGCAGCCCGCAGGCCAGGGTCGCGGCCATCGCCAGGTAAGGGTTGGCATCGGAGCCGGCAAAGCGGCTTTCCACCCGCATGTTCTCCGGCGTATCCAGCGGCACCCGCAGGCCGCAGGTGCGGTTGTCGAAGCCCCAGTGCACGTTGCTCGGCGAGACCTCACCGAACACCAGGCGCCGGTAGGAATTCACGTTCGGCGCGAAGAACGCCATGGCCATCGGCACATATTTCTGCAGGCCGGCCAGGTAATGAGCGAACAGCGGACTGAAATCCTCACCACCGTGCTCGCCGGTGAACACGTTCTGGCCATCGCTGATGCGCAGCAGGCTCTGATGGATGTGCATCGCACTGCCCGGCTCGTTCTCCATCGGCTTGGCCAGGAAGGTGGCATACACCCCATGGCGCATCGCCGATTCGCGCATGGTGCGCTTGAACAGGAACACCTGGTCGGCCAGATCCATCGCATTGGCGTGGGTGAAGTTGACCTCCAGCTGCGCCGCGCCGGATTCGTGGATCAGCGTATCCACGTCCAGCTTCATCGCATCGCAGTAGTCGTACATCAGGTCGAGGATCGGATCGAACTCGTTGACCGCGTCGATCGAGTACGACTGCCGCGCCGTTTCCGGGCGACCGGAGCGGCCAGCGGGGGGCAGCAGCGGGAAATCGGGATCGGTGTTCTTCTGCACCAGGAAGAATTCCAGCTCGGGCGCGACCACCGGCCGCAGGCCGAGCTCGGTGTACGCATCCAGCACCCGGCGCAGCACGTTGCGCGGCGCCAGCTCATGCGGCTCGCCGTTCTTGGTGTAGCAGTCGTGGATGACCTGCGCGGTCGGGTCGGTCGCCCACGGCACCATGCGCACGGTGTCCGGGTCGGGGCGCAGGATCATGTCCGAGTCCGACGGCGAGGTCAGGTCGTAGTAATCGTCCGGAAATTCACCGGTGACGGTGGTCGCGAAGATGCCTTCGGGCAGCCGCGTACCGTAGTCATGCGAAAACTTGTCGGCCGGGATGATCTTGCCCCGCGCATTGCCGGTGATGTCCGGAACCAGGCACTCGACCTCGGTGATGCGCCGCTCCTTCAGCCAGCGCAGCAGGCTGCTTTCCTGCGGGGGCGGGGGCGTGGCCGTCTTGCGCGGGCGCGTTCGGGAACTCATTGGGATTCCAGTCGATTCTGTTGGTGCTGCCGGCAAGCTTGGCCGAACGCACGGAAAATAGCGTGATAGAACGGCGTCTGCATGACACGCCACTCCGGGTGCCACTGTACGCCGAGCACGAATCGATGGCGCGGGCTGCGGGCTGCTTCGACCAGGCCATCGTCGGCCCAGGCCTCGATCTGCAGGCCTTCGGCCACCTGCGCGATGCCCTGCCCGTGCACTGAGTTGACCTGCACCCGATCGGCGGCACACCACTGCGCCAGCCACCCCCTATCGGCCAAGGTGATCGCATGGGCCGGACCATACTGCACCTCCACCGGCGCCTGCGGGTCTTCGCGATGGTCGGCCAGGCCAGGCACTGCATGCACCTGCGGATGCAGCGTGCCACCGAGCGCCACATTCAATTCCTGGAATCCGCGGCAGATCGCCAGCACGGGTAGATCCATCGCCAGTGCCTCGCGCAGCAGCGCGAACGCAGTGGCGTCGCGCGCCGGGTCATGCCGGTTGCCGTTCCAGGTGCGGCCCCCTTCGTAATGCTGCGGCTCGATGTTGCTGACCGCGCCGGTCAGCAGCAGGCCATCCAGGCCCTGCAGCCAATCGCGCGCCGGCAGCGGCGGCTGCAGACTCGGCAGCACCAGCGGTGTTGCCTGCGCAGCGTCAACCAACGCGCGCACATATTTTTCCCCGGCCACCGCGAAACGATGATGGCCGAGCACGGTGCTGTCGGTGGGCAGGCCCACCCAGGGCAGGCGGCGCATGGGGAAACTCCTTGGCGTGGCATCAAGGTACGCGCCCGGCATCGGCATCGGCAAGCCGCTGCCCTCACACCACGGGCGCCCGGCTTGGGCCAAACTATCGGTGTGAAGCCCGACCGTCCTCCTCCGCTCCGACGCCCTTTCCCGCTTCTGCGAGGCCGCCGGTGAGCGCCGCCTTCCCGCCCAGCTGGTACGCCAGCAGCCTGCCCGAACCGCCCGCATTGCCGCCGTTGCGCGGTGAACTGCATGCCGATGTGGCGATACTGGGCGCCGGCTATACCGGCCTCACCGCCGCACTGGAACTGGCCCTGCGCGGCCAGCGGGTGGTGGTGCTGGAAGCGCAGCGGATCGGCTGGGGAGCCTCGGGCCGCAATGGTGGCCAGGCGCTGGTCGGCTACGGCTGCGAAGTGGACGAGCTGGAACGCCAGCTCGGCCGCGAGGATGCGCGCCGCCTCTTCGACTGGTCCCGCGAGGCGGTACAGGGGATGCGCGCGCGCATCGACCAGCATGGCATCGAGTGCCATTGGGTGGAGGGCCACGCCAGCGTTGCCATCCGCGCTCGCCACGAGCGCGACCTGCGCGCCAACTGCGAACACCTGCAGCGACATTACGATTACCCGATGCAGTGGTGGGAGCGCGATACCCTGCGTGGTCAACTGGACAGTCCGCGCTACCGCGCGGCGATGTTCGACCCGCTCAGCGCCCACCTGCATCCGCTGGCCTACGCCCGCGGGCTGGCCGATGCCGCGCGCGCAGCCGGGGTGGTCATCCACGAACAATCGCCGGTGACGCGCATTCAACGCGGCGCACATGCGGTGCTGCATACCGACCACGGCAGCGTGCGCGCGCCGCAGCTGTTGGTGGCCGGCAACGCCCTGCTGCAGGGGCTGGTGCCTGAGCTCGAGCGGCGCATCATGCCGGTCGGTACGTATATCGGCGCCAGCGCACCGCTGGGGGCCGAGCGCGCCCGTGCCCTGATCGGCAACAACATGGCGGTCTCCGATACGGCCTGGGCGCTGGACTATTTCCGGCTCAGCCATGACCACCGCCTGCTGTTTGGTGGCCGCGCCAGCTATTCCGCGCTGCCGCCGCCGGGCCTGCACCGGGTGATGCAGCGGCGCATGCACGAGGTGTTCCCGCAACTGGCCGACATCCCGCTGCAGCAAGTCTGGGGCGGTTATGTGGACATCACCCGCAACCGTGCCCCGCACTGGGGCCGGCTGGATGGGAATGTGTACTTCGCGCAGGGCTTCTCCGGCCACGGCGTGGCAGCGGCCGGGCTGGCCGGTGAAGTGATCGCCGAAGCCATCGTTGGCCAGAGCGAGCGGCTGGACGTGTTCCAGCGCCTGCGCCATGGCCCCTTCCCCGGCGGACGCCTGCTGCGCATGCCGCTGCTGGTGGCGGCCATGTCCTGGTACAAGCTGCGGGATGCGTTGTGGTGAAACCGCGCCCGCCGCACTTCAGCCACTTGATCCACACCTGCGCTTTGTTCGCATAATCTACGCAGACGCAGCGGAGTACCTGGATGCGATGGTGGACTGAGGGGCTGTTGGTACGCATACGGCTCCGCCCCGAAGGGCTGGCCCTGGCAGTGCTTTATGCGCTGGCATGCTGGGGTACCCGCAAGTTCTCGCTGGACCAGTTCTACCTGCCAGCGGGCGTGCGCGTGGCAGCGTTGCTGCTGTGCCCGCCACGGCTGTGGCCCTATCTGTTGCTGGGTGAGTATGCGTATTTCGCGCAGTTGCGCATTCCGCTTCTCGGCAAATACGGCCTCACTTGGGTGATCTTCGCCTCAGTGTTCCTGATGCCTGCTGCGATGCTGATCATCCGTCTGCACCGGAAACTGCTGGAGCGCACCACGATCGTTGGCATCATCTCCATCGCGATGAGCTGTGCCATGGTGGTGAGCCTGCTCAACCTGTGCATCTCCCACCTGCTGTGGCCGCCGTTGCGCGAGACCTCTTTCCTGACGAGCGCCGTGCGCTACGCGCTGGGCGACTTCATCGGCATCCTGGTGCTCGCTCCACTGGCGCTGCTGTGGATCCGGCGCAGGGAAGAACCCTGGCCCCCCCAGGCCGTCGCGCTCACCGCCGCCTCGTTGGCAGTCACGCTCTTGGTGGGGATGCACGCAACGCCCGTATCACCCGCCACCATGGCGGCCTCGGGTTCCCTGCAAATGCTGCTGCTCCTGCCCATTCCTGCCATCGCCTTGACCTGCCTGCTGGGCTGGCGTGGCGCCGCGATCGGCGTAGCGATGGTGAATCTCATCATCGGACTGACGACCCCGAAGGTCGAGCCCGAAGCCTTCGATGCTGCAACGTTCGCCACCCAGCAGGCCATGGCCATCGCCAGTGTGGCTCTTCTGCTGTTGGGCGCCCGCATAACGCACTTCCAGAATCAGCACCGGCTGCGTGAAGAAGATGGAAGGAACACCCTGCTTCTCGCCCGGCGAACGCATGCATCCAGCGAGATGGACCTACGCGAACGCGCCGCTCACCTACGCCGTCTGGGCGACGGACTGGACCTGTCCCTCAATGAGATGGTGAACTGGCTCCATGCCCAAGGCCACCACGCAGTGGCGCATAGCCTCAAACACACGTCTGAAGTGCATTCGCGTCTGTTCCGTGCACAGGCGAGCATGATCTACCCGGCTGCGCTGGAAAGGCTGGGGCTGTATGTTGCCCTGCAGGCAGGCGGAGTGCGCGAAAACTGGAACAGTACCCACCGCGTCTGCCAGCCTCGATTGAGTGGCGATCCGTGCAGACTCAGTTCCGGCCTCCAACTGGCGGCTTACCGCTCCATTGTTGAGGCGGTTTCAATCCTGCTTGGAGGCGAAACCGGCCAGCTCATCGTGCGCGGACGTTGTGGCGTTCACCGCGACCGCCGTGGCATTGTTCTGCTTGCGTCGATGATAGACCGCAGGCATGTTCTGGCACGATCGACCATGGACCAGGCAGCCGAGCAGCTGGCCGGACGCATACTGGCCTATGGCGGCTCGCTGCACTGCGGTCGGAATCGGATAAGGATCTTGCTGGAAGAATCGATCGATATCCCGCCCGGAGGCGTGATCTCCGTTCGTGATGAACGGCGCGCGAGTGGAGTCGATCCATTCCAGCAACCGCCGCCAGCCGCGCATCACGAATAGCAAAGTGCGATGCACATCACAAACCAGCCGTGACTTTCATTGTCCGGCATTTCATCTGCGCGCCCCATTTCGAGCGCCATGAGCTGAAGCGGAGATTGCGCCTTTCCAGTTCTCCCGATACTGTCCGGTAAGGGAGTTGTTCATGTATCGACAGGATCGCGATAGCGTGCGACGAGCAAGGGAGGCTTGCGCTTGAACTGGTTGAAGAGTGGGTTTGAACTGAGCTTCCGCATCCGACCGGTCGGTATTGCGCTTGCTGCCCTGTACGCGATCACCTGCTGGGCCACATGGCGGCTGTCGGTTGACCAGTTCTTCCTGCCAGCCGGCATCCGCGTTGCAGCGCTGTTGCTGTGCCCACCCCGCCTCTGGCCGTACCTCATCCTGGGCGAGTACGCCTACTTTGCCCAGATGCGCTATCCGATGATCGAAGCCTATGGCCTGGGCTGGGTGATTCTCGCCTCCGCCTGCCTGATGCCGGCCGTTGCATTGATCATCCACCTCCATCGCAAGGCGATGGAGGCCACAACTGAAGGATGGCTGCTGTCGGTGGCAGCATCGGCCGCGTTGGTGGCCAGTGCCTTGAAGCTCGGCCTGTCCCACCTGCTTTGGCCCGCCCCGCCCAGCATGCCGTTCTACTCCAATGCGGCACTGTTCGTGCTCGGCGACTACATCGCCATCCTCACGGTCGCGCCGCTGGCACTGCTGTGGATGCGTCGCCGCAGCGGCTATGACTGGAGCGTCTGGAGACTTCCACCAACGCTAGCCGCGCTGTGTTCCCTATGTGTATTGGGTGCGCTCATCGCACTGGTAGGTGCCCACGATCCCATGGCACGCGCCCTTCTGCAGTTGCTGCTGGTGCTGCCTGTGATCGCTCTCACCTGCATGCATGGCTGGCGCGGCGCGGCAGTCGGTGTCCCGCTCATGAACCTCATGCTGAGCGTGACTATGCCAACCACCGGCCTTCCAAGCTCGTTCGACCAGACTACGTTCTTCACCCAGCAGATCATTGCAATCACCAGTACTGCACTGCTCGCGCTGGGCTCGCGCATCACCCATCACTACCACCAGCAGGCCCGCCCCGCGATGGAGGTCTCCCAGGCGATTGCGTTTTCACGTTCGGCGCACCTCGCCAACGAACGGGATCTTCGGGAACGGGCCTTGGGGCTGCGTCGGATTGCCGACGATATCGAAGCGGCGCTCGGAGAAACGGCGCATCTGCTGAGGGCCAACGGCCACGAAGGACCCGCTACGGATCTGCTGCGAACCTTCTCATCACGTTCGCAACAGTTCCGCGAACTGACCAGCAGGGTATACCCCACCGAGCTCGAGCACGCCGGGCTGTATGTCGCATTGCAGGCCGGCGGCCTGCGCGAGGCCTGGGATTCCAGCCATCGGCTGGTCCGCCCGCTGCTTGCGGGCGATCCCTGCCAGCTGAGCATGGGGCTGCAGTTGGCCGCCTATCGCCTGCTTGCCGAAGCGGTGTTGTTGCTGCTGGAGGAAGAAAAAGGCCAGATCCTGATCCGCGCCCGTTGCGGGCGATCCGGAGGCCAGCTGGGAATCGTGTTCACCGTGGCCCTGCTTGATCGGCACAGTACCTTGACGCCGGCCACGCAGGGGCTGGCCATCGAGCGGCTCTCGGCCAGGGCAAATGCCTACTCCGGCGCGGTGCAATGCCGAACCAACCGTATCAGGATCATGATGCGGGACACGCCTCTCGACAGCCCCTGGCTTGCTCCGCCTCGAGATTTGAGCTATTCCAGCGAGACATCCGCCCGACACTGAGAGGGGCATGCGCCCCGGCCAGCCCCGCAGCGGACAACCGCTGCAGGGTGCTGACCCAGTCCAGCATCAGGGCGAATTACTTGCCGCCGCTGGCGGACTCGACGGACCAGATTGCGTCGCGGCCTTCGCCGTGGACGACAAGCGAGAAGTCTGGTCCCTGGAAAACAGTGCGTCGGCGGCTATTCTGCGGCAAGGGCAGTTGCCTTGAGGGCAGCGAGGTGCGGACCGGCGCCTTTCCGGCCGGCAATGTCCAGAATGTCGAATCGATGTTGGCGATGATCAGCACCACCTGGCCTGCAAGATCATTGACCTGGTAATACGCGACTCCATCGCGCTCGAATGCGTACACGGACCAAGCCGGATCGGCACTCAGGTTGACGGCAGCAGGCTGAGCCTCGCCCAATCCGGCCTGCGCCATCTGGACACCATTGCCTCCACTCGGGCAGCAGGCCAAGGCAAGTCCAGGCGCAGCAAGCAAGGCAGCGGCAGAAGCCACGATCGAAAATCGGGAAAATCTCACAGGCATCTCCATGGTTGAAATAATGGGCAGCGTCCAGGCAACTGAAGCCTGACCACGATCAGATAATGCGATGCCCCGCATGACCGGATGAAATAGTCCACCCCGCAATGGACAAAAAGGGCGCTGCCAGCATACCCATGCGCCGCTGGGCGCGCCATGAAGGGCCATTTACGGCAACAAACTTCGCAGCGCAACGTCGGATACCCCTTTCCGAAAGGGCGACATTCTGTCCGCCCATCGCAAAGGTGCGGTGGTCCCATGAACGTTGGCGCACAGAAGGTCTTCCTCCTTCCGTTAAAGTTGCACCTGAAACCGCCGCTATCGGTGCCGAGCCCTCCCACGTGAGCCACCGCATCATGCCCGTCCTGCCGCAGGCCGCTGTCGATGGCGACCTGGCCGATCCGCTGCCGCAGCGCATCCTGCTGGTGGAAAATTCCCGTGCCTTCACCGGCATGCTGCGCGAAGCCATCGAACAGCGCCTGGAGCTGCCGGTGGTGGTGGCCAGCTCGCTGGCCGAAGCCGATCGCCTGCTCAGTGAAGAAGGCGGCTGGTTCCTGGTGCTGACCGGGCTGGTGCTGGCCGATGGCGACCGCGACGCGGTGGTCGAGTTCTTCCTCAAGCGCAACCTGCCGACCGTGGTGGTCAGCGGTGTGTACGACGAGGACCTGCGCAAGCGCGTGCTGCAGCAGCAGATCATCGATTACGTGCTGAAGAACACTCCGGGCAGCATCGACTATCTGGTCTGGCTGGTGCAGCGTCTGGAACGCAACCGGCGCATCGCCGCGCTGGTGGTGGACGACTCGCCGTCCGCACGCGGCTATGCCGCCGCCCTGCTGCGCATGTACGGTCACGAGGTGTACGAGGCGGCCGATGGCAATGAAGGCCTGGCGGCGATCGAGGCGCACCCGGCGATCCGCCTGGCCGTGGTCGACCAGGAGATGCCGGGCATGCAGGGCGTGGAGTTCACCCGCCGCCTGCGCACCCTGCGCTCGCGCGACAAGGTGGCGGTGATCGGCATTTCCGGCAATACCGATGCGTCGCTGATTCCGCGCTTCCTGAAGAACGGCGCCAATGACTTCCTGCGCAAACCCTTCTCGCGCGAAGAGTTCTTCTGCCGCGTCTCGCAGAATGTGGACCAGCTGGAATTGATCGGCACGCTGCAGGACCTCGCCACCCGCGATTTCCTCACCGGCCTGCCCAACCGCCGCTGCTTCCTGGAACAGAGCCAGCGCCAGCTGCCGCAACTGCAGCTGCACGGCCAGTGCGTGGCGGTGGCGATGATCGACATCGATCATTTCAAGCACATCAACGACACCCACGGCCATGAGGCCGGTGACGATGCACTGCGCGCGGTCGCCCGTGCTGTCGGCGACCACGCGCGAAGCCAGGACCTGATCGCGCGCTTCGGCGGCGAGGAATTCTGCCTGCTGGTGCCGGACATGGAACAGGACGAAGCTCTGCTCTATTTCGAGGAGCTGCGCCAGCGCATCGCCGCGCTGGAAGTGGACATCGGCAGTGCCACGCTGCGCATGACGGTCAGCATCGGCCTGTGCTGCCTGCGTCCGCAGCGTGATGCGCTGCACCGGCTGATTTCCGAGGCCGATCGCCAGCTGTACCTGGCCAAGGCCGGAGGCCGCAACCGGGTCAGCTGCACCACGGTGGCCAGTCCGCTGCGCCCGCGCGAGGCTGCGCTGTCCTGACAGGCATGCCTTGATCCAGATCAACGCCGCCCGTGGGCGGCGCCTCTACAGTCGGCCCCGACATCAGCATGAAGGGGAGCCGGTGATGGCACTACTGGTCTGGCAGGACGATCTGAACATCGGCATCGATGTGATCGATCAACAACACCGCCGCATCATCGAAATGCTCAACCACCTGCACGTGGCGCAGACCAGCCTGCAGCGGGCGGCGGTGGGCGAAGTGATCGACGAGGTGGTGGACTACACCATGTCCCACTTCGCATTTGAAGAGGAGCTGATGGAAGAAGCGGGCTATCCGTTCTGCGCCGCGCACAAGCGCGTGCATGAGGTCTTCATCAAGCGGGTATCGGAATACCGCATGCGCTTCCAGGCCGGTGAGGACATCAGCGACGAGCTGCGCACCATGCTCTCGCGCTGGTTGTTCAACCACATCCGCGGCGACGACCAGGCCTATGCCGAACAGGTCAAGCAGCATCTGAACCAGTTTGCCCGCGAACACCAGAGCGGCGGCTGGCTGGGCCGCACGCTCAAGCGCTTCTTCGGCTGATCAGCGCTGGCGGCGCTGCAGCGCCAGCAGCGCACACAACGTGACCACCGCGGTCAGGCACAGGTAGTAGCCGACCGCGACCAGCCCGTAGCGCTCGGCCAGCCAGGTGGCCAGGTACGGTGCCGGGGCTGCCCCAAGAATGCCCGCCAGGTTGAACGACAGCGAGGCACCGGTGTAGCGCACCTCCACCGGGTAGATCTCGGCCAGGAAGGTGCCGCAGGGGCCGTAGGTCAGCCCCATCAGGAACAGGCCCAGGCACAGGAACGTCAGCACCAGCCACGGGCTGCCGGGCTGGAACAGCGGCGCGAACAGCACACCGAAGCCGATGATCAGCAGGCTGGCGATGGCCATCGTGCGGCGCGTTCCCCAGCGATCACCGTAGCGTGCCGACAGCGGAATGCCGGCGGCGAAGAAAAGCATCGCCACCATCTGCATCAGCAGGAACTGCTCGCGGCTGTAGCCGAGCACGGCGGTGCCATGGCCGAGGCTGAATACCGTCATCAGGTAGAACAGCACGAAGGTGGCGAACGCACCCAGCGTGCCCAGCAGCATCGGCAGCGGATGGTCGCGCAGCACCGTCCACATCGGCAGGCGCACCGGCGCCTTGCGCTCCAGCGCGCGCTTGAAATCCGGTGTCTCGTGGATGTTCAGCCGCACCCACAGGCCAAGGCCGACCAGCAGCGCGCTGGCAACGAACGGAATGCGCCAGCCCCATTGCAGGAAATCGTCCTGGCCCAGAAAGCGACCGAGCAGCAGAAAGATGCCGGCTGACAGCAGGAAGCCGATCGGCGCACCCAGCTGCGGGAACATGCCGTACCAGGCGCGCTTGCCCGGCGGCGCATTCTCGGTGGCCAGCAGCACCGCCCCACCCCATTCGCCGCCCAGGCCCAGGCCCTGGCCGAAGCGGCACAGCGCCAGCAGTGCCGGCGCCCACAGGCCGATCTGCGCATGGGTGGGCAGCAGGCCGATGGCGACCGTGGACAGGCCCATGGTCAGCAGCGCGGCCACCAGGGTGGCCTTGCGGCCGATACGGTCCCCGAAGTGACCAAACACCGCCGAGCCCACCGGGCGTGCGATGAACGCCACCGCGAAGGTGGCCAGGGACTGCAGCAAGGCGGCCTGGTCGCTGCTTTCCGGGAAGAACAGGTGCGGGAACACCAGCACTGCGGCGGTGGCGTAGATGTAGAAGTCGAAGAACTCGATGGTGGTGCCGATCAGGCTGGCCAGCAGGACACGGCGGGGAGAATTCACGGGTGGCGCGGCAGCGGTGATCGTCGACATCGGCAAGGCGGGTAACGGCGGATCGACCGATTCTGCCACGCTTGGCCGCCCCACCGGGGCAATGGTTTCAGGCGACACCGACGCCAACGAATTCTTTCCGGGGGGCCGCTACGCTGCACCATCGGTCCCTGCATGGATGCTTCACCGATGGGTTCTGCCGCCCCGCAGTCATGCTCCGATTCCCCGCTGCTGCCTCGCCTGGCTGCATGGCTGGCGGTGCTGCTGGTGCATCTGCTGATGCTGTGGTGGCTGTTGCATGCGGGGCGCATCGCCTTGATCGCACACGACAATTCGCGGATCAGCCTGCGTTGGCTGCCGCCGGAAGCGCCGCCGATGAGCCCTCAGGTTGTCGATGCATCACGGCCGTCGGCTGCGCCGCACCAGGTTCGGCACGCCCCCGCGCTTCCTACTGCGCAGGCCGAGCAGCGCTCAGCGCATGTCGATCGGCAACGCAGCGCGGCTGCGCGCAACCAACCACTGAATCTGAGGCTGCCGGCTGGCAGCATCGATGGTGGCGATGGCATCACTGCCGAGGGTGTGGCCGCAAAGCTGATCGGCCGCCGTGAGGTGCATGCGGCGTTCGCGCCCCGTCGCCCCCCTTTCCGGATCCACCGGCAAATGACGCCCGAGCAGATCCTGCAGGGTGTTGCCCAGATGCTCGGCACCTGGCCACCGGGCTACATGGTTGACCCGTGTACGCTGGGCCAGCAGGACATGCATTACTTCCAGAACACAGTGGAGGAAGTGGACCGGCAGTTGCTGCGCGAGGCGGTGCTGCAGGTCAGTGCAAGCTGCCGGTAGCGCGGTCTACAGCTGGATCCAGGTGGCCTTGATCTCGCTGTACTTGTCGAAGGCGTGCAGCGACTTGTCACGACCGTTGCCGGACTGCTTGTAGCCACCGAACGGTGCCGTCATGTCACCGCCATCCCAGCCGTTCACCCACACGCTGCCCGCGCGCAGTTGGCGGGCTACGCGATGGGCGCGTCCAAGATCCCGCGTCCACAGGCCGGCGGCCAGTCCATAGCGACTGTCGTTGGCCAAGCGCACGGCCTCGGCTTCGTCATCGAAGCCGAGCACCGCCAACACCGGGCCGAACACTTCCTCGCGAGCCAATGCCTGTTCCGGGCGTACCTGGTCGAACACCGTCGGCTGCACATAGCAACCACCCGCCTCCACCTCGGCACGCTGGCCGCCCAGCAGCAGGCGCGCGCCATCGGCTTCGGCCCGGGCGATGTCGGCCAGTACCTTGTCCACGTGCGCGGCATCGACCAGCGCGCCCATCGGTGCATCGGCCTCCAGCGGATGGCGGGGCTGCATGCGTTGGCCGTAGGCGATCACCTGGTGCACGAAGTCATCGCGGATCGAACGCTGCACCAGCAACCGCGAACCGGCGGTGCAGACTTCGCCCTGGTTGAAGAAGATGCCCTGCGCCACGCCCTTGGCGGCCGCATCCAGGTCCGGCGCGTCGGCGAACACCACGTGCGGGCTCTTGCCACCGCATTCCAGCCAGACCCGCTTGAGGTTGGAGCGCCCCGCGTATTCGAGCAGCCTGGCGCCGGTAGCGGTGGAGCCGGTGAAGGCCAGCACGTCCACGTCCATGTGCAGGGCCAGCGGCTCGCCCACGCGTGAGCCGTGACCGGGCAACACGTTGAGCACGCCGTCCGGCAATCCCGCTTCGGCCGCCAGTGCGGCCAGCCGCAACGCACTCAGTGGCGAGCGCTCGGAGGGTTTCAGCACTACTGAATTTCCCATCGCCAATGCCGGCGCGATCTTCCAGCACGCCATCAGCAGCGGAAAATTCCACGGCACGATGGCCGCCACCACGCCTGCGGCCTCGCGCGTGACCAGGCCCAGCTCGCGCGGACCGGTGGGGGCGATTTCACCGTACAGCTTGTCCACCGCTTCAGCGGTCCAGGTCAGGCAGCGCACCACGCCGGGAAGATCGATGCGACGCGCATCGCGGATCGGCTTGCCCATGTCCAGCGTTTCCAGCAGGGCCAGCTCATCGGCGTGCGTCTCCACCAGCGCGGCCAGCGCCAGCAGCACGCGCTTGCGATGGGCGGGGCTGGCCTGCGACCAGTGGCCTGCCTCGAACGCGCAGCGCGCCGAGGCCACCGCACGCTCGACGTCCTGTGCATCACAGTCGGCCACCGCACCCAGTACACGCCCGTCGATCGGGCTGATGCAATCAAAGCGCGCGCCGCTGGCGGCATCCACGTAGCGGCCATCGATGAACGCTTGACCGGGAATCGCAACGCGGCTACGCAGGGCCTGCCAGTGGCTGCGGTCGGGGAAGTCGGCCATGGGTCGCTCCAGCAATCAACGATCCTTGTTTATACCGGCGCGGCCGCGACCCCACCGTGATCGACCGCACTGCGCTCTCGCCGGGCATGGCCCGGCGCTACCACAAGGTCGAGGCCCGAACGGTAGCGCCGGGCCATGCCTGCCGGCGGAACCGTGACGCGGCTGCGCTAGAGTCGCAACCATCGGACCCGACGGAGCCGGCATGAAAACCCCTGCAAGCGACCTGCACGACCTGGCCACCCAGCGCCCCGATTCACTGGACGCGTACTGGATGCCGTTCACTGCCAACCGCCAGTACAAGGGCGCGCCGCGCATGCTGGTACGTGCCGAGGGCATGCACTACGAGGACGTGGATGGGCGCGCCATCCTCGATGGCACCGCTGGCCTGTGGTGCTGCAATGCAGGGCATGCCCGCCGACGCATCGTCGACGCGATCGCCGAGCAGGCCGCCACCCTCGATTACTCGCCGGCCTTCCAGATGGGTTCGCCGCCGGCCTTCGCCCTGGCGCAGCGATTGGCGGCACTGGCCCCGGCCGGGTTGAACCACGTGTTCTTCACCAGCTCGGGTTCGGAGGCGGTGGATTCAGCGATGAAGATCGTGCTGGCCCACCACCGCCTGCGCGGCGAAGGACAGCGCACGCGCTTCATCAGCCGCGAGAAGGCCTACCACGGGGTCGGCTTCGGCGGCATGGCACTGGGCGGGCTGCCCAACAACCGCCGGCAGTTTGGCCTGCAGCTCGGCAGCGTGGACTACCTGCGGCATACCCTGGACCTGTCACGCAATGCGTTCAGCAAGGGCCTGCCACGCCAGGGCGCAGAGCTGGCCGACGATCTGGAACGGCTGATCGCCCTGCACGATCCGTCCACCATTGCCGCGGTGTTCGTTGAACCCATCGCCGGCTCGGCCGGGGTGATCCTGCCGGCGCCGGGCTATCTGCAACGACTGCGCGAGATCTGCGACCAGCACGGCATCCTGCTGGTGTTCGATGAGGTCATCACCGGCTTCGGCCGGGTTGGCATGGCGTTCGCCGCGCAGCGTTTCGGGGTCACCCCGGACCTGTTGACCTTCGCCAAGGGCGCCAGCAACGGCGCGGTGCCGCTGGGAGGCGTGCTGGTCGGCGACAGCGTGCATGCCAGCTTCATGCAGGGTCCGCCACAGGTCATCGAGCTGTTCCATGGCTATACCTATTCGGGCCACCCCTTGGCCTGCGCGGCGGCGTTGGCCACGCTGGACATCTACGCCGAGGAACGGTTGTTCGAGCGCGCGATCGAACTGGGCGAATACTGGCAGGAGCGCCTGCACGCCCTGCAGGGTCTACCGAACGTGGTCGACATCCGCAACTTCGGCCTGGTCGGTGCGGTGGAGCTGGCACCGCGCAAGGACGCCCCCGGCAGCCGCGGCTACGAGGTGTTCCGCCGCTGCTTCCACGACGGGCGCCTGCTGGTGCGCTGCACCGGCGACATCATCGCGCTGTCACCGCCGCTGATCGTGGACAAGGCACAGATCGACCAGATCACCGGCACCCTAAGCGAGATGATCCGGGCCACCGCCTGAGGCCAGGGCGGTGCTGGCGAGCAGGTACAATGGGCGGTTCCGCTCCTGCCTGTTGCCGTGCCCATGAACATCGTCGTCAAAGAAGAACTCAAGGCCTACATCGACCCGCTCACCGCCGACGAACACGAGGCGCTGGAGCGCAGCATCCTCGCCGAAGGCTGCCGCGATGCGCTGGTACTGTGGGGCGACGTACTGGTGGATGGACACAACCGCTTCGGCATCTGCCAGAAGCATGGACTGCCGTTCAACACCGTGCAGAACACCCGCTTCCAGAGCATGGAAGACGTGCACCTGTGGATGATCGAGCAGCACCTGGGCCGGCGCAGCGTTTCCGATTTCCAGCGCGGCGTGCTAGCCCTGCGCAAGCGCGACATCCTGTCCGCGCGCAAGCAGGTCGAACAGGCGCAGCTGCAGCGCGAAAGCGACGGCACCGCCGAGCCTGCCGACGAGGCCGGCGAAGACAGCCCACCGTGGGAACCGGCGCCGAAGATCAGCCGCGCCGAACTGGCCCGCGAAGCCAAGCTGAGCACCAGCCAGGTGGGCATGATCGAGCGCATCCACGCCCAGGCTGCGGCCGAGGTGGTGGAAGCGGTGAAGGCCGGCATGATCTCGATCAGCGCCGCCGCCGCCGTGGCCGACCTGCCGGAAGAAGAGCAGCGCGCGGCGGCTGCCGGTGGCAAGGATGAGCTAAAGCAGGCTGCAAAGCGCGTGCGTGAGTCCAAGCGCAAGCCGCGTGCGCCGAAGCCTGAACCGGAGTCGGCGGAAATGGACTTCGAAGAGGCCAACGAAGATGAGATCGCCAGCCGCGATGCCGAGGTGCTGGCCGCGCTGGAGCAGCTTGGCGAGGATACCCCGGCGCTGCGCCGCCGCGTGGTTGCCCTGACCCGCGAGAACGACACCCTGCGCGCACAGCTGGCCCACCTGCGCAGGCAGCTGGAAACGCTCTGAGCATCCCCCGGTAGTGCCGGCCGCTGGCCGGCAGCTGCAACGTGCTTCCAACGTCCATGGGTTGCCGGCCAGCGGCCGGCACTACCGGGTACTCACCGGCCTGCGGGTAGACTTCGGGCATGACGTCTGCCATCGATCCGCGCCGCGCCCAACTGCGGCGCCTGAAAACCCTCGCCCTTGGCCTGCTGCTGCTGATGCTGGCCGGTTTCGCGGTCAGCCACTGGCAGGGCGAGCGTGGCATCTGGGCCTGGGTCTCGGCTTTCTGCGAGGCCGCCGCGGTTGGCGCGCTCGCCGACTGGTTTGCGGTGGTTGCCCTGTTCCGGCGGCCGATGGGCCTGCCGATTCCGCATACGGCGATCATTCCGCGTAGCAAGGAACGCATCGGCGACAGCCTGGCCCTGTTCGTGCGCGACCAGTTCCTGGAACCGACGGTGCTGCTGGCCAAGTTGCAGGTGTTCGACCCGGCCAGCCGCCTCGGCAGCTGGCTGGCCGATCCCGCGCGTTCACGGATGCTGGCCGACATGGCCCGTGGCTGGGCGCTGCAGGCGCTGGATTTCTTCGATGAAGCTGCGGTGCGGCGGCAGCTGCACAGCTTCGTGGTGCAGCAGCTGCGGCAGTGGAACGCAGCTGCCACCGCCGGCGAACTGCTGGGCCTGCTGACCGCCGATGGCCGCCACCAGCGCGTGCTGGACGAGGGCCTGCAGCGGCTGGGGCGTTGGTTGGAGCAACCGGAAGTGAAGGAACGCGCCTCGCAGCTGATCGTGCGCTACATCCAGCGCGAATGGCCGACGCTGTCGAGCACGGTGAACTGGATCAAGCCGATCGATGAGATCGGCGACAACCTTGCCGAACGCCTGGCCCGGGCGGTGCTGGAAGAACTGCAGCAAGTGCTGGCCGAGCCGCAGCACCCGCTGCGCCAGGACTACGAACAATGGCTGGGTAACTACGTGCAGCGCCTGCGCGAAGACCCGGCACTGACCGAGCGCATCGAACAGCTCAAGCAGGAAATGATCGACCACCCTGCCCTGCAGGACTACGTGCAGGGCCTGTGGTCGCGCATACAGGCCAGCCTGCGCGGCGATCTGCAGCGTGAGGATTCGGCACTGGTCGGTCATCTGCAGCGCAGCCTGGCTTCGTTGGGCGACAGCCTGCAATCGGACCCGGCGTTGCGCGAGGCATTGAACCAGCACCTGCTGGAAGGCGCACAGCGCCTCACCGGGCGCCTGCGCGAGGGCGTCACCACCCATATCGCGCAGACGGTCAAGAGTTGGGACGAACGCCACCTGGTCGAGCAGCTGGAGCTGAGCGTGGGCCGCGACCTGCAGTTCATCCGCTTCAACGGCACCCTGGTGGGCGGCCTGATCGGCCTGCTGCTGCATGCGGCGACTGTTCTGTTCCGTTTCTGAGATGGGTTCCCGGCCGGGCTGCGCCCGGCACCCGCAGAGGCCGGAGCCAGAGCAACAGCCACAGCTGGTTTCCTGCGGGATGGCAGCGCGCTGTGGGTTTGCTGGGCCGCCGTGAACCCATCCCTGGGGGCTTGGTCGCCGCATCCGTGCGGCTCACACCCCGCAAACCCACAGCGCCCCGGCTTCGACCGTTTCCCTCGATCTGCCTGGATCCACATGTTCGGGGACGAATGGGGCTGTCACACTTGCTTAACGAAATGCGAATGCCTATCATTTAGTGATCGGTTGTGCGCTTAGCCAAGCGGGGCACGGAAGCACGCGCCCACCCGCCCCTTCGCCCGTGTACATCCCCCGACCACTGGGTCACCTGCCTGCCGCAGGTGTCGCACCGTCGATGGGAATCACGCTGGGTGACGTGCGCGGAGCGCATGGCTGCCATGGGTGCGTTTGCCATCGCCTGTTTTTTGTCCTGCATGGAATCGCACCGATGGCTTCTCCCCTGATTACTCCCCGTCCAACCCTTCTGGCCCTGGCCGTGACCGCACTGTTGATCGCACCGTTGGCACACGCTGAGGAAGGTTCTGCCGACCCGTCTGCGCGCACCCTGGACACCGTCCAGGTCACTGCCGATGGCGACATTGCCGACAGCTACACCGTCAAGCGGGCCAGCACGGCGACCAAGCTCGGCCTGTCGCTGCGTCACACGCCGCAGTCGATGACCGTGGTGACCCGGCAAAGGCTGGACGACATGGGCCTGTTCTCGCTGTCCGATGTGATGGGCCAGGTCACCGGCGTGGCGGTGTCGGTCACCGACAGCGAACGCATCAACTACGTTTCGCGCGGGTACAACATCACCAACTTCCAGGTCGATGGCATGCTCAACACCTTCGGTGGCTACATCAAGACCAACACCGACAGCGTGATCTACGACCGCATCGAAGTGGTGCGTGGCGCCACCGGCCTGACCACCGGTGCCGGTGATCCATCGGGCACCATCAACTTCGTCCGCAAACGCCCCACCGATACGTTCCAGATGAGCGCCAACCTCACGCTCGGCCGCTGGGGCAACCAGCGCCTGGAAGCCGACCTCGGCGGCCCCATCGCCCTGGATGGCCGCATCCGCGCCCGCGTGGTCGCGGCCAAGCAGCAGAGCGATTCGTTCCGCGATGTCTACAAGCTGGACAAGGACGTCTTCTACGGCATCGTGCAGGCCGACATCACCGACACCACCCTGCTGGAAGCCGGCTACGAGTACCAGTCGCCGCGTACCACCGGCGTGACCTGGGGCGTGGTGCCGTACTGGGGTGCCGATGGCAAGCCGGCCAACCTGCCGCGCTCGACCAACCTGTCGGCGCGCTGGAGCAGCTGGCCGATCGTCGAAAAGAGCGCGTTCGCCCGCCTCGAACAGCAGCTGGGCCATGGCTGGGCAGCGAAATTCGCCTACACCCGCTCCAAGCGCGAGACCGACGGCGCGGTCTGGTACGGCGCGTCCGGTTACCCGCGTGCCGATGGCAGCGGCATCTCTGCCTTCGTCGGCAGCTTCGGTGAAAACGGCGACATGCAGGTGTTCGACTTCAACGTCGGTGGTCCGTTCCAGCTGTTTGGCCGTGAACACGAACTGGTGTTCGGTTTCGGCCAGTCAGTGCGCAAGGGCGAAGTGCCTGCGAGTGAAACCGCCGCTTACCCTGCCAGCTACGAGCGCGTGCCGGACTGGCGCAGCTGGAACGGCGACGTCGCGCCGCTGCAGGTCACCCGCTTGGGCTATCTCGCCTCGGAGGACGAACTGCGCCAGCGTGCCGCTTACCTGGCCGCGCGCCTGCAGCTGGCCGAGCCGCTGACCGCCGTGCTCGGTGCCCGTTACGGCAGCTGGGAAACGCGCAGCTGGACCTACACCCATGACGCCGCCGGCCGCTTGACCGACACCCGCCGCGGCGGCTACAAGCCGGATGACTCACTCACCCCGTACGCCGGCTTCATCTACGACTTCAACCGCTACTTCAGCGGCTATGTCAGCTACACCGACATCTTCCAGCCACAGAACTACCGCGACAAGGCCAACAACTACCTCGAACCGGCCGTCGGTGACATGTGGGAAGCCGGGGTCAAGGCCGAGTTCTTCGATGGCCTGCTCAACACCTCGGTCGCGGTGTTCAAGGGCGAGAAGGACAACGTCGCCGAGCTCGATGATTCGGTACCGGAAAACTCGCTGCCCGGTGGCATCAGTGCTTACCGCTCCACCGGCAAGGGCAACAAGGTGAAGGGCTGGGAAATCGAAGCGCAGGGCAGCCTGGGCGAGCACTGGAACCTGTCTACAGGGTTCACCCACACCGTCAGCCGCAATGCGCTGGGCGTTCGCCAGAACACCACCGTTCCGGTCGATCTGTTCCGCCTCAACGCCAGCTGGCGCCCGGGTGGTGCCGAAGGCCGCTTCTGGATCGGTGGCGGCGCGACCTGGCAGAGCGGCATCTGGAGCCTGAGCAACAAGCCGCGCGAGGACTTCCTGGTCAGCGGCAAGCGCGACCGCGTGGCGATCGAACAGGGTGATATCTACCTGCTCAACCTGTCGGCCGGCTATCGCTTCAACGAAAACTTCACCGCCCAGGTGAACGTCAACAACCTGCTGGACAAGAAGTACTACAACCGCGTCGGTTTCTACGACGGCGTGTACTGGGGCGAACCGCGCAACGTGATGATGACACTGCGCTGGAAGCTCTGACGATCTGATGGATGGCGCCGGTTCTGCGACCGGCCCCGGCCACGGATGGCCAACCCCGGCGCGCTTCGGTGCGCCGGTCCTCTTTCATTCAACCTGCAGGACCGCCGTGGACCGCTCGCCCGCAACCGCCAGCCCCCGCCTCAGCACCTTCTTCGCCAACCCGCGATGGGGCGTAATGTCCCGATCCCTTGCCGCCATCTTCGGCGGCTACGCGCTTGCCTCGATGACCACGGTGTTCTGTGCGCTGGCGCTGCCGGGCGCGCGCGGCCAGGCCGTGCTGACCGGCATGCTGCTGGCGATCCTGGTAGCCGCCTGCGCCGCGCTGTGGGCGTTCGCCACGCGCAGTGCGCTGCGTGCCTGGGTCGGCATTCTCGCCCCCACCCTGCTGTTGGCAGGCATTTCGCGCCTGCTGGGAGCGTGGGCATGAAGAATGGATTCCGCCAATCCATGGCCTGGCTGCATACCTGGACTGGCCTGCTGGTCGGCTGGCTGCTGCTGCTGATCTTCATGGCCGGCACCGCCAGCTACTACCGCGAGGAAATCAGCCGCTGGATGCGCCCGGAGCTGCCGCGCAGCACTGTCAGCACCGACGAAGCGGCGCAGCGCGCGGCCGACTACCTGCTGGCCAACGCACCGCAGGCCGAGAGCTGGTTCGTCACCCTGCCGCAGCCACGCAATCCGGCCATGCAGATGTTCTGGCGATTGCCGGCCGAGCTGGCCGACCCCAGCAAGGGCCGACGCGGCGCCTTCGGTGATGCCACCCTGGACCCGAACACCGGCAACGAGCTCAAGGCACGCGAGACACGTGGCGGCGACTTCTTCTACCGCCTGCATTTCGACCTGCACTACATTCCCGTGCTGTGGGCGCGGTACCTGGTGGGCTTCTGCGCGATGTTCATGCTGGTGGCGATCATCACCGGCGTGATCACCCACAAGAAGATCTTCAAGGACTTCTTCACCTTCCGGAAGGACAAGGGCCTGCGTTCCTGGCTGGACTTCCACAACGTCAGCGCGGTGATGGCCCTGCCTTACCACGCGATGATCACCTACACCGGCATCGTCACGTTGATGATCATGTACTTGCCGTGGGGAGTGAACGTGGCCTACGGCACCGACCAGGATGCGTTCTATGCGGAGGCCTTTGGTGGCCTGCCCGAGGTCACCGCGCCCGCCGAAGGCAAGGCAGCCCCCCTGCCGCTGCGGCAGCTGCTGGACAGCGCCCGCACGCATTGGCACGGCACCGAGGTCGCCGGTTTCAGCGTTGCCAATCCCGGTGCCGCCAATGCGGTGATCGACATCCGCCAGCGCGATGGCAAACGCCTGTCCATCGATACCCCGGCGCTGCGCTATGACATGGTCACTGGCGCGCTGCTGCAGGAAACGCCGCCTTCCGGTGGCGCCACCGCCACCCGTGGCGTGCTGTATGGCCTGCACCTGGCCCGCTTTGCCGATTGGGGCCTGCGCGCGTTGTTCTTCCTGTCCGGTCTGACCGGCTGCCTGATGGTGGCCAGCGGCGTGGTGCTGTGGGCGGTGAAGGAGCGGCCGAAGCACGCCAAGAGCGGTCGCACCGGCTTCGGCCTGCGCCTGGTCGATGCACTGAACATCGGCGCCGTGGCCGGTCTGCCGATCGCCTTCGCCGCCTATTTCTGGGGCAACCGCCTGCTGCCGCTGGGCCTGGCCGAGCGATCCAACGCCGAAGCGAACGTGTTCTTCTACGCGTGGGGCGCCTCGCTGTTGGCGGCCTTCATCTGGCCCAAGCGGATGATGTGGGCGTGGCAGCTGTACATCGGCGCGGCCGCGTTCGCGCTGATTCCGGTGGTCAACGCATTGACCACCCACGCGCACCTGGGCGTCACCTTGTTCAACGGTGACTGGGCATTGGCCGGTTTCGACCTGTCGATGATCGCCTTCGGTGCCATGCTGGCCCTGTGCGGCTGGCGCATGCAGCGCTGGACGCCACAGCTGACTGCCGCCGAGAAGAAGAAGCGTGCGGCGGCCGCTGCAGCGACGAAGGCACCGGCCGATGCAGTGGAAGCGGAGGCCAGCGCATGATGCTGCTGGTACTGGGATTGTCATTCACAGCGTTCACCGCGCTGTCGCTGGCGATGGAAAAGCACCAGCAGGAACTGCACGGCAAATCCGCGGCATCACCGGTACGGCGTACGCAATGGCGGGTGCTGGGCTGGGTACTGCTGACGGTGGCTTTCGCACTGTGCGTGGTCGACCACGGCTGGGCGATGGGCCCGGTGCTGTGGCTCGGCGCGCTCACCCTGGGTGGAATCGTGCTGGCGTTCGCGCTGTACCCCTACCGGCCGAAATGGATCGCGCCGCTGGCGATCGCGTTGCCAGTGATCGGGCTGGTGGTGGCGCTGTTGTAACCCGTGCGGTGGGCCGCATCCACGCATGGCGTGGATCTACCGGACCCACGCTCGCCGGGCATGGCCCGGCGACGCGTCACGCCAGGCGCTTCAGCTCCCACGCACGATGGATGCGCGCGTTGCGCTCGAAATCCGGGCCGATGGTGCTGGCGCTGATCTCGCGGCACTGGGCGAATTCGGCGATGGCGTTCTCTTCCAGCTTGAAGCGGCGGAAGTTGTTGGAGAAGTACAGCACGCCACCCGGCGCCAGTCGCGCGACGGCCGCACGCAGCATCTTCACCTGTTCGCGCTGTACGTCGAAGTCCTCGGCGCGGGCCGAGTTGGAGAACGTCGGCGGGTCGCAGAAGATCACGTCGTACTGGCCGCGATCACCTTCCAGCCATGCCATCGCATCGGCCTGCACCAGCAGGTGCTGATTGCCGCCCTGCCCGTTCAAGGCCAGGTTGTCGTAGCACCACTGCAGGTAGGTGGCCGACAGGTCGACGCTGGTGGTGCTGGCCGCACCGGCCACCGCCGCCTGCACGCTGGCCACGCCGGTGTAGCAGAACAGGTTGAGGAAGCGCTTGCCGCGCGCCTGCTCGGCCATCAGCCGGCGCAGCGGGCGATGGTCGAGGAACAGACCGGTATCGAGATAGTCGAACAGGTTCACCTGCAGCAGCGCGTTGTTCTCGCGTACCACGAGGAACTCATCGCGCTGCTCGAAACGGCCGTACTTGCTGCCGCCCTTGCCACGTTCACGCGATTTCATCGATACCTGTTCCGGCGGCACGCCGAACACCTCGCGCGCAGCGGCCAGCAGTTCATTGCGGCGGCGGCGCACGTCGTTCTCGGGAATCGCAGCGGGTGCAGCGTATTCCTGTACATGCAGGAACGTGCGGCGCTGGCCGCCATCTTCCTCGTACACGTCGATGGCCGCTGCGTATTCCGGCAGGTCGGCATCGTAGGCGCGGAAACAGGTGATGCCTTCGCGCGCGCGCCAGCTCTTGAACTTCTTCAGGTTCTTGCGCAGGCGGTTGGCCACCATCTGCGCGCCTTCGCTCAGCTCGCGCACCTGTGCCGGGTCACGGCCCGGCACGGCGATCGGATCGCAGACGATCAGTGCGCATTCCAGCGCACCATTGAACATCTGGTACTTCTTGCCCGCACGCAGGCCGGTGGCGAAGGCCAGTTCGTCATTGCCGCACAGCAGGCTGGCGCGCCACTGCGGCACGGCCTTCTGCAGGGCATTGCCCAGCTTGCGGTACAGCGCCGGATCGGCGGCCAGGCGCTCGTCATACGGCGGGTTGCAGACCACCGCACCGATCTCCTGCTCCGGGGTGGGCAGGTCAGCCACATCGGTGCGGGTGAAGCGGATGGCATGGGCGACGCCGGCAACTTCGGCGTTCTCGCGCGCGGCCTGGATCGCCACCGGGTCGATGTCGCTGCCGTGGATGACCGGCTTCAGCACGGCAAGGCCGGCCGCTTCGCGATCACGTGCCTCGCTCTGGATGGTTTTCCAGGCGGCCTTGTCGAAGCCCAGCCAGCGGCTCGGCGGCAGGCTGCCATGGCGCATCAGGCCGGGGGCGACATCGGCCGCCATCAGCGCGCCTTCGATCAGCAGGGTGCCGCTGCCGCACATCGGGTCCAGCAGGCCGCCACCGGCAGCGTGCAGGCGCGGCCACTGCGCGCGCATCAGCAGCGCGGCAGCCAGGTTTTCCTTCAACGGCGCGTCATGCGCCGCACCGCGCCAGCCGCGGCGATGCAGTGGGCCGCCGCCGAGGTCGATCGACAGCGAGGCGCGGCCCTTGCGCAGCGACAGGTTGACGCGCACGTCCGGCAGATCGGTATTGACCGAAGGGCGCTCCAGGCCTTCGTCACGCATGCGGTCGACGATGGCGTCCTTGATCCGCTGCGCGGCGAAACGGGCATGGGTGATCTTGTCGCCGGACACATGCGCATCCACCGCCAGGGTCATCTCCGGCTTGATGTGTTCGTGCCACGGCAGCGCACGCACGCCGTCGTACAGCGCCTGCTCGTCCGGGCATTCGAATTCGTCGATCGGCCACAGCACGCGGCTGGCCAGCCGCGACCACATCACGATCCGCAGCGCCTGCTCCAGTTCGCCATCGGCGTTGACGCCGGCGATGGTGGCGGTGGCCTTTTCCAGGCCCAGGGCCGACAGCTCATCGGCAAGCAGGTATTCCAGGCCCTTGGCGCAGGAGACAAAAAATTTCACGGGATCGGTTCGCAGGTGGTCAGGCACGGCAGGGGGCCGGGCCATTCGGAAGGGAGGGCCGTGGACACGGCCGGCAGGCCCGCGCCGGGGGCGGCGGGGCTGCCATTGTAGTCAATGCGGGCGGGCGCGCTGTGCGCCCGGGCTTCACAGCTGCCGCAGCAGGCGCTCGAAGGCCTGCGCAGAGGCTTCCACGTGATGTTCCAGGCGATGGCCATCGTCCACCAGCAGCAGCTGCGCCGAGCGCGCCTGCGCCCAGGCGATGACCCCGGCGGCCGGCACCACCTCGTCATGCCAGGCCTGCACCACCGTGGTCGGCACCGGCGCGGCATCCAGCGCCGGCATCGGGCCCATGGTGGTGGGCGGCACCATCAGGAACAGGCCGGCCACCGGTACCTGCAGCGAGGCAATGGCAGAGATGTAGGCGCCCAAGCTGGAGCCGGCCAGCACCACCGGCCCCTGCGCAGCGGCAGCGGCCGTGCGCTCGATCAGGCGTTGCAGGCGGGTGCGCACATCGCCAACGCGGCTCACCTGGCTCATCGCGTCCAGGTCGGTGTAATCGGGGCGCTCATGGGTCCAGCCCAGTCGCTCGGCGACTTCGGCCAGCGCGGTGACCTTGGTCGCCTCCGGGCCGCTCTCGAAGCCGTGGGACAGGATGCAGTGACCGCGGCTCATGCGTACGCTCCCACGGAGCGGATCGACAGCAGAAGGGAAGGCAGTTTCATCCGGCAATGCTAGCATCGCCGCATGCCCAAACCGCTCCTGCCCGGCCTGCAGCTGCAGCCGTTGCCCTACCACGACCGCCTGCCACTGCGCGATCCATCCAGCCTGGCAATGGTGGTGATCCACTGCACGGAACTACCCGACCTGGCGACCGCCCGGGAGTACGGCGAGCGCGTGCTGTACGACAGCGGCGCCGGCAACAGCGGGCATTTCTACATCGACCGCGACGGCAGCGTGGTGCAGTACGTGGCGCCGGAGCGCATCGCCCACCACGTGCGCGGCATGAATGCCGATACCGTGGGCATCGAACTGGTCAATTCGGGGCGCTACCCGCACTGGCTCGACAGCCGCCACCAGGCGATGGACGAGCCGTACACCGAAGCGCAGCTGCTGGCGCTGGAACAGCTGCTGCAGGCACTGGTGGCTCGTTACCCGTCGCTGCGGCGGATTGCCGGACATGACCAGTTGGACCTGGAGCAGGTGCCGGCCAGTGATGACCCGGCGGTGACCGTGGCGCGCAAGCGTGATCCGGGCCCGTTGTTCCCGTGGGCGCGGGTGCTGGCGAAGGTGCCGTTGCAGGGGTTGGGATGATGGGCAGGACTGCGCCCTGCACCCGCAGAGGCAACGTCAACGTCAACGTCGAAAGCTGGCATTCCGTGGGATGGCGGGGTGGGTCCGGTTGCGAGGGACGCCGTGAACCCATCCGTGGGGGCTTGGCCGCGGCATCCATGCCGCGGACACCCCCGCAMCCGSACCCACCCCGCCTTCGACAGATCTCTGCGATCTTTCGGATCGACCCGGGGTCGGATCCCGTTGCAACGCAACGGGCTCTGACCCCGATTTACGGTCGATAGGGTCAGAGCCGCTTCCCGTTGGAAAAAGGATCCGACCCCGCGCGGCTCAGGCGCCGGTGGCGACCGGGCGGCTGCTGTCGCTGACCCAGCCACTCCATGAGTCCGCGTAGATGCGTGCGCCGGACAGGCCCGCGCTTTCCATCGCCAGCAGCAGATGGCAGGCGGTCACGCCCGAGCCGCACATCAGCACCACGCGTTGCGGGTCCTGGTTGCCGATCACGCCCTGCAGTTCGGCACGCAGTTCCTGTGCATCGCGCAGGCGGCCGTCCAGCACGTTCAACGCAAACGGGCGATTGACCGCGCCCGGTACATGGCCGGCGACCGGGTCCAGCGGCTCCACCTCACCGCGGAACCGCTCGCCCGCGCGGGCATCGACCAGCCAGCCCGGTGCGTGCTTGAGGCGTGATTCGATCTCGTCCGCGCTGGCAACCTGGCCGCTATCGAAGCGCCCCGGATACGCGGGCAACGCGGTGACCTCGCTGCTGCCGGTCGCCAGCGGCTGGCCGGCGGCCTGCCACGCGGCGATGCCGCCATCGAGTACGGCCACGTTCGCATGCCCGATCAGGCGCAGCAGCCACCACAGGCGCGCGGCGGCCATGCTGCCATCGCTGCCGTCATACACCACCACCTGCGTGTCGGTGCCGATGCCCCATTGCCCCAGTCGTGCGGCGAACGCATCGCTGTCGGGCAACGGGTGGCGGCCATGGCCCACCCGCGTCAGATCGGACAGGTCGCGGTTGAGATCGGCATGCACTGCGCCGGGAATGTGTCCCTGCGCGTAAAGGCCATTGCCCGCCTGCGGGTCGGCCAGCGATGCACGCGCGTCGACCACGCGCACGGTACTTGCGGTCGCGCGGGCATCGACCACGCGCACCCCATCGCCCAAGGCCGCAGCCAGGGTCGCAACATCGACAAGGGTGGTCCACGGCGGGTCGATCGGCTTCATTGCACTTGCTCCAGGCGGCGACGCAGGTTGTACAGGATGGCCGCGGTGGCGCCCCAGATGCGCTGGCCGGGCCAGCCATATTCAAGGACATGGCGGACGCGGCCGCGATGGTTGATTTCGACCTGGCGCAGGTTGTCGGCGGCCATCAGATAGTCCAGCGGCACTTCGAACACCTCGGCCACTTCGCTGGGCTGCGGGACCGCCACGAAATCCGGATCGATCACCGCCACCACCGGGGTCACGCGATAGCCGGTGATGGTCACGAACGGATCGAGATATCCCAGTGCCTGCACCTGTGTCGGCGCCAACGCGATTTCTTCCTGGCTTTCGCGCAGTGCGGCAGCCAGCGCATCGCGATCATCGGGCTCGGTACGGCCACCGGGGAAGCCAACCTGGCCACCATGTTGCCGCAGGGTTTCGGTACGCCGGGTCAGGATCACCTGCGCGCCGTTGGCGCGCGGCACGATGCCAGCCAACACCGCCGCCTCGACCGGTGGGCCCGGGGGCAGCAGGTCATCCAGTTCACTGCGGTTCCAGCCGTCGCCTGCCGGCGGTTCGGCCAGCGGATGCAGCGCGCGCAGCAGCCGCTCATGATCGGCCAACGAACCTCGCAGCGACTGCTGCAGCTGTTGGCGCAGGGGCAGCACACGCTCCAGGATGTGGCTGCGCTCGCCGTCGCTCATCGACGACCACCGTGCGATTTCGTCGATATGCCGCCCGCACCCGGCGCAGAGCCGGTTGCGATCCAGCTTGCAGACGTTGATGCAGGGGCTTGCGACAGCACGCGCCGTTTCTTCCATTATTTGCACCGGTCAACAGTAGCGCGAATGGGCTGAATTTGGGATGGGCCCCGCACGGCTGCAGCGTGGTGCAGAAACAAAAACGCGCCGGTGGGTTCACCGGCGCGTTGATGTTGACGCTGTTTCTTCTTACTTGACGCTGATCAGCTTGATCTCGAACTGCACAGCCACGTTCGGCGGGAACGGGGTGCGCGGGTCGGCGCCGTAGGCCTGATCCGGCGGCAGCGAGACTTCCCACTTCGAGCCTGCCGGCATCTGCAGCAGGGTCTCACGCATGGCCTTCATTTCGACTTCGCTGACCTTGATCGACGGAATCTGCTGGGCCGGGCGGGCTTCGGTCGGGCGCTGGCCGTACGGGAACGGACCGGCCACTTCCAGCTGCACGGTGCTGGCCTGGGTCGGCTTGGCACCCTTGCCGGCTTCGATCACACGGTACTGAACGCCGCTCGGCAGGGTCTGCACGCCCGCCTTTGCCTTGTTCTGCGCCATGAACTGATCGCTCTTGGTCTTGTTTTCGGCAGCAGCCTTTTCGTACTCGGCCTTGGCGGCCTGGGCACGGCCCTGCTCGCGCTTCTGGAACGCTTCAACAGCCGGCTTCAGCTGCTCGGCGGTGATCGCCGGCTGCTTCTTGGCGTAGGCGTCCTGCAGACCCTTCACCACCGAGTTGATGTCCAGCTGCTCACCGCGACCAGTCAGCTCCGCCAGGTTGTTGCCGTAGTCGTAACCGAAGTAGTAGCTCAGCTTGCCCTTCTCGGACGCGATGTCCTGGGCGAAGGCATTGCCCGTCAGGGCCAGGGCCGCGACGGCGACCGCGATAGAACGCAACTTCATCAAACAGTTCTCCAGGGGTGGTAACTCAGGGACGTTCTGCGCCGCCCTGAGGCGACGGGTTAGGATAACGGCCACAACGTGTAACCGCTACTCACCACGCAGGCTATGACCTGTCTGCGTTTACAGAGTTCAATATCACTTTTTTTTAACGTTCCAGGAGTTTCCCGTGGTCGAGGCCCCCGCTCCCCACCCGGTCGACGTCAGCGATGATGGCGCCGTCCGCACCATTACCGTGCAACGCCCGGACAAGCTCAACGCGCTCAATGCCGCCACCCTGCAGGCCCTGGCCGAGGCGTTTGGCGCCGCCGCCGCCGACCCGGCGGTACGGGTGGTGGTGCTGACCGGGGCTGGCCCCAAGGCGTTCGTGGCCGGGGCCGACATCGCGGAAATGAACACCTTGAGCGCGGTTCAGGGACGTGATTTCTCCCTGCTCGGCCAGGCACTGATGCGCCGCATCGAACGCATGCCCAAGCCGGTGATCGCCCGGGTGAACGGATTTGCGCTGGGCGGCGGGCTGGAACTGGCCATGGCCTGCCATCTGCGCATCGCCGCCGATTCGGCCAAAGTCGGCCAGCCGGAGATCAATCTCGGCCTGATTCCCGGCTTCGGTGGCAGCCAGCGACTGCTGCGCCTGTGTGGTCGCGCGGCCACGCTGGAACTGTGCCTGCTGGGCACCCCGATCGACGCCGCACGCGCACTGGCCCTGGGCATCGTCAACGAGGTGGTACCCGCCGCCGAGCTCGACGCCCGCGTGCAGGCCCTGGCCCGGCAGCTGGCACAGTCGGCGCCGCTGGCGCTGCGCGGCCTGCTCGATGCGGTGCACGTGGGCGGCGAATGCAGCCTGGAAGCCGGCCTGGAATACGAAAGTGCGCAGTTCGGCCTGCTGTTTGCCACCGAGGACATGCGCGAAGGCACCAGCGCCTTCCTGCAGCGCCGTCCCCCCGCCTTCCAGAACCGCTGACGCCATGGCATCCCGACCCAACCCCGTGCTGTTGTTCGCCCGGGTCCAGGCAGACGATCCCGATGGTGCGCTGCAGGCTGGGCTGATGGACTACGTTGTGCGTACTGGCGATGAGCGGCTGCTGCCCGATCATCCGGACCTGCCCGACCGCCTGTGCCAGATGCAGTTGCAGCTGCAGCGCGCATGGGCGGCGCGCGAACGCTTCCGCGCACGTGCCGTGCGCCTGGCCCGCCGCGAGGCCGAGCGTGATGCACGCCGGACGCCCGCGCCGGCACCTGACGCCAAACCCGCCCTGCCCGCAGCAGCGGCCGCCATCCTCGCCCGGGCCAAGGCCCGCGCCGCCGGCAAGGAGCAGTAATGGCGACCGTGAAGAAGACCGCGCGCGCGCCTGCGCGCCGCGGCGGTACGATGCCGCGCGCCGACGTGGTGGAAATGTTCACCCGCCTGCGCGAACTCAACCCGCATCCGAAGACCGAGCTGGAATACAGCTCGCCGTTCGAACTGCTGGTGGCGGTCGCGCTGTCCGCGCAGGCCACCGACGTCGGCGTCAACAAGGCGACCCGTCGCCTGTTCCCGGTTGCCAACACGCCGGCGAAAATCCTCGCCCTGGGCGAAGAGGGACTGAAGAAATACATCGCCACCATCGGTCTGTTCAACGCCAAGGCGAAAAACGTGATCGCCACCTGCGCGCTGCTTCTGGAGAAGCACGGTGGCGAAGTGCCACGCGATCGCGACGCACTGGAGGCACTGCCCGGTGTCGGCCGCAAGACCGCCAACGTGGTGCTCAACACCGCATTCGGCGAACCGGTGATGGCGGTGGACACGCACATCTTCCGTGTCGCCAACCGCACTGGACTTGCCCCCGGAAAGAACGTGCGCGAGGTTGAAGATCGACTGGTCAAAGCGATTCCCGCCGAGTTCCTGCTCGACGCGCACCACTGGCTGATCCTGCACGGCCGGTACGTGTGCAAAGCACGCAAACCGGATTGCCCGGGGTGCGTGATTGCCGACCTGTGCCGGTACAAGGACAAGACACCCGCGGAGTGACCGCGCCATCCACGCATGGCGTGGATCGGCTGGAAAATCCATCCACGCATGGCGTGGATCTACTGCAACCGGGGCGCAATCCGCGCGTCATACGTAACCGGTTTCAATGGCAGGCCCAGCCGTGACGGGGCCTGCGGCGGATCGCGGCCGTGCGCGAACTGTCACATTTACGCAATCTTCACGTTTTAGCCTGCGCGCATCTTCCCACCTGCCTGCAAGGCTCCTCTCCATGAAACTGCATCACCAGCTCCTGACGATCGCCGTGGCTGCTGCGCTGTACGTGCCGGCCGCCCACGCCGAAGTCGCCATCGATGTGATCGGCGGTTCGGAAATCACCTTCGAAGGCCTGGTCCAGGCCGACGGCAACTGGTACGACAATGACGTCGTGGACCTCAACGGCGGTGACGCCGGCAACGGCAAGAACAGCGAATTCGAACTGCGCCGCGCCGAGCTGGTGCTGAAGGGCAAGGGCCCGGGCAACGTGGAATGGGTGGTCGGCTACGACGCCAAGGCCGACAAGTTCCTCGACACCAACGTGAAGTACAAGCTGCTGGGCAACGCCAACCACTTCATCCAGGTCGGCCAGTTCAAGCAGCCCAACAGCCTGGAAGAACTGTCCAGCACCAAGAACAACGACTTCATCTCCAAGGCTGCGGTCACCAACACCTACGCCGTCGCCCGTCGCCTGGGCGGTGCCTACAGCTACGGCCAGGACAACTGGTCGGTCACCGCCAGCGCCTTCGGCCGCGAACTGACCCGCAACCTGGCCCACGGCAGCGGCTACGGCGCACGTGGCACCTGGGCCCCGATCAACGAGAAGGGCCAGGTCCTGCACTTCGGCCTGAGCTACGTCGACTACGACACCGACGCGGACACCCTGCGCGTGCGTGCCCGTCCGAACGCCGACCTGGCCACCGCGCGCCTGGTCGACAGCGGCAACCTGGTCGACACCGACCGCGTCAGCACCATCGGTGCTGAAGCGATGTACTTCCAGGGCCCGTTCAAGGCCCAGGCCGAGTACTACACCAGCAAGGCCAAGCGCCTGGCCAACGACAACTACACCAGCGATGGCTACTACGTCAGCGGCGTGTGGAATGTCACCGGCGAGAGCTGGAGCTACAAGGGCGGCACCCCGGGCACCGGCCTGCCGAACAACCCGGCTGGCGGCCAGTGGCAGCTGGGCGTGCGTTATGACCACATGGATCTGAACGACGGCAACCTCGCCGCCAACCCGGTGGCCGGCCGTCCGCCGATCGTCGATGGCGTGCTCGGCGGCAAGATGGACATCTGGACCGTCGGCGCGAACTGGTACTGGCGCTCGAACTTCAAGCTGATGCTCAACTACGTGATGGTCGACAGCAAGAAGTACAGCTCGACCGCCCGCGGCTTCGTCAACGACGATCCGAACATCCTGGAAGCCCGCGCGCAGTTCTTCTGGTAATACCGGAAGCACGCGTTCGAACGAAGGCACGGCCCAGGCCGTGCCTTCGTCGTTGTGGGCAGGCGGTGGCCGCGCGATGATGCCCTGCCCTGTCGACAAGGACCTTCGGGATGCCTTCTTCGCTCCGCCTGCGCCGCCTGCTTTGCGGTGTCCTGCTCGCTGCCCTGCCCGCCACTGCGTTCGCCTGTGACGATGCGGATGCCGTGCGCGAGGCCGCGTATCGGCAGTTGCCGGCCGGCGCGCTGCCGGTCACGGCACGTTTCACCGATGCGGACAGCACGGCCTGCCGCGCGTGGCCCGCACAACCCGGCACGACCCTGCTGGCCGTCGCCCAATGGACCGCCCCCGCCTCGGAAGAGGCGCGCGGCGGCGACCTGGACCTGTTGCTGATCGATACCGCCAGTGGCAGGCCACTGGCCTGGACCCGCGTGGCCGACGCGGTCAGCAGTGATGCGCTGCGTTTTACCGGCCTGCGCCTGGATACGGCACGCTGGCAGCTGGACCCGGCCACCCGCGCGTTCGGCGTGCGCATGGACTACAGCGGCAGCTCAGGCCCCAACCCGTTCGCGCAGACCGAGCTGCAGTTGTTCGTACGCGAGGGCCGGCAGCTGCGCCGGGTGCTTGCCCCGCTGGCCGTCAGCGGCAGTCGCGGCGAATGGGATACGCGGTGCGCCGGCGAGTTCAGCCGCTTCGAGCGCACGCTGGAGATGGGCAGTGCCAATGCCGCTGGCCTGGCGCCGATCGTGGTGCGCGAAAAACGCACCGATACGATCAGCGTCGCCGCCGGTGATGACTGCCATGCCACCGACACGACGGCACCCGTACAGCGCTGGACACTGCAGCCCCGCGACGGTCGCTATGCCGTTCCGGAGGCGCTGCGCGGGCTTTGAAGGGCGGGCTTGGGCACCGCCATGACGGCTGTCACGTTCGCGTCATATGACAGACGCGGGCGTGTCATGGAACCGTTATGGAATGTGCACCGAAACGTCGGGCAGCCGCCCCTCGACCACCCCAGGAGTCTCTCCCGTGATCCACGCCTTCAAGTCGCGCGCCGCCGTCGCCATTCTGGCCGCGTCGTCCGTGTTCGCCGCCAACGCCGCCGATGTCACCGGCGCGGGCGCCTCGTTCATCTACCCGGTGATGTCCAAGTGGTCGGCCGACTACAGCACCGCTACCGGCAAGAAGGTCAACTACCAGTCGATCGGTTCCGGCGGTGGTATCGCCCAGATCAAGGCAGCGACCGTGGACTTCGGTTCGTCCGACGCGCCGCTGAAGCCGGAAGAGCTGGCTGCCGCCGGCCTGGCCCAGTTCCCGTCGGTGATCGGTGGCGTGGTGCCGGTGATCAACGTTGCTGGCGTCGCCCCCGGCGCGCTGAAGCTGGACGGCCCGACCCTGGCCAACATTTTCCTGGGCAAGATCACCACCTGGAACGACCCGGCCATCGCCGCCCTCAACAGTGGCCTGACCCTGCCCAGCGGCAAGATCACGATCGTTCATCGTTCGGACGGCTCGGGCACCACCTTCAACTTCGTCAACTACCTGTCCAAGGTCAGCCCGGAGTGGAAGAGCAAGGTCGGTGAAGGCACTTCGGTACAGTGGCCGGCCGGCATCGGCGGCAAGGGCAACGAAGGCGTTGCTGCCTACGTGAAGCAGATCAAGGGCGGCATCGGCTACGTCGAACTGTCCTACGCGCTGCAGAACAAGATGTCCTACGCGGCGATGAAGAACGCGGCCGGCAAGATCGTGCAGCCTTCGGACACCTCGTTCTCGGCCGCCGCGGCAAGCGCCGACTGGGCCAACGCCCGTGACTTCTACCTGGTGATGACCAACGCCCCGGGCGCTGATGCATGGCCGATCACCGCCACCAACTTCATCCTGGTGCGCAAGCAGCCGAAGAACGTGGCGGGCGCCAAGGCCACGCAGGAGTTCTTCCGCTGGGTCTACAAGAATGGCGATGCGCAGGCCAAGCAGCTGGACTACGTGCCGCTGCCGGACGCGCTGGTGCGCCAGATCGAGACCTACTGGACGCAGAACCTGAAGTACTGAGTTCGTTGCAAGGCGTTCCCCCGCAGGAACGGGGCCGGCGGGTCCTCTCTCCCCCGCCGGCCCCACCGGGCGCTGGATCCTTCTGGGTCCGGCGCTCTTCTTTTTTGCAGGGTTGGTCGTGAAAGGCGCTGCGCTTCCGTTGGTGAGTTGTTGCGGCGATGGGTCATGGAAGGCAGGAGCGGGGGCAACGGCTGCCCGGCCCTCCGCCGCGCCGGGGACCGCGCAGAAGCGCAGTTGGTGTCGTCAGCCGACCCGGCGGCCAACCGTGAATCCCGCGAAACCCTTGCCAGAACGTGATCCAGGACACCTCTGTCATGGACGTCATACGGCTGTAACAAAAACATCATTTCATAGCCGCATCCGCCGACACCGTCGGCTCTACCCCGCTATGGAGTGACCATGAAACTGCACTCGGCCAGCCTTGCCGCCCTTTCCCTGGCCATCGCCCTGGGCTTGTCTGCCTGCGGTGGCGACAAGCAGGCCGCTCAGCAGCCGGCCGCTGACGGCGCCGCTGCTCCGGCCGCTGCCGGCGACAAGGTGACCGCTGAGGTCTCCGGTGCTGGCGCCTCCTTCATCTTCCCGCTGGTGTCCAAGTGGTCGGCTGACTACAACACCGCCACCGGCGCCAAGATCAACTATCAGTCGATCGGTTCCGGTGGTGGCATCGCCCAGATCAAGGCCGGCACCGTCGATTTCGGTTCGTCCGACAAGCCGCTGAGCAGCGATGAGCTGGCCCAGGCCGGCCTGGCCCAGTTCCCGTCGGCCATCGGCGGCGTGGTGCCGGTGGTCAACATCGACGGCCTGGAAGCCGGCAAGCTGCGCCTCAGTGGCGCCCTGCTCGCCGACATCTTCCTGGGCAAGGTCAAGACCTGGAACGACCCGGCCATCGTCGCCGCCAACCCGGGCGTGACCCTGCCGGACGGCAAGATCACCATCGTCCACCGTTCGGATGGTTCGGGCACCACCTTCAACTTCTCCAACTACCTGTCCAAGGTCAGCCCGGAGTGGAAGAGCAAGGTCGGCGAAGGCACCTCGGTGCAGTGGCCGGACGGCGTGGGTGGCAAGGGCAATGAAGGCGTTGCTTCCTACGTGAAGCAGATCAAGGGTTCCATCGGCTACGTCGAACTGGCCTACGCCCTGCAGAACGCGATGCCCTACGCCTCGCTGCAGAACGCCGCCGGCACCTGGGTGCAGCCGAACGCTGAAACCTTCGCTGCCGCTGCCGCCAGCGCCGACTGGGCCAGCGCCAAGGACTTCAACCTGGTCATCACCAACGCACCGGGCGAGCAGGCGTGGCCGATCACCGCCACCAACTTCATGCTGATGCAGAAGAAGCCGAAGGATGCCAAGCGCAACCAGGATGCGCTGGCCTTCTTCAAGTGGGCCTTCGAAAGCGGCCAGACCCAGGCCAACGAACTGCACTACGTACCGCTGCCGGCCGAGCTGGTCAAGCAGATCGAAGCCTACTGGGCGACCGAACTGAAGTGATGGACCCGACGGTGCCCGCCACGTGCGGGCACCGTCTCCTGCACATCGTGCTGCCCCGCCCCTTCCTGGCCCTGCCGTCCCCATGAATGCCATCGCCCAGCCTGTAGCCGCCCCGTCCACGCGTGATACGCGTGATGCCCGCAACGACAAACTGTTCCGATGGGTGCTGGTCGGCACCGTCATCTTCGTCCTGATCGCGCTGGCCTGCGCCGCACTGTCGATGCTGTGGGGTGGTCGCCACGCCCTGCAGATGCAGGGCCTGAGCTTCTTCTTCTCCTCCGACTGGAATCCGGTCGAAAACAAGTTCGGCGCCCTCGCCCCCATCTACGGCACCCTGGTCACCGCGCTGATCGCGATGGTCATCGCCGTACCGGTCAGCTTCGGCATCGCCTTCTTCCTCACAGAAGTGGCACCGCGCTGGCTGCGTGGCCCGGTCGGCACCGCCATCGAACTGCTGGCGGGCATTCCCTCGATCATCTACGGCATGTGGGGCCTGTTCGTACTGGTGCCGGTGATGACCGAGTACGTCACCCCGTTCCTCAACGAAACCCTGGGCGAATGGCCGATCATCGGCCCGGTGTTCCAGGGCCCGCCGCTGGGCATCGGCATGCTCACCGCCGGCTTCGTGCTGGCGATCATGGTCATCCCGTTCATCTCCTCGGTGATGCGCGAAGTGTTCCTGACCGTGCCGACCCGCCTGAAGGAATCGGCCTACGCGCTGGGTTCCACCAAATGGGAAGTGAGCTGGGACATCGTGCTGCCCTACACCCGCTCGGCGGTGATCGGTGGCGTTTTCCTCGGCCTCGGCCGCGCACTGGGCGAGACGATGGCGGTGGCCTTCGTGATCGGCAACAGCGTGCGCCTGTCGCCGTCGCTGCTGGAACCGGGCACCACCATCGCCGCACTGATCGCCAACGACTTCGGCGAAGCCACTGAAACCTACCGCTCGGCGTTGCTGCTGCTCGGCTTCGTCCTCTTCATCGTCACCTTCGTGGTGCTCGCCATCGCCCGCCTGATGCTGATGCGCCTGTCCCGCAAGGAGGGCAACTGATGTCCAGCACCGCTGACTCCCTGTACCTGCGCCGCCGCATCGGCAACGTCATCGCCATCGCGATGTCCTGCGCCACTGCGCTGTTCGGCCTGTTCTTCCTCGGCTGGATCCTGTTCACCCTGGCCTCCAAGGGCCTGGCCGGCATCAACCTGGATCTGTTCACCAAGATGACACCGCCGCCGATGCAGGAAGGCGGCCTGGCCAATGCCTTCTTCGGCAGTGCGGTGATGTGTGCGCTGGCGATCGGCATCGGCACCCCGCTGGGTGTGCTGGCCGGCACCTGGCTGGCCGAGTACGGCAACGCCCGCAAGGCCGGCACCGTGGTCCGCTTCGTCAACGACATCCTGCTGTCGGCCCCGTCCATCGTGCTGGGCCTGTTCGTCTACACCCTGTACGTGATGCAGACCGGCGGCAGCTTCTCCGCCTTCGCCGGTGCACTGTCGCTGGCCTTCATCGTGCTGCCGGTGGTGGTGCGTACCACCGACGAGATGCTGCGCCTGGTGCCTTCGCAGATGCGCGAAGCCGCGCTTTCGCTGGGCATTCCGCAGTGGAAGGTGATCGTGCAGGTACTGTACCGCAGTGCCTCGGCCGGCATCATCACCGGCATCCTGCTGGCGCTGGCCCGCATTTCCGGCGAGACCGCACCGCTGCTGTTCACCGCCTTCGGCAACCAGTACTGGAACAGCAACGTGTTCCAGCCGATGGCCTCGGTGCCGGTGGTGATGAACCAGTTCGCCGGCAGCCCGTACGAATCCTGGCAGGTGCTGGCCTGGGCCGGCGCGCTGGTGCTGACCGTGTTCGTGCTGCTGGTCAGCCTCTCTGCGCGCGGCATCCTGCTGCGCAACCGTATCTCCCATGACTGACCTTTCCGTGGATACCGCCATGAACGACCTTTCCAACGCCGTGCCGATGCAGCGCATCGTCGTGCCGGCCTCGCACGAGAACCTGCACGCTCCGGCCCCGGTCAAGCTCGCCGCGCGTGGACTGGACTTCTACTACGACAAGTTCCACGCCCTGAAGGGCATCAACCTGGAGATCCCGGAAAAGCGCGTGACCGCGCTGATCGGTCCCTCCGGTTGCGGCAAGTCGACCCTGCTGCGCATCTTCAACCGCATCTACGCGCTGTACCCGAAGCTGGAAGCGCGCGGTGAGGTGATCCTCGACGGCGAGAACATCCTGTCGCCGAAGTACCCGATGAACCGCCTGCGCAGCAAGGTCGGCATGGTGTTCCAGAAGCCGGTGCCGTTCCCGATGACCATCTTCGAGAACGTGGCCTACGGCATCCGCCACCACGAGAAGCTGTCCAAGGCGGACATGGCCGACCGTGTCGAGCACGCGCTGCGCCAGGGCGCGTTGTGGGACGAAGTGAAGGACAAGCTCAACCAGAGCGCGCTGGGCCTGTCCGGTGGCCAGCAGCAGCGTCTGTGCATCGCCCGTGCCGTGGCCCTGCGCCCGTCGGTGCTGCTGCTGGACGAGCCGACCTCGGCGCTGGACCCGATCTCCACCAGCCGCATCGAGCAGCTGGTGGAAGAGCTCAAGCACGAGTACACCATCGTGATCGTCACCCACAACATGCAGCAGGCCGCGCGCGTGTCCGATTACACCGCCTTCATGTACCTGGGTGACCTGATCGAGCACGACCGCACCGAAGTGATCTTCTCGCAGCCGTCCAAGCAGCAGACCGAGGATTACATCACCGGCCGGTTCGGCTGATCGGCGCTGACGCTTCGCCACCTGTCCCAGCCAGGCGCGCCTGGCTCTACCTGGATTGCAGAACATGAACCTTCCCAACGACCACATCGTCAAAAGCTACGACGAAGAGCAGCAGCGCCTGGTGGCCGAGATCGTGCGCATGGGCGAGATGGCCGTCGCCCAGCTGGAGGCGTCGATGGACGTCATCGAGAAGCGCGATGAGAACGCCGCCCATCGCATCATCGCCAACGACGAAGCAATCGATTCGCTGGAACAGCAGATCAGCCACGACGTGATGCGCCTGGCGCTGCGTGGCCCGATGGCCCGCGACCTGCGCGAGATCCTCGCCGGCCTGCGCATTCCGGCTGATATCGAACGCATCGGCGACTACGCGGCCAACGTCGCCAAGCGCTCGATCGCGCTGGGCAAGGTGCCGCCGCTGCCGCAGATCCAGGGCCTGCGCGCCCTCGGCCGCCTGGCCGCACAGCAGGTCCGCCGCGCCATCGCCGCCTACCGCGACAACGACGCCGATGCCGCGCTGGAACTGCGCGAAGACGACGCCCGCCTGGATGCGCAGTACACCGCGCTGTTCCGCGAGCTGCTGACCTACATGATGGAAGACCCGCGCAACATCACCCCGTGCACCCACCTGCTGTTCATGGCCAAGAACCTGGAGCGCGTGGGCGACCATGCCACCAACATCGCCGAGAACGTGTGGTTCCTGGTGCACGGCGAACAGCCGCTGCCGCCGCGCCAGAAGCGCGACGAGACCTCCAGCGCGGGCGATATCTGATACTGCACTGCAACACCGGATTCGACTCCAGGGTGGCCGCTGTCCTCGCGACAGCGGCCTTTTTGTTGGCGCTGTAATACTTCTCACGAAAATTTGAATTCCCGGCGAGGATTCGTTGAGTAGGATCGCTGCACCATCGCTTCACCACGGGCACCCGCCCACCACCCAGGAGCACGACCGATGAGCACCTCCAACAAGACGCTGTCCCTGCTGACCGCCACCGCCCTGGCCGCAGGCCTCGGCATGACCGCCTCCGCCTCGGCCCTGAGCATGACCGATCTCGCCCAGGGCTACTTGGTGGCCGGCCAGGCGGCCAAGGCCACCGATGCGAAGGCGACCGATGCAAAATCCGCCGATGCGGCCAAGCATGCCGAAGGCAAGTGTGGCGCCGACGGCAAGAGTGCTGAAGGCAAGTGCGGCGGCGACAAGGGCAAGGCAGCGGCCGGTGCGGACACCAAGGCCAAGACCGGCGGTGACAAGAAGTCGGCCGAAGGCAAGTGCGGCGAAGGCAAGTGCGGTGGCAAGCACTGACGTCCGCGCCGGCGTCGTCCACCCGCGGTCGCCGCTTCCTGCGGCGGCCGTGGGCCTGGGCCTGCGCCGTGCCCTGCTGCAGGACCTGCGCGATGCACCGGCCGGCGATTTCGATTTCCTCGAATGCGCGCCGGAGAACTGGATCGGTGTCGGTGGTCCCGCGGGTGACGCGTTGGCCGAACTGGCGGCGCGCCATCCGCTGAGCTGCCACGGCCTGTCGTTGTCGCTGGGCGGCAGTGCCCCCCTGGATACCCAGCTGCTGGCGCAGGTGGGTGCGTTTCTGCACCAGCATCAAGTGCCGCTGTACAGCGAACACCTGAGCTACTGCAGCGACGAGGGCCACCTGTACGACCTGCTGCCGATTCCATTCACCGATGAAGCGGTACGCCACACCGCTGCCCGCATCGCCCGGGTGCAGGACATTCTCGGTCGCCGCATCGCCGTGGAAAACGTGTCGTACTACCTGGCGCCGGACCCGACGATGGACGAACTGGCCTTCACCACTGCCGTGCTGGCCGAGGCCGACTGCGATCTGCTGCTGGACGTCAACAACGTCTACGTCAATGCCTGCAACCACGGCTACGACGCCGATGCCTTCATCGCCGGCCTGCCCGCACAACGCATCGTCTGCCTGCACGTGGCCGGACACCTGGACGAGGCGCCGGACCTGAAGATCGACACCCACGGCAGCCCGGTGATCGACCCGGTGTGGGACCTGCTGGCACGCACCTACGCCCGCATCGGCCCACGCCCTACCCTGCTCGAACGCGACTTCAATTTCCCGCCCTACGCCGAGCTGCGGGGCGAACTGCAGACCATCCACCGCCTGCAGGCCGCGCATGCCGGAGCCGCCCATGGCTGACGCCCCCGAACGCCTGCGTGCGCAGCAGCACGCGTTCACCGCGCACCTGCGCGACCCGGCGCAGGTTCCGGCGCCGCCCGGCATGGACCCGCGTCGGGTGGCCGTGTACGAACGCCTGCTGTTCAACAATCTGTTGGGGTTGTTGAGCAATGGCTTCCCGGTCTGCGTGCGCCTTCTGGGCGAACCGTACTGGAGTGCACTGGTGCGCCACTATTTCGCCAGCCACCATTGCCACACCCCGTTGTTCACCGAACTGGCTGCCGAGTTCGTGCAGTGGCTGCAGGTGCAACCGGAGCTGCCGCATCCGGCGCTTGCCGAACTGGCCCACTACGAGTGGGTGGAGACCGCGCTGTACCAGCTGCAGGCCGATCCGCTGCCGGAACCGGGCGACATTGATCCGTTGCGGGTGCCGTTGCGCCGCTCGCCACTGGCCTGGCCACTGCTGTACCGCTGGCCGGTGCATCAGCTGGGTAGCGAAAATGCACCGTCGCAACCACCGGCAGAGCCCACCGGCCTGCTGGTGCGGCGCGATGCTGATGGCGCGGTGCGATTTGCCACCCTGACCAGCCTCGCAGTGCATCTGCTGACCCTGATCGGCGAGTCCCCCGGGGCCACCGGCCAACAACAGCTGCAGCAACTGGCCGCCCTGCACCACCTCGATCCCGGGACATTGGCCGCCCCTGGCGCGCAACTGCTGCAGCAGTTCCTGCGTGCTGGCGTGATCGGTCCGCTCCCCGCTTCACCCTGACGCCCCTTCCAGGAGAAACACCGATGAAGACCCCGACCCTGGCCGCCGCACGCGGCCAGCTGGACCGTTTCGCCCCGTGGTTGGCCCCGCTTGGCCTGCGCCTGCTGCTTGCCTGGGAATTCTTCGAATCCGGGCGCGAGAAGCTGCACGGGCAGAACTGGTTCGCCGATCTGCAGGATGCTTTCCCGTTTCCGTTCGACCAGCTGCCCGCTGCGCTGAACTGGCAATTGGCCACCTGGTTCGAACTGGTGGGCGCAGCGTGCCTGCTGTTGGGCTTCGGCACCCGCTTTGCCGCCGCCAGCCTGCTGGTGCTGACAGCTGTGGCAACGTACGCGGTGCACTGGCCCGCCGAATGGAGCTCGCTGGGCGATCTGGCGATGGGCTATGCGATCAGCGATCAGGGCTTTGGCAACTTCAAACTGCCACTGCTGTTCATGGCGATGCTACTGCCGCTGCTGTTCACCGGTGCTGGGCGCCTGAGCGTGGATGCCGTGCTGGCGCGCTGGTATCCGTCGGGCCCCACGGCGCGGCCTGTGCTCCGGTAGACGCCGTCCTTGGTCGGCGCGCAGGGTGCCAACCAAGGTTGGCACCTACCAGGATCCCAGCGCCCTTGTCGGCGCACGCCGCGCGGTCCGGTAGATGCCGTCCTTGGTCGGTGCACGTCGCGCGGTCCGGTAGATGCCGACCTTGGTCGGCGCGCAGGGTGCCAACCAAGGTTGGCACCTACCTGGATCCCGGGCGACGTGGTCGGCGCACGCGGCGCGGTCCGGTAGATGCCGACCTTGGTCGGCGCGCAGGGTACCAACCAAGGCTGGCACCTACCGGGATCCCGGGCGCTCAGGGTCGCTCTGCTAGAATTCGTACATGACCGACCCCACTTCCGCACCTGCCGCCCTCCCTGTTTCCGACGTACCCCAGGCGCAGCGCGCGATGTCACAACGCTTCCGCGGCTTCCTACCGGTGGTGGTGGATGTTGAAACCGGCGGCTTCGACAGCCAGCGCAACGCGCTGCTGGAAATCGCCGCCGTGCCGATCGAGATGGACGAGAACGGCCTGCTCTACCCCGGCCAGACCGCCAGCGCCCACGTGGTGCCGGCCGAGGGACTGGAGATCGACCCGAAGTCGCTGGAAGTGACCGGCATCATCCTCGACCATCCGTTCCGGCTGGCCAAGGAAGAGAAGGCGGCGTTGGACCACGTCTTCACTCCGGTGCGTGCAGCGATGAAGAAGTACGGCTGCCAGCGCGCGATCCTGGTCGGCCACAACGCGCATTTCGATCTCGGCTTCGTCAATGCCGCGGTGGCCCGTACCGGGCACAAGCGCAACCCGTTCCACCCCTTCAGCGTGTTCGACACGGTCACCTTGGCGGGCATTGCCTATGGCCAGACGGTGCTGGCACGCGCAGCCACGGCGGCCGGGCTGGGCTGGGACGCCAACGAGGCGCACAGCGCGGTGTATGACACCGAGCAGACGGCGCGGTTGTTCTGCACGATCGCCAACGCCTGGCCGCGGTGAAGCAGCCAACGGCGAAGCCCCTCGTGGCGGGCTGACAGCGATTCCTGGGCAGGCCGGGCGGGTGGACTGCGCAGGGGACGCTGCAAGTACATCCCTGTAAGCTCGGTCGCCGCATGCTCGTGTGCGCTGTCCTACGCACACGGCAAGACCGGGGTTGTGCGTCCTGCCCAACCCGCCCGAGGCGTGCCTCGGGCCCATGCGGCTCACGCCCCTGCGCAGCCCACCCGCCCGGCCACGGACAATTTCCCGGGCGCCACGGAAAGATCAGAAAAGCGGGAGCAACAGCGGGTCGCTGCGCTCGATGGGTGCCGACTGTTGGTACGGCAATGCGGGTCGATCCACGCCATGCGTGGATGCTTTGCATTGGATCAACCGATGCTCGTGCGATCCCTGCCGTCACTCTTCGCACGGTACAACGCGCGGTCGGCGCGCTGGTACAGCAGTGCCGGGGTGCGGTCGTCGCCGTCCAGTTCCACCAGGCCGGCGCTGAAGGTCACCCGCAGGCCGGGGATGCCGGCCCAGTCCGGGTGGTCATGGAACAAGCCACGCAGGCGCGCGCACAGCTGCGCCGCTTCCTCCAGCCGGGTGTCATTGAGCAGCAGCGCGAATTCTTCGCCGCCGGTGCGTGCCGGCAGGTCCGAATCGCGGCTGGCGGCGGCGATCACCTGGGCCACTTCCACCAGTACCGCATCACCGATGCTGTGGCTGTGCTGGTCGTTGACGTCCTTGAAGTGGTCGATGTCCAGCACCACCAGGCACAGCGGATGGCCGCTGCGCTGGGCACGGGCGAAGTCGCGGGCCAGCGCCTCGTCGAAGCCGCGACGGTTGGCCAGCCGGGTCAGCGCATCTTCGCGGGCCTGCCGTTCGAACGCCTCGGCCTGCCGCGCCAGGCGCTCGGCCAGCTCGGTCTTCTCCTGGTTCAGCGCCTGCAGGTGCACGGTCTGCGCCTGCAGGTCGAAGGTGGCCTCGTCCACGCGCCGTGCCAGGCGCAGGTTGCTGGCCTTGTACTGCTGCAGCAGGAAGCGGTACAGCGCCACCAGCGCGGACAGCAGCACCAGCCCGATCAGCGCCTGCACGCTGTGCCGCTGCCACCAGAAAGGCTCGACCGTGAAGCTCCACACCGCTTCCTGATGCCCCCAACTGCCCCCCGGGTGTGCGGCGGCCACGTGCAGCGTGTAATCACCCGGCGGCAGGCCGACGAATTCCACGCTGCGCTGCGGGCCACGTTCCACCCAGCCGTTGTCCAGCCCTTCCAGCCGTGTGCGGTAGCGGATGCGGTCGGACATCAGGTAGCTCAGGCCCACGTAGCTCACCGCAAGCCGTCGCCCACCGGGAATCAGGTTGCGCTCGGGGCCTTCCCAGTGCACCGGCGCACCGTCGACCTGTACGTTCTCGATTGCCGCAGGCGGTGCGGGACGCTCACGGAAACGCTGCAGCCGCTGCGGATCGACCGTGCTCAAACCGCCCGCGGTCACCACCCAGAAGGTGCCGTCCTGGCGCAGGATCGCCGAGGGACCGGAGCTGCCGTTGGCCTGCGCATTGGCCATGCCGTCGATCTCGTTGTAACGCTCCACCGTGACCCGCGGCGCGCGTCCGTCGGCCACGGCGTTGAGCGTGGCCATGTCGGTGCGCAGTACTCCGCGGTTGCTGCTGATCCACACATTGCCCAGTCGGTCGGGCACCAACTGGAACACCGCATCCACCGGCATGCCCTGCTCCAGGCCCACCCGTGCCAACGTCCCCGCCTGCCAGCGATACAGCCCACGATCACTGCTGATCCACATCGCATCGCCGATCTGGTGGAAGCCGAACACGCTGCGGCCACCGCCCAGCGGCGCCAGGTCGATCGACTGCACCCGGTCACCGCGCAGCACGCGGACGCCTTCGATGGTGCCGATCCACAGATTTCCCTGGTGATCGTGTTCCAGCGCGGTGGTCAGGCCTCCCGGCATGCCGGGAACCATGGGCACGGTTACCTTGTCACCTTCGATACGGACCACGCCCTTCTGCGTTCCCGCCCAGACCACGCCGTCAGGCGCGATGCTGATCGCACGGATGTTGCCGCCGGGCAGGCCATCGGCCGCCGCGTAGTTGTGGCGAAGCCGTCCATCGGCGTGCAACCGGTAGATGCCGTCGCCGAAGGTGCCCACCCACAGATCGCCGCCGGAATCCTGGGCCAGGCTCAGTACCGAAGGCGCCTTGCCACCACGGTTGTGCAGCGGTATCGCACGGAATCGACCGTCGGCAGTCTGCAGGTCCAGGCCGCTGGCGCTGCCCACCCACAGGTGACGGTCCCGGTCTTCAAGCACCGTGCGCACGTAGTCGCCGCTGAGGCCGTCGCGTTCGGTGTAGCTGCTGAACAGGGTTTCGCGCAGGCGGTACAGGCCGCCATTGGCACCCACCCAGATGCTGCCCTCGGCGTCTTCGCGCAGGCTGACCACGCGCCCGCCGGGCAGGTTCAGGCCCGCCGGCAGGCGCTCCAGGCCATGTGCCGAGATGCGCAGCAGCCCTTGGTTCTCGGTGCCCAGCCACAGGTCGCCATGGCGGTCCTGCAGCATGGCGGTCAAGTGCAACTGGCCAGGCAGCCGGTGCACCAGCACCAGGCGATCGTCCTCCTCCCGGTACAGGCGCTCGCCCGCGACAATCCACAGCGCGCCATCGGGTGCGCGATAGGGCCAAGACAGCCCCTTGTCCACGCCCCACGCCGCCGGCGCGCGCTGCAGTACGCCGTCGTTGTCGCGCAGCACCAGTCCGTCAAGAGTGCCGATCCAGACCCGGTCCTGCGCATCGACCGCCATCTTGGTGAAACTCATCGCCAGCGGCAGGTCCGGCGGCGGGCGCTGGTAGACGATGCCCTTGTCCGGGGTCAGATAGCCGATGCCCTTGCCCTCGTACAACAGCCACAGGCGCCCTTGGCTGTCCATCTGCATGGACTGGATCAGCACCTGCGGCGTATCCGGTTGATGTTCCCAGACCCGCCACTGGCCGTCGCTGCCGCGGTGGCTGACATTGCCGCGCGAATCGCTGATCCACAGACCGCCCTGCGGGTCGACCAGCAGCGCGCCAATGCCGTTGTCGCGCAGCCCCGGCCGGGTGCTGCGGTCGAACACGGTGAAATCCAGGCCGTTGTAGCGCACCAGGCCTTCCCAGGTGGCGAACCACAGGTGGCCTTCCGGGGTCTGCGCGATGTCGCGCAGCGAGTTGTGCGGCAGACCATTGCGCGAGGTCCACACGTCGATGGCGTAGTCGCGCAACGGCGGCGCGCCACTCTGCGCGGCCAGTGGCGTGGCAATCGCCAGCAACAGCCACAGCAGACCCACCTGCAGCAGGCGACCGATGTTCTCCGCGTGGCGCCCCGCCCGGCGCCTGCCCGCCCCCTGCCCGCCCATCAGCGCAGCGGCGGCGGCCAGCTGCGGATGCCGGTGGCGGCAGCAGACGCGAACAGGGACAGCCGCACCGCGCAGGGCGGCATGCCGGCAGGAACAGGCGGGCTCATCGGACGAAGAATGGGGAAGTACGCAGATGATAGGGCAAACCCTGTCACCGGCGTCACCGCGCCCGGGCAGCCCGGCGCAACCGGGCCGGGTCCGGGATCGATGCCGCTAGCGCGCCTCGGCGCTGGTCGACCACTGCACCACCGCTTCCAGCCCACCTTCGGGGCGGTTGCGCAACCACAGTCGGCCCCCGTCCTTCTCCGCCAGCGCCCGGGCGATGGTCAGGCCCAGGCCGGCACCGCCGGTCTCGCGCGAACGGGATGTCTCCACCCGCACGAACGGGTCGAACACGGCTTCCAGCTGGTCATCGGCCAGCCCGGGGCCATCATCGGCGATGACCACCGTGATCGTGCCCTCGCCGCGCTCGACACGTACCCGGGCGCGTTGCGCATACATCACCGCGTTGTCCACCAGGTTGGAGAACAAACGATGCATCGCCAGCGGGCGCAGCATCAGCACCGCGCCGCTGCGGCCTTCAAAGACAACGTCGGCGCCGTCCTCGGCGGTGTCCTCGACGATGCTCCCCAGCAGTGAATCCAGATCCAGCGCGGCGCGCTGTTCGGCACTCTCCGCACTCCGGGCCAGTTCCAGCCCCTCGCGTACCAGTGCCTGCATCGCAGCCAGGTCGCCGATCAGGCGCTCGCGCAGGGTCTCGTCGGTCACGTTTTCCAGGCGCAGGCGCAGCCGGGTCAGCGGCGTCTGCAGGTCGTGGGTGATCGCCGCCAGCATCTGCGTACGTTCGGCCAGGTGGCGCTGCAGCCGATGCTGCATGGCATTGAAGGCTTCGGCGGCGCGCTGCACCTCACGCGGCCCGCGCAGCGGCAAAGGTGCCCGCTGCAGGTCATCGCCCAGGTCCTCGGCGGCGGCCGCCAGTTCCTGCAACGGCGCACTGGCCATGCGTGCCACCACGTACGCCAGCACGGCAATGGCCAGCACCAGCAGGGTCAGGAACAGCGGGTCCACGGCGAGGATGCCGTTGTGCGCGATCGCCGGCGAATCCAGTGCGAGCTTCAGCAACGTGCCGTCATTGAGCACCACGTCCACCGCCCGGCACTTGGGTGGAATGAAGGTGGGATCGCGTTCGTGTGGCGGCTTGCGGTGGCCCGGTGGCGGTGGCGGCAGCAGGTCCTGCAGCTTGGGAATGCACGAACGGAACGAGGCAAAGTGCACGTGCGCCCGTGACACCGGGCCCGGGCGGTCCTCCAATACTTCCATCAGCGCCTTGTCGGCCCGCCCGATGCGCGCGCCGGGCTGCAGTGCCCGCACGCTGGGGCCACCTACTTCCAGCAGCCGCTCGCGCAGCTCCGGGTTGCCGTCCAGCAGGTTGATGTAGCCCTGCAGGCGGTCGGCGATGCGGTTCAGGTTCTGCCGCTCGAATTCCTGCTGCCGCTTGGAACTGGCCAGCATGGTCGCACCGATCGCGGCCACGCTCATGCCCAGCAGCAGGATCACGAACAGCCGTCCGACCATCGAGGACAGGAAGTGGCGCAGGCGCTTCATCGCGGCTTATTCCAGGTTGACGGCCGAGGCCAGCACATAGCCTTCGTTGCGCACGGTCTTGATCAGGCCATCGGGGCCACCGTCATCGGCCAGCTTGTTGCGCAGGCGGCTGACCTGCAGGTCGATGGCGCGGTCCTGCGCTTCGTAGTTGCGGCCGCTGCTGAGGGCCACCAGCTGCTCGCGCGAGAGCACCTTGTTGGCATGGGCGATGAACACCCGCAGCAGGCGGAATTCGGCGCCGGACAGCACCACCACGCGCCCGTCCGGATCGACCAGGTGGCGATGCTCCAGGTCGAAGATCCAGCGCGAGAAACGCGCACGGCGCACCGCCAACGGTTCCAGGTTGGCCGGCAGCGCTTCGGTACGGCGCAGCACGTTGCGGATGCGCGCCAGCAGTTCGCGCGGTTCGAATGGCTTGGCCAGGTAGTCGTCGGCGCCCATTTCCAGACCGAGCACGCGGTCGATCGGCTCGGCGCGCGCGGTGAGCATGATCACCGGCGTGTTCGAGCGCGCGCGAAGGTCGCGGCACAGGGTCAGGCCATCCTCGCGCGGCAGGTTGAGGTCGAGCACGATCAGGTCCACGTGTTCGCGTTCCAGCAGCTGGCGCATGCTGGTGCCATCGGCGGCGGTGCTGACCTGGTAGCCGGCACGGCCGAGCTGCTCGGCCAGCAGGGTGCGGATATCGTTGTCGTCATCGACGATCAGCAAACGGTGCATCGGGTTTTCAGTCTCCATGTCGCGAATCATCCCGTGTCGGCAGCTGAACCGCATCCAGGCCAATGCGTACCACTGTATCCCCCGCAGTGCGGGATACCTGCCGATACGCAGTCTCGCAGACAGTGTTACATAGAGACACACCCCGAGGATTGAGCGCAGCATCGCTCGATCTTCACAATGCCCACCAACGCCGCCGCTGCGGCCCCCAGAGTGAAGCCGCCACGTGATCTCCCGCCTGTTGCCCGCGACCCGCAAGGGTCGCCTGATGTTGATCGCCCTGATTGTCCTGATCGCCGCTGTATCCGCCTGGTGGCTGCTGCGCAAGCCTGCCGCACCGGCGCTGGCGACCACCCCGGTCAGCCGCGGCGACATCGAGCAGACGGTGGAAGCCACCGGCGTGATCGACGCCTACAAGCTGGTCAGCGTCGGTGCGCAGGCCTCTGGCCAGATCAAGTCGCTGAAGGTGCAGCTGGGCGATACGGTGAAGGAAGGCGACCTGATCGCCGAGATCGACGCCACCACCCAGCAGAACCAGGTGCTCAACGCGCAGGCCTCGCTGGACCAGGTGACCGCGCAGCGCGCAGTGCAGCAGGCCACCCTGCGCCAGGCCGAACTGGAGTTCGCACGCCAGCAGCAGATGCTGGCTGCCGAAGCCACCTCGCGCCAGGAATACGACGCCGCCGAGGCCCAGCTGAAGACCGCGCGTGCGCAGCTACAGTCCTACGAAGCGCAGATCAAGGGTCGCGAAACCGAGCTGGGCACTGCCCGTGCCAACCTGGCCTATACCCGCATCGTCGCGCCGATGGACGGCACCGTGGTGGCGGTGGTGGCCGAGGAAGGCCGCACGGTGAACGCCAACCAGACCGCGCCGACCATCGTGATGCTGGCACGGCTGGACGTGGTGACCGTCAATGCCGAGGTGTCCGAGGCCGACGTGGTCAAGATCAAGGCCGGCATGCCGGTGTACTTCACCACGCTGGGCGACCCGGACCGCAAGTACCACGCCACGCTGCGGCAGATCAATCCGGCACCGGCATCGATCGCCAACGAAAGCTCGTCCAGTTCCAGCAGCTCGTCCAGTTCCAGCTCCAGCAGCGCGGTCTACTACAACGCGTTGTTCGACGTCGAAAACCCCGATGGCACCCTGCGCATCGACATGACCGCACAGGTATCGGTGCTGCTCAAGCAGGCCAAGGGCGTGCTGATGGTGCCGGCCGTGGCACTGGGACCGAAGTCGCGCGATGGCGAGCGCATCGTGCGGGTGGTCGATGACAAAGGCCAACCGCAGCCGCGCAAGATCAAGGTCGGCATCAACAACGGCGCCAACGTCGAGGTCCTGTCCGGCCTGAAGGAAGGCGAGCGCGTGGTGGTCGGCGAAGGCGGCGCTGCGGCAGCCGCGGGCGGCGGCAACCGTGGCGGCATGCAGATGCGGGTCGGCGGCCCGGGCATGGGGCGCCGATGAGCATGACGGCGCCACTGCTGCGCCTGCGCGACCTGCGACGCGAATTCCCTGCCGGCGAGGATGTCATCGCCGTGCTGCGCGACGTCAACCTGGACATCCATGCCGGCGAGATGGTGGCGATCGTCGGCCAGTCCGGTTCGGGCAAGTCCACGTTGATGAACATCCTGGGCTGCCTGGACCGCCCTACCCGTGGCAGCTACCAGGTGGCGGGCCGCGAGACCGGAAAAATGGCGCCTGACGAGCTGGCCGAGCTGCGCCGCGAGCACTTCGGTTTCATCTTCCAGCGCTACCACCTGCTGGGCGATCTCGACGCACGCGGCAATGTGGCCGTGCCGGCGGTCTATGCCGGCAGCCCCGGCCCGGTGCGCACCGCGCGTGCCGAGCAGCTGCTGCAGCGGCTGGGCCTGGCCGACCGCATGCACCACAAACCCGGGCAGCTGTCCGGTGGCCAGCAGCAGCGCGTGTCGATCGCACGCGCGTTGATGAACGGTGGCGAGGTGATCCTGGCCGACGAACCGACCGGCGCCCTGGACACGAAATCCGGCGAAGAGGTGATGGCCATCCTCGGCGAACTGCATGCCGAAGGCCACACCATCATCATCGTCACCCACGACATGAGCGTGGCCGAGCACGCACAGCGCATCATCGAGATCCGCGACGGCGAGATCATCGCCGACCGTGCCAATCCGGCCGCGCCCAGCTACCGTGCGCAACGCGAGCCGAGCGCTGGCGTGGCCCATGGCAGCAGCTGGCAGGCCGCCCGCGACCGCTTCACCGAAGCGTTCCGGATGGCCCTGCTGGCGATGAACGCCCATCGCCTGCGCACCTTCCTGACCATGCTCGGCATCATCATCGGTATCGCTTCGGTGGTCTCGGTGGTGGCACTGGGCAACGGTTCGCAGCAGCAGATCCTGCAGAACATCAGCGCGCTGGGTACCAACACCATCGACGTCTACCCCGGTCGCGGCTTCGGCGACATGCGTTCGGCGCGGGTGCAGACCCTCAAGGCCAGCGATGCCGATGCCCTGTCGCGGCAGAGCTACGTCGACAGCGCCACCCCCAGCGTGTCCAGTTCGGTCACCGCGCGCTACCGCAACCAGTCGGCCACCGCGCAGATCAGCGGCGTCGGCGAGCAGTACTTCCGGGTGAAGGGCGTGAGCCTGCTCAGCGGCAGCTTCTTCGACACCGACGCGGTGAAAGGGCTGGGCCAGGTGGCGGTGATCGATGAGAACACCCGGACCCAGTTCTTCCCCGACAGCGACCCGATCGGCCAGGTGATCCTGCTTGGCAACGTGCCGGTGCGCGTGGTCGGCGTGGCCAAGAAGCAGAGCTTCGGTTTCGGCGGCAGCACCAGCCTGAGCGTGTTCGTGCCCTACACCACGGTGATGTCGCGCATGCTTGGGCAGAGCCACGTTTCCAGCATCACCGTGCGGGTGAACGATGAAACGCCGATGGATGCGGCACAGGAAGCGATCACCCGGCTGCTGACCATGCGCCACGGCACCGAGGACTTCTTCCTCAGCAACAGCGCCGAGATCCGCGACACCATCGAACAGACCACGCGCACGATGACCCTGCTGATCGGCGCCATTGCCGCCATCGCGCTGCTGGTCGGTGGCATCGGCGTGATGAACATCATGCTGGTCTCGGTGACCGAGCGCACCCGCGAGATCGGCGTGCGCATGGCGGTGGGGGCGCGGCAGAGCGACATCCGCCAGCAGTTCCTGATCGAAGCGGTGCTGGTGTGCCTGCTCGGCGGTTTGCTCGGCATCGGCCTGGCATTGCTGATGGGCGTGTTGATCGGCCGGTTCGCCAGTGATTTCCAGGTGCTGTTCTCCACCGCTTCCATCATTGCCGCCTTCGCCTGCTCGACCCTGATCGGCGTGGCGTTCGGCTTCCTGCCGGCACGCAGTGCCGCCCAGCTCGACCCGGTGGAGGCCCTGGCCCGCGAATGAAGATGATGACCCGACTGCCCTTCCCCGCTCCCTCGCGCCTGCTGCTGTCCGGCGCCGTGCTGCTTGCACTCTCCGCCTGCGCTTCCGTAGGCCGCTATCCGGTCGAAGACCCCAGCGTTGCCGCCACCTATGGTCGTGGCGATGCGACCCTCAACGCGCCGGCCGACGACCCACGCAGTGGCCTGGACACCCCGGCCCGCGACATCCGCCAGGACAGCTGGTGGACCGGCTTCGGCGACGAGCGCCTCGACCGCCTCGTCGCGCAGGCGCTTGCCGCCAACAGCGACCTCGGTGCGGCCGGCTTGGCGGTGCAACGTGCACGCCTGCAGGCCGGGCTGGCCAGCAACGCGCTGTGGCCGCAACCTTCGTCGTCCGGCGTGAGCGGAAGCGGCAGCCGCGCCACCGACCAGGCCGACGACTGGCGCCGCAGCTATTCCACCGGCGTGTCGCTGGGGTGGGAGATCGATCTGTGGGGCCGCCTGCGCACCCAGCGCGACATCGCCCGCTGGGAGGCCAACGCCAGCGAAGAAGACCGGCAGAACACCGCCCTGCTGGTGATCGGCGATGTCATCAACCAGTACTGGGCACTGGCCTACCTCAACCAGTCCATCGCCACCGGCCAAGCCAACCTTGAGCGGCTGCAGCGCACGCACGAACTGGTGCAGGCGCGCTTCGATGCCGGTGCGGTTTCGCGCCTGGAAGTACGCCAGGCACTGCAGAACCTGCAGTCGCAGCGTTCGGCGCAGAGCGCGCTGGAACAACAGCGGGTGGAAGTGCGCAACGCGCTGACCGTGCTGCTGGATGGCACGCCGTGGCCACAGCAGGACGAACCGCAGAACCTGCTGGAGGCGCAGAGCCCGAGCATTGCCGAAGGCCTGCCCGCCGACCTGCTCGGCCGGCGGCCCGACCTGCGCGCGGCCGAACTGCGGCTGCGCAACAGCCTGAAGACGATCCGGGTAACCGCCACCCAGTACTACCCGGCACTGAGTCTTACCGGCAGCCTGGGTTCCAGCGCCACCTCGCTGGGCGATGTGCTGCGCAATCCGGTGGCGACGCTGGGAGCCGGGCTGTCGCTGCCCTTCCTCAACCTGCAGCGCGCGCAGCTGGATACGGACGTGGCCGGCACCAACTACCAGATCGCCGCCACCAACTTCCGCAAGACGCTGTACACCGCGCTGTCGGAGGTGGACAACGCCTTGTCCGCACGCGAGCAGCTGCTGCGCCAGGTGACCGCGTCGCAGGCGTCCTATGATGAAGCGGTGGAAGTGGAGCGTGCGCAGGAAGTGCGCTATCGCGTGGGCGCCACCGATCTGCGCACCTGGCTGGAAGCGCAGCAGACCCGGCGCGACGCGGAACTGTCACTGGCACGGGTGCGGCAGAGCCAGTTGAACAACGACGTGACGCTGTTCAAGGCGCTGGGAGGCAGTGCGGGGTAAGCGCGATGCGGGGCTGCGCCCCGCACCCGCAGAGGCAACGACAACAGCGCGGTTTCTGCAGGATCGCCGGGGTGCCGTGGATGTGCGGGGACGCCGTGAACCCATCCCTGGGGCTTGGTCTCCGCATCCATGCGGCTCACACCCTGCACACCCACGGCACCCCGGCTCATACAGTTCCGCGAGAGCTGAAAGTAGATCCACGCCATGCGTGGATTGGGGTCCGGCAGAAAATAGGGGCAGATCCCTTTCCCAAGGGAAAGGAATCTGACCCGGATCACGCTGCGGCGATGCCGATCAACCCCGCTGGCGCACGACCTCGAACAGGCTGACACCGGCAGCAACCGAAACGTTCAGGCTCTCGATCTCGCCCGGCATCGGAATCTTGACCAGGCCATCGCAGTTTTCGCGGGTCAGGCGGCGCAGGCCGTCGGCTTCGCCGCCCAGCACCAGGGCGATGTTGCCCTTCAGGTCCAGCTGGTACAGCGACGCAGTCGCCTCACCGGCCAGGCCGTAGATCCACACGCCCTGCTTCTGCAGGTCCTTCAGGCAGCGCGACAAGTTGGTCACCGCCACCACCGGGATGCGGTCGGCAGCGCCGGCCGAGGTCTTGCGCACGGTGGCATTGACCGTGGCTGACTTGTCCTTGGGAACGATCACGGCGGTGGCGCCGGCAGCGGCAGCCGAGCGCAGGCAGGCGCCGAGGTTGTGCGGGTCCTGCACCTCGTCCAGCACCAGCAGCAGGGCCTTGCCTTCCGCAGCGGTTACCAGGCCTTCCAGCTCGTTCTCGTTGTAGGTGCGGGCGGCGGCATAGCGTGCAGCCACGCCCTGGTGGCGCACCGAACCGCCCACGCCGTCCAGCGCCTGGCTGTTGACCTTGCGCACGTCGATGCCCTTGCGGCGGGCGTTTTCCTCGATTTCGACCAGGCGCGGGTTCTTCGCACCGGCCTCGACCAGCACTTCGCGGACGTTCTCGGCGTCGTTCTCGATGGAGGAGGCGACGGCGTTGACGCCGACGATCCACTGGCTGTTCTTGCTCATGCGGGCAGGACCGGAAAGGGGGTGGCTATGGTAGAGCATCAGGGGCGGCCGCGCTTCGCGCTCGCCGGGCATGGCCCGGCGCTACCCGCCGTTCACCCCTCGGCCGAACGGCTGCGCGGTGGCCAGTGCGGGGTGTCGTGGTCGGGGTGCTGGTGGGAAACGACCGTGGCCAGGAATTCCAGCGCGGCCATGTCCTGTTCCGTACGGCGTGCCGGCAGCCGGCCAAGCCCATCGACGAAGGGCAGCTTGCGCTCGACGCCGTACTGAAGGGTCGGCGGCAGTCGTTCAGGCTGGTCGAACGCACCGGCGGCCACCGCCAAGCCATCGGGGGCCTCATAGGTCAACGGCGTGCCGCAGTCGGCGCAGAAGCCGCGCCGCACTACGTTGGACGACTGGAAATAGCGCGGTTGGCCACGGGTCCAGCTGAACTGCACACCGCGCACCGACACCAGCGGCGCGTAGTAGGCGCCGAAGGCCTTCTGGCACATCCGGCAGTGGCAGATCGAGCTGTCGGTCAGCTCGCCCCGCGCCTGGAAGCGGATCGCGCCGCACTGGCAGCCGCCGCTGTATTCGGGTTGGCCCTGCATTGCTGTATTCCTCCGGAACATCGTGCCAACCAAGGTCGACACCTACCGATGGGAACGTGCCGCCCGGGACCGGCGCCTACCGGGATGGGCGGCGCCGGCGTGGTGGGTGCCGACCGTTGGTCGGCACAGCTTTCAATACTTCTTCTTCGCGCGCTTGGCCGGCTTGCCGCGCTCGGGCAGCGGGGCCGCGCCTGCTTCCTCTTCCTCGCCCTTGTGCTCGACCAGGCGGAAGTCGATCTTGCGTTCTTCCATGCTGGCCTTCAGCACCAGGATGCGCACCTGGTCACCCAGCCGGTAACTGCTGCCGCGGCGCTCGCCGGTCAGCGTCTTGCGGGTCGCGTCGAACTTGTAATAGTCCTGCGGCAACTGGGTCACGTGCACCAGGCCCTGCACCTTCGAGTCGGCCAACTCCACGAACAGGCCAAAGCTGGTCACGCCGCTGATCACGCCGTCGAACTGGCCACCGACGTGTTTTTCCATCCACGCCGCGCGGTAACGCTCATCCACTTCGCGTTCGGCCTCATCGGCGCGACGCTCACGCTCGGAACACTGCAGTGCCAGTGCTGCCATCTCGCGGGCGGTGTAGGTGAACTTGTCCAGCGGCTTGCCCGACAGCGCATGCTTGATCGCACGGTGTACCAGCAGATCCGGGTAACGACGGATCGGCGAGGTGAAGTGCGCGTACGCCTCCAGCGCCAGGCCGAAGTGGCCGTTGTTGTCCGGGCTGTACACGGCCAGGCTCTGGCTGCGCAGCAGCACCGATTCCAGCAGCGTGGCATCGGGACGGTCGCGGATCTTCTTCAGCAGCTTGGTGTAATCGCCAGGGCGCACCTTCGACCACGGCGGCAGGCTCAGCTTGAACTCCTTGAGGAATTCCAGCAGATCGGCGTACTTGGTCTCCGGCGGCTTCTCGTGCACGCGGTAAGGCGCCGGCACATGGCGCGACAGCAGGTACTTGGCCGCCTCCACGTTGGCCGCGATCATGCATTCCTCGATCAGCTTGTGCGCATCGTTGCGCACCAGCATGCCGGCCTGGGTGACTTCGCCGCGGTTGTCGAGTACGAAGCGGACTTCACTGCTTTCAAACTCGATCGCGCCACGCTTGCTGCGCGCCTTGGACAGCACCTTGTACAGCTGGTGCAAGCGCTGCACCTGCGGAAGCAGGTCACCGATGAAGGCCTTGGCACCGGCATCGTCCTCGCCCACCGCCTGCCACACCTGGGTGTAGGTCAGGCGCGCGTGCGAATTCATCACCGCCTCGTAGAAGCGCGAGTGGGTGACGACGCCTTCGCGGTCGATCTGCATGTCGCAGACGAAGCACATGCGGTCGACCTTCGGCATCAGCGAGCAGATACCGTTGGACAGCGTTTCCGGCAGCATCGGCACCACGAAGCCCGGGAAGTACACCGAGGTGGCGCGCTTCTGTGCTTCATCGTCCAGCGGCGTGCCGGGACGGACATAGTTGGAGACATCGGCAATGGCCACCACCAGGCGGAAGCCATCAGCGTTGGGCTCGCAGTACACCGCGTCGTCGAAGTCCTTGGCGTCCTCGCCATCGATGGTCACCAGCGGCGTGCTGCGCAGGTCGACGCGGCCGCCGATCATCGCCGGCTCGACCACCAGCGGTACCGAGGCGGCTTCGTCCAGCACCTCCTGCGGGAACTCGAACGGCAGCTCGTGGCCGTGGATCGCGGTTTCCACCACCAGCGAGGCAGTCAGCTTGTCGCCGAGCACGGCGATGATGCGACCGATCGGCGGACGGCGGCTGTCCGGTGCCTGGGTCAGTTCGCAGACGACCAGCTGGCCATCGTTCGCGCCGCCGGTCTGGTCCGGCGGTACCTGCACGTTGCGCTGGATGCGCTTGTCATCGGGCACTACGTAGTTGATGCCCATTTCGACGCTGAAGCGGCCGATCAGGCGCGTCATGCCGCGCTCGAGCACGCGGGCGATGCTGCCTTCGCGACGGCCGCGGTGGTCAATGCCAGTGACACGTGCCAGCACCTTGTCGCCGTGCATCACCTTGCGCATTTCATAGGGCGGCAGGAACAGATCGTCACCGCCCTCGACCGGGCGCAGGAAGCCGAACCCTTCCGGATTGGCGATCACCACGCCGGTGACCAGGTTCAACGCCTGGATGGGCGCGAAGCCGCCGCGGCGGTTCTGCACCAGTTGGCCGTCGCGGACCATGGCGCCGAGCCGGCGCGACAGCGCTTCGGCACGGTCCGGTGCGGTCAGGCCCAGGCGCGCGCCGAGTTCCTCAGCCGTCTGTGGCCCTTCGCAGCGTTCCAGCAGGGCCAAGATGGCCTCGCGGCTGGCGATGGGTTGTTCGTACTTTTCCGCTTCGCGGGACGCATAGGGATCGTCGATCACCTTGCCCGTCGGCGGCAGCTTGCGGCCCGGCGCCGGACCCGGCGGCTCGGCGTTGCGGCGGCCACGTCCTGGAGGCGGTGCACCGCCTTCGGCCAGTGCGGGGAGCCAGCCCGGCAACGGCTTGCCCGGCTTGTTGTTGCGGGCAGTGCCCTGCTTGGTGCCCTTGTTGGGGGCTTCACTGCGGGACTTGCTCCCGCCCTTGCTTGGTTTTTTGGTAGTCATCGCCCTCCATGGTAGCCGCTGTGGGCGTGCAGAACGGGTCAGCAAACACGTTGAAGAACCCCCATTAAGAATTTTCAGGAAATCGTTGACAGGCCCCGGGTTCATCTTCACAATTGCGCCTCTGGAACGCCCAGATGGCGGAATTGGTAGACGCACTAGTTTCAGGTACTAGCGGGTAAAACCGTGGAGGTTCGAGTCCTCTTCTGGGCACCAACGAAAAAACTCCTCGCTTCGGCGGGGATTTTTTTTGCCTGAAATCCGGCTGCCACACCCATCCACGCATGGCGTGGATCTACTGAGCGCGTTGGACGCAGGAATTTCAGAAGGGTGTTGACACTTCCGTCACGGCACCCCATAATTCTCCTCCTCGACGCCCAGGTGGCGGAATTGGTAGACGCACTAGCTTCAGGTGCTAGCGGGGGCAACTTCGTGGAGGTTCGAGTCCTCTCCTGGGCACCATGTCGAGAATGAAAAACACCCGCGAAAGCGGGTTTTTTCTTGTCTGGCGTCCGGTCGGCATCACCACCACGTACGCAGCATCAGCTCCAGGCCCAGCAACAGCAGGAAGCCGAGGAAGCAGGCACGGAACACGCGCGCACTGATGCGCTGGCGGATCACCTGCCCCAGCCACATGCCCAGCAACGCCGGCAGCACCGCCAGCGCGCTCAACCCCAGCTGCTGCACGCCAAACGCACCATTGAGCACCAGCCCGGTGGTCAGCGAGATCGTCGATACGGTGAACGCCAGGCCCAGTGCCTGCACCAGCTCCTCGCGCTGCAACCCCAGCGACTGCAGGTACGGCACCGCCGGCATTACAAACACGCCGGTCGCGCCGGTGACCACGCCGGACACCGCCCCGACCAGCGGCCCCAGCCAGCGCTCGCGCCGCTGCGGTACGCGGAACACCGGCGCCACCAGCGCGTACAGCGCATACACCATCAGCGCCACGCCCAACGCGGCGCGCGAGGCATCACGATCCACCCGCACCAGCAGCGCGGCCGAACCCAGCGTCACCACCACCACGGCCAGCATCATCGGCCACAGCCGCCGCAGGGTGCGGCCCAGTGATGGCCCGGACAGCAACTGCCAGGCATTGGTGACGAAGGTAGGAATGAACAGCATCGAGGCCGCCGCCACCGGCGACAACGCGCCGCCCAGCAATCCCATCGCCACCGTCGGCAGGCCCATGCCGGTCACGCCCTTGACCACCCCGGCCAGCACGAACACCACCACCAGCAATCCATAGAAGTATGTCGTCTCGTTCATGCCGCCATTGGAGCCGGCGCCGCAGGCGCGCACAATGCGGTCTTCCCGCCTGCGCCTTCGGACCAGCCGAAGGCAGGGCCGAGCGGAGCAAACGACATGCGCTTGGACATTGCCGATCTGCGCCTGTTCCTGGCGGTGGCCGAAGCCGGCAGCATCACTGCCGGCGCGGTGGAGGCGAATCTGGCACTGGGATCGGCCAGCGAACGCCTGCGCGCCATCGAAACCGACGCTGGCACGGCGCTGCTCACCCGTCACCCGCGCGGCATCAGCCTCACCGAAGCGGGTGCCGCACTGGCCCATCACGCGCGCCTGATCCTGCAGCAGCAGGCGCAGCTGCGCGGCGAACTGCAGGCGTTCGCCCACGGTGCGCGCGGCACGCTGCACCTGTACGCCAACACCGCGGCATTGACCAACTACCTGCCCGCGCGGCTGGCCCCATGGCTGGCAGAGCGCCCTCGCCTGCGCGTGGAACTGCACGAACGCACCAGCAATGAAGTCGTGCGCGCGATCCGTGCCGGCCAGGCAGAGGCCGGCGTCATCAGTGATGCCGTTCCCGCCGATGGACTGCGTCGTCATGTCGTTGCCGAAGACCCGCTGATGATGATGCTGCCGGCAGGCCATCGCTTCGCCGCGCGGCGTTCGCTCGACTTCAGCGATGTGCTGGGCGAGACCTTCGTTGCCCTGGCCGACGGCAATGCGCTGCAGACCTATATCGAAGAGCTGGCGGCAGAGGCCGGACGCACGCTCGACGTGCGCATCCGCATGAAGACCTTTGAAGGCCTTTGCACGATGGTGGGCCATGGCATCGGCGTGGGCATCGCGCCGCGCACGATCGCGCGGCAACATCGACGGGCCACCGGCATCGTCGCCGTTGCACTCGGCAACGCGTGGGCACAACGCCGGCTGTGCGCCGCGTTCGCCGACTGGAAATCACTCTCGCCACCGATGCGCAGCCTGCTGCTGCATCTGGATGTGGACGCGGAAGCCGGTGCAGAAAAAAATGTGTGAAATGGTGTTGACACATATCCAGCCTTCCTGCAAAATTCTCCTCCTGAGTCGCCCAGGTGGCGGAATTGGTAGACGCACTAGCTTCAGGTGCTAGCGGGGGCAACTTCGTGGAGGTTCGAGTCCTCTCCTGGGCACCATGACTCAGACAATGATCAAACCCGCGCAAGCGGGTTTTTTCATGTCCAGCGTTTGCCGGGATCACGCGCGTCCATCCACGCATGGCGTGGATCTACTGGAATTCGCATGCATGCGTGGATGCACTGCAAACAAAAACCCCGCCTTCCGGCGGGGTTTTGTTTTTCAGCAACAGCGATCGATCAGTGCCCGCCACCGGCGGCAGCACCCGCGCCCGCACCGAAGGGCGGCTTGGCCAGCCACAGGAACGAGATGATCGCCAGGAAGATCCAGCCCAGCAGGAAGAAGATGTCGTTGAAGCCCATCTGCGATGCCTGGTGGTTGATCATGTTGTTCAGCACCGCCGCACCATGTTGCAGGTCGCCCTGCCCCATCGCCGCCACCTGGTCCTGCATGCCCGGCTGATAGGCCGAGATGTGCTCGGTCAGGTCCGCGTGATGCACCTGCGTGCGACGTGCCCACAGCCAGGTGGTCAGCGAGGCGGCGAAGCTGCCGCCCAGCGTACGCAGGAACGTGGCCAGGCCCGAGCCGGCCGCGATCTCACGACCATCCAGGTCCGACAGCAGGATCTGCAGCACCGGCATGAAGAACAGCGCCACGCCGATGCCCATGATCAACTGCACGCCGGCCACATGATGGAAGTCCACCTGCAGGTTGAAACCCGAACGCAGGAAGCTGGTCATCGACAGCACCACGAACGCGATGGTGGCCAGCATGCGCATGTCAAAGCGCGATGCGTACTTGCCCACGAACGGGGTCATGATCACTGGCAGGATGCCGATCGGTGCCGTCGCCAGGCCTGCCCAGATCGCGGTGTAACCCATGTCGCGCTGTAGCCACTGCGGAATCAGCAGAGCCACGCTGAAGAACGCCGCGTAGGCCACCACCATCGCCAGCGTACCGGCGCGGAAGTTGCGGTGCCGGAACAGCTTCAGATCGACGATCGGGTCCTTGTCGGTCAGCTCCCAGATCAGGAACACAGTCAGCGCCACCACGGCCACGCAGGCCAATACCACGATCTTCATCGACGAGAACCAGTCTTCGTCGTTGCCCAGGTCGAGCACCAGCTGCAATGCGCCCACGCCGATCACCAGGGTGACCAGGCCGACGTAGTCCATCTTCGGCTTCTCGACGTGCTCGGGGCGACCCTTCAATTGGTTGCCCACCACCAGCGCAGCGAAGATGCCCAGCGGCACGTTGATCAGGAAGATCCATTCCCAGCTGTAGTTGTCGGTGATCCAGCCACCGAGGATCGGACCGCAGATCGGCGCCACCACGGTGATCATCGCCAGCAGCGCCAGCGCCTGCCCGCGTTTCTCCCGTGGATAGATCGAGACCAGCAGCGACTGGGTGATCGGGTACATCGGGCCGGCGACGAAGCCCTGCAGTGCACGCGACAGCACCAGCATGCCCATGCTCTGGGCCAGGCCGCACAGCAGCGAGGTGATCACGAAGGCCAGCGTGGCCCACACGAACAGCTTGCGCTCGCCGAAGCGACGGCTGAGCCAGCCGGTCAACGGCAGTGCGATCGCGGTGCTGACCGCGAACGAGGTGATGACCCACGTTGCCTGCTGCGAACTGGCGCCAAGATTACCGGCGATGGTCGGCAACGAGACGTTGGCGATGGTGGTGTCGAGCACCTGCATGAACGAGGCCATCGCCAGGCCCACGGTGCACAGGGCCACACTGGGTGGCAGGAAGCCGGCGGCCGCACCCGGCGCCGCCGGTGCGCCCGGAGAGCCGGGCGCAGCTGGAGCTTGTGCGGACATGGCCGGCCTCAGCTCGCCTTGCCCTGCTGCGGCAGGTTGCCCTGGATGATCGTGTGGATCACCTCATCGGCATCGTGCAACTGCTTGGCGTACACGTCGGTGTCGAACACCGTGCCCTTGGCGGCCGCGCTCGGCAGCACTTCGCCCTTCTGGTCGCGCAGGCTCACTTCGGCCTTCATCGACAGGCCGATGCGCAGCGGGTGTTCGGCCAGCTGCTTGGCATCAATGGCGATGCGCACCGGCACGCGCTGCACGATCTTGATCCAGTTGCCGCTGGCGTTCTGCGCCGGCAGCAGCGAGAACGCCGAGCCGGTGCCCAGGCCCAGGCTGTCGATGCGGCCCTTGTACTTGACGTCGCCGGCATACAGGTCCGACTTCAGCTCCACTTCCTGGCCCAAGCGCATGTGCCGCAGCTGGGTTTCCTTGAAGTTGGCTTCGACCCACATCTGCTCGGTCGGCACCACCGCCATCAGCGCATTGCCCGGCTGCACGCGCTGGCCGACCTGCACCGAACGACGGGCGACATAGCCGGTGACCGGCGCGACGATGCCCGAACGTGCGTTGTTGAGGAAGGCCTGGCGCAGCTGCGCGGCGGCAGCCTGCACATCCGGCTGGGTGGCGATCACGGTGTCATCGACCAGTGCGCGGTTGCGCTCGACGGTCTCGCGCGAACCGGCCACGGCCGCTTCGGCAGCTGCCAGCTCATCGCGGGCGTGGGCCAGTTCTTCGTTGGAGATGGCGCCGGTGGCGGCCAGGCCCTTGCGGCGTGCGAAGTCGTCGCGCACGCGCTTCAGGGTCACCTGGCGTGCGTTCAAGTCCGCCTGCGCACCTTCGACGCTGCGGTACAGGCCGCGGGTCTGGCGCACGGTCTTGGCCAGGTTGGCTTCGGCTTGCTGCAGGGCCACCGAGGTATCGGCCGGGTCCAGCTGCACCAGCAGCTGGCCGCGCTCCACGCGCATGCCGTCATCGGCGTTGATGGCGACCACGGTACCGGCCACCAGCGGGGTGATCTGCACCTGGTTGCCCTGCACGTAGGCGTCGTCGGTCTCTTCGAACCAACGGCCGAACATGAAGTACCACAGCGCCAGTGCCGCCAGCAGCAGCACGACGATCACGAACAGGCCGCGCAGCAGCTTGCCGCGACGGTTGGGGGCGGCGGCGGCCGCAGTGTCTTGGGTCTGGCTCATGGCAGGCGTCTTCAGGAATGCGAGGAATCGGAATGGGAAGCAAGCGGTGCGGCGTCGGCGTCACTAGGCTGGAAACCACCGCCGAGCGCCTTGCTCAGGCGCACCGAGGTCTGCAGCTGCTGCGACTGCAGGCCGGCCAGCTGCTGTTGCGACTGCAGCAGGGTGGACTGCGCGGTCAGCACGTCCAGGTAGCTGCCGATGCCGGCGCGATAGCGCTGCTGGGCCAGGTCGAACGCGGCGCGTGCGGTATCCACCGCCTGCTGCTGCGACTGCGCCTGCTGCGCCAGTGAGCGCACCGCGTTGACCTGGTCGGCCACGTCGCGCAGTGCGTCGAGCACCGCCTGGTTGTAGTTCGCTACGGCCAGGTCGTACTGCGCATCGGTGTTGGCCAGGTTGGCGCGCAGCTTGCCGCCTTCGAAGATCGGCAGGCTCAGCGCCGGGCCGATGTAGGCGAAGCTGGAACTGCTCTGCAGCAGGTCACCGACATTCGGTGCGACCACGCCGGCCAGCGCGGTCAGGTTGAGGCTCGGATAGAACCGAGTCTTGGCGACCTTGATCTGCTTGTCGGCCGCTTCCACCCGCCAGCGCGCGGCGACGATGTCGGGGCGACGACCGAGCAGTTCGCTGGGCACTACACCCGGCAGCTGCAGGGCCAGCGGGTTCATCGCCCGCGGGCGTTCAATCGACAGGCCCCGGTCCGGGCCCTTGCCGACCAGCGCGGCCAGCGCCGTGCGTCCGGCGTCGATGCGCTGTTGCGCCGCCAGCAACTGCTGCTGTGCGGCCGGCACGCGGGCTTCGGCCTGGCGCACCTGCAGGTCGCTGTCGATGCCGGCGCTGCGACGCTGCCGGGTCAGCTCCAGCGACTTCTGCGAGCGCGCCAGTTCTTCTTCGGCCACATCGTTGAGCTGCCAGGCGTAGGCCAGGTCGGTATAGGCCTGGGCAATGCCGGTGGACAGGTTCAGGCGCGCGGCCTGGGCCTCGACAGTGGCAGCGTGGGCACCATCCACGGCGGCCTCCCAAGCGGCGCGCTTGCCGCCCCACAGGTCGATGCCGTAGCTGAAATCGAAGGCGACCTGGCTGCTGCCGGCGTAATGGCCACCGATTTCATCGCCGGCCATCGATTCGGGCAGGCGCAGGCCGGTGTAGCCACCGGACACGGAGAGGCTTGGCAGGCGATCAGCGCGTGCGGTGCCGACCTGTGACTGTGCCTGGCGCAGGCGGGCGTCGGCGGCGTCCAAGCTCGGATGGCCGGCCAGGCCTTCGGCGATCAGCGCATCCAGCTGCGCGTCGCCCAGTGCCTTCCACCAGTCCTGGGCAGGAAAACCGGCGGCACTCAGGTCACTGTCGGCCAGGGTGCGTTCGCTGTGCAGGCTGTCCACGTCGAGCACGTGGCCCTGCGGGTTCAGGCCGCGGCTGCTGGCGCAGGCGGCCAGGGCCAGGGCCAGCGCTGAAACCAGCAGCGCGCGCCCGGACCGGCGGAGAGTGGGATACGGGATCGGGTTCATGGGGTCGTCAGGGAATCGCGGATTCGGGTCAGGAGGGACAGCAGCTGCGAGCGTTCGTCGGCGGACAGATCGCGCAGGGCGTAATCCATCACCGCGTCGCCGCGCAGCTTCAACCGCGCCCACAGCGCGCGGCCTTCATCGGTCAATACGATCTGCAGCGCACGCCGGTCCTGGGCATGCGGCTCGCGGCGCACGCAACCGAGCGCTTCCAGCTTGTCCAGCAGGCGGGTGACCGCGCTGGGCACCTGGTCGATGGCCTGGGCCAGCTCGTTGGCCGTGCACGGCGCCATGTTCGAGAGCACCTTCAGCCCGATGTAGTGGGTGAAGCCGATGCCGAGGTCTTCCTCGGCCATGGACGCATCGAGCTGGCGGACCAGGCCGTCGCGCACCTGGCGCAGCAGCAGGCCGAAGCTGGGGGGAGTGGTTGCAGGACAGATCATGGGGGAGCATTCTCTTCCAAAAAAAATATTTCTCAATGGAAATATTCGATCTGGCATCAAATGCTGTGTTGCAGCAGTGGGCTGGATCAGGTGAAGGCGCCACCTTAATGGCGCTCCCAACTGGCCCGGTAGTACAATCCAGCCAATGAATGTCACATTCAAGCCACCCCCAGCCCACGTGAAGGCGGGCGAACCCGGCCCTGCCACCCTGCTGCGTGAAGAAGCGCTGGACTGGTTCGAGCGCAATGACGGCCCGCCGGTCATCGCCTTCCGCTTCGACAGCCCGCAGGGGCTGGCCCGCGAAGTGGACTGGCATCACCACGTCCGCGCGCAGCTGATCTGCGTCGAACGCGGCCTGCTGACCACCCGCACCTCGCATGGGACTTGGTCGCTGGCACCAGGTTCGGCGGGCTGGATGCCACCGGCCGAGCCGCATACGGTCCACATCGATGGACCACTGCGCGGCTGGGGCATGGTGCTGGCCGCACCGCTGTGCGCCGAATTGCCTGCCGACCCGTGCGTGCTGGGCATCTCGCGGCTGGCGCAGGCGGTGGCCGAACGCATCTGCGACTGGCCGCAGGACTACGAAAGCACCACCGAACGGCAGCACATCATCAACGTGCTGCTGGACGAGATACGCGCCGCGCCGCGCCAGCGCATGCATCTGCCGATGCCACGCGACCGGCGTCTGTTGAAGATTGCCTCACAACTGCTGGCCGACCCGGCCGACGAGCGCGGCCTGGCGCAATGGGCGCATTGGGCCGGCCTGTCGCCGCGCAGCCTGACCCGCCATTTCCGCGACGAGACCACCCTCAGCTTCGCGCAATGGCGCCAGCAGGCACGGCTGGCCGAGGCGCTGCGGCAGCTCAGCGAGGGCCGCAGCGTGGCCGATATCGCCCACGCACTGGGCTTCAGCAGCGCCAGCGCCTTCGTCACCGTGTTCCGGCGACACTTCGGGTTACCGCCCGGACGCTACCTGGCACGGGCCGGCCACGGCCTGGAACCGGGCCTGGATCCTGCACGCGGCTTGGCATCCCCCGCCGCATCCGGATAATCACTGGATTGAGAGCGGCGACCGCCGTCACCGCCTCCCGACATAGGTAACAACGCCGCATGACCGATCTTGCCCGCCCCGTGTTCCACGGTTTCGAACAACTGCCGCTGCGCGAATACGCCGAACGCGCCTACCTCGACTACTCGATGTACGTGGTCCTGGATCGCGCCCTGCCGTTCCTCGGCGACGGCCTGAAGCCGGTGCAGCGCCGCATCATCTATTCGATGAGCGAGCTGGGCCTGAATGCCGCGTCCAAGCCGAAGAAGTCCGCGCGTACCGTCGGTGACGTCATCGGTAAGTACCACCCGCATGGCGACAGCGCGTGCTACGAAGCGCTGGTGCTGATGGCGCAGCCGTTCTCGTACCGTTATCCGCTGATCGAAGGCCAGGGCAACTTCGGTTCCAGCGACGATCCGAAGTCGTTCGCGGCGATGCGTTACACCGAATCCAAGCTGACCCCGATCGCCGAAGTACTGCTGGGCGAACTGGGCCAGGGCACCACCGACTGGGCACCGAACTTCGACGGCACCCTGCAGGAACCGACCTGGATGCCGGCACGCCTGCCGCATCTGCTGCTGAACGGCACCACCGGCATCGCCGTGGGCATGGCCACCGATGTGCCGCCGCATAACCTCAACGAGATCGTCAGCGCGCTGCTGCACCTGCTGGACGATCCGGACGCCAGCGTGCGCGACCTGTGCGAGCACGTGAAGGGTCCCGACTACCCGTCCAATGCCGAGATCATCACCCCGGCCAACGACCTGCGGAACATGTACGAGACCGGCAACGGCAGCGTGCGTGCGCGTGCGACCTACATCAAGGAAACCCACAACGTGGTGGTCACCGCGTTGCCGTTCCAGGTGTCGCCGTCGAAGGTGATCGAGCAGATCGCCGCGCAGATGCGCGCCAAGAAGCTGCCGTGGCTGGAGGACATCCGCGATGAGTCCGACCATGCCAACCCGGTGCGCGTGGTGCTGGTGCCGCGCTCGAACCGCGTCGACGCCGAGCAGTTGATGGGCCACCTGTTCGCCACCACCGACATGGAGCGCAGCTACCGCGTCAACCTCAACGTGATCGGGCTGGACGGCCGTCCGCAGGTGAAGAACCTGAAGACGCTGCTCAGCGAGTGGCTGGCGTTCCGCAGCAGCACCGTCACCCGCCGCCTGCAGCACCGCCTGCAGAAGGTCGAGCGTCGCCTGCACCTGTTGGAAGGCCTGCTGGTGGCGTTCCTCAACCTGGACGAGGTGATCCACATCATCCGTACCGAAGACGAACCGAAGGCGGCGCTGATCGCGCGCTTCGGCCTGTCCGAAGACCAGGCCGAGTACATCCTGGAAACCAAGCTGAAGCAGCTGGCCCGCCTGGAAGAAATGAAGATCCGCGGCGAGCAGGACGAGCTGGCCAAGGAGCGCGAGAAGATCCTCAGCATCCTCGACAGCAAGGCCAAACTGAAGAAGCTGATCCGCGACGAGCTGCAGGCCGATGCGAAGAAGTTCGGCGACGAGCGCCGCTCGCCGCTGGTGCAGCGCCAGGCCGCGCAGGCCATCGACGAGACCGAGCTGGTACCGAGCGAGCCGATGACGGTGGTGATGTCCGAGAAGGGCTGGATCCGCGCCGCCAAGGGCCACGACATCGATGCCTCGACCCTGTCCTACCGCGATGGCGATGCGCTGCAGGGTGCAGTGCGTGCGCGCAGCACCCAGCAGGTCGCGTTCCTCGACAGCGAAGGCCGTGCCTACTCCACGCCGGTGCATACCCTGCCCTCGGCACGCGGCAACGGTGAACCGCTGACCGGCCGCTTCTCGCCGGCCGCAGGCACCAGCTTCGTGACCCTGGCCAGCGCCGAACCGGATACCCGCTTCGTGCTGGCCTCGACCCACGGCTATGGTTTCGTCACCCGCTTCGAAAACCTGATCGGTCGCAACAAGGCCGGCAAGGCGATGCTGAACCTGTCGGCGGGCTCGTCGGTGCTGACCCCATCGGTGGTGGCCAACGTCGCTACCGACCGCATCGTCGCGGTGACCAGTTCGGGCAACCTGCTGGCGATCGCCGCCAACGACCTGCCGGAACTGGACAAGGGCAAGGGCAACAAGATCATCGAGATCCCCAAGGCCAAGCTCGCCACCGAACGCGTGGTCGCCATCGTGGCAATCAGCCCCGGCCAGACCCTGCAGGTCCGCAGCGGCCAGCGCACCATGGGCCTGAAGTTCAACGAACTCGACGCCTATCTGGGCGCCCGCGCCACCCGTGGCCATCTGCTGCCGCGTGGCTGGCAGAAGGTGGAAGGGTTGTCGGTCGAATGACGGTAGGTGTCAACCTTGGTTGACACGCCTTGCCCGGCAATCGGGAACCCGCCGGGCATGGCCCGGCGCTACCGGGAACGGAGCATCAGACACAAAAAAGCCGGGGCATTCCCCGGCTTCTTTGTTTGTCGGCTGGCGGGCGGTGGAGCAGCTGGCGGGCGAAGGCTGGCTGGCGGTGCTCCGGTGCTGGCGGGCGACGTTGCTTTGCGCTCCTGGTAGAGCCGACCGCTGGTCGGCTGCTCTGCTAAATGCAGCCGACCAGCGGTCGGCTCTACCGGGTAGTCACCGGGCATGACCCGGCGCTACGACAATCGTGGTCAGTGCGCCGGGGCGCCGCTGCCGTCGATCTTGCTCAGCTGGTACAGCTCCAGGCCGATGCGCTTGATCAGGCCCAGCTGCTGCTCCAGCCACCATGCGTGGTCTTCCTCGGTGTCCTTCAACTGCGCCAGCAGCATGTCGCGGCTCACGTAGTCGCCCTTCTCCTCGCACAGCTTCATGCCGGCGGCGAGGTTGTTGCGCACCGCGTATTCGGTGTCCAGGTCCTTGCGCAGCATCTCCTCCACGGTCTTGCCCGGCTCGGTGGCATGCGGGCGCATGTCCGGGTCGCCGCCCAGGAACAGGATCCGGCGCAGCAGCGCGTCGGCATGCTGGGTCTCTTCTTCCATCTCGTGGTTCAGGCGTTCGTACAGCGCGAACAGGCCCTGGTCCTCGTAGCGGCGGGAGTGGATGAAGTACTGGTCGCGGGCGGCGAGTTCGCCGCGCAGCAGTTCCTTCAGGCAGGCGATGACGTCCGGGTTGCCTTTCATGGGGGGAGCTCCTGTGAATCGATGGCGCCCATGGTGCCCCATCTGGAAATACGGTGATCTAATCGGAATCAGTCGCAGTTGCGCCTGCGGCTACAATCGGCCGACATGCTCGGAAAGGACCTGCAATGCGTCGTACGTGGCGGTGGATTCTGGGTGTGCTGGTGGCAATCGTGCTGCTCGCGGTGCTGGTCCTGTGGTTGCTGCTGCGCGGCAGCCTGGCCGAACTGGACGGCGAGCGCCCGTTGCCCGGGCTGGTCACAAAGGTCACCGTAGAGCGCGATGCGCTGGGGGTGGTCACCATCACCGCCGGCAACAAGGCTGATGCCCTGCGGGCGCTCGGCCGTGTTCACGCGCAGGAACGTTATTTCGAGATGGACCTGATGCGGCGCAGTGCCGCGGGTGAACTGTCCGCGTTGTTCGGGGCGAAGGCGATCGAAGCCGACAAGCGCATGCGCGTTCACCGCCTGCGCGCGCGTACCGAGGCCCATCTGCAGGACGCACTGGGCAGCGACCCTGCGGCCGTGCGCGCCTACGTGGACGGGGTCAACCAGGGCCTGGGCAGCCTGGCGGTGCGGCCATGGGCCTATCTGCTGCTGCGGCAGGCGCCCCGACCCTGGCGGGCCAGCGACAGCGTGCTGGCAGGCCTGGCCATGTACGCCGACCTGCAGGACCCCAGCAACCAGTCCGAACTCGCCCTGGAGCGCATCCGCTCGGTGGTGCCGCCGGCCCTGTATGCCCTCCTGGCGCACGACGGCAGCGAGTGGGATGCGCCGCTTGCCGGCGCTGCCCGCGGCAACGCCCCCCTGCCTGATGCCAGCCAACTGGACCTGCGCACGCTGAAGGCCGCGACCGGCGCGACTGCCGAGGATGCCGACGCGGTCGGCAGCAACAATTTCGCCGTCTCCGGCGCACTGACCGCCGATGGCCGTGCGATCGTCGCCGACGACATGCACTTGGGCCTGCGCGCGCCCAGCCTGTGGTTCCGTGTGCGCCTGCGCTACCCCGATCCACAGGCCGCGGGTGGCCAGGTCGACGTCAGCGGGTTCTCGCTGCCGGGCGTGCCGGCGGTGATTGTCGGCAGCAACGGCCACGTGGCCTGGGGCTTCACCAACAGCTACATCGACACTGCCGACTTCCGCACCGAGCCAGCGGACGCTGCAGTGACCGTGCATGAGGAACGGATCGTCGTGGCCGGCGCTGCCGACGTGCGTTTCCCGGTACGGGAAACCGCGTGGGGGCCGATCCTGCACACCCACGCCGATGGCAGCGGCGACGCCCTGCGCTGGGTCGCGCAGTTGCCGGGCGCGGTGCGCATGGACTTCGCCGACATGGCACGGGCCGCCGATCTGGACCAGGCCCTGCAGATTGCCGACCACGCCGGCATTCCCGCGCAGAACCTTGTGATCGGCGACCGCAGCGGGCGCATCGCGTGGCGCCTGGTCGGCGCGCGGCCTGACCGTGGCCCGGACTGCACGCCACTGGGTTTCAATGAAAATCAGGCCAACCAGGGCTGCGCACCCTGGCCGATCCGCAGCGACGCCGCGCCGAGCCTGATCGATCCTGCTGCGCATCGGCTGTGGACCGCCAACAGCCGCGTGGTGGACGAGGCGACCTTGGCCACCGTCGGCAATGGCGGCTACGACCTCGGTGCACGCGGACGGCAGATCCGCGACCTGCTGGCCACGCAGGAGCGTTTCGACGAACACGACCTGCTGGCAATCCAGCTGGACGACCGCGCGGTGTTCCTGCAGCGCTGGTGGGTGCTGCTGCAGGAGGTGATCGAGCACAGCGACGATCCGGCACTGAAGCGGTTGGGCACGGTAAGCGGCCATTGGGATGGTCGCGCCGCGATCAATTCGACCAGCTACCGGGTGGTGCGCGAATTCCGTACACAGGTGCTCGACACGCTGACCGATGCGCTGCTGGCACCGGCCCGGGCGCAGCTGGGCGAGGACTTCCTGGCACCGCGCTTGGCGCAGCTGGAAGGCGTCGCCTGGCCGATGCTGGAACAGCGCCCCGCCAACCTGCTGCCGCCCGCGTACGCGAGCTGGGATGCGCTGCTGGCTGATGCTGCACGTCGCACCGAAGCGGAGCTGTCCAAGCAGGGGCCGCTGGCGCACCGCAGCTGGGGCGAGCGCAATACCGCAGCGATCTGCCATCCGGTGGCGCGCGCCCTGCCTGCCTTCGCCAGTCGCTGGTTGTGCATGCCGGCCGATCCCCTACCCGGCGACCGTGACATGCCGCGTGTACAGACACCGGCCTTCGGTGCCTCGCAGCGGATGGTGGTCTCGCCCGGCCACGAAGCCGACGGCATCGTGCACATGCCGGGCGGGCAGAGCGGCCATCCGCTATCGCCTTACTGGGGCGCGGGACATGAGGATTGGGTGCACGGTCGCCCCACCCCGTTCCTGCCCGGCAAGGCAGAGCACACGATGACGCTGGCACCGGTGAAGTAGCGCCGGCCGCTGGCCGGCGACCGCCTGATGCCCGACTCGTGTGCGTGGTTGCCGGCCAGCGGCCGGCACTACTACGCCATCCGGCTGAGGGGATGGCCCTGTGGAGCCGCTCGGCGCGACCGGGTCAGGCCCTGCGGCGCTCGATCAGGTTCAACAGCGGCCCGGTCATTGCGGTGGTCACCAGCGCCATGATCACCAGCACCGCGAACAGGCGGTCGCCGAGCAGGCCCAGCTCGTAGCCCAGGTTGAGCACGATCAGTTCCATCAACCCGCGGGTGTTCATCAGCGCCCCCAGTCGCCACGCTTCGCGCGAGGCCATGCCGGTGCTGCGCGCCGCACTCCAGGTGCCCAGCAGCTTGCCCACCGTGGCCACTGCGATCACCACCACGCACAGCAGGATGTCGCTGCCCTGCAGCGCGTCGGCACGCATGCGCAGGCCGGTCATGGCGAAGAACAGCGGCAGCAGCAGGGTCACCGCGAACGGTTCGACCCTGGCCACCAGCAGCTGACGCAACTGCGCGTTGGACGACACCGCCACGCCCGCAGCAAACGCGCCGAACAGCGCGTGGATGCCGAGCACTTCGGTAACCAGCGCACTGGCCAGTGACAGCAGCAGGATGCCCAGCAGCCAGCTCCCTTCGCGGCCCGGCGCGATGGCCTGGCGGGCAAACCACGGCTTCACCAGCCCCAGCATCAGTGCGATGAACGCCACCACGCACAGCAGGTTGAGGCTGGCCGGCAACCAGCCAGTGGCCTGCGCTGCGGCCACGATCAGCGCCAGCAGACACCACGCAGTCGCATCGCCCAACGCCGCGCAGGCGATGGCGGTCTGCCCCAGCGATGTGTGGGTGATGCCTCGATCAGCAAGGATGCGCAGCAGCACCGGAAAGGCGGTGATGCTCATCGAGATGCCGACGAACAGCGCGAACGCGGTAAAGCTCACGCCTTGCGGGCCATGCTGCGGATACAGCCAGATCGCCAGGACCACGCCAAGCACGAACGGCACCGCGATGCCGGCGTGGCTGACGGTGAAGGCAAATCGGCGACGCCCACGCAGCGCACCCAGATCCAGTTCGGCGCCGGCCACCAGCAGGAACATCAGCACGCCCAGTTGGCTGAGCATGCCCAGCGGCCCCAGCGAAGCGGCGGGGAACAGCGCGCCGTGCACCTGTGGCAGCAGACTGCCCAGCAACAGCGGCCCCATCATCAGGCCAGCGGCCATCTCGCCGATCACGGCCGGCTGGCCGAAACGCTTCAACAGTGCGCCCGCGCCCTTGGCGACCAGCAACAGCACCAGCAGCTGCAGCAGGAACCGGCCCAGCGGCGAGGCCAGGTGATGCGCCCAATCACTGCCGACCACGGCCTCGGCCTTGCTGGCCACCGTCGGCAGCCCGGGCCCGGCATAGCGGGCCAGCAGCAGGCCGACCAGCAGCGGCACGCCGGCCCAGACAAGGTAACGCCACGCCCACTTCGTCGGCCGCACGGGATCTCCGGTCTGTACGTCCATGAACATTCCCCAATGTGCAGGGCGCCGATGATACGTCGCAAGAAGGGGACGGAGGGAATCAAGTTGCTTATGCCACGAACAGCTTGATCCCCTTCCGCCCCCTTTTTGGTTCAGGCCAGCGCCTGCTCGTGCACGCCGGCGATGGCGCGGCCCGACGGATCGGCGGCAGCGGCGAAGCTGGCGTCCCAGGCAATGGCCGCCGGCGAGGAACAGGCGATCGACTTGCCGCCCGGCACGGTTTCAGCCGCCGCGTGGCTGGGGAAGAACTGCTCGAACAGGTGGCGGTAGTAATACGCCTCTTTGGTCTGCGGCGGGTTGTGCGGGAAGCGCTTGTCGGCGGCGGCCAGCACGCGGTCGCTGACCTGTGCTTCGGCATGCGCCTTCAGGCCGTCGATCCAACCGTAACCGACGCCATCGCTGAACTGCTCCTTCTGCCGCCACAGGATGCTGTCCGGCAGATAGCCCTCGAAGGCCTCGCGCAGCACGGCCTTCTCGATGCGGCGACCACCGAAACCGGCGCCGACCATCTTGTGCGCGGCATCGAATCGCATCGCCACGTCGAGGAACTCGCGGTCCAGGAACGGCACCCGCGGCTCCACGCCCCAGGCCATCATCGACTTGTTGGCGCGCAGGCAATCGTAGTTGTGCAGGGCATCGAGCTTGCGCACCAGTTCCTGGTGGAATTCGCGCGCGTCCGGTGCCTTGTGGAAATAAAGATAGCCGCCGAAGATCTCGTCGCTGCCTTCGCCGGACAGCACCATCTTCACCCCCATCGCCTTGATCCGGCGCGCCAGCAGGAACATCGGCGTGGACGCGCGGATGGTGGTGACGTCGTAGGTTTCAATGTGGCGGATCACCTCCGGCAGCACATCCAGGCCTTCTTCGAAGGTGTATTCGAAGCCGTGGTGCACCGTGCCCAGCGCTTCGGCGGCCACCGCAGCAGCCGCCAGATCCGGCGAGCCCTTCAGGCCGATGGCGAACGAATGCAGGCGCGGCCACCACGCTTCGCTCTGGCCGCCATCTTCAATGCGACGGCGCGCATAACGTGCTGCCACGGCAGCAACCAGCGACGAATCCAGCCCGCCCGACAGCAGCACGCCATACGGCACGTCACTCATCAGCTGGCGCTCGACCGCATGTTCGAAGGCCTGGCGCAGCTCGGCGAGATCGGCCTGGCGGCCCTGCACGTCGTCGTACTCGCGCCACGGCTGCTGGTAGTAGCGCACCAGTTCACCGCTGGCGCTGTCGTAGTAATGGCCCGGAGGGAACTGGGCAACGTCGGCGCAGGTATCCACCAGCGCCTTCATTTCAGACGCTACGCGCAACCGTCCCTGCGCATCATGGCCCCAGTACAGCGGCACCACGCCGACCGGGTCGCGCGCCACCAGCACACGGCCGGCTGCACGGTCCCACAGAGCGAAGGCGAAGATGCCGTTGAGCTGTTCCAGCCACTGCGCAGGCGATCCGCCCTGGCGGTACAGCGCGTTGATCACCTCGCAGTCCGAACCGGTCTGGAAGGCATAGGCTTCGGCGAGGCCGGCCTTGAGCTGCTGGTGGTTGTAGATCTCGCCGTTGACCGCCAGCGCCAGCTGCCCGTCTTCGGACAGCAGCGGCTGCGAGCCGCCGGCCGGATCGACGATGGCCAGGCGCTCGTGGACCAGCAGCGCGCCTTCGTCCAGATACACGCCGCTCCAGTCCGGGCCACGATGGCGCTGGCGCTGCGACAGCTCCAGCGCATGGCGGCGCAGGGAAGGAAGATCGTCACCGGCCTGCAGGCCGAAAATACCGAAGATCGAACACATGGGTGGAGCTCCTGTTGTGGGGAAGTACACGGGGGGAAAGTGTTCGACCGGCCATCCAGGCCCGGGTGGGGCTGCGCCCGGGCACAAAAAAAACCCGCATCGGCCGATGCGGGTTTTCTGGTGTCCGGGCGTGTGTTGCTGTCTATCTACCCAGGGCGCAGTCCCGCATCGGCCGCGCACGATTATTCGCGCGCAGATTATTGCGGTTGGTGTTGTTGACGGCGGTGGCCAGGCGGAGCGACATGGATCCGACCGTAACCGGGTTTCCGGCGCGGCGCAACTGTTGCGATGGCAACCGATTCAGCGGCCACGCCGGTAGCGACCCGGATAATCCCCTGCCCGCTTTCCGGAATTCATGGATGAACCCTTCCTACCGTCGCCTGCTGCCCCTCCTGGCCGTGATCGCCCTGGCCGGCTGCGCGACCACGCCCACCCGCCCGGTCGATGACAGCGAACGCGACGCCCTGGCCGCGGCTGCCGATGGCCAGTTCGATTCGGCGTTACGCGTGGCCAAGCTGTACCAGTACCGCAACGACGTGCGCGCGCTGGACTGGTACGCGCGCGCCGCTGCCACCACGCCGCGCACGCACCGCACCACCAGTGCCGAGGAGCAGCTGGGTACGATCCTGGAACGCGGCCGACTGGACAGCGGTGATGCCCCGCAGAAGCCCGACGCGGTGGTGCTCAAACCTTCCGCGCGCAAGGCCTACCGCTGGTACCACCGCGCCGCCTATCACGGCTCGCCGTATGCGATGAGCGATCTGGAGACGTGGTACGAGCGACGTGGCGACATGGAGGGCGCACTGCGTTGGCGCCTGCGCCGCGCGGTCTACCTGCGCCAGCTGTACAAGCTGCAGCCGTTGCGCGATGCCACCAGCGGGTCCGCGAAGCCCGGCACTCCGCTCAGCGCTGATGCCTCACCGAACCCGGTGATCGCGCGCATCCAGCGCCGCGCCGCGCGCGGCGATGCCGAAGCGCAGGTGGACCTGGGCACGCTGTACGAGGCCGGCATCGGCGTAGTGCAGAACAAGGCTGAAGCGCTGCGCTGGTATGAGCGTGCCGCTGCACAGGGCAACGTGTATGGGCAGTACCTGGCCGGGCTGGCACTCGGCCGCGGCGGCGATGGTCTGCAGAAGAACGTGGATGCCGCGGCGGCGTGGTTCGCCAAGGCCAGCGCACAGGGCTTCTACATGGCCGACGAGTCGTACTGGCGCGAAGCGATCAAGCCGCCGTTCTTCCAGTTCTCGGAGTAGCGCCGGGCCATGCCCGGCGGATCCACAGAAACCCGGTGGACGAGCGCTACACCAGCAGGCGCTCTACCAGTCGCTGGTACAGCCCCGGCAACGCTTCCAGCTCGTCCACCCGCACGTTTTCATCCACCTGGTGGATGCTGGCGTTGACCGGGCCGACTTCGATGCACTGCGCACCCAGGGGTGCGATGAAGCGCGCATCGGAGGTGCCACCACCGGTGCTCTCTTCAGGCGCGCGACCGGTGTGCTCGGCCAGCACCGCGCGCGCCGCTGCCCGCAACGTCCCTTCCGGGGTGTAGAACGGTTCGCCGCTGCGGTGCCACTTCAGCGTGTACTGCAGGCCATGACGGTCCAGCAGCGTGGTGATCTCCGCTTCCAGCTTCGCTGCATCCCAATGCGGGTTGTAGCGGATGTTGAAATCCACCTCCAGCTCACCGGGAATCACGTTGTTGGCGCCGGTACCGGCATGGATGTTGGAGATCTGCAGGCTGGTCGCCGGGAAGCTCTCGTAGCCCTCGTCCCAACGCCGTGCGCTCAGTTCGGCCAGCATCGGCGCGGCAAGATGGATCGGATTGCGCGCCTTGTCCGGGTAGGCCACGTGGCCCTGCACACCCTGCACGCGCAGCTTGGCCGACAGGCTGCCCCGCCGCCCGACGCGCAGCAGGTCACCCAGCGTGGCGGTGGACGACGGCTCGCCGGTGATGCACCAGTCGATGCGCTGGCCGCGCTCGGCAAACAGGCGCGCGACATGGCGCACGCCGTCGATGGCATCGCCTTCTTCATCGCTGGTCAACAGCACCGCCAGCGTGCCCGTGTGCTGCGGATGGGCGGCAACGAACTGTTCGGCAGCGATCACGAACGCAGCCACGCTGCCCTTCATGTCCGCGGTGCCGCGACCGTACAGCACGCCATCGCGGATCTGCGGTGCGAACGGATCGCTCTGCCACGCTTCGCGGGGGCCCGGCGGCACCACGTCGGTGTGGCCCAGCAGGACCAGCACCGGTGCGCCGCTGCCGTGGGTGGCCCACAGGTTGTCGACCTCGCCCAGCCGCAGGTGCTCACAGGTGAAACCCGCCGCCTGCAGACGTTCGCCGATCAGCACCTGGCAGCCGGCATCGTCCGGGGTCACCGATGGCCGTGCGATCAGATCGCAGGCCAGGTCGAGGACGGCGCTCACGCGCCGCCCACGCCGAAGCGCGCCTTGAAGCCGTTGTCGCTGAAACCCTGGCTCACCTTGCCGTCGGCGGTCACCACCAGCGGGCGCTTGATCAGCTGCGGGTATTCACGCAGCAGCAGCTTCCACTCCGCTTCCGAATCGGCGGCCTTGCGGTTGTCCGGCAATTGCCGCCAGGTGGTGGAGGACCTGTTGACCATCGCTGCCAGGCCACCCAGCTGTGCCGCCCATTCCAGCAGCGTTTCCGGGCTGGGTTTGTTGTCGCGGTAGTCGACGAAGGTGTACGGCACGCCGAAGCGGTCCAGCCACTTGGTCGCCTTCTTGCAGGTATCGCAGTTCTTCAGACCGTAGACGGTGGTGCTCATGCGTGCGGCTCCGTCAGTCGGCCAGGCCGCGCAGCAGGTCGTTGACGCTGGTCTTGCTGCGGGTACGGGCATCGACCTGCTTGACGATCACCGCGCAGTACAGCGAGTGGGTACCGTCCTTGCTCGGCAGCGAGCCGGACACCACCACGCTGTACGGCGGGATGTAGCCGTAGCTGATTTCGCCGGTGGCGCGGTTGTAGATGCGGGTGCTCTGGCTGAGGAACACGCCCATGCCGATCACGCTGTGATGGCCGACGACCACGCCTTCCACCACTTCCGAACGCGCACCGATGAAGCAATGGTCTTCGATGATGGTCGGGCTGGCCTGCAGCGGCTCGAGCACGCCGCCGATGCCGGCACCACCGGACAGATGGCAGTGCTGGCCGATCTGCGCGCAGGAACCGACGGTGGCCCAGGTATCGACCATCGTGCCTTCGCCGACGTAGGCACCGATGTTGGTGAAGCTCGGCATCAGCACCACGTCCTTGCCGAAATACGTGCCGCGACGGGCGATCGCACCCGGCACCACGCGCACGCCGCCGCGGCGGAATTTCGCCTCGTCATAGCCGGCGAAGCGCGATTCGACCTTGTCCCAGAACGGTGCCGGACGTGCATCGACCACGGCCATGTCGTTGACGCGGAAATACAGCAGCACCGCCTTCTTCAGCCATTCGTTGACCTTCCAGCCACCCTGGCCGTCCGGCTCGGCGACGCGGAACTCGCCGCTTTCCAGGCCGTCGATCACGCGGTTGACCAGCGGGCGGGTCGAGCCTTCCAGTTCGTGCAGGGTCAGCGTGGCGCGGCGCTCGAAAGCGCTTTCGATGCCGAATTTCAGTTCTTCCACGCCCGGGCCGGCCGGCTTGCGCAGGGACTTGCGCGCGATGTTTTCGGCGCGCGCAGCTTCGGCGGTCTTGGCCGGGGCCTTCTTCGCCGGAGCCTTCTTCGCTGCAGCCTTCGGCGCGGCGGTCTTCTTCGTCGCTGCGGGCTGGCCAACCTTCGGCTGTCGTGCAGATTTCTTCGCAGCCGGGGCTGCGGCAGTGGTCTTTCTGGCCGCTGCGCTCTTGGCGGTCGCGTCAGTCTTCTTTGCAGGCTTGGTGGCCATCAGGTGGGGTCTCCGGCGTTTCGATCAGGGTCCAGGCAGGCCAGCATTGCGTCATGCAGCTGCTGCCGGGCGGATTCAGTCAGGGGGAGGTCGTGTTCGTCACTGATCACGAAGGTGTCTTCGGCGCGTTCGCCGAATGTGGCAATGCGCGCGTCCTGCACGCGCAATCCCTGGTTGCGCAGCACGAACGCCACGTCGGCCAGCAGGCCGGGGCGGTCGGGCGCGACCAGGGCAAAACGGGTCGCGCCGGGTTCATCGCGGAACTCGATGCGTGGGGCGAAACGGAAGTGGCGCAGCTGGCGTGGCACCACCCGGCGCGAGGGACGCAGCCGCGCCAAGTCGCCACTGAGCGCCTCGCGCAGGGCCGCTTCCAGATTGGCGCTGCTGCCATCGGCAAACGTATCGGCCGGGCTCACTTCAAAATTATCGAAAATCGTGTCTGCCGGACCATCCAGCACGCGCGCGCGGTGGATCCCGTAGCCCTTGCGGTCCAGGGTCATCACGATCGCGGCGAACAGGCCGTCACGGTCCGGCGAATGCACGAACACTTCCAGCGCGGGATCATCGACGCTGATCCGGCGAACCTTCACCAGCGTCTGGCCCTGCTTGATCGGTATCAGCGCGGCAGCCTGCCATGCCAGCTGTTCCGGGCGCAGGCGGATGAAGCCTTCGTCGGGCATCACCGCGAACTGGCGATCGATGGTGGCATCGTCGTAGCCCTGCTCGCGCACCAGTGCACGCACGCTGTCGCGCGCTTCGGCCACGCGCTCGGCGGCCGGCACCGGATGCTCCAGGCCCTCGCGCAGCGCGCGGCGGGTAGCGAAATACAGATCGGCCAGCAGCCGGTCCTTCCACGCGTTCCACAACTTCGGGCTGGTGCCGGCGATGTCGGCGCAGGTCAGCAGATAGAGGTAATCCAGGCGGTCGCGGCTGCCGACCAGGGTCGCGAAGCGATGGATCACGTCCGCATCGGCGATGTCCTGCTTCTGCGCGGTCACCGACATCCGCAGGTGCTGTTCGACCAGCCAGGCCACCAGTTCGGTATCCGAACCACTCAGCCCCTGCGCGTGGCAGAACGCCCGTGCATCGACCGCGCCCAGTTCGGAATGATCGCCGCCGCGCCCCTTGGCGATGTCGTGGAACAGGCCGGCCAGCAGCAGCAGTTCGGGCTTGCGCAGGCGCGGCCAGACTTCGTGGGCGATGGAGAAACGTTCATCGGCGCGACTGCTGGCGAACAGCCCCATGTTGCGCAGGACCATCAGCGTGTGCTGGTCGACGGTGTAGACATGGAACAGGTCGAACTGCATGCGCCCGCTGACCTGGGCGAATGCGGGAATCCACTGCCCGAGCACGCCCAGCCGCGCCATGCGCGAAAGCGTGTCGACCGGGCGCTGGCCACGCAGCAGGGCCATGAACTGTTCGCGCGCATCAGGGTCTGCCTGGTCATAGGCAGGCAGCAACGGCAGCGATTCGGCCAGCGCGCGCGCAGTCAACGAATGCAGGCCACGGATCTGCGGATTGTTCGCCCAGCTGGCGAACAGCGCGAAGACCTGGCCGATGTCAGCATTCGGCCAGTCGGCATCGTTGGCCGCCAGATAGCCACGGCGCAGCGCGAACCCCACGGTCAGCGGCTCAGGCTGTGCCTCGCCATCGAACTGTTCCTCGAAACGTTGCAGGAGACGATCACTGATCCGCCGCACCACCGAAGCGGCGCGGTAGAAGCCCTGCATCATCTTCTCGACGCCCAGGCTCTCGGCATCGTCCTCAAAGCCCAGGCGCGCGGCCAGGGTCTTCTGGTAATCGAAGCGCAGGCGCTCTTCCGGGCGTCGCGCCACCAGGTGCAGGCCGAAGCGCAGTCGCGCCAGCACCGCACGTTCGCGCTTCAGCGCCGCGGCCTCGTCAGCGCCCAGGTGGCCCAGGCCGACCAGCGCTTCCAGATCGCGCACGCCAAACGCACGCAGCGCCATCCAGCCCAGCGTGTTGAGATCGCGCAGGCCGCCGGGGCCATCCTTCAGGTCAGGCTCCAGGTTGTCAGCGGTGTCGCCGAAACGCTGGTGGCGGTTGCGCAGTTCCTCCAGCTTGGCCAGGAAGAACGCACGCGGCGGCCACAGTTCGCGGTCATCCACTGCCGCACGCAGCGCACGCCGCGCCGCCTCATCGGCCATCAGCGGGCGCGCTTCGATCAACGCGGTCAGCACGGTCTGGTCAGCTGCAGCCTCGCTGCACTGCCCGCCCGAACGCACCGCGTGGCTGACCGCCAGGCCGCAATCCCACAGCAGCGCGAACAGGCGCGCGAGCGCCTCTTCATGGGCCAGCTGCGCCTGCGGATCGCCGAACACCAGCAGGTCGATGTCCGAGCGCGGGAACAGTTCACCGCGCCCATAGCCACCGACCGCAAACAGCGACAGGCCACTGTCGGCCGGCAGGCAGCGCTGCCACGCATGGCGGATCAGGTGATCGGCCGCGCGCGCGCGCAGTGCCAGCAGGCGCTCGATGTTGTCGCCCTGGTCGAAGCGGCGGTACAGGCGCGTATCGGCCTGCTGCAGCGCGTCGCGCGCGGCAGCAGCCCAGTCCGGGTCGTTGAGCGACGCGGCCGGCGTGTCCAGCAGCGAACTCGCCGGCAGCATCGTCAGGAGACCTGCGACTCGCCCGGCGACAGGGTCAGCACGTCCACGCCGGTCTCGGTGACCGCGATCATGTGCTCCCACTGTGCCGACAGCTTGCGGTCCTTGGTCACCACGGTCCAGCCATCGGGCAGCACCTTGTTGTAGCGGGTGCCCTCGTTGATCATCGGCTCGATGGTGAAGGTCATGCCCGGCTGCAGTACCAGGCCCTGGCCCGGACGGCCGTAATGCACCACCTGCGGTTCATCGTGGTAGACCTTGCCGATGCCGTGGCCGCAGTACTCGCGCACCACGCTGAAACGCTCGCCTTCGGCGTAGCTCTGGATCGCATGGCCGACGTCGCCCAGGGTTGCGCCCGGACGCACCGCGCGGATGCCGCGCCACATGGCCTCGTAGGTGGCGTCGACCAGGCGCTTGGCCATCACCGACGGGGTGCCGACGAAGTACATGCGGCTGGTGTCGCCATGCCAGCCGTCCTTGATGACGGTGACGTCGATATTGATGATGTCGCCATCCTTGAGGACCTTCCCTTCGCTGGGAATGCCGTGGCAGATGACATTGTTGACCGAGGTGCACACGGTCTTGGGGAAGCCGCGGTAGCCGACGTTGGCCGGAATGGCGCCCTGCACGTTCACGATGTGGTCGTGGCAGATGCGGTCCAGTTCCTCGGTCGTGACACCGGGCTTGACGTGGGGGGTGACGATGTCGAGCACTTCGCTGGCCAGGCGGCCGGCGATGCGCATCATCTCGATTTCCTGCGGGGTTTTGATATTCACGCTCATGGCTCCCATTATCGCCGATCCGGCCGCAATCTGAACGAACGCCACCCAACTGGCGATCCGGGGCATGCACGGATCCGGCAAGGAACGTGAAAGCGTGATGACCTGCCCCCTTTCGAATCCCTGATTCTCACGCAATACAGACACTTACGGTGCCTACGCTGGGGTCACTGTCGTCAAAACGGCGCTGAATGTGCCGTTTTCGCCCTGTTCAACGGACCTTCGGGTCAGGGAGGTTGTCCATGCGATCCGCAGCTCGTTCCCCTTTGGCCTGGGCCCTGGCCCTGCTGGTGGCAGGCCCGGCCGCCGCCGCCGACACCACCACGTTCAACGTCACCCTGGTGGTCACCAAGGCCTGCACCATCACTGCAGCTGCGGCCACCAATGTCGACTTCGGCACCGCCGCGTCCACCACCGCTACCCCGACCCTGGGCCAGGGCACGGTGACCGCACAGTGTTCGGCGCTGACCCCGTACACCATCTCGCTGAATGCCGGTGCCAACGCCGGCACCGCCAACGACGTCACCACGCGGCGGATGAAGAACACCAACGCCGCAGTGACCGCGAACAACTTTGTCGGCTACCAGCTCTATCAGGATGCCGCGCATACCCTGGTCTGGGGCGCTACCTCGGGCACCAACACCCAGGCCGGCATCGGCACCGGCCTTGCGGTGCCGTACATCGTCTATGGCCAGATCCTCAACCTGAGCACGGCCAACGCCGCTACCGGCAACTACCTGGACACCGTCACCGCCACGATCACGTATTGATGGAGCACGCCCGCATGGCCGGATCCCGCCCGTGGCGCGCCACCGGCGTGGCGCTGCTCGTTCTCAGCCTGCTTCTTTGGGTCTCCGCGGCCTCGGCGACCAGCCTGCAGGTCGCGCCCACCAGCCTGCAGCTGGAGGCACGCCAGCGCGCCGGCGAACTGTGGTTGACCAACAGCGGCACCTCGCCGGTGAAGCTGCAGGTCCGGGTATTCCGTTGGGTGCAGCAGGACGGCAACGAACAGCTGCTGCCCACCGAAGATCTGCTGGCCACGCCACCGATGCAGGAGTTGGCCGCCGGCCAGCAACAGCTGGTACGGGTCATGCGCGCCGTGGCCGAAGCACCGGCTGCGCAGCAGTACTACCGGTTGATCGTCGACGAGGTGCCCGATCTGGCCACGCGCACCGAAGGCATGCAGTTCGTGCTGCGCTATTCCGTCCCGGTATTCGTGCAACCCGGCGCTGGCAGCCGGCTGGCACCGCAGCTGCACGCCCGCCTGGTCCGGCTGGACGACGGACGCAACGGCGTGGAAGTAGGCAATACCGGCAACAGCTACGCGCAGATCGCTGACCTCGCCCTGGGTAGCCCGGAGCGGCCGCGCATCGTCCATCCCGGCCTGCTGGGCTATGTGCTGCCCGGCCAGGTCATGCGCTGGCCGCTGGAGCGCACGGCGATCGACCGCGACAACGACCAGATCACGGCCAAGCTCAATGGCGAGTCGGAACAGACGTCGCTGCCGCCACCACCGGCTCGCTGAGGCGCTGATGAGCGCAGCGCTCGGTGCGGCCCTGTCCCCGGCGGCTCATGCAGCCGATGTCTCCGGGGTCTCCGCCGATGCCCTGCTGCCGCCACCAACCCCACTCACGGCCAACCAGACGCTGTACCTGGACGTGACCCTCAACAGCACGCCGCGCGGCCTGCTGCCCTTCACCGACAACCGTGGCCGCCTGCAGGCCAGCCCCGAAATCCTGCGCCAGCTTGGCTTCAACGCCAGCGGCGATGCCCCGGTGTACCTCGACCAGATCAGCGGTGCGGTGGTGCGCTATGACGCGCACCTGCAGACCCTCGCGCTGGACGTGCCGCTGGACCAGTTGACCCTGCCCACGACCGTGCTCAGCCGCCCGCAGGTCCGCGCTTCCCGCGGCAGCGCCTCGCCCGGCGTCCTGCTCAATTACGACCTGTACGGCAGCCGTGTCGACAGCCTCGGCAACCTTACCCTGAGCTCTGAACTGCGAGTGTTCGGCATCGGTACCGGCACCTTCGAGAACACCGCCGTCAGCCGTCGCTACCAGACCGGAGACCGCCACTGGCGCAGCGAAAGCGTACGCCTTGATACGCGCTGGACACTGGATTTCCCGGACAAGGCGCTGACCCTGGAGGTTGGCGACTTCTACAGCGGCTTTGTCGACTGGAGCCGGCCGGTACGCCTGGGCGGCCTGCAGATCGGGCGCAATTACGGGCTGCAGCCGTATCGCGTCCTCACCCCCACCCCGGCCTTCCTCGGCCAGGCGGTGGTGCCATCGACGGTCGAGCTGTATGTCGATGGCCTGCGCCAATACAGCGGCCAGGTACCGGTTGGGCCGTTCCAGCTGGCGGCGCAACCGGGCATCAGCGGTACCGGCAGCGCGCAGGTGGTGGTCACCGATGCCTTTGGCCGCATGCAGACGCTGGATTTCAGCTTCTACGGCACCCAGCAGCTGCTGGCCAAGGGCCTGTCGGACTGGTCGCTCGGCGTCGGCCAGCTGCGCGAGCAGTTCGGCGAACGCTCCTTCGCCTACGACGACCGTACCGTGGCAAGCGCCAGCTGGCGCGGCGGCGTCAGCGATACGTTCACCGGCGAAGCACACGCCGAAGGCGGCGGCGGCCTGGCACAGGCCGGCCTGGGCGGCTGGTGGCTGCTGGGCGGTGCGGGCGTATTCAATGCCGCCTACGCCCACAGCCGCTACCAGGGCCTGCAGGGCGGCCAGTGGGCGCTGGGGTACAGCTGGAACAACCGCCATTTCAACTTCAATCTGCGCAGCGTGCGCAGCCACGGCGACTACCGCGACCTGGGCGCGCTGCAGGCCAACCTGCCGCCCAGCATCAGCGAGCAGGCCACGGTCGGCCTGGACCTGTTGCGCCTGGGCACCCTCAGCGCCAGTTACCTTCGCCTGCGCTACCCCGATGGCGATGACAACCGTTATGCCAGCCTGTTCTGGTCACGCAGCTGGAGCCCGCGCTGGTCGGCCTACCTGTCGGTCAACCAGAACCTGGACGACAGTGATGACCGCAGTGTCTACCTGTCGCTGACCGCAAGCCTGGGCAACAACCGCCAGGCCAGCCTGTCCAGCCAGCGCAATGGCGACCGCCAGAGCTGGGTCGCCGATGTCACCCAGCCGGTCCCGGGCGACGGCAGCGCAGGCGGTATCGGTTGGCGCGCGCAGGTCCGCCACGGCGACGGCGGCAGCGGCGGCCTGGCCGAAGTCGGCATCCTCAACGATGTCGGCCGCTACGCCTTCGGTGCCTCCCGCCAGGCGGGCCTCAACTACGCCTATGGCAGCGCCAGCGGCAGCCTGGTGTGGATGGCCGGGCACACCTTCGCCGCCCGCGAAGTCGCCGACGCCTTCGCCGTGGTCAGCACGAATGGCGTTGGCGGTGTGCCGGTGCGGCTTGAGAACCGCCTGATCGGTGTCACCGACGATCGGGGCCTGCTGCTGATCAGTCCGCTGCTGTCCTGGCAGCGCAACCGCGTCTCCATCGACACCCTGGACCTGCCGGCGGACATGCGCGCTGATCGCATCGAGGACTGGGTGACACCCCGCCAGCGCGCCGGCACCGGCCTGACCTTCAACCTGCGTTCGCGCGCGTCGTTGCGGCTGATCCTGCAGGACATGAGGGGGCAACCGCTGGAGGTGGGCAGCGAAGTGCAGCTGCCCGATGGCCGCCAGGCCACCGTGGGCTACGACGGCCTGCTGTACCTGGAGGACGTTGCACCTGGCAGCGTGCTGTACATCACCAGCAGCGGTGGCCAGTGCCGGGTCCGCGTGCCGGTACCGCAGGTGGTCGCCGTCGGGGCCAGCGCGCGCCCGGCCCCGCTGCAATGCGTGCCGGAGGTGGCGCCATGAGGATGCTGCTGCTCGGCCTGCTGCTTCTGGCCGGCCTGATCGCCAGTGCGCCGACACGCGCGGCCGCGACGTGCACCGCCACCGCCGACGCGCTGCTGCCCTTCGGCAACGTCAGCAGCGGCGCGGCAGGTGCCACCCCCGGCACCTTGAACATCACCGTGAACTGCTCCACCGCCGCACTCAGCCTGATCGCCACCACCGGCATCCGCGTCTGCATCGGCCTGGGCAATGGCACCGGCGGCACCAGTACTTCGCCGTGGCGGACAATGGTCAACGGCAGCAGTGATCCGCTCAATTTCCAGATCTACAACGTCGCCAACTACAGCGAAGTCACCGGCCTGGCACCGCGCGGTACACCTCCCGCACAGGAGCTGACGATGACCTACAACGTGCCGCTGATCGGCGGCTCCGGCAGCCGTACCACGCAGTTGTTCGCACAGATTCCGGCCAACCAGGTGCTGGCCTCCGGCAACTACAGCAGCACCTTCACCGGGGCCAACGTGGTGCTCACCTGGGCCTGGAACGAGGTGCTGCTGGGCACCGCCACCGTACCGGCCACCTGCAATGGCGGCGCTACCGGCACCAACACCGCCAGCAATGCCTTCACCTTCAATGCCACTGCCACCGTGCTGCCGCAATGCGGCAGCTACCTCACCACCACCATGAATTTCGGCAACGTCACCGGCAGCATTCCCGCCAACATCGACCAGACCGCCACCCTCACCCTGACCTGCCTCAAGCGCACCGCCTACCAGGTCGGCCTGAACAACGGTCAGAACAACCCGGCCCTGACCACCACCCGGCGCATGCGTACCACCATCGGCAGCAACAGCTATTACCTGACCTACGAGCTGTACCGGGACGCTGCGCGCAGCCAGCGCTGGGGCAATACGCTCACCGTGGACACCTTCAGCGGCGTCGGCACTGGCAGCGCGCAGACACTGAACATATTCGGGCGTGTGCCTCCCGTCGCCGGACAGCCTCCGGCGGGCACCTACAACGACCTGGTGCAGGTGACGATCACCTACTGAGGGGAGCCCGCTCTACAGAATCCCCCCTGTCGGCCGATACCGCGCATCAAGTCGACAACACGGTGGATGGCAGGTGGTTCGCGGAATACTGATCGGAGCGATGTCCATCACCAGCACGACAGCGTGGGCCGACCCGGCGCCCGTCCCACTGCAGATCCGCCTGACTGTGGTTGAAGGCTGCGCCGGCACGGAGCGTGGCCCACGTTGCCCGGTGCCACAGCAGCACAGCGACGGCGGTCACCTGCCGCCCCAGGTCCGTGAACTGGCCCCGCCAGCGCAGGACGAACAGGGGCATTCGCTGCCCGAACCGCCCACCACTTACTACTGATGCGCCGGCTACTGCTGCTGCTGGCCGCGGTGCTGCCTATTGCCGCGCAGGCGCTGGAGCTGGTGCCGACCACCCTGAACCTGCCGGCTGCGCAGGGGCGGGCCGAGCTGTGGCTGCGCAATCCTGGCCCTGGGCATTGGCGCGGCCAGGTGCAGATCTGGGCGTGGGACCAGCAACCGGGCGCCGAACACCTGCAACGCAGCGCGCAGGTGCTGGCCAGTCCGACCCTGCTGGACCTTCCTGCCGGTGCACGCCAGCGCGTCTGGTTGCTGCCGGCGTCATCCGCACCTGTGGCCGCTGAACAGGCATTCCGTATCATCCTGGCTCCGGCAGAACCGGCCATGCCGCGCTATTCACTGCCCCTGTTCCGCAGCGAACCGGTCGGCCCAACGCCCCCCTGCCTGCGGGCAGAGCTGGTGGTCAACGGGTCGCAATTCACACTGAGACTGTTGAACGGTGGCACCGGGCACGCGCGCTTGAGCGACCTTGCCTATGAGGCGGCTGGCGGCCAACGCAGCCTGCTGCTGCCCGGTCTTGCCGGCTACGTACTGGCGGCGCGCCAGCGCCAGTGGCAGCTGCCGCCGCGCGCCGATGGCTATGCAGGCGGCAGGTTCCATGCCCGCCTGCAGGACGGCACAGAGGTGATTCTGGCGGCGCAGACACCCGCAATTGCAGCGAGCCAGCCAAGCGGGCTATAATTGCCCGGATGTCCTGCCGCCGCGTGCGCGGGACACCGTCCACACCGGACGTCACCGGTGAATCCACACCTGCTGCCCCCATCCGTGCCGGGGTGCTCCGCAAGGAGTTCGGCCACGGAGGCAACAGGGAAGCCCAACCCCGGAACCTTCAGCGCTTCCACGCGTCCCGCATACCTATCCCGCGGGCGGAATCGCCGGTTCCCCATCAGGAGTTTTGCAATGCCCCAGGTCACCATGCGTCAGATGCTGGAAGCCGGCGTCCACTTCGGCCACCAGACCCGCTACTGGAACCCGAAAATGGCTCCGTACATCTTCGGCGCCCGCGGCAAGATCCACATCATCAACCTGGAAAAGACCGTCCCGCTGTTCAACGACGCGATGAACTTCATCTCGTCGGTTGCCCAGAAGCGCGGCACCATCCTGTTCCTGGGCACCAAGCGCAGCGCGCGTGAGTCGATCCGCGAAGAAGCCGAGCGTTGCGGCATGCCGTTCATGAACCAGCGTTGGCTGGGCGGCACCCTGACCAACTTCCGTACCGTCAAGCAGTCGGTTGCCCGCCTGAAGGAACTGGAAGCCGGTGAATCCGACGGCACCTTCGAGAAGCTGGTCAAGCACGAAGTGCTGGGCCTGCGTCGCGAGCGCGACAAGCTGGAAGCCTCGCTGGGCGGCATCAAGGACATGAACCGTCTGCCGGACGCGATCTTCGTCATCGATATCGGCCACGAAGACATCGCCATCAAGGAAGCCAAGAAGCTCGGCATCCCGGTGATCGCCGTTGTCGATACCAACTACAACCCGGAGCTGGTGGATTACGCGATCCCGGGCAACGACGACGCCATCCGTGCCGTGCAGCTGTACGCACGCGCCGCTGCTGACGCCGTGCTGGAAGGCAAGGCTGCTGCACCGCACGCTGCCACCGTCCGTGAAGAAGAGTTCGCCGACGCTCCGGCCGAAGAAGGCAAGCCGGCTCGCCGCGCTCCGGCCAAGAAGGCTGCTGCCGACAAGGGCGAAGCCCAGGCCTGATCCAGGCCCCGGTGGGCGCCACGCGCCCACCTTTCCTGTCCGCTGCCGATGGCGCGACGACAGGAAGCTGTCACACGGGCCGGCCACCATGCCGGCCCAACCCCTTTCTTTCGTGAGGTAATCCCGTGGAAATCACTGCTTCCCTGGTCAAGGAACTGCGCGAGCGCACTGGCGCCGGCATGATGGAATGCAAGAAGGCGCTCACCGAGGCCGGCGGCAACATCGACGCCGCTGCTGAAGCGCTGCGCAAGTCCGGCGCTGCCAAGGCCGACAAGAAGGCTGACCGCGTGGCCGCCGAAGGTCGTCTGGGCCTGGCCCAGGACGGCGGCAAGGCCGTGCTGGTCGAGATCAACTCGGAAACCGACTTCGTCGCCAACGACATCAACTTCAAGAACTTCGTCGATTCCGTCGCTGCCGCTGCACTGGCATCGGGCGCCGCCGACGTGGAAGCCCTGAAGTCGGCCACCCTGCCGACCGGCCAGACCGTCGAAGAAACCCGCGCGACCGCCGTGCAGACCCTGGGTGAGAACATCCAGATCCGTCGCCTGGTCAAGCTGGACACCACCGGCAACGTCGGTTCCTACGTCCACACCAACGGCAAGGTCGGCGTGCTGGTCGACCTGATCGGTGGCGACGCCGAACTGGCTCGCGGCCTGGCCATGCACGTGGCTGCGCTGAAGCCGCCGCACAACAAGGCCGCCGATGTGCCGGCCGAGTTCGTGGAAAAGGAAAAGGAAATCGAACTGGCCAAGATGTCCGAGAAGGACAAGTCCAAGCCGGCCGACATCCTGGAAAAGATCATCAGCGGCAAGATCAACAAGATCGTCAGCGAAGTGACCCTGTACGGCCAGAGCTACGTGCTGGACGGCGACAAGACCGTCGAGCAGGTGGTCAAGGCCGCCGGCGCCGACGTGGCTGGCTTCCAGCTGCTGGTCGTTGGCGAAGGCATCGAGAAGGTGGTGGAAGACTACGCCGCCGAAGTTGCCAAGGCGATGCAGGTCTGATTCCAGCCTCACGGCTGTAATGAAACCAGAAGGAGCCGCGGGAAACCGCGGCTCTTTTTTTATGCCGGTGGGCCTGTGGGTGCCCCTCACCTGTGGGTGGCCGAATCTGTGGGTGCGCACCGTTGGTGCGCACACCGACACCTTTGCGTTGCAAGCGAATCAAGCCGATACTCGGCACAGGGAACCTGCAGTCACATAACAGGAACGAAATTCGCAGACTGTGATGCATTCCTAGGTATTCTTGTCCTAATGGAATTGAACGACCCGACATGCCTCCCGAGCTGACAGCTGCACTGGCGCTTTGCCGCAACCTCCCCTCGCCGCCCGGTATTGCCTTGCGCATCATCGAACTGGCCCAGGACCCGGAAGCGGACATCGCGACCGCTGCGGACATCATCGCCATCGACATGGCGTTGAGTGCACGCATGCTGCGTATCGCCAATTCACCGCTGTACGCCAGCCGGCGCCGGATCGAGAACCTCGGCCAGGCGCTGACCATGCTCGGGCTGAACGCTACGATCAGCCTCGCCCTGGGCTTCACTGTCACCCAGGGCCTGACCGGCAAAGGCGGCGCCGACCACGACCTGCGCCAACGCGCCTGGAAGCGCAGCATCCTCAGCGCGCTGGCGGCCAGCCAGCTCGGCCAGGCCCGCGGCCTGCGCCGACTGGAGGAGCTGATGCTGGCCGGACTGCTGCAGGACATGGGCGTGCTGTGCCTGGCCCAGGCCGAATCCGAACGCTACCTGCCCCTGCTGCGCGAAGCGCGCGACAACCCTGATCTGATCGCGCGCGAGCGCCAGGAACTCGGCTGCAGCCACGCCGACGTCGGCGCCTGGGTCGCCGAGGAGTGGGGCCTGCCGCGCTACCTGGTCGACAGCATCCGCCACAGCGAAGACGAAGGCACCGCCGAGAATCCATTCCAGGCCTGCGTACAGCTGTCTGGAGCCGTTGCCGACATCTGGCTGGATGAAGACGCCGATACCGCCCGCGAAAGCGCCCTGCAGCAGGTCCACGACCGACTGCAGATGGACAGCGCCCGCTTCGACCAGGTCCTGGCCCGGATCAGCGAAGCGCTGCCGGACATCGCCAGCCTGTTCGAGAACGGCCTGAATTCACCGGCACGCGTGCGCGAGCTGATCGACCACGCCCAGGAGCTGGCCACCCTGCGCAACCTGCGCGAACTGCAGGATGCCGACCAGGCCCGCCGTCGCGCCGATGAATTCGAGGCCCGCGCCAAGCGCCTGGCCGACCAGGCCCATCGCGATGCGTTGACCGGCGTCCTCAACCGCCGCCAGCTCGAAGCCGTACTGGAACAGGAATTCCTGCGCGCCGGCCGCCATGGCTGGCCATTGTCGGTGGCCTTCATCGACCTGGACGATTTCAAGAAGATCAACGACGCGCACGGCCACCTGACCGGCGATGAGGTGCTGCGCGCCTTCGCCGGCAAACTGCAGGGGCAGCTGCGCAACAGCGACACCGTGGCCCGTTTCGGCGGCGAGGAGTTCGTCGCGCTGCTGCCCAATACCAGCGAATCGGTCGCCCTTGACGTGATCCGCCGCGTGCTGGCCAACATCGTCGCCACCCCGATGGCGGAACTGGAAGGCGGCCCGCTGTTCATCACCTTCTCGGCCGGCGTGGCCACCCAAGGTGGTTACGAGCGTTTTGCCGGTGTGCAGGACCTCCTGCGCGCCGCAGATGACGTGCTCTACCGCTCCAAGAACCTGGGCCGCAACCGGGTCATCGCGCGCTCTCCCGGCGCACTGGGGCATGATGAACTGTCTGCCACTGCGGGCGCCGAGCTTGGCTGAATGGTGCGCCCCGGATGTGCGGGGCACACCGGTATTTTGCGCCGCAGTGCACAAAACGCTTTGGCCGCGCGCTGCTTGCGCGTAGAATCGCCCGCGATTTCCACGCACCCGAGGTCCCTATGTCCAAGCTCGCCTATCGCCGCATCCTGTTGAAACTTTCCGGGGAGGCGCTGATGGGAGATGAGGACTACGGCATCGACCCCAAGATCATCAACCGCCTGGCCCGTGAAGTCGTCGAGGCCCAGCAGGCTGGCGCCGAAGTCGCACTGGTCATCGGTGGCGGCAACATCTTCCGCGGTGCAGGCCTGGCCGCTGGCGGCATGGACCGGGTCACCGGCGACCAGATGGGCATGCTGGCCACGGTCATCAACGCACTGGCCATGCAGGATGCGCTGGAAAAAGTGGGCGCCAAGGCCCGCGTGATGAGCGCGATCAAGATCAACGACGTGTGCGAGGACTACATCCGCCGCCGCGCCATCCGCCATCTGGAAAAGGGCCGCCTGGTGATCTTCGCCGCAGGCGTCGGCAGCCCCTTCTTCACCACCGACTCGGGCGCTGCCCTGCGCGCGATCGAGATCGGCGCCGACCTGCTGCTCAAGGCAACCAAGGTCGATGGCGTATATGACAAGGATCCGAACAAGTACAGCGACGCCGTCCGCTTCGACAGCCTGAGCTACGACGAAGTGATCCGCCGCGGCCTGGAAGTGATGGATACCGCCGCCTTCGCCCTGGCCCGCGACAGCGACCTGCCGATGCGCGTGTTCGACATGGGCCAGCCGGGCGAGCTGCTGAAGATCCTGCACGGCGAGAACATCGGCACCCTCGTCCAGGGCCGCGACCCGGCCTGAGGCTGAGCGCAAGGCGACCTCCGGGCCGATTCAGGCCCGGCGGCGTCCCGTATTCGCCTATAATCGCCCGATTCCAGTTACATCCAGGACCCTGGCGATGCTCAACGACATCAAGAACAACGCGCAGACGCGCATGGCCAAGAGCATCGACGCTCTTAAGCACACCCTCACCTCGATCCGCACCGGTCGCGCAACGCCGGCCCTGCTGGACCGCGTCACGGTCAATGCTTACGGCAACGCCAGCACGCCGCTGAACCAGGTCGCGTCCATTTCCAACCCCGACGCCCACTCCCTGCTGGTCACGCCCTTCGACAAGAGCATGATCAAGGAGATCGAGAAGGGCCTGTACAACATCGAGCTGACCCCGAACACCATCGGCACCTCGATCCGCGTCAACCTGCCGCCGCCGACCGAAGAGCGCCGCAAGGAACTGGCCAAGCAGGTACAGAAGGAAGGCGAAGGCGCCAAGATCGCCGTGCGCAACATCCGTCAGGATGCGAACAAGGAAGTCGCCAAGCTGCTGAAGGACAAGGTCATCAGCGAAGACGAGAAGAAGCGCGGCGAAGACGATATCCAGAAGTTGACCGATGCCAACATCAAGGATATCGACAAGGTCGTCGCCGACAAGGAAAAGGAACTGATGTCGGTCTGAAGTCGATGCCTTCAGTCCCGCCTCCCCTGCCGGCCGCCTTGCCGCGCCACGTTGCCATCATCATGGATGGCAACGGGCGTTGGGCACAGCAGCGCCGTCGCCCCCGCGTGATCGGCCATCGTGCCGGCGCGCGCGCGGTCAACCGCACCATCGAGCGCTGCCTGGAACTGGGCATTCCGGCGCTGACCCTGTTCGCGTTTTCCAGCGAGAACTGGGGCCGGCCGCAGGAAGAAGTCGATGCGTTGATGAAGCTGTTCCTCGGCGCGCTCGACCGCGAAGTGGACGAGCTGCATCGGCGCGGCGTGCGCGTGCGCTTCATCGGCGAACGCGAGCGCTTCGGTGCTGCCCTGGTCAGCCGCATGCAGCTGGCCGAACAGCGCACCGCCGACAACCGCGCGCTGACCCTGTCGATTGCCGCCAGCTATGGTGGCCGTCAGGACATCGCCCGTGCCGCACGCGCATTGGCCGTTGAAGTGGCCGCAGGCCGCCTGCTTCCCGAGCAGATCGACGAATCCCTGCTGGGGCGACAGGTGGCTCTGGCCGACCTGCCGCCACCGGACCTGTTCATCCGCACCGGCGGCGATACCCGCATCAGCAATTTCCTGCTGTGGCAGTTGGCGTATACCGAGCTGTGGTTCACCGAAGCGCTGTGGCCGGATTTCGACGCCGCGCAGCTGCAGCTGGCGCTCGATGCATACGCCAGCCGTGAGCGCCGCTTCGGCCTGACCAGCGCCCAGATCGCCGCCCTGGCCACCGAGACGTCCAGCCCATGACCAAGACCCGAGTCCTCGCCGCGCTGATCATGGCGCCGGTCGCCATTGCTGCGATCCTGTTGCTGCCCACGCAATGGCTGGCCGCCGCTGCGGCTGCCGTGCTGCTGATCGGCCTGTGGGAATGGCTGAAACTGGCCGATGTCGAAGACACCCTCGCCCGCACCGTGCTACTGGTCCTCAACCTGGTGCTGATGGTGCTGCTGGTGTGGGCCGATGCCGGCACCCTGGTGCTGTTCCAGATCGCGACCCTGGTGGGCGTGGCCTGGTGGCTGGGCGCGCTGGTGTGGCTGCGCTTCTTCAACTTCGGCGCGCAGCCTGGCAGTCCGGCGCGCATCCTCAAGCTGCTGGCCGGCACCCTGGCCATCGTGCCGGCGTGGGCTGCGCTGGTACTGATCCATGCCGGCGGCGACCCGCCGGGCCATCAGGGCCACCTGTGGCTGCTGGCCGCGCTGGCGCTGGTATGGGCCGCCGATTCGGGCGCCTACTTCGCTGGCCGTCACTTCGGAAAGCATAAGCTGGCACCGCGGATCAGCCCGAACAAGACCTGGGAAGGCCTCGTCGGTGGGCTGATCGCCGGTGTTGCGGTGGCCGTCGGCCTGGGCTGGCTGGCCGGCATCGATGCCGCGCACCTACCGGGCCTGCTCGTCACCTCGGTGGTGGCCGTGTTCGCCTCGGTGCTGGGCGACCTGTTCGAAAGCCTGATCAAGCGCCATGCCGGCGCTAAGGATTCAGGCCACCTGATCCCCGGCCACGGCGGCGTGCTCGACCGAGTCGACGGCGTGCTGGCGGCCATCCCGGTGTTCGCACTGGGCAAGGAAATCTTCGGGTTCTGACCATGGATGCTGCTGCAGACCTGCGCCGGGTCGCCGTGTTCGGCGCCACCGGCTCGATTGGTGCCTCCACGCTTGACGTGATCGCCCGCCATCCGCTGCGTTACCAGGCCACCGTGCTCGCCGCCGGTCGCCAGGTACAGGCACTGCTGGCCCTGTGCCGGCAGCACCGGCCCGCGCATGCGGTGATCGCCGATGAAACCCTGTATGCGGAACTGCGTGACGGCCTGCGCGATGCCGGCCTGGCCACCCAGGCCCACGCCGGCCATGCCGCTCTGGACCAGCTGGCGGCCAGTGACGCCTGCGACACCGTGGTTGCCGCGATCGTCGGCGCCGCCGGCCTGTCCTCGACCCTGGCCGCCGCTGCGGCCGGCAAGCGCATCCTCCTGGCCAACAAGGAATCGCTGGTGCTGGCCGGCGAACTGCTGACCCGTACCGCCGAACGTGCCGGCGCCGAGATCATCCCGATCGACAGCGAGCACAGTGCGATCTTCCAGTGCCTGCGTTCACGTGATGCCAGCCTCGACGGTGCCGGCGTGCGCCGCATCCTGCTGACCGCCTCGGGTGGACCATTCCGCGGGCGCAGCCGCGCCGAACTGGAGCAGGTCACCCCGGCCCAGGCCGTGGCGCACCCGAAGTGGTCGATGGGGCCGAAGATCTCGGTCGATTCGGCGACGTTGATGAACAAGGGCCTGGAAGTGATCGAGGCCCACCATCTGTTCGGCATCCCCGGCGAGCGCATCGAGGTACTGGTGCACCCGCAGAGCCTGGTGCATTCACTGGTTGAGTTCGTTGACGGCTCCACACTGGCGCAGATGGGCTTGCCAGACATGCGCACCACCCTGGCCGTGGGCCTGGGCTGGCCGCAACGGATCGAATCGGGCGTCTCCGGGCTGGACCTGCTCGCCCAGGGCCGGCTGGATTTCGAGGTTCCCGACACTGACGCCTTCCCCTGCCTGGCCCTGGCGTGGCAGGCGATGCGCGCCGGTGGTACCGCCCCGGCCGTGCTGAACGCCGCCAACGAAGAGGCTGTTTCAGCGTTTCTTCAGGGCCGCATAGGCTTCCTGACCATTCCGACGCTGGTTGCTAACGCTCTTTCAACACTGCCGACCGAACCAGCCGATACACTTGAGGTTCTGTTGTCCGCCGACCAGCGGGCCCGCCAGCTGACCCTGAACGCCATCGCCGCCACCTGAACAGCGCACCCATCCCGTATGACGCCGCCGCCCGTGTCCGCCAATGTGAACCTGCATGACTGACTTCATCGGATCGGTCTGGTGGATGATCGTGAGCCTTGGGCTGCTGGTCACCTTCCACGAATTCGGGCATTACTGGGTCGGGCGCCTGTGCGGGGTCAAGGTGCTGCGCTTCTCGGTAGGCTTCGGCCGTCCGCTGTGGTCGCGCCGCGACCGCCATGGCACCGAGTTCGCCATTGCCGCCATCCCGCTGGGCGGCTATGTGAAATTCCTCGACGAACGCGAAGTCGAGGTCCATCCGCACGAGCGTGGCCAGGCCTTCAACCACAAGACCGTGTGGCAGCGCATCGCCATCGTCGCGGCCGGCCCGATCGCCAACCTGCTGCTGTGCATCCTGCTGCTGTGGGCGATGTTCGTGATCGGCAAGCAGGACTATTCTGCAACCGTCGGCCGCGCTACCGGCATGGCCGCCACGGCCGGGCTCGGCAGCGGCGATCGCCTGCTGAGCGTGGACGGCCGCGATGTGATCACCCTGGGTGAGGCCAGCATGGCCCTTACCGCGGCGGCGATGGACCGTCGCGACGTGACCCTGCAGGTCCTCGACCCCGCAGACCAGCTGCGCTCGCGTACCCTGCCGTTGTCGCAGCTGCCGGCTGGTTTCGATGAACGCCGGGTTCCGATCCTGGCCGGCGTGTATTGGCGTGCGTGGCTGCAGCCCCCGCTGGTGGACAACATCGTGAAGGGTTCGGCTGCGGAGGGTCACCTGCAGACTGGCGATCTGATCGTGGCGATCGATGGGCAGCGCATCGACAGCGTCGAGCAGGCCATCAGCGAAGTGGGCAGCCTGGGCCGCCGCGGTGGCCCGGCGATGATCGAGGTGCTGCGTGGTGGCGAGCGCCTGGCGCTGGAGATCACCCCGCGCCAGGGCAAGGACGGCAAGGGCCAGCCCACCTGGCAGATCGGCGCGGGGTTTGCCGAGAGCTACAGCCCCGCCTACGACACCCTGCTCAAGTTCGGCCCACTGCAGTCTGTGACGGTGGCGGTGCGTGAAACCGGCAGGATGGCCGCCGACTCACTGGCCATGATGGGCCGGATCGTCACCGGCAAAGCCTCGCTGCAGAACGTTTCCGGCCCGGTCACCATTGCCCGGGTCGCCAATATTTCGGCCAAACGTGGCGTGGATTGGTTCATCCAGTTCCTCGCCCTGCTGTCGCTGAGCCTGTGCATCATCAACCTGCTGCCGATCCCCATCTTGGACGGCGGCCACCTGCTGTATTACCTTATCGAGTTGGTCAAGGGCAGCCCGCTGAGCGAGCGTGCCGTCGCCGCCGGCCAATACATCGGCCTGGCGTTGCTGGCCGGGCTGATGGGATTGGCGTTCTACAACGACATCCTCGGCCTGGTCCCGCGATGAACTTTTCCATGTTTTTGCCGTCTACAGCGTCGGCATCCCTTACCAATGAAATCGACCTTCCTACCGGACGTGACATGACGCGACTCCCCAATCGCCGCCTGCTGGCCCTCGCCCTCGCCGCCGTCACCGGCGCCCCCGCCCTGGCCCAGGCAGCCGAGCCCTTCACTGTCAGCGACATCCGCGTCGACGGCCTGCAGCGCATCAGCTCCGGTACGGTGTTCACCTACCTGCCGGTCGAGCGTGGCGAGACGGTCACAGACAGCAAGGTCGGCGAGACCATCCGCGCCCTGTACAAGACCGGCTTCTTCGAAGATGTGCAGCTGGATCGCCAGGGCAGCATCCTGGTGGTGACCGTCAAGGAACGTCCGGCGATCAACAAGCTGACCGTCACCGGCAACAAGGACATCAAGTCCGACCAGCTGCTCAAGGGCCTGTCCGACATCGGCCTGACCGAAGGCGGCACCTTCGATCGCCTGAGCCTGGATCGCGTAACCCAGGAACTTCGCCGCCAGTACAATGACCGTGGCAAATACACCGTCGACATCACCCCGACGGTGAGCCCGCTGGACCGCAACCGTGTCGACATCGCCATCGCGATCAAGGAAGGCAAGGCGGCCAAGATCCGCCACGTCAACATCGTCGGCACCGAGAAGTACGACAGCAAGGACATCCTGGAGTACTGGGAGTCCAAGGAGCACAACTGGGCGTCGTGGTACCGCCGTGACGACCAGTACTCCAAGGAAAAGCTGTCCGGCGACCTGGAGAAGCTCAACTCCTGGTACCTGGACCGCGGCTATGTCGACTTCAGCATCGACTCGACGCAGGTCTCGATCAGCCCCGACAAGCGCGACATGTTCATCACCGCCGGCGTGACCGAAGGTGACCAGTACAAGATCTCGGAGATCAAGGTCAGCGGCGATACGATCCTGCCGCAGGAAGACGTCGAGCGCATGGTCGTGCAGAAATCCGGCGACACGTTCTCGCGTGCGCTGCTGGAATTCAGCTCCGACTCGATCACCAACTCGCTGTCCAACATCGGTTATGCCTTCGCCAAGGTGAACCCGATTCCGACCACCAACCGCGCCGAGCAGACCGTGGCGGTCAACATGCAGGTCGTTCCCGGCCCGCGCGTGACCGTCCGCCGCATCATCTTCAAGGGCAACACCCGCACCTCCGACGAAGTGATGCGTCGCGAAATGCGCCAGTTCGAGAACAGCTGGTACTCGCAGGCGGCCATCGACCGCTCCAAGATCCGCCTGCAGCGCCTGGGCTACTTCGAAGGCGTCGAAGTGGAAACCCCGGCCGTCAGCGGCAGCAACGACCAGGTCGACGTCGTCTACAACGTCAAGGAAACCACCTCGGGCAGCTTCGTGTTCGGCCTGGGCTATTCGCAGTCCTACGGCATGACCACCTCGGTGCAGCTGTCGCAGAACAACTTCCTGGGCGGCGGCAACCGCGTGTCGGTCGAAGCCTCGCGCAGCAGCTACCTGCAGCGCTACGGCTTCAGCTACACCAACCCGTACTTCACCGATGACGGCGTCTCGCTGGGTTACAACCTGTCCTGGCGCGAACTGGACTACTCCGACTTCAACACCGCGCAGTACAACAGCACCAATGGTTCGGCGCAGGTGGTATTCGGCGTGCCGATCACCGAGACCGACACCGTCTCGCTGATGTTCGGCATCGACAGCAACCAGATCACCACCTACGCGGGCTCGACCCCGAAGTCGATCATCGATTACATCGATGCCGTTGGCAGCCGCACCTTCCATGCATGGCGCACGGAACTGGGCTGGGCGCGCGACTCGCGCAACGACTACTTCATGCCGACCCGCGGTACCTACCAGCGCGTGGGCCTGGAAACCACCCTGCCGGGTTCGACCATCGAGTACTACAAGCTGAACTACCAGATCAGCAAGTACTGGCCGATCATCCCCTCGCTGGTGATCAACACCCGCGCCGAAATCGGCTACGGCGATGCCTACGGCAATGACAAGACCCGCGTGATCGACAACGGCGATGGCACCACCCGTACCGTCACCGCGTCGGGCCTGCCGTTCTACGAGAACTTCTACGCCGGTGGTACCAACTCGGTGCGTGGTTTCGAGGACAACACCCTCGGCCCGCGTGAAGTCACCAGCGGTTACCCGAACGGCCAGCCGCTGGGCGGTTCGCTGAAGACCGTCGGTTCGGTCGAGGCCTATTTCCCGCGCCTGTTCGACAGCCCGTCGGCCCGCGTGTCGGCCTTCGTCGACTTCGGCAACGTCTACAACGGCACTGACAACTTCAAGGCCAACGAACTGCGCGTGTCCACCGGTGTGGCCCTGCTGTGGCGCGCCCCGGTCGGCCCGATCTCGATCAGCTATGCGTTCCCGCTGAAGAAGAAGGACGGCGACGAGATCGAACGTCTGCAATTCACGTTCGGTGGCCAGTTCTGAGGAACGACGTTCCTCAGAACTGATCCACCTCCGGTGAATTGCCCGCGCATTTCACCTATCCCCCGCGCCGCTGGCGCGCCCCCCTTAACAGAAGGGGGGCTTTCCACCAGACGGGTCTCGAATCGCCGGGCATTGCCCGGCGTTTTCGTTATTGAAGCGCACGCTGACGCGCGGTGAGCCGAGTATGGCTCGGCGCTGCAGGCGACTGTGGACGTTGGATCCGCTCGCGCGCGGAAGACTATCCGGCGATGGCGCAGGGGGCTGACCAGGACCGTTGGCGCCATGGATGGCGCCATCGAGCCCCCAGGGATGGGTTTACGGCGTGTCCTGGGCAGCCCCCTGCGCCATCGCCCCACGGTCAGCCAGGCGCCGGCTTTTGCTCCCGCATGACCGCAATGGCGTCACACGTTAAACTCCCGCCGTGAATACTCCTACCTACACCGCCCAGCAACTCGCCGATCAGTTCGGCCTGCAGGTCCATGGCGACCCGAGCACCGCCATCCATGGCGTGGCCACCCTCGCCCATGCCGGTGCCGGCCAGCTGACCTTCCTTGCCAATCCACGCTACCGCACCCAGCTGGCCGACAGCCAGGCTGGCATCGTGGTGCTGCGCGCCGAGGATGCCGATGCAGCTCCCGGCACCGCGCTGGTTGCCAAGGACCCCTACACCACCTTTGCCAAGATCGGCGCGCTGTTCGACATCGCCCCGACCCGCCCGCCCGGCATCCATCCCAGCGCGGTGATCGATCCGCAGGCACAGGTCGCCGCCAGCGCCCACGTCGGTCCGTTCGTGACCATCGGCGCACGCAGCGTCATCGGCGAGAACTGCATCATCGGCGCCGGCAGCATCATCGGCGAAGACTGCACCCTCGACAGCGGCTGCGAACTGATCGCCCGCGTCACCCTGGTCACCCGCGTCAAGCTGGGCAAGCGCGTGCGCATCCACCCCGGCGCCGTGCTGGGCGCCGATGGCTTCGGCCTGGCCATGGACGCTGGCAAATGGATCAAGGTGCCGCAGCTTGGCGGCGTGCGCATCGGCGACGACTGCGAGATCGGCGCCAACACCTGTGTCGACCGTGGCGCGCTGGAAGACACCGTGCTGGCCGAGGACGTCCGCCTGGACAACCTGGTGCAGATCGCACACAACGTGCAGATCGGCGCCCACTCGGCCATCGCCGGCTGCACCGGCATTGCCGGCAGCGCCAAGATCGGCCGTTACTGCCTGCTCGGCGGCGCCGTTGGCGTCGTCGGTCATCTTGAAATCTGCGACAAGGTCGTGATCACCGGCAAATCGGTGGTCCGCAACTCCATCACCGAGCCGGGCGAGTACTCCTCCGGCACGCCCCTGACCGACAACCGCACGTGGCGCAAGAATGCCGCGCGCTTCAAGCAGCTCGATGCACTGGCCCGTCGCATCCTGTCTGTGAGCAAGGAGAAAGAATGAGCCACACCCAGACCCTGCCGGACATGGCGCAGATCCAGACGCTGCTTCCGCACCGCTACCCGTTCCTGCTGGTGGACAAGGTGGTGTCGATCGACTACGAGAAGCGCACGATCGTCGCGACCAAGAACGTCAGCATCAACGAGCCGTTCTTCCAGGGCCACTTCCCCGGCCAGCCGATCATGCCCGGCGTGCTGATCATCGAAGCCATGGCCCAGGCCGGCGGCGTGCTGACCCAGTTGACGCTGGGCCGCGATGCGCAGTCCAAGCTGTTCTACATGGTCAAGGTCGACAAGGCCCGCTTCACCAAGCAGGTGGTGCCGGGCGACGTGCTGGAGATGCACGTCGAGATCAAGCGCGTGATCCGCAACATGGCCGTGTACGACTGTGTGGCCAAGGTCGACGGCGAAGTCGTTGCCTGCGCCGAGGTGCTGTGCGCCGGCACCCGCGAATGACCCTGGCTGGAGGACCGAGATGAGCGACAACGCCCCCCTGATCCATCCCACCGCCGTGATCGATCCGTCGGCACGCCTGGCCGACGACGTCCGCGTGGGCGCGTTCACGATCATCGGGCCGGACGTCGAGATCGGTGCCGGCACCGACGTCGGTCCGCACTGCAGCATCCATGGCCCGACCCGGATCGGCCGCGACAACCGTTTCATCGGCCATGTCGCGGTCGGCGGCGAACCGCAGGACAAGAAGTACGGCGGTGAACGCACCGAACTGGTGATCGGCGACCGCAACGTTTTCCGCGAGTTCGTCACCCTCAACCGTGGCACCGGCGGCGGTGGCGGCATCACCACCATCGGCGATGACAACTGGATGCTGGCCTACACGCACGTAGCCCACGATTGCCACGTCGGCAACTTCTGCGTGTTCTCCAACAACACCACCCTGGCCGGCCACGTGACCGTGGGTGACTACGTGATCATCAGCGGCTTCGCCGGTGCGCATCAGTTCTGCCGCATCGGTGCGCACGCCTTCCTCGGCATGGGCGCGCTGACCAATGGCGACGTGCCCCCGTTCACGATGGTCGGCACCGACTCGCTGGGCCGCCCGCGCGGCATCAACAGCGAGGGCCTGAAGCGCCGCGGTTTCGACCCCGAGCGCATCACCGCCATCAAGCGCGCCTACCGCACGCTGTACGTGGCGGGCCTGCCGCTGGCCGAAGCCAAGGCGCAGCTGGCCGAGCAGGCGCGCGACAGCGACGACGTCAAGTCGATGCTGGACTTCATCGAACACACCGAGAGGCACCTGCTGCGATGAGCAGCGCGACCGGCCAGGCGCCGGCCGGCGCCGAGGTGATTTCGCTGGCCTCGATGGCCGGCAGCGTGCCTGCCCATCGGGTGCTGAGCGATCGTCCGTTGCGGATCACGCTGGCCGCCGGTGAAGCTTCCGGCGACCTGCTCGGTGCGGGCCTGATTCGCGAACTGAAGGCCCGCTTCCCGCATGCCGAATTCGCCGGCATCGGCGGCGATGCCATGCGCAGCGCCGGCTGCCAGACCTGGCACGACGCCAGCGAACTGGCAGTGATGGGCCTGACCGAAGTCCTGCGCCATCTGCCGCGCCTGCTCAAGCTGCGTTCGGCCTTCCGCCAGCGTGCGCTGGAGTGGCAACCCGATGTGTTCATCGGTATCGACGCTCCGGACTTCAATCTGGGTATCGAACGCTGGCTGAAACAGCGTGGCGTGCGCACCGTGCACTACGTCAGCCCCTCGGTGTGGGCATGGCGCGAGAAGCGTGCCGAGAAGATCGGCAGCAGTGCGGACCTGGTGCTGTGCCTGTTCCCGATGGAACCACCGATCTACGCCAAGCACGGCATCGATGCGCGCTTTGTCGGCCATCCGATGGCCGATGACATCCCGCTGCATGTCGACCGTGAAGCGGCCCGGATCGAACTCGGCCTGCCCGCCTCGGCCAAGGTGCTGGCCGTGCTTCCCGGCAGTCGACTGGGCGAGATCTCCAAGCTCGGAGAAGCCTTCTTTGAGGCCGCCTGGCAGGTGTCCGAGCGTATTCCCGGCCTGCACGTGGTGGTGCCGGCGGCCAATGCGGCCTGCCGACGCCTGATCGAGGAGCAGCTGTCACGCTCGGCGCTGCCGGTGGCCTATTCGCATGTACTGGACGGCCAGGCGCGCAGCGCGATGATCGCCGCCGACGTTGTGGTGCTGGCCTCTGGCACTGCGACCCTGGAAGCGATGCTGGTGAAGCGACCGATGGTCGTCGGCTACCGGGTCAACGAACTGACGTACCGCTTGGTGAAGGCGTTGGGGTTGATCAAGGTCGACCGCTTCGCCCTGCCCAACATCCTTGCCGGCCAGGACCTGGCGCCAGAGCTGATGCAGCACGACTGCACGCCGGAGAAACTGGCCGCCGCCGTCCAGCAGTGGTTCGACCACCCGCAGCGGATCGCCGATCTGCAAGGAACCTACACGCGCCTGCATGAACGCCTGCGTCGCAACGCATCGGCGCGCGCAGCCGATGCTGTCGGCGAACTGCTGATCCGTGGCCAGGAAAAAGCATGAGCCGCCGGCATGCCGCAGCGGCCAGCCTGGCCCTGTTCGATGGCGCTGCGGTGATCGATCCCGGCCATCGCATCGCCGGTGTAGACGAAGCCGGCCGGGGACCGCTGGCCGGCCCTGTCGCGGTGGCCGCAGTGGTGTTCGATCCACAGCGGCCACGACTGAACGGCCTGGATGATTCCAAGCAGCTGACCGCAGCACGCCGCGAGCAGCTGCATGACCGCATCCTCGACCGCGCTCTGGCCTGGCACGTGGTGCTGGTGGACGTGGAAGCCATCGATCGCCTGAACATCTATCAAGCCACGCTGCAGGGCATGCGCGATGTCGTCGCGGCGGTGGCCCACGTGGCCGGCTTCGCCCGTATCGACGGCAACGTGGTGCCCAAGGGACTGGTGCTGCCGGCGCAGGCGCTGGTCGGCGGCGATGGCATCGACCGCGCGATCATGGCGGCCTCGATCCTGGCCAAGGTCTCGCGCGACCGCTACATGCTGGACCTGCACGCACGCCACCCGCAGTACGGCTTCGACCAGCACAAGGGCTACGGCACCCCGGCGCATCTGGCCGCCCTGCGTGAGCATGGCCCGTGCGCGGAGCACCGGCGCAGTTTCGCACCGGTGCGCGAGTGCCTGGAAACGCCGCCGGCTGTGGCCGCCGCCACCGCGATCGCCTGAACGGTCGCCGGGCGTGGCCCGACGCTACCACGGCAACATGAACGCCCTCGGTAGCGCCGGGCCATGCCCGGCGACATTCGCGATATCGCGCACCGTCAAGTCCTTGTCGCAACCCCCTGCCCTCGCTACCCTGACCGGGCACTCCAGCGCTTCCCGACCCCGGCGACGATTCCCGCGTCTGCACCCGGGGCCTGCGCGCTCCAACCTGGTCCGGCATGTCCAACTCCCGCTTCGTACATCTCCACGTCCACACCGAGTTCTCGCTGGCGGACTCGACCATCCGCGTGCCGGCCAAGCCGGACCAGGCTGACCCGAAGAAGGCCAAGCAGGCCAACCTGCTGTCGCGCTCGGTCGAACTCGGCCTGCCTGCGCTGGCGGTAACCGACCTCAACAACCTGTTCGCCCTGGTCAAGTTCTACAAGGCAGCCGAAGGTGTGGGCATCAAGCCCATCGCCGGCGCCGACGTGATGATCGCCGAGGAAGGGCAGGACCCGTGGCGGATGACCCTGCTGTGCCGCGACCGAGAGGGCTACCTGAGCCTGTCGCGTCTGCTGACCCGTGCCTGGATGGAAGGCCATCGCCCCGAGGGCGGCGTCGCCGTGCACCCGGACTGGCTGAAGGCCGGCAACGCCAACCTGTTCGCCCTGGCCGGCCGCGAGAGCCTGGCCGGGCGCCTGGCCCTGGATGGCAAGCACGATCTGGCCGAGCAGCAGCTGGCCGACTGGCAGCGCGTGTTCGGCGACGGCCTGCACCTGGAGCTGACCCGCACCGGCCGCGATGGCGAAGAGAGCTTCAACCAGTTCGCGCTGATGGCCGCTGGGCAGCGTGGCCTGCCGGTGATTGCCAGCAACGACGTCCGCTTCCTGTCGCCGTCCGATTTCAGCGCGCACGAAGCACGCGTGTGCATCTCCACCGGCCGCGTGCTGGATGACCCCAAGCGCCCGCGCGAGTACAGCGACCAGCAGTACCTGAAGTCGGCCGAAGAGATGTGCGCGCTGTTTGCCGACATTCCCGATGCGATCGACAACACGCTGGCGCTGGCCGAGCGCTGCAACATCGAGATGCGCCTGGGCACCTACTTCCTGCCCGACTATCCGGTGCCGGACGAGGAGACGCTGGACAGCTGGATCCGCAGCGAATCGCGCAAGGGCCTGGCCGCACGCCTGGAAAAGAATCCCATCGCGCCCGGCATGACCGCGCAGGATTACAGCGACCGCCTCGAGTTCGAGCTGGACACCATCATCAAGATGGGCTTCCCCGGCTACTTCCTGATCGTGGCCGACTTCATCCAGTGGGGCAAGGCGCAGGGCATCCCGATCGGCCCGGGCCGTGGTTCCGGTGCCGGCTCGCTGGTGGCATGGGCACTGCAGATCACCGATCTGGACCCGCTGCCGTACAACCTGCTGTTCGAGCGCTTCCTCAACCCCGAACGCGTGTCGATGCCCGACTTCGACATCGACTTCTGCATGGACCGCCGCGACGAAGTCATCGACTACGTTGCGCGCAAGTATGGCCGCGAGCGGGTCAGCCAGATCATCACCTACGGCACCATGGCAGCCAAGGCGGTGGTGCGCGATTCCGGCCGCGTGCTCGGCTTCCCCTACGGCCTGGTCGACGGCGTCGCCAAGCTGATCCCGAACATCCTCGGCATCTCGCTGAAGGATGCGATGGGTGAGGGCAAGGACAGCGAGATGGCTTCGCCCGAGCTGATCCAGCGCTACCAGAGCGAGGACGACGTCCGCGACCTGATCGACCTGGCGCGGCAGCTGGAAGACCTGACCCGCAACGCCGGCAAGCACGCCGGTGGCGTGGTGATCGCGCCCGAGCCGTTGAGCGAGTTCTGCCCGCTGTTCGCCGAACACGATGAAGATGGCCGCGGCAAGAATCCGGTCACCCAGTTCGACAAGAACGACGTTGAAGAAGTGGGCCTGGTGAAGTTCGACTTCCTCGGCCTGCGTACGCTGACGATCATCGACTGGGCAGTGAAGGCGATCAACAAGCGTCACGAGCGCGCCGGCATTCCGCCGGTGGATATCACCCAGCTGCCGCTGGACGATGCGCCCACCTACAAGGACATCTTCGCGTCGGGCAATACCGGTGCGGTGTTCCAGTTCGAATCCTCGGGCATGCGCCGCCTGCTGAAAGACGCCAAGCCCGACCGTTTCGAAGACCTGATTGCGCTGGTGTCGCTGTACCGACCCGGCCCGATGGACCTGATTCCCTCCTTCGTCGACCGCAAACACGGGCGCGAAGACGTGGAGTATCCCGATCCGCGCACTGAGCGCATCCTGCGCGACACCTACGGCATCATGGTGTACCAGGAGCAGGTGATGCAGATGGCGCAGATCGTCGGCGGCTACTCGCTGGGCGGCGCCGACCTGCTGCGCCGTGCGATGGGCAAGAAAGTGCCGGCGGAAATGGCCAAGCACCGCGAGATCTTCCGCGAAGGTGCGGCCAAGGACGGCGTCGGCGAAGCCAAGGCCGATGCGATCTTCGACCTGATGGAGAAGTTCGCCGGCTACGGTTTCAACAAATCACACGCCGCCGCCTACGCGCTGGTGAGTTACCAGACCGCCTGGCTCAAGCGCCATTACCCGGCCGAGTTCATGGCCGCGACGCTGTCTTCGGACATGGACAACACCGAAAAGGTGGTCGGATTCCTGGATGAGGTGCGCAACCTCGGCCTGACCGTGCTGCCGCCGAAGGTGAACCAGTCCGCCTTCATGTTTGAAGCGGCCACGCCGGACACGATCCAGTACGGCCTGGGCGCGATCAAGGGCGTCGGCCAGGGTGCCTGCGAAGCGGTGGTTGACGAGCGCCTGCGCGGCGGCGACTACACCGACCTGCTCGACTTCTGCACCCGCATCGGTTCGGCCAAGCTCAACCGGCGCACGCTGGAAGCAATGATCAACTGCGGTGCGCTGGATGAGCTGGGCCACAACCGTGCCTCGCTGATGCTGCAGCTGCCGGAAGTGATCAAGGCCACCGAACAGATGGCGCGCGAACGTGCGTCCGGCCAGAACTCGCTGTTCGGCGGCCCCGAGCCAGGCGTGCAGGCCATCCACCTGGAGCTGCAGGAAACCGACGAATGGCCGTTGCTGCAGCGCCTCAACGGCGAGCGCGACACGCTGGGCTTCTACCTCAGCGGCCACCCGTTCGATCCTTGGCGCGATGATGTGCGCGATCTGGTCGGCACCGACCTCGGCTCGGTGGAAAAGATCTGGAGCGCCAACAGCAACAGTGGTGGCGGCGAGAAGCGCTGGCGTCCGGAAGTGCAGACCGTGCTTGCCGGCCAGGTGGTCGGCGTGCGCCGCAAGGGCGAGAGCCAGATCTTCATCCAGCTGGAGGATGGTCGTGGCCGCGTCGAATGCAGCGCGTTCTCCGATGCCATGGCCGAGTTCGGCCACCTGATGACCAAGGACCGTATCCTGGTGGTCAAGGGCGGCCTGCGCGAAGACGAGTTCAACGGCGGCTTCGCATTGCGCATCCGCCAGTGCTGGGACTTCGACGAGGTCTGTGCGAACTACGCCACGCGCCTGTCGCTGCGCCTGGACCTGCGCCAGCAGCGACCGGTGTGGGAGCGCATCGATGCCCTGCTCGACCGCCATCGCCCCGGCCGCACGCCCCTGCGCCTGGACCTGCTGTTGAAGGGACCCGATGGCGGCATCGCCGGCATGCTCGATGTTTCCGGGCAGAGCGCGGTGCGCGTCGATTCCAAGCTGATGGAGGCGCTGCGCGCCGAACCGGCAGTGCGCACGCTGAAGGTGCGCTACAGCCCGCCATGGGCCAGCTGAGGCTGGCCCCACCCCGTTTCCGCTTTCCCGCTGCATACGTCAAGGACGATTGCCCGTAATGAAGAACCTGCTGTTGCCGATGATGGCCGCGCTCGCGCTGGCTGGCTGTTCCTCCAAGGTCGATTTCGAGATCGACAACCCGACCGATGCGCCGCTGGCGATCAGCATCGATGGCAAGGACCTGCCGGTGGCCGCGCACGCGTCGCGACCGATCAGCCTGGCTGCCGGTGAGCATCACCTGCATACCGACCGCCTGGGCGATGTGCGCTTCATCGTCTACGCCGACGGCCGCGGCGGCCTGATCAATCCCAGCCTCAGCGAGTACGTGACGGCGCGCGAGATCTATGTGACCGGAGAGGACAAGCTGAAGAACTTCGGCGTCAGCGGCCTGGGCATCGAGCTGGGCGGCGTCGAGTTCAAGGGACCGTTCGAAAAGCACCACGGCCTGTTCATCGACAAGACCTGGAACTTCGGCGTGCGCGAGCCGTTCCCCGAGGAACAGGTGGTTGCGCACGTGGATTCGACCGGTGGCAGGATCAGCACCAAGATCTTCACCGCGCCGGAATTCATCACCTACATCGAGGCCAGCATGGGCGAACCCGGTGCCTACAAGCGCGAGCAGCCCGCCGGCTACGTGGCCCCGGCCTACACGCTGGAACCGGCGCCGGCGCTGCCCGCGCTGGACCCGGCCTTCGAGGCCCATGCCGGTCCCATGCGAGACATCTATGCCCGCTGGCTGAAGGCCACCACGGCCAGCGAGCAGAAGGCCCTGCGCAAGGAAGACTTCCAGGCGCAGATGGCCTTCACCCAGGCCACCATGACGCTGGGCGCGAAACTGCCGGTGGCGGCCAACCAGGCCTACAACGACTTCGTGACGATCCGCAGCACCGAAATGGCCCGCAGCGCGCTGGTCCTGCCCTGAACCGGCGGCCGGCGGACCGACTGGCGCCGCCGGCCCCCACTGCGCTACCGTCGGTTTCCAGACGAAGGCGTACGGGCCGTTCCTGCGCATTCGGCTAGAATTCCCCTCTTCTTTACACGACGGCTTCCGATGAATCCGAACTACCTCGACTTCGAGCAACCCATCGCCGACCTGGAAGCCAAGATCCAGGAACTGCGCAACGCCAGTGCCGGGCCGGCGGTCAATGTCGAGGCCGAAGTGCATGCGCTGCAGGACAAGCTGCGCGTGCGCACCGCACAGATCTTCCGCAACCTGACCTCGTGGCAGGTGCTGCAGCTGGCCCGCCATCCGTCGCGCCCGTACACCGCCGACTACATCCGCATCATCTGCGATGAGTTCCAGGAACTGGCCGGCGACCGTGCCTTCGCCGACGACAAGGCGATCATGGGCGGCCTTGCCCGCATCAATGGCCGCTCGGTGATGGTCATCGGCCACCAGAAGGGCCGCGACACCAAGGAAAAGATCAAGCGCAACTTCGGCATGCCCAAGCCCGAGGGCTACCGCAAGGCGCTGCGCCTGATGAAGATGGCCGAGCGTTTCGGCCTGCCGGTGCTGACCCTGATCGATACCGCCGGCGCCTGGCCGGGCATCGATGCCGAGTCGCGCGGCCAGTCCGAAGCGATCGCGCGCAACCTGATCGAAATGGCCGAACTGAAGGTGCCGATCATCTGCACCGTGATCGGTGAAGGCGGCTCCGGTGGCGCGCTGGCGCTGGGCGTGGGCGACCGTACCGTGATGCTGGAATACGCGGTGTACTCGACCATCACCCCGGAAGGCTGCGCCTCGATCCTGTGGAAGGATGCCGGCAAGGCCAAGGATGCTGCCGAGCAGCTGGGCCTGACCGCGCCGCGCCTGAAGGGCCTGGGCCTGGTCGACAAGGTCGTGCGCGAGCCGACCGGCGGCGCCCACCGCAACCCGACGCAGATGGCCAAGCGGCTGAAGGCCGTGCTGCTGAACGAGCTGGACGCGCTGGATGCGCTGTCCACCGAAGAGCTGCTCGACCAGCGCTACAAGCGCCTGCGCAGCTACGGTACTTACGAGGCGGCGTAAGCCTCTGCTCGAGGCGTTACTTTTCTTTTCGCGAAAAGAAAAGTAACCAAAAGAAACGCTCCGCCAGCCGCGAGCCGGTGTGCTCTGCACACCGGTTCCCTGCGCTCCTCAGTCCGCCAAGGGACGGCGCGGGACTCGCTACGCTCAAACATCCGCGCCTCTACGCCCTTGCCGGACCTCCGGTGCTCGGCTCGCTTGAAGGTGGATTGGGAAAGCAGAGCGAAAAGCATCCACGCATGGCGTGGATCTACTGGGTGCAGGTGTGGCGTTTGACGTTGGGTCCGCCTTTTAGCGAGCCGAGCATCGCAGGGGAATCAGGGGCGTAGAGGCGCCGATGTCTGAGCGCAGCGAGTTCGGCGCCGTCCCCTGATTGACCGAGAAGCACAGGGCACCGGTGCGTAGCACCGGCTCGCGACCTGGCGGCGTGTTCTTTGGTTACTTTCTTGCACGAGCAAGAAAGTGACATGTTCGAGAGCTCCAGATCTCAGAACGGCTTGGCCAGCACCAGCCAGACGATCGGAATGAACGCCAGCAGCGGGATCTCGTTGATCCAGCGCAGCGCGCGCGACGACGGCAGCGCCCTGCCCCTGGCCACGCCCTTGAGCAGGCGTCCGATCCAGATGAAGTACGCCAGCAGCACCACCACCAGGCCCAGCTTGGCGTGCAGCCATCCCGCGCCCCCCGGGGCGACCATGGTCGGGAAATCCGGAATCACCTTGTAGCCCAGCCACAGCACCAGGCCTAGCACGAACGCCAGGCCGAACATCGAATGGCCGAAGCGGTACAAGCGCATGCCCATCAGCTGCAGGCGCTCGACCACCGCCGGCTGCCCCGCCGTCTCGGACAGGTTCACCAGGATGCGCGGCAGGTAGAACACCGTGGCCATCCATGCCACCACGAACACGATGTGGAAGGTCTTGACCCAGTAATAGCTCTGCATGCGCTCGCTCCGGCGGCTGGCGTGGATGTCCGCCATTCTCGCATGCGCTGACGAGGCCGCCTCACGTGCAACCGCCGCGACACATCGACGCATAGTGTGGTGCAACACCGTACGATAGGCGCCGATTTCACGACTGCACCCGAACGCCATGGACAAGACCTACGACGCCGCCTACTTCCAGCGCTGGTACCGGCACGCCGACATCGGCGGCAGCGCGCGCCTGGCGCGCAAGGTCGCCCTCGCCGTGGCGACGGCCGAGTACTACCTGGAACGACCGATCCGCAGCGTGCTGGATATCGGCTGCGGCGAAGGTGCGTGGCGCGCGCCGCTGCTGAAACTGCGTCCGAAGGTCGAATACCTCGGTTTCGACAGCAGCGAGTACGCTGTGCGCCGCTACGGCCGGACCCGCAACCTGCACCTGGCCAGCTTCGGCGATTTCGCCTGGCTGCGGCCCTGCGCCCCGGTCGACCTGCTGATCTGTTCGGACGTGATGCACTACGTGCCCAACCGCGAACTTCGCGCAGGCCTGGCCGGTGTCGCCGAGCTGACCGCAGGCGTGGCGTTCCTAGAGACCTTCGCCGCCGAAGATGAATTCGAGGGCGACCATGACGGCTTCCAGTCGCGTCCGGCCCGCTGGTACCGGCGCGAGCTGGCTCGGCAGGGCCTGCAGGCAGTGGGGTCCCACCTCTGGCTGGGGCCAGCGCTGGCCACCGAAGCGACTGCGCTGGAACAGGCGGCCCGCTGAATACGGGCAGTGCGTCTGCTTAACGTCCGGGACAGTCGGATGCGCTATGCTGCGCGGCAACATAAGACCATACATATTCGGTCGGCATGCTCTATCAACTGCACGAACTGACCCGCAACCTGCTCGCCCCTTGGGTGCACCAGGCCCAGGCCAACGCCAAGTTCTTCGCCAACCAGGGACACTGGTGGTCGCAGATGCCCGGCGCTGATCGCTTGGCCGCGGTCAATGAGCTGTTCCATCGCATCGGCAAGGATTACGAGAAGCCCGAATGGGGCATCAACGAAATCGAGGTCGAGGGCGAGCGCGTGCCGATCGTGGTGCACGAGGAACTCAGCAAGCCGTTCTGCAAGCTGCTGCGCTTCAAGCGCCACAGCAATGAAGCCGACCAGCTGCACACCATGCTCAACCAGCCGTTCGTGCTGGTGGTGGCGCCGTTGTCGGGCCATCACGCCACGCTGCTGCGCGACACCGTGCGCACGCTGCTGCGCGACCATCGCGTCTATGTGACCGACTGGGTCGACGCTCGCATGGTGCCCGGCAGCGAGGGCGAGTTCGGGCTGGACGACTACATCGCCTACATCCAGGAGTTCATCCGCCATCTTGGCGTGGAGCGCCTGCACGTGGTCAGTGTCTGCCAGCCGACCGTACCGGTGCTGGCCGCCGTTTCGCTGATGGCCAGCCGTGGCGAACCGACGCCGCGCACGCTGGTGATGATGGGTGGCCCGATCGATGCGCGCTGCAGCCCGACCGCAGTCAACAACCTGGCCACGCAGAACCCGTTGTCGTGGTTCGAGAACAACGTCATCCACACCGTACCGGCCAGCTATCCCGGTGCCGGCCGCCGCGTGTATCCCGGTTTCCTGCAGCACGCCGGCTTCCTGTCGATGAATCCCAGCCGCCACTTCAGCTCGCACTGGGATTTCTACACCGACCTAGTGAAGGGCGACCTGGAAGATGCCGACGCGCACCGTCGCTTCTACGACGAGTACAACGCGGTGCTGGACATGCCGGCCAAGTACTACCTGGACACCATCTCCGTGGTGTTCCAGGACTTCCTGCTGCCGCGTGGCGAGTGGGTGGTCAATGGCGAAAAGGTCGACCCGTCGGCAATCCGCGATACCGCGCTGTTGAGCATCGAAGGCGAACTGGACGACATTGCCGGCCTCGGCCAGACCGAAGCGGCGCAGGCACTGTGCAGCGGTATACCGGCCGAACGCCGTGAACACTTCATCGTGGATGGTGCAGGCCATTACGGCATCTTCAGCGGCCGCCGCTGGCGCGAAGTGGTGTACCCGAAGGTGCGTGACTTCTTCGCCGCGCATGCCGAAGCCCCGGCAGCGAAGGCCACGAAGAAGAAGAGCAACGTCACCCCGCTGCGGCGAAAGGCGGGGTAGCACGTCCCTGGTGGATGCCAACCTTGGTTGGCGCTTCTGGTAGATGCCAACCTTGGTTGGCGCTCTTTCAAGCGTGCTGACACTTGATGGTTCGTGCCAACCAAGGTTGGCACCTACCATGGCGAAGTGCCGACCGAGGTCGGCACCCACCAGAGAACAGATCGCTGCCTTACAACCGCACCAGCAGGTTCTTGGCCAGCATGCCGTGCAGCTTGCCGATGCCGCGTGCCAGGTGCATCGTCAGCAGCAGCAGCAACACACCCACCGCTGCTACCACGATCGCCACCAGCGGCGATGCCGCCATCGGCAGTACGTTCACGTCGTTGATGTAGATGCCGGGGATGTCGCCGCTGAAGATCGCCGCCACCGGTGCCCAGATCAAACCCAGCGACAGCGACAGCAGGGTCACCGCGATGGTGAAGTAGATGATGCCCAGCGGCAGCATCAGCACGAAGTACAGCAGGGTCAGCCAGGTGCGGCCATCGGTGAACATGTCGCCGATACGCTGCAGCCAGCTGCGGCTGCGGTCGGTGTACTGCGGCCGGCGCGGCATGCGCTCACCCAGCAGCGCTTCCACCAGCCGCCCCTCCAGCAACGCCAGTCCACGCACCGAGCCGAAGAACAGCACCGTCAGCGGCACGCCGATGATCAGGATCAGCAGGCCCAGCGACAGCGACAGGCCGGTGACCACCCAGGTGAAGAAGAAGATGCCGGTGGCCAGCGACAACAGCATGTAGAACAGCGCGCCGTAGGTGTGCGGGTCGGTCACCACGCCGAAGAAGCGCGCCAGCAGCGAGCGTTGCACGGGGGCTGCCGGCTGCGCCGCCGGTGCAGCACCGCAGGCCTCGGCCGCTGCACGCAGCACCGGGCCCGTGTCAGCCCGCGGCGTGCGCAGCGCGCGGTTCACCGTGAGCTCGGTTTCGCGATAGATCTCCGCCACCTCGTCCGGTGCACCGTAGCTGCCGGCAACATCGGCGATGACCTCGGCTTCGCTGCGGCCGGGCTGCGCCGCCAGTTCAGAGCGCAGGTACTCCTCGGCGTCGTACAGGGCGTCCTGCACCATCGCCGGATCGGCACCGTCCAGCGCGGCACGCAGCTGCGCCAGGTACTGCGGGATGGTGCTGGGCAGACGGTTGCCTGCCAGGTCCAGGTCGTTCATTGCGGTACCCCCTCCAACACGGAATCGACGGAATCACGGGTGTCGCGCCAGGCCTGGCGCCATTGCTGCAGCACCTCCCGGCCACGTGCGTTGATGCGGTAGTAGCGGCGCGGCGGCCCGCTGCTGGACGGCTCCACATGGCTCTCCAGCAGGCCGGCGCCCTCCAGGTTGCGTAGCACCGGGTACAGCGCGCTCTGCTTGCCACTGAGCACGCCCTCGCCCACCCGTTCCAGCTCCTTGGCGATCAGGTAGCCGTACAGCGGCTCACCGGCGCGGGCCAGCACTGCCAGCAGGGCCAGCGACACGGTGCCGGCGCTTAGCTCCTTCTGGAACTTCTTCAGGTGGACATCGTCCTCGGACATGACCGGCCCTCCACTACGTTGAAGTCCACAGTATTGCGAAGTTCGGTATAGCGAATGTGTCGTTAGTCATCCTGCCGTGTGGAAAGGGGCCTTCAGGCATGATGGACGGCCGCCCGCACTTGGGCCGCAACGCTCTGCGGCAAAGCGTGCCTGCCCTCTTCAAGCCGGCTGAGCAGGGCCTGCCAGCGGGCGGCCCCGAGCGGCGAGTACTGCCCGCTCACCCGAAGCCAGCCATGCACGAGCCGCAGGTGCCAGGCACGTTCATCCTCGCGCTGCGGTACCGCATCCAGCAGCAGGTCGAGGTGTTGCCACAAGGGCAGCCGGGTCAGCTGCCCGAGCAGGCCAGCCTGTGCCACCGGCGAAGGACCGTCGTGGCAGAAGGCGAGCAGGCGCGGCGGGTCCAGCTCTGCCGCCCATAGCATGGTGGCGCTGGCCAGCAACGCATTCACGGTCCGCCCCGGCTTTTCCAGCGCCTCGCGCAGCAATGCCAGACGGGCACCGCCCTCGGCCCGCACCCAGCCGCGCAGGCAGTTGCGCTGGTGGCGCGCCGATACCTGGGGCAACAAGGCGCGCAGTGCAGGCATATCCTCTGCCTCGGCGTGATCGGCCAGCGCTTCCAATGCTTCGCGCCATCGCGCGCGTCGACGGTGCTTGAGCTCGTCTCGCCACAACGCGATGGCCGGCGTGGCCTGCCGCTGCTGGAGCAGCCACATCGCCAACCGGCGCACGCCTCTCGAACGGTCGAATGCCGCGGTTTCGATGTGCACATCCAAGCCGGCCACCTCGCGCTCGACCAGCGCACGCAACGCGGCACTACGTACCCCGCTCGCAGGCGCGGACAATGCCAGCGCGCACTTCGCCTCGACATCCGCAGGCTCACCGTGGTGCAGAAGATCGGCAAGTGCCAGGTGCGAGATGTGCGGATCACTGTCCAGAATCGCGTGCACGCGCAACGCTGCCCGATCCGGATGACTGTGCAGGGCGACGGCGTAGGCCATCAGCCGGGTGCGTGCGTCGGGATGGCCCAGCAGTCCTTCAACCACTATGCGGTTGGAGGGCGATGACAACCAGGCGAACAGGGTGCCCTCGAGCCACGCCCGGTCAACGCGCTGGGAATGGCGCAGGCGCACGGCGACCGGCCAGGCCGCCAGTACGTGCTGCACCGCGCACTGCCCGAGCAGGGACATCACGCAATCCTGCGCCGCCGCACGCACTTCAGCCACCCAGTCGTTGCAGCGGAGCAAGGCACAGGACAACGTCAAATGGCTGGGCACCGAGCGCATCATCTGCAACGCGGCCTCACGCGTGCGGCCATTGCCATCCGAGCCCGCAAGGAACAGTGCCGCCGTCTGCACAGTAGCCGGCGCCGCTGCACAGGCTTTCAGGCAGGCGAGCAGGCCATCATCGTTGGCAGCCCACCAACCGCGCCGACGCTCATCAACATCGAACAGCCCACGTGGCGACAACGTCTGCAACCAGTGCACACGATCCCCCCCTTCGTCGACGAACGCCTTCAGGATCTGGTCGATTCTGGCGCTCAGTGCGGCTTCGGGGGCCTCCGGATGCGGTATCAACATCATCTGCTTCCATTAAGGAGAATGACCATCGTGCCGCACGTACATGGACACGGCCAGCACGCGACCGTGGCGCAGGCACGCACTCTCGCGCAGAATCGAGGCCTCGTTCATGTTCCGGGGATCCCATGCCGCACCGTCGACGCCTTGCCCTGACCGCCCTCGCCCTGGCCTGCCTGCTGCCTGCAATGGCCAGCGCAGCCACGCCCTACCGCAGCCCGCAGCAGATCCTCGATGCCTCCGCGGCCAGCGACTGGCGCACGCCGGACCCGGCCAACCTGCTGTACATGGACCTGCCGGCCGGGCGGGTGATCATCGAGCTGGCGCCGCAGTTCGCCCCACGCCATGTCGCCAACATCCAGATCTTCGCCCACGAGCACTTCTGGGACGGCACCAGCATCTACCGCTCGCAGGACAACTTCGTGGTGCAGTTCGGCGATGCCGACGCCGATGATGCGGCCAAGGCCAAGCCGTTCGGCAGCGCGCAGCGCAAGCTGCCGGCCGAGTTCGAGCGCGCCAGCGCCGGCCTGAATGTGAGCGTGCTGCCGGACCGCGATGGATGGGCAGCACAGACCGGCTTCGTCGACGGCTTCCCGGTCGGCCAGGACCCGCAGGCCGGCAAGGCCTGGCTGGCGCACTGCTACGGCATGCTCGGTGCCGGCCGCAGCAACGAGGAAGACAGCAGCATCGGGGCCGAACTGTACGTGGTGACCGGCCAGTCGCCGCGCCAGCTGGATCGCAACATCACCCTGGTCGGCCGCGTGCTGAAGGGCATGGAACTGCTCAGCGCGATCCAGCGTGGACCGGCACCGATGGGCTTCTACACGGACCCGAAGCTGCGCACACCGATAGTGTCGATCCGCCGCGCCAGTGACGTCCCTGCGGCCGAGCGCACGCCGATCCAGGTGCTGCGCACGGATTCAAAGACCTTCACCGATACGGTGGAAGCGCGCCGCAACCGCGTGGATGATTTCTACAAGCGCCCGGCGGGCCATATCGACCTGTGCAATATCCCGGTGCCGGTGCGGTAGCGCCGGGCCATGCCCGGCGAGCGTAGCGGCGGGTTGGCAATGCGAAGCGGAAAGCATCCACGCATGGCGTGGATCTACTGTAGAGCCGAGCCATGCTCGGCGGCAGGATTCATCAGCCCTTCTGGCTGACCGCCACGCTGCCCAGAATCAACGCACCCGCAATCAGCATCTGCAGCGTCACCGGCTCGCCCAGGAACAACCAGGCGAACGCAGCGCCGAACAGCGGAACCAGGTAGGTCACCGTTGACGCGCGCGACGGGCCGATGCGGCCGATCAGGCGATAGAACATCAGGAAGGCGAATCCGGTGCAGACCACGCCCAGCGCGATCGCCGCGCCCCATGCCTTGCCCGGAATCGGACCCTGCGGCAGATGAGTTAGCGCCATCGGCAACAACCACAATGAGGCGCACGACAACGTGGCAGCGGCGGCCGCGGCCGAAGGCAGACCGGTCATGTGCCGCTTCACCAGGTTCACGCCCAAGCCGTACAGCAGCGAGGCGGCGGCACCGGCCAGTACGGCCGTGCCGATGCTCAACCCCGAGATCTTGGCCGTGGCCAGGACCACCACGCCGGCAAAACCCACCAGCAGCGCGCCGGCACGGCGCACCCCGATCTTCTCGCCGAAGAACAGGAAGGCGATCAGTGCGGCAAACAGCACCGTCATCGCATTGCAGATCGCACCGATGGCAGCCGGCGCACGCTCTGCAGCGTAAGCGAACAGCACGAACGGCAACGCCGAATTGACCAGGCCGATCGGCGCCAACCACAACCAGCGGCGCGGTGGGAACTGCGCGCGTGCGCGCCACAGGAACGGCAGCAACACCAGTGCGCCCAGTACCAGCCGTACCTCGACCAGGGCGAACGGCCCGAATGAAGGCACTGCCACCCGCATGAACAGGAACGAGCAGCCCCAGATCGCGCCGAGCAGGGTCAATTCCAGCGGTGTGCGCCAATCACGCTCGGTCGCTTGGGGTATCGCATTCATGTGCTGTGTCCGTTCGTCATCGTGGCGCTGTTCCGGTCACACAGGATCAGCCGCAGACGCCCGCTGCACAAGCGCGTAGTATCGCTGCCAGCCACAAATATGGTTTGAGGCTGGACATGCTGCTACGCCCTTCCCTGCTTCCCGCCCTGGCCGTTTTCGCGGTCGCTGCGCGCCATCAGAACTTCGCCCAGGCCGCGCAGGAACTGCATCTGACTGCCAGCGCGGTCAGTCACCATGTGCGACGCCTGGAAGAGGTGCTTGCCACCCGCCTGTTCCTGCGCCATGCACGCGGGGTACGCCTGACCGCCGAAGGCCGACAGTTGGCAGACGCCGCCAGCGCGGCGTTCACCGATGTCGCCGCCGTCGCCCACCATCTGCAGCCGGACGCAGACAGCGTGCCGCTGCGGATCGCGACGCTGCGCTCGCTGTCATATTGCTGGCTGCTGCCACGGCTTCCGCGTTTCACCCAGGCCCATCCACACATCCGCATCGAGCTGCACACTGGCAGTGGCCTGGACCGTTACGACGAGAACGGCCCGGAGGTCGGCATCCGCTACGGACTGGGCCAATGGCCCGGACTGCACGCGCAGCACCTGATGGACGACAACCTGTTTCCCGTCGCGTCCCCGGCGCTGCCGGGAGTCGAAGCGCTGCAGGACCCGGCACGCATCGCCGAACTGCCGCTGCTGAGCGATCTGTCACCACAGGGCTGGCGCGATTGGTTCCGCCATGCCGGCGTGCGTCCGCCGTCACCGTTGCCGGCGATGCACACCTTTGCCGACAGTACCGACGCGATGCGCGCGGCGGTGTACGGCATGGGCGCGGTGCTGGCGCGTACCCACGTCGCCCAGCCGTACCTGCAGCGCTATGAGCTGGTACGCCTGCCTGGCCCTGCACTGAAGGCACGCTATGCCTATTACGTGGTGCATGCCGAAGGGCGGCCGCCCAGCCCCGCCGCACGGCTGTTCATTGACTGGCTGCTGGGCCAGGCAGCGGATGAGCGTACGCCGGTGCCGGCGTTGCCGGACAGTCTGCTGGGCCGACCGACCACACCCGGCTGACTGCGCCCTCACCCGATCTTTGCCCAGCGCTGGCTAGGCTGCAGGCGAACCCCACAACGTGCTTCCGCCATGGCCCTGCTGCGACTGCGAATTACCGGAACCGAAGACGATGCCCGCGCGATCAGCGACCTGCTGCTCGGCCTGGAAGGCATCGAACACGTCGAAGAGACCGACGACCTGATGCCGCACATGGATGACGATGATTCCAGCTCGGCCGGCCTTTCCGACGACATCGGCCCGGGCACCCACGAACTGGAAGTGGAAGTGGGCAACGAAAGCACCGCGCAGAAGGTCCGCGATGCGGTGCAGGAACTGGCGCTGGAACTGGATGTGTTCGTCGAATACGAGACCGACGAAGGCTGAGATGCGGGAGTGCCGGCCAGCGGCCGGCACTCCTGTGCCGGTCAGACTGCGAGCGGCAGCTTGCGGCGGCGGCGACGGATCAGCGCACGGACGACCCAGGCCATCACCAGCGCCACCACGCCCACCGGCAGCAAAGCGGCCGCGGCACGGATCAGGAATGCCACGCTGGTACTGAGAATGCCGCCCGACTCGCTCAGGGCTTCGCCGATCTCGCTGCGGCTGCGTTGGCCCGACGTGGTGTCGAAATGCATCGTCACCAACTGGGTATCGATGCGCCTGCGCTGCTGGGCGGCGTCCTTGGTGGCCTGCTCCACACCCGCCTCGATCTCCGACAGGCGCGTGGTGATCGCCATCAGATCCTCGATCTTCAGATCGCTACGGTCCTGGTAGGACAGCAACCGCGCGTGCTCCTTCTCCAGCCGTGCCTTGGTCAGCGCGGTGTCGGCCACCTGCTGGGCCAGGTCCTCGGCACGCGTGTTGCGCGCCTGCAGCGTGCCACCCTCGCCGGCCAGGCCGATCAGTGACTCCACGCCCTTCGGCGCGATGCGTACCTTGACCTCGCCACTGGGCTGTTCGCCACTGCGCTGATCCACCTGCAGCACCGCGCACTCACCGAACTTCGCGTTCTGGCACGCCTGCGCGACCTGCTGGATGCGCGGGGCGATCTGCGCTGCTTCCAGCTGCACCTGCACATCGTGCTCATAGGCCAGGAACGCGCCTTCAGGCGAGGCTACGCCCGCTTCGGCGGCACCACCGGCATCGGCGGCCCTCTCACCCTGCTTTGCGCAGGCAGCCAGCGCCAGCAGCAATGCCGGCACGATCATCGCGCGCGTCCACGCGCGCCGCGCCGTCATCGCGAGGCTCCGTCGAACGCGGTGATCGACAACCCACCCAGCTCGACCTGCGGCAGGCAGCGCACGTTGATCGCCACCATCGGCAGGCCGCTGCGCGGATCCACCGCCTCGCTGTACGGCGCGGTGCCGCACTCGCGGCAGTGATGGTGATCGATGTTATGGGTGTTGAACTGGTAGGTCGCCACGTCGGCGATATCGGTGCCCAGCTGGAACGCCTCGCGCGGGGCGAACCAGAGCAGGCTGCCGCGGCGGCGGCACATCGAGCAGTTGCAGTCGATGACGTCCTTGATGGGGGCGTCGGCCTGCACGGTGAATGCGATCCTGCCGCAATGGCAGCTTCCCTGGTATTCCATGTCCCGCGCTCCGCTGGAGAGTCCCTGTATGCGCCCATGGTAATCCTATGGCACGGGGACAAAGCAGCCCTGGGGGCCTATGCTCGGGGATTGACCCCGTACAGGAATGCCGATGCGCCCGCATCTTCTTGCCCTCGCCCTCGTCGCCGCCCTTGCCGGTTGCCAGCCGGCCGATGCCCCGACCAACGGTTCCACCCCGGCCGCCAGCCAGCAGGCGGGTGATGCGGCGGTCGATGCCGCCTTCGCCGACCTGTCCAAGCGTGCCCTTGACACCTGGATGCAGCTGTCCCCGGTCAGCGCCACCCAGATCGGCGACCACCGCTATGACAGCGAGATCGACGACCTGAGCGCGGCCGGCCAGCAGAAGACCGTGGACGCCTACAAGGGCCTGCTGGGCGAGCTGGACAAGATCGACGTGGCCAAGCTGGGCCGCGAGAACCAGGTGGATGCTGCGATCCTGCGCAACCAGCTGCAGTCGGAAATCTGGAATGCCGAGGTCATGCAGTCCGGCAAGTGGGATCCGCAGCTGTACAACGGCGTTGCCGGCAGCGCGATCTACGGCCTGATGGCACGCGAGTTCGCGCCGTTGCCCGAGCGCCTGAAGGCCGCCACCGCGCGCATGGAGAAACTGCCGGCGATCTTCGCCCAGGCCCGCGAAAACCTGGATCCGGCACGCGTGCCGAAGATCCATGCCGAGACGGTGGCCAAGCAGAACAAGGGCATCCTCAGCATCGTCGATACCTTCATCACCCCGCACATCGGCGAGCTGCCGCAGGCCGACCAGCAGCGCCTGCAGGCCGCCATCGACGGCCTGAAGAAGGCCGTGGACGAACAGCAGACCTGGCTGGACAAGACCCTGGTGCCGAACGCCAAGGGTGACTTCCGCATCGGTGCGGAAAAGTACGACCAGAAGCTCAAGTTCGCGCTGAATTCCTCGCTGTCGCGGCAGGAGATCGGTGAGCGTGCACGCGCCGAACTCAAGCGCGTGCGCGAGGACATGTACGGCATCGCGCAGACCGTGCTGAAGGACAAGCCGGGCGCACCGGAAATGCCGGCGCAGCCGACCGACGAACAGCAGCAGAAGGCGATCGAGGCCGCGCTGGAGCTGGCCTACGCTGACAAGCCGGCGCGCGACAAGGTCGTCGACGACGCCAAGGCCGCACTGGAGCAGTCCACTGCGTTCGTCCGCGAGCACGACCTGATGACCCTGCCCGACGCGCCGGTGGACATCATCCTGATGCCGGAATTCCAGCGTGGCGTGGCCGTGGCCTACTGCGATTCGCCTGGCCCGCTGGACAAGAACCTGAAGACCTTCTACGCGGTTTCGCCGATTCCGGATGACTGGAACGACAAGCAGGTCGATTCGTTCCTGCGTGAGTACAACTCGCGCATGATCCACCTGCTGAGCATCCACGAGGGCACCCCGGGCCACTACCTGGAAGGCTGGCATTCGGCCAAGTTCCCCTCCACCCTGCGCGCGGTGCTGCGCTCGGGCCTGTTCGCCGAAGGCTGGGCGGTCTACACCGAGCGCATGATGCAGGAGCAGGGGTACCTCAACAACGACCCGCTGTTCCACCTGGTGCAGCTGAAGTTCTACCTGCGCACGATTTCCAACGCGATCCTCGACCAGGGTGTGCACGTGGACAACTGGGATCGCGAAAAGGCGATGCACCTGATGACCCACGACGCCTTCCAGCAGGAAAGCGAAGCCTCGGGCAAGTGGGTGCGTGCGCAGCTGACCTCGGCTCAGCTGCCGACCTACTTCGTCGGTGCGCAGGAACACTTCGACACCCGCAAGGCGATGCAGGACAAGCTGGGTGACAAGTTCAACCTGAAGGCCTACCACGACCAGATGCTGTCCTACGGCGCACCGCCGGTGCGCTTCGCACGCCAGCTGATGCTGGACCAGCCGATCGAGTGAGGGATCGGGTGTGAGTTGAATGAAAACGGCCCGGGGAAACCCGGGCCGTTTCTTTATCCGTGTGGCACAGCATCCACGCATGGCGTGGATCTACTGTTGCGCATCCACCGTGCGGCGTTGGTCATTGCTCCGCAGCTACAAAACCACCGGTCTGCCGTGCCCACAAGCGCGCGTACAGTCCACCGGCCTCGATCAGCTCGGCATGGCTACCGGTCTCGACGATCCGGCCCTGGTCCATCACCACCAGCCGGTCCATGCGGGCGATGGTCGACAGTCGATGGGCGATCGCGATCACCGTCTTTCCGCCCATCAGCTCGTCCAGGTTGTCCTGGATGGCCGCTTCCACTTCCGAGTCCAGTGCCGAGGTCGCCTCGTCCAGCACCAGGATCGGGGCGTCCTTCAGCAGCACACGGGCAATGGCGATGCGCTGGCGCTGGCCACCGGACAGCTTCACCCCGCGCTCGCCGACATGCGCGTCGTAGCCACGACGCCCTTCCCCGTCGACCAGCGTGTCGATGAAGGCCTCCGCGCGCGCCTTGGCCACGGCCGCGCGCAGCTGCGCGTCGGTCGCATCGGGACGGCCGTACAGCAGGTTGTCGCGGATCGAACGGTGCAACAGCGAGGTGTCCTGGGTGACCACGCCGATCTGCTGGCGCAGGCTTTCCTGGGTGACGTAGGCGATGTCCTGATCATCGATCAGGATGCGACCGCTTTCCAGGTCGTACAGCCGCAGCAGTACGTTCACCAGCGTCGACTTGCCGGCACCGGAGGGGCCGACCAGGCCGATCTTCTCGCCCGGCTTCACCACCAGGTCCAGGCCGGCAATCACGCCGCCCTTCTTGCCGTAGTGGAAATGGACATCCTGGAAGTGCACACCGCCACGAGTCACCTGCAGCGGCACCGCATCCTCGCGGTCCTGCACGGTCAGCGGCTGGGCGATGGTGGTGATGCCATCCTGCACGGTACCGATGTCTTCGAAGATGCCGTTGATGGTCCACATGATCCAGCCGGACATGTTGTGGATGCGGATCACCAGACCGGTTGCCAGGGTGATCGCGCCGACGGTGATGTGTCCGCCGTTCCACAGCCACAGTGCCAGGCCACAGGTGCCGGCGATGAGGAAACCATTGACGATGGCGATGGTCAGGTCCATGCCGGTGGTGATCCGGGTCTGCGCGCGGTGCTTGACCGCCAGCTCCTGGATCGAATCGGCAACGTAGGCCTGCTCGCGGCCGCCATGGGCGAACAGCTTCAGCGTGGGAATGTTGGTGTAGCCATCAACGATGCGTCCCATCGCCTTGGAGCGCGCCTCCGAGGCGATCCAGGCCCGTTCCTTCGCGCGCGGCACGAAGTAGATCATGATCACCACGTAGGCCAGCAGCCACAGGATCAGCGGCACCATCAACCGCCAGTCGGCCTGCGCGAACAGGTACAGCGCGGTGCCGGTATAGACCACGATGTACCACAGCGAATCGACCATCTGCACCGCCGACTCGCGCAGCGAGGTACCGGTCTGCATCACCCGGTTGGCCATGCTGCCGGCGAAGTCGTTCTGGAAGAAGCTCAGGCTCTGCCGCACCACGTAGTTGTGCATCAGCCAGCGCGAGCGATTGCTCAGGCCCGGCACGATGGCCTGGTTGACCAGCAGGTTGTGCAGGCCGACCAGGATTGGGCGCGCGATGACGGTGATGAACAGCATCCAGCCGAGAGTGTCGGCATGGCGCTGGAAGAAGTCCGCGCCGGGCTGCTCGGCAACCATGTCGACGATGCGGCCGAGGAAATCGAACATCGCCACTTCCACCAGCGCCAGCAACAGGCCTGCGACCAGAGTGGCCAGCAGCACCGGCCACACCGGCCGCAGGTAGTGCAGGTAGAACGGCACCACGGTGCGCGGCGGCATGCGCCCGTCAATGGGCGGAAACACCGGAATCAGGGATTCAAACCAACGGAACATCGCATTCCCTCGCCATCGATAGCCGGCGGAGTATCCCACGCCACGTGTGTACGCCGGCCGACGATCACCACCGGTTCCGGGTAGCGCCGGACCATGCCCGGCGGATCGCCTGCAACCGCGCTACGCGCTCGCCTGACGTGGTCCGGCGCTACCCGTCCGCTCGGCCAAACGGTAGCGCCGCGCCCGGCGGCGTCATTTCACCGGCGTGAACAGCAGGTCCTGGAAATCGAAGCTGAAATCGGTCAGGTCCGAGATCGGCTGCATGCGCACCTCGCGCACTTTTCCATCCGGGTCCAGGCTGAAATTGACGAACGCATCGGCATTGAGCGAGCGGTCGTCCCAGCGCACGATGAAGGTGTCGTGCTGCCAGTGCTCCAGGCGGCCGCTCAGCTGTGCGGTCTTCGCAAAGTGCAGGCGCAGGCCCTTGCCTTCCGCCGTCACCACCATGTCGCCATACCAGCGGTCGCGGTAGGTGGCCGCATACCCGGCCAGCGGCAACGACGGCCTGCTGCCCTTGTCACGCTCGGCCTGGTGCTTGGCCCACGCTTCGTCGGCCTTGTCCTGGCCCTTGGCCACGCCCTTGGCATAGGCATCCACCCAGTCGTGCTTTTCACCGCCAAGGTAGGCATCGAGCACGCTCAGCGTGATCGCATTGAAGGCCGCACCCACTTCCTGGTTGGTCAGCACCACCACGCCCAGCTTCTCGCCCGGCACCAGGGTCAGCCGCGAAACCATGCCCGGCCAGCCACCGGTGTGCCAGACCAGCTTCTGCCCGCGATAGTCGCTCAGGCTCCAGCCCTCGCCATAGCCGGCGAAGTTGGCCCGCGCCGGTGCCAGCTCCGGCACGCTCGGCGCCGGGATCGTCTGCGGCGTGATCATCTGCCACATCTGCTGCTGGCTCTTGGCGGTGAACAGCGCAGTGCCGTCGGCCAGCTTGCCTTCGGCCAGCTGCACCTGCATCCAGCGCGCCATGTCGTGGGCACTGGAATAGATGCCGCCGGCACCGGCATTGTTCGACCAGGTCAACGGTGCAACGGTGCGCAGGTCCTTGAAATCGTACTTGGCGTGGCCGACCGCAGCGTTGTCACCGGCCTTGAGGTGATCGGCGTTGTAGCGCGTGCCGGCCATGCCGACCTTGTCGAAGATGCGTGTCTGCAGGAACTGCTGGTAGCTCATGCCTGAAACGTGCTCGATCACCTGCTGGGCGACCGCATACAGGATGTTGTCGTAGGCATAGCGCTCGCGGAAACCGCCCTTCAGCGGCACCTGGCCGAGGCGCTGCACGACTTCGGCATTGCTGTAGGAGGTGGTCGGCCAGAACAGCAGGTCGCCCGCGCCCAGGCTCAGGCCACTGCGGTGGGAAAGCAGGTCTCGGATCGTCATCTGCCCGGTCACGAACGGATCGGACATGCGGAACGATGGCAGGTGGTCGATCACCTTGTCGTCCATCTTCAGCTTGCCGTCCTCGGCCAGCAGATTCAGCGAGGTGGCAGTGAAGGCCTTGGTGTTGGAGGCGATGGCGAACAGGGTATCGGCCTCGACCGGCGCCGGCTTGCCCAGCTCACGCACGCCCCAGCCGCGTTCCAGCACCACCTGCCCGTCCTTGACCACGGCCACGGCGATACCGGGCACGTCGAACTGCGCGCGCACGCGCTCCACGGTCGCATCCAGGTCCTGCAGCTGCTGCGGGGTCGCCGCATTGGCCATGGTCGTGCACGCAAGCAGCACGGCTCCTCCGATCCAGGTTTTCATCCAGCACCATCTCCGAACAGGGGTAGCGGCCATGTGCAGACCGTCACCAGGGTTTCGCGCGATGGTAACGGCCCCGGGTGCAGCCTGCCCTGTGCCATAGGAGGGGTGTCATGGGTGCGAACGGCCAGAGCAGCAACGGCTCCACCATCATTCCGTGCCTGCGTTACCGCGATGCGCTGGCGGCCATCGACTGGCTGCAGCGCGCGTTCGGTTTCCACGCGCAGGCCGTGCATGCCGACGGCGATACGGTGCATCACGCGCAGCTGGTATTCGGTCAGGGCATGATCATGCTCGGATCTGCCAGCAACAGCGGCGAATGGGCCAAGCTGGCGGTGATGCCCGATGAAGTCGGCGGCCGGCAGACCCAGAGTGCCTGCGTGATCGTCACCGATGTCGACGCCCACTATGCCCGGGCCAAGGCTGCCGGTGCGCGCATCGTCATCGACATTGCCGACCAGGCCTACGGTGGACGTGGCTATGCCTGCGCCGACCCGGAAGGCTACCTGTGGTGGTTCGGCAGTTACGATCCGTGGCGGGCGGAACACACGCAATGACGGCACGGCATGGGTCTGCGGCGCCGGTGCGCTGCGGTATCGGCGGCTGGGTGTTCCCGCAATGGCGTGGTGGCGCCTTCTATCCGCCCGGCCTGATCCAGCGCGAAGAGCTGGCCTATGCCAGCCGTGCCTTGCGCTGCATCGAGATCAACGGCACCTTCTACCGCACCCCGACAGCTGCCCAGTGCGCGCAATGGGCAGCGCAGACGCCGGAAGGTTTCCGGTTCTCGATGAAGGCCCCGCGTCATCTGGTGCAGCGTCGCGACCTGTCGTCCACGATCGAGGCGGCCAGCGCGTTCCTGCAGGCGGCCGTCGCGCTGGGCGACCGGCTGGGCCCGCTGCTCTGGCAGTTCGACCCGCAGCACCCGGCCGATGCCGCGGCGCTGGATGCCTTCATGGCACAGCTGCCCAGGCAGCTGGATGGAAAGGGGTTGCAGCATGCGTTGGAGGTGCGCAACGCCAGCGTCCATGGGCCGGAACTGGTGGAAGCGGCGCGCCGGCATGGGGTGGCCCTGGTGATCGAAGACAGCGACGAATCGCCGCTGCATGGCGACATCACCGCCAGCTTCGTCTATGCACGGATCAAACGCAGCCAGGCCAGACTGGCCGAAGGTCTTCCCCAGCCGATGCAGCAGCGCTGGGCCACGCGCGCGCGGTGCTGGGCCCGGGGTGAGGCGGTGGACGACCTGCCCTGCCTGGCCGCACCGGCCCCTGCCGCGCCGCGCGATGTCTACCTGTTGTGCATCGGTGCCGGCAAGGTGCGCAATCCGGCGGCGGCGATGGCACTGCAGCGGGTCATCGACGGCGCCAGCGATCCACTGCCCACAGCAGTGTCCAGCCCAGCACGAACACCCCGCCGACGCGCAGCACGCTGAGGCCGAATGCACGCGAACCGATCCGCTGTACTTCCAGGAACGGATACGGTGCGCTGCCCAGCCACGAGGCCGTGAGCATCGCCCAGCCCAGGTAGGCCAGCGGCACCAGCAGGACCACACCCAACGCACGCCAGCGCAGGCCACCATGTGGCAGCAGCCCCGCCCAACCGGCCAGATACAGCAGCGGCACCACGTAGTGCAAGCCGACATCGGCCCACCATTGCAGGCCAGTTGGCTGCCACAACCCCTGCAGCGCCAGCAGATAGATCAGGCCGGTGACGCCGATGCACAGTGCCAGGGTGGCGGCTACCGTAGGTCGCAGTGCGCGGCCGCTGCAGAGCCAGAGGCAGCCCAGGCACACGGCCAGATTGCTGAGGATGGTGAAGTAGCTGAAGAAGCGCAGGCTCGCCACGCCGGGTCCCAGGCTGGCGCCGATGCCACGCATCAGCAGGGCAAACTGCAGCAGCAGCGATGCTGCCGCGACCAGCGCGGTCAACAGCGCCCAGCCGCGCAGCAGAAGAAAACGGGCAGCAGGCATGCACGGCTCCCTCGTGGCAACGCCGCGAGCATGCCACAGGCATCGCCCGCCGATGCGGCTTGCCTCACAATACGCCGATGAGCACACCCGACACCCGCAAAGCGCTTTGGCAGATCCACTTCTGTGTCCTGCTGTGGGGCGTCACCGCCATCCTCGGCAAGTTGATCACCCTGCCGGCGCTGCCGCTGGTGTGGTGGCGGATGCTGCTGGTGGTGGCGATGCTGGCGTTGCTGCCGCGGGTCTGGCGCGGGTTGCGCACGTTGCCGCTGCGGCTGGTGGCCGGCTATGCCGGTATCGGCGCGCTGGTGGCCCTGCACTGGCTGACCTTCTACGGCGCGGTGAAGCTGGCCAATGCCTCGGTTGCCGCCACCTGCATCGCCCTGGCACCGGTGTTCACCTCGATCATCGAGCCCTGGGTGGCCAAGCGTCCCTTCCAGCTGCGCGAACTGGCCTTCGGCCTGGCCGTGCTGCCCGGTGTGGCGCTGGTGGTGGGTGGCGTGCCCGACGGCATGCGCCTGGGCGTGTTGATCGGCGCGCTCTCGGCCCTGCTGGTGGCAGTGTTCGGCTCGCTCAACAAGCGCATGGTCAGCCATGCCGATCCGCTGACGGTGACCGCGCTGGAGCTGGGCGCCGGCACCATCACCCTGACCCTGCTGGCACCGTTGATGCCGTACCTGCTGCCGGCGCTTGCCAGCCCGTTGTGGATCGTTCCCGACCTGCACGACGGCATCCTGCTGCTGGTGTTGGCCGGTGTCTGCACGCTGCTGCCGTTCGCCCTGGCCCTGGTCGCGCTGCGCCACCTCAGCGCCTACACCGTGCAGCTGGTCACCAACCTGGAACCGGTCTACGCCGTGTTGCTGGCCGTGGTGCTGCTGCGCGAGCAGCATGAAGTCACCCCGTGGTTCTACCTGGGCGTGGCGATCATCGTCGGTGCCGTGTTCCTGCATCCGCTGCTCAACCGCCGCAAGCGCGTGCAGCATCCGGAAATCCTCGGCACATCCGAAGCGCGCAACATCGCCGATTGAGTGCGTACGCGCATTGCGTGGATCTTCCCGGCACCCGTCTTAGCGCTGCGGCCAATGCCAGGCCGGTGCATCCAGCAGGCCCTGCCCGCTCAGCAGCGTACGCCCGTGTTCCTTGTGCAGGTGCATTGAATGGCACTGCGGTGCCTGTTCCAGCGCGGCAATCAAGCGCGTGGCGTGCGATACCACCCAGACCTGGCTGCGTGCACTTGCGGCGATGATCAACCGTGCCAACGCCGGCAGCAGGTCCGGATGCAGGCTGGTCTCCGGCTCGTTAAGCACCAGCAGCGGCGGTGGCCGTGGCGTGTGCAGGGCCGCGGCCAGCAACAGGAACCGCAGCGTGCCGTCGGACAGTTCTGCCATCGACAGTGGTCGCAGCAGACCGGGCTGGTGGAAGCGCAGCGCGAGTCGGCCATCCAGTTCCTCGAAGCTGACCGTCGCCCCCGGGAATGCATCCTCGATCGTCCGCGCCAGCGCCTGCGGATCGCCGATTTCCAGGATCGTCACCCAGGCGGCGGCGAGGTCGCGGCCGTCGTGGTGCAGCACCGGGGTACGGGTCGCCATTGCCGGTTGTCGCGCCGGTGCATCGGCATCGCTGCGGAAGTGGTCGTAGAAGCGCCAACGGCGGATGTACTCGCGCAAGGTGATGGCTTCCGGCATGCGCTGCGGATCGCCCACCTGGGTGAACAGGCTGTCGAACAGTGAAAGACGATCATCCACTACATCCCAGCCATGCCCGTGCCGCTGCCGCACCAGCGCACCGCGGCGGTCGACCAGCAGATTGGCGCTGCGCAGGAACGGTCCTGCCCAGATCGCTTCAGCCTTGATCTGCGGGTCCAACGCGAAGGCCGATCGGCTAGGCGGCGGATATCCGAGGTCGATGGCGTAGCCGAATTCATCCGTGGCGAAGCCCAGCTTGAGCCCCACTGACTCCTGTCGCGGCCCGCCCTGCAACGGAATCTCACCGGCCAGCACGCGGCGGTCGATCTTTTCCGGACCGGCCCACAGCGCCGAGCCCAATCCACCCTCCCGCGCCAGTACCGCTGCAACACCGCCCTGGGCGGTTTCCGCCAGCAGGCGCAGCGCGCGGTACAGGCTGGATTTGCCACTGCCGTTGTCGCCGGTGACCACGTTGAGCCGCTGCATCGGCAGTACCAGCGCATGCAGCGATCGGTAATTGGCGATGGCCAGGGTCTGCAGCATGGTCGACGTCCTTGCGGTGAGACGTTGAGGGTGCCGTACGGGTATCGCAATGGCTGCGACTGCACGCAAAGGCCCGGGCCATCCACGCATGGCGTGGATCTACCGCAGCCGCGCGGGCGGTCAGGGCGCCACTTCCACCCGGTTGCGGCCGGCGCCCTTGGCCCGGTACAGCGCGGCATCGGCACGGGCCAGAGTCTGGTCAGACGTTTCACCGGGCTGGTGCTGCGCCACACCGATGCTGATGGTCACCGGGAAGCCCAGCGGCAGGTTGGACACGGCCACCCGCAGGAACTCGCATTGCAGTTCGGCGGTACGCAGGTCCGCGTCCGGCATCAGTGCCACGAATTCCTCGCCGCCATAGCGCGCGGCCAGACCCCCACCGGCGAAGTGCGAGCGCAGCAGCGCCCCCAGTTCGGCCAGCACCCGGTCGCCGGTCGCGTGGCCCTGGAAATCATTGATGTGCTTGAAATGATCGATGTCCAGCAGGGCCACGCAGGTCTGCCGGTCGCGGCCATCGACGGCAATCACCGCCTCGTCCAGCGCCGCTGCCAGTGCCCGCCGGTTGGGCAGGCCGGTCAGGGCGTCGGTACGGCTCTGTTCGGCCAGGTCGGCATTCTGGGCCAGCAGCACATCGTGATACTCCGACAGCAGGCGTTCGTAATCGTTGCGCTCGAGCATGTGCCGCTGGATATCCAGGGCGAAACGGCGCAGCTCCATCACCACCATCACCTGCCGCGACAGCGCGGCCAACGCTTCGGCCTTGTCGGTCGCCAGCTGCTGCGGCCGCGCGTCGAACACGCACAGGGTTCCCAGCGGCAGGCCGTCGCTGCTGATCAACGGCGCACCGGCATAGAAGCGCACATGCGGGTCGCCGGTCACCACCGGATTGTCGTGGAAGCGGACGTCCTGCAATGCATCCTCAACCACCATGATTTCCTGCGGTTGCAGGATCGCGTGGCCGCACATCGACTCGCTGCGCAGGTTCTCGGTCGCGGCGATGCCCTGCATCGACTTGAACCACTGGCGCTCGACGTCGATCAGGGTCACGGCCGCCATGGTCGTGCCACACACCGCCTTGGCGATGGCCACCAGGTCATCGAACGAGCGTTCGCGCTCGGAATCGAGGATCCGGTAGCGGTACAGCGCCTCCAGGCGCAGCGCTTCGTTGGCAGGCTTGTCGGGCTTGATCATGCAGCGTCACGTTCCGGCAGGTCGCTGCAAAGTCTAGCTGATGCAGGCCCGCAGTCTGCTTTCTGGTAGTGCCGGCCGCTGCCCGGCAATCGTACAGCGCCAGGGTGCCGGCCAGCGGCCGGCACTACCAGCAGTTTCTTACCAGTCCTGCTGCTGCGGCAACAGGCCGTGAAGCTCCTGCTCGGTCAGGTTGCGCCACTGGCCCGGCTTCAGTGCACCGATCTTGATGTTGTCGATACGCACGCGGCGCAGCTGGGTCACGCGGTAGCCGAACTCGGCCGCCATCAGCCGGATCTGCCGGTTCAGGCCCTGCTGCAGGATGATGCGGAAACCGAATTTGGCGATCCGCGAGGTCTTGCACGGCAGCGTCATCTGGTCATGGATGCGTACGCCGCGGGCCATGCCGCGCAGGAATTCGTCGGTGACCGGTTTGTTCACCGCCACCAGGTATTCCTTCTGGTGACCGTTTTCGGCGCGCAGGATCTGGTTGACGATGTCGCCGTTGCTGGTCATCAGGATCAGGCCTTCCGATTCCTTGTCCAGGCGGCCGATCGGGAAGATACGCTGTTCATGGCCGACGAATTCGACGATGTTGCCCTTCACCGTGCTTTCGGTGGTGCAGGTCACGCCCACCGGCTTGTTCAGCACGATGTACACGTGGCGGCGGGCGCCCGGCTTGCGGGCAGTGCGCACGCGCAACGGCTGGCCGTCGACCAGCACCTTGTCATCCTCGCCAACAACCGCGCCCGTGCCGGCGGCATGGCCATTGACGGTAACCCGGCGGGCGGCGATCAGGCGATCGGCCTCACGACGGGAGCAGAAGCCGGTGTCGGCGATATATTTGTTGAGTCGGCTGGTCATCGCCCCATTATCAGGCATCGCCGCCCTTCCCGCCTCATGCCGTGGTCAACGGTTCTTCGGTTTCGCCATCGAACACCCGGTTGCGGCCACTGCGCTTGGCCACGTACATGGCGTGGTCGGCCCGTCGCAGCAGCGCAGCCAGGTCATCTTCGGCTGGCCGCCACTGTGCCAGACCGATGCTTGCGGTCACCTCCAGGCCGGGCACCTGCAGGTCCCGGCAGGTCTCGGTGATGCGCTGGCGCAGGCGTTCCAGGCGCGCGGCAGCGATCTCACGTGGCATTCCCGGCAACAGCAGCAGGAACTCCTCGCCGCCCATCCGCACTACCTGATCCTCGCTGCGGACAGCGGCGCGCAGCGCGCGGGCCACGGCCACCAGCACCTGGTCGCCGACCTCATGGCCATGGCGATCATTGATGTCCTTGAACAGATCGATATCGAGGAAGCCGATCACCAGCGGCCCCCTTTCGCGCTCGCCGCCCTGCAGATGCTGGGCCAGTTGGTGCAGGCCGGCACGGCGGTTGGGCAGGCCGGTCAGCATGTCGGTCTCGGCGAGCTGGCGCATTTCATCGCGCTGCTGGCGCAGCCGGCCCAAGCGCAGGTTGAGCGCGTAGGCCGCCATCATCAGCAGCCAGGTGACTGCCAGCTGCAGGGCCTCCACCCGGTATTCCATCAACCAGGGCGCGCTGGCGGCGTCGGCCACGATCAGCACCAGCATCGGCGCCAGTGCGGCCAGCCCGGCCAGCGACCAGACATCGCCGCGCAACCGGGCCCAGATGCCCATCGCCAACGACAGTGCGCAGCCGACAATGAAGCTCCACTGCAGGACCTGTGCGACCACAACCAGTCCATCGCGCTGCAACCACGGCACCAGTGCCGCCAGCGTGAGCAGGGACCACAACACCAGCTGCTGACCCACGCGCGAACGTGGCAGCACGCGGTCACCGCCGTTCAGGCGCCACAGCGCCGGCAACACCAGTGCCTGGGTCGCCGCAGTCAGCGCCAGCAGCCACCAGTCACCGCGCCCGCCGACCCGCAGCCAGGGCTCGGGATAGCCGCTGAGACCGCCAAGGATCGACTGCCACAGCACCAGCACCAGGGTGGCACCGATATACATCAGGAAGCTGCGGTCGCGGGTGGTCAGATAGGCCATCAGTGCCGACAGCGCCAGCGCGATTGCCACGGCGATGCATGCGGCGCGCACCAGCAGCCGGGCAGTGTCGTTCTGCTGCACCGGGCTGGGCGCACCCAGCTGCAATGTCGGAACCCAGCGCGCCTTCAGCGGCGTCTGCCAGGAAACCAGGAAGGGCTCGTGGCTGCCGGCAGCGGGTACCGCCACCATGCCGATGCCCGCACGAAAGCGCGAATCGCGGGTGCGCGCATCCTGCATGTTGCCGCAGATCTCGCGATCACCGTGCTGCAGCCGCACTTCGCCGGCAAAGATGTTGAAGACATCCAGCGCCTGCGGCTCGCCGGACCAGCCTTCTGGCGGTGCATTTACCCGTGTCTGCTGGCGCGGCCCGGCCAGCATCTCCGGCGTACACGCGCGATGGGGCGTAGGTTCGGCTGTCGCGGTGCCGACCAGAAGGTAATCGCGGCCGGCGTCGACGCTGCGCGCATGGCCCAGCCACGGCAACGCCAACCACACCAGCAGCAGGACAAGCACCGCCCCTGTTTCCAAACGCACCTGCCTGCCGCCCACGCCACGTCCTGTTCCTGCTTACGTCCGCGCCCACTGCGCGTCGCCCCTGGCGGCATTATCGCAGCGGAATGCACCACCGATGTGTAGACCAAAGTGGCGGGGGTATTGGCCGGGCTGCCGCCCGGCACCCGCAGAGGCCGGAGCCGAAGCAACAGCGAAAGCGGCTACCGAGGTGGGCGGGGCGGTATGGGCAAGCAGGACACGCCGTAAACCCATCCATGGGGGCTCGATGGCGCCTTGCTCGTGTGCGCCGTCCTGCGCACACGGCAAGACCGGGGTTGGGCGTCCTGCCCAACCCGCCCGAGGGCATGCCTCGGGCCCATGGCGCCAACGGTCCTGCCTGCCCGTACCGCCCCACCCCTGACAGTGTCCCGCCATCTGGTAGATCCACGCCGTGCGTGGATGGATGTTCATACCGTTTCGAAATCAGTGAATGGATTGGATGTCATCCACGCATGGCGTGGATCTACGTGTCGACCAAGGTCGACACCCACCAACAGCAGCCGGAATCTGTCGAAGGCGGGGTGGGTCCGGTTGCGGGGGCGTGAGCGCCATGGATGGCGCGACCGAGCCTACAGGGACGTACTTGCGGCGTCCCCCGCAACCGGACCCACCCCGCCATCCCACGGAATGCAGCTGTTGCTGTTGCTGTTGCTGTTGAGGTTGCCGGCCAGCGGCCGGCACTACCGCGGGTGCCGGGCGCAGCCCGGCCGCAGCACCTTCAGCCGGCAGCCGATGGCCCCTGCGTGCCGACCAACCGCATCGGCCGCAGGTCGGCCAGGGTCAACCGCTCCAATGGCTGCGGCCGTTCAATGGCATAGCCCTGCAGGCCCTGCACGCCCATCCCGGCCAGCGCCTCGGCCACTTCAATGGTCTCCACCCACTCGGCCACCACCTCCATCTGCAGTTCGCGGCCCAGCTCGCTGATCGCACGCACGCTGGCACGGCTGACCGGATCGGTGTCCATGTCGCGCACGAATGCCCCGTCGATCTTCAGCATGTCCGCCGACAGCTGCCGCAGATAGCCGAACGAGGACAGGCCCGAGCCGAAATCATCCAGCGCCACCCGGCAGCCGCGCGCCTTGACCGCGTCGATGAAGGCACGCGCCTGGCTCAGGTTGCCGATGGCCGCGGTTTCGGTGATCTCGAAACAGAGCTTGGACGCCAGTGCGCGGTTGCGCTCCAGCAGGTCGCAGACGAAGGCCAGGAATCCCGGCTCGGCGATCGACTGGGCCGACACATTGACGTTGCACAGGCCCAGTTGGCGTACGTGCGCCGGGCACACCTGCAGGTGGCGGAACAGCAACCCGAGCACGTGCCGGTCCAACACCACCGCCATGCCATAGCGCTCCACCGCGGGCATGAACTGGCCCGGCAGGTGCAGCACGCCGTCACTGTCACGCATGCGTACCAGCACCTCGTAGTGCAGGTAGGACGGATCACCCACTTTGGCGATGCGCTGCGCATACAACAGCATCCGGTTCTCGGCCATGGCGCGACTGACGCCCTGCAGGCGTTCGGCCTCCAGCCGTCGCTCCTCCAGGGCCAGGCGGTTTTCGTTGAAGCAATGCACGCGGTTGCGACCGGCCTGCTTGGCCGCATAACACGCGCTGTCGGCCGCGCTCATCAACCAGTTCACGTCCAGCGCCTCGGCCGTCACTTCGACCACGCCCACGCTGCAGCTCAACTGCGGGCTGCCCTCGCTGACCGGGAAGGTAGCCTGGCCCAGGTTGCGGATCAGCCGCTGCAACACGCGCTTGGCTTCATCCTGGTTGGCGCGGGCAAGGAACACCGCGAACTCGTCCGCCCCCAGGCGGCCGACCCAGTCGCCATCGCGCACCGCACCGACCAGGTACTCGGCGAAACTGCGCAGCATCTGGTCGCCGGCCGCGTGGCCGAAGCTGTCGTTGACCAGCTTGAAGTGGTCCAGGTTGATGTAGCCCAGTGCATGGGTTCCACCGTCGGAGCGGACCTGCAGCAGGGATTTTTCCAGCAGGCGCTCGATCTCGCGGCGATTGATCAGGCCGGTCAGGGGGTCATGGCTGGCGTGGTGTTCGATCTCGCGTGCCAACGCATGGTTCTGGCTGACATCCTCGACGATGGCGAACACCGACAGGCCACCGCTGGCGGTGCGCACGCCGGTGCCACTCCAGCGTCCCCACACCAGGCTGCCATCACGACGCCGGAAACGCAGTTCGCCCGGTCGCAGCTGACGTTCCCAGTCGATTCGGCCACTTTCATCGATCACCAGCTCGCCCTCCATCAGCAGCTCGGCCAGCGACATCTGCAGCAGCACGTCCCGACGATGGTCGAGAATGTCGGCCATCGCCTGGTTGGCCTCCACCACCCGGCCGCCGGCATCCAGCTTGAGCATGCCGACGTTGGCTTGGTAGAAGGCAGCCCGGAAGCGGCTCTCATGCTCGGTCAGGTCCTTGCCGACCCGGCGCGCCAGGGCCACCGCCATCAGGCTGATCAGCAGGACCGACAGGCCGCCCACGGCCAGGGTCGCGATGCGCACCGCGCGGGCCATGCGCAGCAGTGCCTGCGAGAACGCCTGCGCCTGCCCGCGCAGCTGGTGGTCGATGCCACGCAGCCGATGCAGGTAGTCATCCACGGTCGCCTCGTCCAGCGGTCCCGAGCCATGGCGCCGCTGCAGTTCCTCCGCCAGCGACTGCATGGCCAGCAGGTTTGCGTCGGTCTGCCGCCACAACCAGGTGGCTTCGCGGAAGGCTCCGACGTTGCGCGCATGGCGGAACGAGAAGATCAGCCGCGGAATGTCGGCGCGGGCATTGCCCCCACGCAGAAAACCGGCGCGGGCTGTCGCCTCGTCCGGTTCGGGTTGCTCCAGCGCCTTGCGGGCCTGCAGGTCACCCAACGGAACCTGCAGTGCCCGTTGGGCATCCTGCAGATCCTGCAGATGGCCACGCGCCAGGTAACGGCTGAGCGCTGCGGTGGCGTCCTGCTGCCCCCGCGACCAGTAGCCCTGCCCTGCGATCCATGCGGTCGATGCCGCCTGCAGCTCCTGGATCACAGCCGACAGCGCGACCAAGCCGATCGCCATGCCCGTCAACAGCGCAAATCGCAGTCCCAGCCCGCGGGTCATCGGTACCCGTCGACGCTGTTGGTCCATGCCACTTCTACCCATCCTGGATCCCCCGAATGTGCTGCGGTGACAATCTCCTACGGAACTGCGCCAGCCTAGAACCGGTGATGTGTGGGCCATGCGAAACCGGACCCGGCCGGTGATCGGCAGCGGCGGCCGGGCCGCCCTGGCGCCATGCAAACAACAACGCCAGCCCGGAGGCTGGCGTTGTTCGTCTACTTCAGCGCGGCTTAGAAGCTGCGCGGGCCACGTGGCTTGTTGAAGCCATCACGACGCGGCGGACGGCTGTCGCGGTCGCCGCCGGGGCCACCCGGACCGCTGCGACGCGGAGCTCCCGGGCCACCCGGACCGCCCGGACCACGCTTGTCGAAGCGCGGCTTGAACGGACGCGGCGCCGGATTGACCTCTTCACCGGCCGCCAACGGGCGCATCTGCAGCTGCTGGCCGGACACCCAGACCTTCTGCAGGTGGGTCAGCACGTCCGACGGCATCTGTGCCGGCAGATCCAGCAGCGAGAAGTCGTCGTGGATGTCGATACGACCGATGAAGCGGCTTTCCAGGCCGGCTTCATTGGCGATGGCGCCGACGATGTTGGCCGGCTTCACGCCATGCTGGTGGCCCACCGAAATGCGGTAGGTCTCCATGCCCTGCTCCGGTGCACCGCGCGGCGGCACGTCACGGCGCGGGCGCTGCTCGAAGCCACCCTCGGCATCGTCACGACGCGGGCCACGCTCGAAGCGCGGGCCGCGCTCGTTGCGGTCGCCACGTTCCGGGCGCTCAGTGCGCTCGAAACGCTCGCGCGGCGCACGCTCTTCGCGCGGTGCACGCACCGGCGGCTGCAGCAGGAACGGGGTGTCGCCCTGCATCATCTTCGCCAGTGCGGCGGCCACTTCGATGGCCGGCACGTTCTGTTCGGACTCGAAACGCTCCAGCAGCTGGCGGTAGAAGTCCAGGCCGCCCTGGCCCAGCGTCTCGGTGATGCGCGAGGTGAACTTGTTGATGCGGTTGTCGTTGACCGCTTCCACGCTCGGCAGCTGCATTTCTTCGATCGGCTGGCGGGTCGCACGCTCGATCTGGCGCAGCATGCCCTTTTCGCGCGGGGTGGCGAACAGGATTGCTTCACCGCTGCGGCCAGCACGGCCGGTACGGCCGATGCGGTGCACGTAGCTTTCGGTGTCGTACGGGATGTCGTAGTTCAGCACGTGGCTGATGCGTTCCACGTCCAGGCCACGAGCGGCCACGTCGGTGGCGACCAGGATGTCCAGCTTGCCTTCCTTCAGCATGGCGATGGTGCGCTCACGCTGCGCCTGCTGCATGTCACCGTTGATGGCGGCAGCGGCCAGGCCACGGGCCTGCAGCTTGCTGGCCAGTTCCTCGGTGCCGGCCTTGGTGCGCGCGAAGACGATCATCGCGTCGAACGGCTCGACTTCGAGGATGCGGGTCAGCGCGTCCAGCTTGTGCATGCCGCTCACCCACCAGTAGCGCTGGCGGATGTTGGCCGAGGTGGTGGTCTTGGTCGCGATGGTGACTTCGACCGGGTCCTTCAGGTAGGTCTGCGCGATACGACGGATGGCCGGCGGCATGGTGGCCGAGAACAGCGCCACCTGGCGCTTCTCCGGCAGCTTCTTCAGCACCGCTTCGACGTCGTCGATGAAGCCCATGCGCAGCATTTCATCGGCTTCGTCCAGCACCAGCGTCTTCAGCTCGGACAGGTCCAGGGTGCTGCGGTTCAGATGGTCGATGACGCGGCCGGGGGTACCGACCACGATGTGCACGCCGCGGCGCAGGGCCGTCAGCTGCTGGCCGTACGGCTGGCCGCCGTACACGGGCAGCACGCGGAAACCAGGGATCTTGGAGGAATAGGACTGGAACGCCTCAGCAACCTGGATGGCCAGCTCGCGGGTCGGGGCCAGCACCAGGGCCTGCGGCTTGATCTGCTGCAGGTCGATGTTGGACAGCACCGGCAGCGCGAAGGCCGCGGTCTTGCCGGTACCGGTCTGGGCCTGGCCCAGCACGTCGCGGCCTTCCAGCATCGCCGGGATGGTGGCAGCCTGGATCGGCGACGGCGTTTCGTAGCCGATGGCAGTGACAGCCTGCATGACAGAATCGGACAGGCCGAGCTGCGCGAACTGCAGCTGCGCTTGGGTTTCTTGGGACATGGGGAACTCCGAAGGCACTGCCACGAGCATGGCAGGCGAAAAAAAAGGGGGATTCCGCGCTTTGGGCGCCCTTCTTATCGCGTGCCCTGGCGCTGCTCGGTTGGAGCTGAGGTTTTACTCGCTCAGAGCGGAATGATACCGCACTGTGCCTGAACAAGGTGTACAGGAAGCCAACGGCATGCCTTTACGGCCCGCCGTGGCGCACAATAGGCGCCCATTTTACCGCCGCGGGCCCTGTCCTGCAGCGCCTGCCCCAGGAAACCCGTTCCATGCAGATCCTCGAATTCGACCTCGACGGCGATTACGTCGAACTCAAGCAGTTGCTGAAGCTGGCCGACCTGGTCACCAGCGGCGGCGAAGCCAAGATGGTCATCAGCGAAGGTCTGGTGCTGGTCGATGGCGAGGTCGAGCTGCGCAAGGCCTGCAAGATCCGCGCAGGCCAGGTGGTCGAGTTCAACGACAGCCAGATCCGCGTCCTGGCCGCCGCGTAAGTCACCGCGTGGCCGTCAGGCCACGCGCTGGGTCAGGTGGGCGGCAATCAACTGCCGGAACGGTGCCACCCCCTGCGCTACCCGCAACCCGGCCGCCCGCAACAGGCGCGCCGGACGGCGGTCGTCGGTATACAGGCTGGCAATCGCATTGGTCGCTTCATACAGCGGCCGCGCCGCCAGCCGATGCCCGCGCTGGTAGCGGCCCAGCATGCCGGCCGCGGCGATGTCCGCTCCGCGTCGCTGCTGCTCGGCAATGCCCTGCGCCAGCCGCTGCGCGCTGGCCAGGCCCAGGTTGAAACCATGTGCGGTGACCGGGTGCATGCCCACTGCGGCATCACCGATCAGTGCCGAACGTTCGCCGACGAAGCGGTGCGCATACACCCCGACCAGGGGATAGGCCTGTGGCGTGGCCACCGGCTGCATGCGTCCCAGGCGGTGTTCGAAGAAGCCGCTGATGGCCTCCCCGAACGCGATCTCATCCATCGCCAGCAGCGCTTCGATCTGCCGCGGCGGCAGCGTGATCACCGCCGATGCCTGGCCTTCGTTGAGCGGCAGCAGCGCCATCGTGCGGCCATAGCCGAACCACTCCCACGCCGTGTGGTGGTGATCGCGTTCGACCTGCATCCTGCAGACCAGCATCGATTTGCCGAAGTCACGCATCTGCGCACCGATGCCGAGCATGCGGCGGGTACCGGAGAAGCGACTGTCGGCACATACCAGCAGGCGCGCGTGAAGCTCGCTGCCATCATCCAGGCGCACCACGTGGCCCTGGCTGTCGGCGCGCACCGCCTGCACCTTGCGGCCATCAAACAAGTCCAGCCCTTCCTGGCCCTGCACCGCCTCCCAGGCCGCGCGGCGGATCAGATGGTTGGGCACCAGCCAGCCCAGCGGCTGGCCATCTACCTGGCTGCTGGCGAAGGTCAGCGCGAAGGGCGAACCTCCGTTCAGCACCCGCGCGTCGCGCAGTTCGGCAACCTCGGCTTCGGGCAGGCGCTGCCACAGGCCAAGCTGTTCCAGGCTTTGCCGCGAGGCATGGGTCAAGGCGATTTCGCGGCCGTCGAAGGCCGCCTCGGCCAGGGCCTGGCGCGGCTGTGCCTCGACCAGCCCCACCTGCAGGCCAGTGCTGGCCAGCGCGCGCGCAAAGCAAAGCCCTGCCGGTCCGGCACCGACCACCACCACGTCCATCCTGCGCATGCGCGCCTCCTGCCGTTGATCCAGTCGCGGCCAGCATAGCGCCGCGTGCCTGACCGGCCTTGATCTGGATCAGCTGCGCGTCACAGCAGCGCGAACACCATCGCCAGGATCGCCACGATCGACACCAGCCAGACCAGGCTGCGCACATAGGGCACGCCGGCTGCGTACAGCGGCAGGTAGACAACGCGTGCCCAGAAGTAGACCTGCGCCGCCAGCGCGGTGGTGTCGCTGCCACGCCCGGCCACCACCACCGCAATCGCTGCGGCGGCGAAGAACGGGAAGGTCTCGAAGAAGTTGGATTGCGCCCGCTGCAGTCGTCCAGCCAGTGGACTCAGCGGCTTGGACGAGTCGTCACGTGCGGAGGCGTTCCATTTCATCCCGCGCTCGCGGGTGACCACGGTGGAGGCGGCAAAGATGTAGACGAAACCCAGCAGCATCGCCCACGCCAGCATCGTCAGTTCGGTGGCCATCGTCGATCTCCGTCAGGGGCTGGATGCGCGCAGGCTGTAGCCGGCCAAGCGCCAGGTCTGGTCTTCGTCGAAGCGGAACGACACCAGCTCGCGTACCGGCTGCGCGCTGTTGGCGAAACGGGTCGGGAAGCTGACGTTGATGTACAGGCCCTCGGGCACGGCAGCACCTGAAGCGTATTTCACGCGGGTGATGGTCGGCTGGCCACGCCCGGCCAGCGCGCCAAGACGCGTGCGGTCTGCGGCAAGCTGGCTGACGAAGGCCGCCTTGGGCACTGCGCGGCGGGCAACCGCCGAGGCGCCGTCCCACAACTCACCGGCCCGATTGGCGTCGACCAGTTGCGCGGCCTTCAATGCGGCACTGCCCATTTCCGCGTCCTGTTTCTGCACCTGCGCCTGCTGCGCCGGGCTCAATGCCGGCGCGGCAGCAGTGGCCGGCTTCGCGGCCGTCGGTGCGCTCGGCGCGGGGCGAGCCGGGGCCGGTGCAGGCGTGGCCGGCGCCGGCGTTTGCGCCAGTGCAGCCAGGGGCAACAGGGACAGCAGCAGGAGCACGCGCTTCATGGACACCGCCGGTTCGATGGAAAGAACCGCAGTCTACGCCAGCGCAGTGAGTGGGCCGTCAGCGCGCTTGCACGCTGCCTTCCACCGCACCCGCCTCGGCCTGCCCCGCCGGTGCCGCGGGCAGCTGCTCGGCCACCGGCGGCGGCTCCGGCGGTGCCGGTGGCAGCGTAGCCACGTCGATCTCCGACAGCGGGCTTTCCTCCGGGCACACCGGGTCGGGGAAGCCGAAGCGCTGCTTCAGCGACTGGCCACAGCTGTTGATCGATTCCATGTCGGCACCGTCGCGCTTGCACTGCTGGTCGAACGCCACCAGGAACGCATCCTTGCGCTGCACGAAGTCGTCGCCGCAGGTACGCATCTGCTTGATCCGCTCCAGGTCGTCCTGCACGGCGTTGGTCCCGTCCAGGCCGTACTGGCGAAGCTCTTCGGCAGTCAGCAGGCGCAGGCTGCGGTTGGGCACGGTCATCATCAGGTCGGCCACGCCTACCGCCACGCCATTGCGCTGCAGATAATCCTTCACGTTGTCATAGACCTCGTGCAGCTCGCGGTTGAGTTCCGCGCGCGAAGTGGCCTTGGAACTGATGCGCATCATGCGGTGGATGCCGACCTTGCCGGTCAACAGGCGGTTGTCGCCGGCAGCCAGCACGAACACGCAGGCGCTGTGGCAGATCGAGCCCTCGCGCACCCAGATGGTCCAGCCGGATTCGCCGATGCTGTCGCCGGCAACGATGGCCGATTCCACCTGGCCACCGCTGGAATCCAGATCCAGGATGCGCTTGTGGATCTGCAGCTCGTCGGCGACCACGGCCAGCCGCCACATCATCTCGGCAAACCCGGGGTTGATCTTGCCGTTATAGCGCACGCGCAGCAGGCCACGCTCGGCGCACGGCGCCAGCGCCTGCTTCAGCTGTTCGCGCTGCAGGCCTTCCAGTTCAATGCCATCGCCGCCGTCGCCGGCGTAATCGGTGGTGCAGCTGACCCAGGCCTTGCCGTTTTCCAGCTGCGCCTGCGGCCAGGGCCGATCAGCCCGGCTGCGTGCCTGTGCCGGCGGTGGCGGCGCATCGGCGGCATTGATCGACACCATGTTTTCGCCATCGCTGGCCGGAGCCCGCGTGGCCTTGTCGGCAGCGGTTACGTTGCCAGGGTTCTCCAACTGGCTGCAGCCCGCCAGGGCCAGGCACAACAGGGGCAACCAGCGGAGTTTGGCGGACATCGGGCAACCGGATTCAGACAGGCAAGAACCACAGTCTACCCGTCCACGACGCGCATTCAGCGCCCGCCACTGAACCTGTTCTGACCCTCTGACCCTGTCATTTCCCGTCCCAACGTCATCCGACATCCCCTCCACGCATGTCGTGGATCTACCGTATCAACCAAGGTCGCCCCCCCACCAACAGCCGCGTGAAACTGTCGAAGGCGGGGTGGGTCCGGTTGCAGGGGTGTCCGCGGCATGGATGCCGCGGCCAAGCTTACAGGGGTGAGGGCGCTTTGCTTGCGAAGCACTGCTTCGCAAGCGCCCGAACGCACAGCCGCCAGCGGCTGGGCCGGGCCCCGGAGGGGGACTTGCAGCGTCCCCTGCAACCGGCCCCACCCCGCCATCCCACGGATAGCCCGCTGTTGCTGTTGCTGTTGAGGGTGCCGGGCGCAGCCCGGCCAAGCCCCTCCAGCATCCATGTCCGAATATGGCGAGTACTACCGCCCGCAGGCGCCTAGACTGGCGCCATGGATACCGCACTCGCCCTCGACACCGCCGCATGCGACCGTGCCCGCCTGGCCCGCGATGCACGCTTCGACGGCGTATTCTTCACCGCCGTGCGCAGCACCGGCATCTACTGCCGGCCGGTGTGCCCGGCGCCGCCACCGAAACCACGTAACATCACCTACTACCCCACGGCTGCTGCCGCTGCGTCGGCCGGCTATCGTCCCTGCCTGCGCTGCCGCCCCGAGCTGGCCCCGCTGGCACAACAGGCGCTGGCCGGACAGGCCGTGCAGCGTGCCCTCGCGCTGATCCATGCCGGCTTCCTGCAGGACCAGCCGGTGGCCGAGCTGGCGGGAAAGATCGGCCTCAGCGCACGCCAGCTGCAACGCCTGTTCGTCGAACGGCTGGGCGCAACGCCAGGGCAGATCCACGCAACCCATCGCCTGCTGCTGGCCAAGCAGCTGCTGACCGAAACCACGCTGCCGGTGACCGACGTGGCACTGGCCGCTGGTTACAACAGCCTGCGCCGCTTCAATACGGCGTTCCTGCAGGGCTGCGGCATGGCGCCCACCGTACTGCGTCGCCAACACCATCCGCTGGCCGCCGACGATGGCGGGCTGGTGCTGCGCCTGGGCTATCGACCGCCGCTGGATTTCCCCCGCATGCTGGCCTTCCTGCGTAAGCGCAGCCTGCCCGGCATCGAACTGATCGGGGAAGACAGTTACCAGCGCGTGTTGGGCACAGCCGAGCGCCCCGCCCTGCTGCGCGTCACCGCCGACCCGAAGCGGCCCGAGCTGCGCCTGCAACTGGGCGCGGTCGACCCACGCCTGATTCCGGACATCGTGCGCCGCGTGCGCCGTGTGTTCGACCTGGACGCCGACCTGCAGCAGGTGCACGCAGCGCTGGGCGATGAACCGCTGTTGGCGCGCGGCATCGCCGAGCGCCCCGGCCTGCGCGTGCCAGGCGGATGGGACGGCTTCGAGGTGGGCGTGCGCGCGGTACTGGGCCAGCAGGTCAGCGTGGCCGCGGCCACCACGTTCGCGCGCCGGCTGGTCGATGCCTACGGTGCGCACCTGCCCGGCATGCCGTCCGAATTCGACCGTCAGTTTCCAGCGCCGGACGTACTGGCCGACGCGCCGCTGGAATCGATCGGCCTGCCACGCAGCCGCGCCGCCACCGTGCGCGCCCTCGCCGCAGCCTGCGCCAGCGGCCAGCTGGACTTCGGGCCGGGGCAGGCACTGGAGGAATTCGTCGCCCGCTGCGTGGCCCTACCCGGCATCGGCCCGTGGACGGCGCAGTACATTGCCCTGCGCGGGCTGGGCCAGCCTGATGCCTTCCCCGCCGGTGACCTGGTGCTGCAGCAGGTGCTGGGCCACGCGCAGGGCCAGCGCCTCAGCGAACGCGCCACCGAAGCCCGTTCGCAATCGTGGCGCCCATGGCGCGCCTATGCCGTGCTGCATCTGTGGCACCTGTCCGGCACTTTCGTTGGAGAACCCTCATGAACCTGTTGTTCGATCGCTTCGATACACCGATCGGTGAACTGACCATCGCCGGTGATGAGAATGGCCTGGCCCACGTTCTGTTCCCGGAAAACCGCCATCCTGCGCGCGGCCGCGAGCACTGGCATTACGCGCCCGGCGCATTGCCGGAGGCGCGCGAACAGTTGCTGCAGTACCTGCACGGTGAGCGCAGCGGTTTCGACCTGGTGCTGGCACCGCATGGCACGCCGTTCCAACTGCGCGTCTGGCACGCGCTGGCGTTGATTCCCTTCGGCCAGACCTGGAGCTATCTGCAGCTGGCGCAGCAGCTGGGTCAGCCGACGGCGACACGTGCGGTCGGCGCGGCCAATGGCCGCAATCCGTTGCCGATCGTGCTGCCGTGCCATCGCGTGATCGGCAGCAACGGTACGTTGACCGGTTTCGGTGGCGGCCTGGAAACCAAAGCGGCGTTGTTGCGGCTGGAGCAGCGACAGGCACCGCTGTTTGCATGAGGGTTGGAGGCAGGGCTGCGCCCTGCACCCGCTACAAGCCAGAGCAACATCAACGTCAACATCAACGTCCAAAGCGGGCTATCCGTGGGTGGTCGGGGCGGTGTCGGCTTGATTCGTTCCGGTAGATCCACGCCGTGCGTGGATGGAAGCATCCGCAATCTGTCTGGAGAAAAGCCCCCTTGTTGTTCAAGAGGGCGCGCCAAAAGCGCGGGGATAAGGTGAAATGCGCGGACACACCAGCGCGCCACAGGCGCGATGGCGTGTCTTGGGTACGTCATTGCTGCGGATTATCATGACCGGATGACTTCCGTACGCCTGACCTGCACGCTGGCGCTGCTGCTGCCCCTGGCCGCATGTACCACCACGCCCTCGCCTTCGACAACCATCGCTGCACCTGCCGCGGAGGCGAATACGCCGCCCGCCAGCCCGCCGAAACTGTTGCTGATTTCCATCGATGGCCTGCGCGCCGATGCGTTGGATCGCGGGCTTACCCCGAACCTGCAACGGATCATCGATGGGGGCGTGCGTGCGCGCTGGATGACGCCCTCCTATCCCTCGCTCACCTTCCCCAACCACTACACACTGGTCACCGGCCTGCGTCCGGACCACCACGGCATCATCAACAACAGCATGGACGATACCGCGCTCGGTCGCTTCGCGCTGCACGACCGCACTGCGGTGACCACCAGCGGATGGTGGGGCGGTGAACCGATCTGGGTCGGTGCCGAGAAGGTCGGTGTGCGCACCGCCACCACCTCATGGCCGGGCAGCGAAGCCGAGATCCAGGGCACACGGCCCAGCCAGTGGCGTATTTACGATGCCAAGGAACCGCTGGAGCAGCGTGCGCAGACGGTGCTCGACTGGCTGTCGCAGACCGATGCCGATGCGCCGCGCCTGACCACGCTGTACATGGAGCACGTGGACAAGGCCGGCCACAACTTTGGCCCCGAATCCAGGCAGTACACCGAGGCCATCGTGCACGCCGACCGGATCATCGGCCAGGTACTCGATGGCTTGCAGCAGCACGGCCTGTCCGACAGCACCAACGTGATCGTGGTCTCCGATCACGGCATGGCGCCGGTACCGGAGGGCCAGGTGATCGCCCTCGAATCGATGGTTGACCCTGCCATCGCGCGCAACGTCAGCGCAGGCCAGTCGGTCGGCTTCGCGCCGGAGGTGGGACGCGAAGCAGAGGCCGAGCGTGCCCTGCTCGGTCGCCACGCACACTACGAATGCTGGAAGAAGGAGAACCTGCCGGCCCGCTGGCATTACGGCACCCATCCGCGCGTGCCTGCCATCGTCTGCCAGATGGATGAAGGCTGGGACGCGCTGACGCGCGAGAAGATCGCCAAGCGCGAGCACGCCGATCGCGGCTCCCATGGCTACGACAACGCGTTGCCGTCGATGCGCGCAGTGTTCGTCGCCCGTGGCCCTTCATTCCGGCAAGGCCTGGTGATCGACGGTTTCGACAATGTCGACGTCTACCCGCTGCTGGTGCACCTGCTGCAGGTGCCGGAAGCGGCCAACGATGGCAACGCGCAGACGCTGCAGAAAACCCTGCGCTGATCGCGGCGCCATGCCCTGGCCATGGTCAAAAAAAAACGCGGCGCCGAGCGCCGCGTTTTTCTCTGGACCGGTCGGTCGGCGGATCAGCCGGCCTTGGCCACTGCCTTCTTGGCCACAGCCTTCTTCGCCGGAGCCTTGGCCACGGTCTTCTTGGCAACCGGGGCGGCGGCGCCTACGGCGACCTTGCTCGCGGTGTGCGAACGGGCGTTGCCGTAGCTGGCGTTGTAGCGCTTGCCCTTGGCGGTCTTGCGGTCACCCTTACCCATGTCTTCAACTCCTCAAATGTGAAATCTGGTTACCCCGTACTGACACGGGTTCGGCGGGGCCGCCTTGCTGGGCGCCCCCGCGCACGATCGGAAAGCCTACCACGTAGCGCCTAGTGCGCGCAGCTGGCGTCATGCACGTGGCCGTGGTTCAGGCGCAGGTTGACCAAGTGCGCGATGCCGACCAGCAGCCCGCCCAAGGTCATCACCACCGCATGCGGCACCGCGTTGTGGTGCAGCGGGTCGTACAGCACGCCGGCCCACAAAGCGACCAGGCCGGGAATCAGAAACGCCAGCGCACGCAGCGCGCCGTGCCGCCGATAGCCCCAGACCAGGCTGAACAAGCCCAGCAGGGTCACGAACACCACCAGCGCCTTCTCCACGCCATCACTGAGCCAGAAAGACAGGCCCAGCGAGGGGGCAGCGGCCAGCAGCAGCGGAATGACCGCGCAATGCACCGCGCACAGCATCGAACCGGTGGCGCCGAAGCGATCGAGCAGGTGGCGCAGGCGTGAGGGCAAAGGCATGACTTCCAGCAGGGCGGCGAATCGTTATGGAATAATATAACATCGATCCCCGAACCGCACGGTTCTCTCCCCCTGTCCCGCCGACGGGATTCGTGCGCCACCCGATTGATATATTGTAACAAAGGACCGCCCATGCCCTCCCACCACCCTCGTTTCAAGCCGCATTCCCTGGCCCTGGCGCTTGCTGCGCTGCTGCCCTCCGTCGCCTTTGCAGCCTCCGACGATGATTCGCATCGTGACCGCCACCTGACCGAGCTGTCCTCGGTGCAGGTCACGGCATCGCCGCTGCAGGGTGATGCCGAATCGCTGGCGCGCCCGGTTGAAGTGCTGGCCGGTGAGCGCCTGGATGAGCAGAAGGCCGGCACCCTCGGCGATACCGTCGCCAAGCTGCCCGGCGTGCAGAGCACCTTCTTCGGTCCCGGTGTCGGCCGCCCGATCATCCGCGGCCAGGAAGGCCCGCGCGTGGCCGTGCTGTCCAACGGCATGGGCAACATGGACGCCTCTACCGTCAGCGCCGACCATGCCACCAGCATCGAGCCGTTCCTGGCCGACCAGATCGAAGTACTGAAAGGCCCTGCGACGCTGCTGTTCGGCAGCGGCGCGATCGGCGGCGCGGTGAACGTGGTCGATGGACGCATTGCGCGCGAACTGCCGGACCGTCCGCTCAGCGGCCGCGCCGAGCTGCGTGGCAATTCGGTCAACGACGAACGCAGCGGCATGTTCCGCCTGGACGGCGTGAGCGGCAATGTCGTGCTGCACGTGGATGGCCTGGTGCGCAATGGCGATGATTTCCGCATTCCCGGCTACGCGGTGATCGACGGCCTGGAAGACCACCACGATGACCACGACCACGCGGGCGAGGAAGGTGAAGAGCCGCGTCGCGGCCGCCTGGACAACAGTTCCATCCGCACTCGCGCCGGTGGCGTCGGCGCCACCTGGCTGGGCGAAGGCGGCTACTTCGGCGCCTCGGCCAGCACCTACCGCACCAACTACGGCATCCCCAACGGCGCCCACGTGCATGCTGACGGCGATGGCCACGACCATGGTCACGACCACGACCATGGCGAGGAGGAGGAAGGTGAAGAGCACGACGTGCGCATCGACATGGTGCAGAACCGTTTCGAGACCAAGGCCGGCATCTACAACCCGGTATCGTTCCTGAAGAACGTCAACGCGCGCGTGGCCTACACCGACTACGAACACGTGGAGCTGGAAGCCGGCACGCCGTCCACCCGCTTCACCAACCGCGGCATCGAAGGTCGCCTGGAAGCGGTGCAGCAGCAGATCGGCGGCTGGGACGGCGCCTTCGGCCTGCAGTTCGGCAACAGCGATTTCGGCGCCAAGGGCGAAGAAGCGTTCGTGCCCGATACCGGAACCAAGAACATCGGCCTGTTCGTTCTGCAGGAAAAGCAGTTCGGCCCGTTCAAGCTGGAACTGGGCGGTCGCCACGACCAGGTCAAGCTGGACCCCACCGGCGACTACCGCCGCCGCAAGTTCGACGCCACCAACCTGTCGGCCGCCGGTATCTGGAAGCTCAACGATGCGGTCGACCTGCGCATCGGCGTAGACAGCTCCGAGCGTGCACCGACCAATGAGGAGCTGTACGCCGCGGGTGCGCACATCGCCACCCGTTCGCTGGAAATCGGTGATGCCAACCTGAAGACCGAGCGCGGCCAACGCATTGAACTGGGCATCCACACCCACAGCGAGCGCCTGGACTTCTCTGCCGCGATCTACCAGACCAGGTTCAAGGACTTCATCTACCTGGCCGACACCGGCATCACCGAAAGCCTGCCGGTGCGCAGCTGGACCCAGCAGGACGCGGTGTTCAAGGGCGCCGAGGCCGAAGCGCTGGTGCACCTGTTCGAAGGCGGCGCCGGCGATTGGGACCTGCGCGTGTTCGGCGACTACGTACAGGCCAAGCTGGACGGCAACGGCAGCCGCACCCTCGACATCGCCGTGCCGCACGGCGACCACAACCACAACTACAGCGTCGAACTGGCCAACACCGGTTACCTGCCGCGCATCGCCCCGGCCCGTGTCGGCGCCGACCTGCGCTGGGCGAAGGATGGCTGGCGTGCCTCGGTGGGCGCGGTGCGTTACAGCCGGCAGAAGGACGTTGCGCAGAACGAGGAGCCGAGCAACGGCTACACCCTGGTCGATGCGCACCTGGCCTACCGCTGGGACCGCAGCGACAGCAACAGCTACGAGTTGTTCCTGGATGGCAGCAACCTGACCAACCGCGAAGTGCGTCCGCATACCTCGCTGCTGAAGGATTACTCGCCGCTGCCGGGTCGTGGTGTCGCCTTCGGGATCCGCGCGTTCTTCTGATGAGGCATCCACGCATGGCGTGGATCTACTGAAGTGCATCCGCGCGTGGTGTGGATTTACTGACTTTGACGGCGGCATGCTGTCGTTCTCTCCCGGGGGGCCAGGTTGGCCCCCCGTCTTTTTTTGATGACCTCGATCGACCCTCACGCATCCGTCACAAAGATGTGCGTACGACAACAAGCGGACAATCCCGTCGCCATTCGTCTCTCGCCATCCGGACATTTGTGTCCGAAAATGAAGCCATGACCACCCAACGCGCCGATGCCGCTGCCCGCCGAGCCCTCATCCTCGATGCTGCCGACCATGTGTTCGGCCAACACGGCGTTACCGCGCCGCTGGACCTGGTGGTCGAGCGTGCCGAAGTCGGCCGCGCCACCCTGTATCGGAATTTCCCTGACCGCACCGCGCTGATCCAGGCGCTGCTGCAGCGCACGGTCGACCGCATCCGCCGCCAGGTCGAGCAGCTTGGCGACCGCGACGACGCCCTATTCGAAGTGTTCGAGGGTATGGCCCAGCGCATCGTCGATTCGCCGGCACTGGCCGATTACTGGCGCGCGGTCGATTCGGACGTGCCGGCCATGCGCACCGCACGCGAGACCGTGCGCGACCTGCTGGAAGCCCCCATCGCCCGCGCCAAGGCCGCTGGCCTGTGCCGGCCCGACCTGGAGAAGACGGATATTTCACTGATCTCGGGCATGCTGGGGGCGGCCCTGCGCGGCAAGACCCGCGATGAGCGCGCCCAGCTGGCCGGGCGTGCCCTGCAGCTGCTGCGCGGGGGACTCCAGGGAGCAGCCAACGGGGAACGCTGATGGTGCAGCCGTACCTCAAGCCGGTTCCGGATTGGGAGGAGCACGAGAAGCCGACCATGCCCGGTTCGGCATCGATGCCCTGGCACCCGCCCTATCGGCGTGCAGCCTATGCACTGGTGTCGTTGCTGGTGGCCATCACCGGTGGCCTTGGCAACGCGCTGGTAACGGCCAACCTGCCCTTCCTGCAGGGGCAACTGGCACTCACTCCCACTCAGGGCAGCTGGCTGGTGGCTGCCTACGCCATGGTCAACGTGACCGCCAACCTGCTGGCCTTCAAGTTCCGCCAGCAATACGGCATCCGCCTGTTTGCCGAGATCGGCCTGGGGCTGTACGCGGCGCTGGCGGTGCTGCACCTGTTCGTCGGCAGTTTCGAGACCACCATGCTGACCCGCGCCGCCAGCGGTTTCGCCGGCGCGGCCTGCTCGACGCTGGGGACGCTGTACATGCTGCAGGCGCTGCCACGGCGATTCACCGGCAACCTGCTGGTGATCGGCGTCGGCCTGTCGCAGCTGGCGGTGCCGATTGCCTGGATCGTCTCGCCCGGCCTGGTCGATACCGGCCAATGGCACCAGCTGTATTCGTTCGAAGCGGGGCTGGCGCTGTGCGCGTTTGCCGCCGTGGTCGTGCTGAAGCTGCCGCCGGGCATCCAGGTCAAGGCCTTCGAACCGCTGGATTTCCTTACCTTCGCCCTGCTCGCGCCCGCCGTCGCCCTGCTGGTGGTGGTGCTGGCGCAGGGCTACACGCGCTGGTGGTTGAACACGCCGTGGCTGGGCTGGGCGCTGGTCGCCTCCATCGTGCTGACCACCACCGCACTGATCATCGAACACTACCGGCGCAACCCGCTGCTGCAGATCCGTTGGCTGTCGACCCTGCCGGTGATGCACTTCATCGTCGGCGCCTTCCTGATCCGCTTCCTGACCACTGAACAGTCCTACGGCGTGGTCAACCTGATGCGCACGCTGGGCATGGGACCGGACCAGATGCGGCCGCTGTTCGTGGTGATCCTGGCCGGGGTGGTCACCGGCATCGCCGGTGCGTCACTGACCTTCGGCCCGAAGCGCCTGATTGCGCAGTTGCTGATGGCGATCCTGCTGCTGGGTGCCGCCGCGTTCTTCGACCAGCACCGCACCAGTCTGGATCGCCCGCACGACTTCTACATCAGCCAGTTCCTGGCGTCGGTGGGCGCCGGCATGTTCATGGGCCCGCTGATCATGCTCGGCATTTCCGCCGCGTTGAAACAAGGCGTGGACCACATGATCACCTTCCTGGTGACATTGTCGATCACCCAGACGCTGGGCGGACTGGCCGGCTCGGCCGTGCTGGGAACATTCCAGCTGCATCGCGAGCAGCTGTATTCCAGCGCGCTGACCAGCCAGCTCGATCCAGCCGACCCGGTGGTGGCACAGCGCCTGCGCATCCAGCAGCAGCTGTACGCAGCGCAGATCACCGACCCGGTGCTGCGCAGTGCCCAGGGCAGCGCGCAGCTGGCGCAGACCACCCGCCGCGAAGCCAACGTGCGAGGCTTCAACGATGTGTTCACCCTGAGCGGCTGGCTGGCAATCGGTTTCCTGTGCTGGTTGCTGCTGCTTTCGCTGCGTACCGCCGTACGCAAACAATGGCGCAAGCGCCATCCTTCCTCCCCCGCTGCGGCTGCAACCGCGGCACCGCGCTGAGTCCACCGTCATGCCTCCCGTCCCGCCCCGTCCAGACGACACCGACGCTGCCGAGAACGTCACCCCGCCGCCGCCCACCGATGCGGCACCGGCGGCGACGCCTGCCGCGCCCGCCGCCGCGCCGAAGTACCTCAAGCCGAGTTCGCGCAGCGTGGTGGTGATGGTGGTGGTGGCCCTGCTGGGCATCGCGCTGATCCTGCGCGCCTGGCACCTGTGGCCTTTCACCAGCAGCGTGATGGTGACCGACAACGCCTACGTGCGCGGGCAGATCACGGTGATGGCGCCGCAGGTGAACGGCTATGTGGCCGACGTGCTGGTGAAGGACTTCCAGCACGTGAAGCAGGGCGAGCCGCTGCTGCGCATCGACGACCGCATCTACGCGCAGCGGGTGGCGCAGGCGCAGGCCACACTGGACAGCGCGCGCGCGGCCCTGGCCAATTCGGACCAGTCGCAGGCGCAGAACCGCGCGCAGATCGCTGCGGCGCAGGCCACGCTGTCGGCCGGCCAGGCCGAGCTGCAACGCTCGCGCAACGAGGCCAAGCGCTACGAGGAACTGGCGGCGCAGCAGCTGGTGTCGATCAACGACCGCGACAAGTTCCGCACCAGCCAGGCCTCGGCGCAGGCCAGCGTGCAGCAGTCGCAAGCGCAGATCCGCATCGCCGAAGAAACCCTGGTCTCAACCCAGGTCTCGCGCAAGAGCCTGGAAGCGCAGGTGGAAAGTGCGCAGGCACAGCTTGAGCTGGCCCGCATCGACCTGGCCAATACGGTGATCCATGCGCCGCGCGATGGGCAGATCAGCGAGGCCAGCGTGCGCGTGGGGCAGTATGTGGCGGCCGGGTCGCAGCTGCTGTTTCTGGTACCCGATGCATTGTGGGTGGTGGCCAACTACAAGGAAGGCCAGACCTGGCAGATGAAGATCGGGCAGCCCGCCTCGTTCTCGGTGGATGCGTTCCAGGGCCAGGTGCTGCGCGGACGGGTGGAGCAGATCGCGCCGGCCACCGGATCGGAGTTCAGCGTGCTGCGCCCGGACAATGCCAGCGGCAATTTCACCAAGGTGGTGCAGCGGCTGCCGGTGCGTATCTCGATCAACGGGGACCAGGAACTGGCGGCGCGGTTGCGGCCGGGCATGTCGGTGATCGTGCGGGTGGATACCGCGACCAAGCCGATGGACTAGGGCGCCGGCCCGGTGGAGTCGAGCCATGCTCGGCTGCATTGTTATGAAATGGGGTCAGATCCCTTTGCCACTGGCAAAGGGATCTGACCCCAAACCCGAGGAAGCCGGCCAGCGGCCGGCACTACCCTCGCATCAACCTGCGCAGCGGGCGCAGAGTCCGTGTACTTCCAATGTCTGTGCCTGCGGTTGGAAGCCGAGCTCCTTGGCCCGCTTTTCCAGCTGGGTCACGATCTCACGGTCTTCCAGTTCCACCGCGCTGTGGCAGCTGTTGCAGATCAGGAACGGCACCGAATGGGCCGCGCTGCTGGGATGGTGGCAGGCCACGAAGGCATTGACCGATTCCAGCTTGTGCACGAAGCCATTGGCCATGAGGAAGTCGAGCGCGCGGTACACGGTGGGCGGGGCGTCAGCGCCCACGCCCTTGCCGTTGCGCACCCACTCCAGCAGCTCGTAGGCCTTGACCGGCTTGCCGGCCTCGGCGATCAGCTTGAGCACGTTGGCGCGGATGGGGGTAAGGCGCAGCCCGCGCTCGCGCGAGACACGCTCGACCACCGCCACGAAATCCGAAGCGTCGTGGACATGGTGGTGCGGGGCCGTACAGGCGGTTTTGGCGGACATGCGCGTTCTCCAGTTCGGGCGTGGGCCGCAGGGCTCAGGCCGTTGCTACCTTGGTGATGGCCACATCGATGCGTTTCAAGGCCTGCTCGCGGCCGGCCAGGTACACGGTATGGGAAATGTCAGGGCTGACCTGGGTGCCGGTGATGGCCACGCGCAGCGGCTGGGCGACCTTGCCCATGCCCATTTCCAGCGCGGCGGCTGCATCGTGAAGGGCCACGCCAACGGCTTCGGCGGTCCACTCCGGCAGGGCCGCCAGCAGCTCGCGGGCCTTGCCCAGCGGCAGTTCCGCACCGGCCTTGAAGTGCTTGGCCACGGCCGCTTCATCGTATTCGTTCAGCGGCTGGTACCAGACCACGGCCTTCTCGGCCATTTCCTTCAGGGTCTGCACGCGCTCGCGCAGGGCGATCACCACGTCCACCGGCGCCGGGCCAGCGGCCACGTCCAGGCCCAGCTTCTGCAGCTGGTAGACCAGGTGCGGCACGATCGCGGCCGGCTCCTCGGTCTTCAGGAAGTGCTGGTTGACCCAGCCGAGCTTGGCCATGTCCAGGCGCGAGGCCTTGGAATTGCAGTCCTTCACATCGAACAGGTCGATCAGTTCCTGGCGGCTGAACAGTTCCTGGTCGCCGTGCGACCAGCCCAGCCGGGCCAGGTAGCTCAGCAGTGCATCAGGCAGGTAGCCGGCGTCCTTGTACTGCATCACGTCGGCCGCGCCGGTGCGCTTGGACAGCTTGGCGCCCTGCTCGTCCAGGATCATCGGCATGTGGCCGAACTTCGGCACCGGTGCGCCGATGCCTTCGTACAGGTTGATCTGGCGCGGGGTGTTGTTGATGTGGTCGTCGCCACGGATGACTTCGGAGATCTTCATGTCCCAGTCGTCCACCACCACCGCGAAGTTGTAGGTGGGGTAGCCGTCCGGCCGGAAGATGACCATGTCATCCAGCTCGCTGTTGGCGATCTCGATGCGGCCCTTGATCAGATCATCGAACACCACCGTGCCTTCAAGCGGGTTCTTGAAGCGGATGACGCGGTTCGGGTCGTCCCTGTACGGCAGGGCCTGCTCGCGGGCAGCGCCGTTGTAACGCGGCTTTTCCTGCCTGGCCATCGCGGCCTCGCGCATGGCGTCCAGCTCTTCGCGGGTCTCGTAGGCGTAGTACGCCTTGCCGTCGGCGATCAGCTGCTCGGCCACTTCCTTGTACCGGGCGACGCGCTCGGTCTGGTAGAACGGGCCTTCGTCGTAGTCCAGGCCCAGCCACTCCATCGCCTCCAGGATCGCATCGATCGCGCCCTGGGTGCTGCGTTCACGGTCGGTGTCCTCGATGCGCAGCACGAACTCGCCGCCACGATGGCGGGCCTCCAGCCAGCAGTACAGCGCGGTGCGGGCGCCACCGATATGCAGGTAGCCGGTGGGACTGGGGGCGAAGCGGGTGCGGCAGGTCATGGAGGGCTCGAGGAACGGGTATCCCCCGATTTTACCAGCCCTCCGCCCCCTGCGGAAAAAGGGGGCGGAGGGGGTCAAGTCGCTATTGCCGCGCTTCCGGGAGAACGCCGATGCAACGGAGGGGAAATACGACTTGATCCCCTCCGTCCCCTTTTCAGGGCTCGGGCTTGCGCGGGAACGGCTGCTCGCGCATGGCGGCGTGGTAGGCGAAGGAGGCGACGATGGCGGCGGCCTGCTTCAGGTCTTCCGGTTCGGCGTGGTCCCAGGTGTCCAGGTGGCTGTGGTGGACGTTGCTGAAATAGTCCAGCTTGTCCTGGATGAACTGGAAGCCCGGCAGGCCGATGCGATCGAAGCTGATGTGGTCGGTGCTGCCGGTGTTGCGGGTGGCCACGGTGGTTGCACCCACGTCATGGAACGGGGCGAGCCAGGCTTCGAAGATCGGCATCGCCGCCAGGTTTTCCTGTGCGTAGATGCCACGGAAGCGGCCCGAGCCGTTGTCCATGTTGAAGTAGACCTGGAACTTGCCGTAGTCGCGGGTCTTCTGCAGGGCACCGGTCGGTTCGCGCAGCGAGGCCGGCAGCGCCTTCTGCGCCGGGTCGGTGGGCTCGGGGAATCGACCGAAGTGCTTGGCCACGTAGGCCTGCGAACCGATCAGTCCCTGTTCCTCGCCACTCCACAGCGCAACCCGGATGGTGCGCTTGGGCTTGGCGCCGCTGGCCTTGAGGATGCGCATGGCCTCCATCATCACCGCCACGCCGGCGGCGTTGTCGGCCGCGCCGGTGCCGCTGTGCCAGGAATCCAGGTGCGCGCCGATCATCACCACCTCGTCCGGCCTGCTGCTGCCACGGATCTCGGCCAGGGTGTTGTAGCCGGGCTGGTCGGCCTCGTCGGTGAAGCGTGCGGCCACATCCACGCGCAGGCGCACGCTCTGCTTGGCTTCCAGCGCGCGTACCAGCGGATTGAAGTGCTCGGCGATCATCGCCAGTTCGGGAATGCCGACCGCTTCGCCGGCCTTGCGCGAGCCGCCACCGGCCACGCGGATGATGCCGTTGTCCCAACTGCTGATGCTGATCGAGGCCAGCGCGCCTTCTTCAACGAAGAATGCGTTGACCTTCGCCGCCAGCGCCTGCTTCTCCTGGTATTCCTTGACCCGCTTGGCGCGGTCGGCGGCCACGTCCTTGTCCTTGGGCAGGGTGAATTCCTGCAGGCCTTCCAGCGAGGTGGCGTCGTGCCGGTGCGAATCGGCGTCGGTGCCGCGCTTGTATTCGCGTGCCTCGCCCAGCAGCAGGATCTTTCCACGCAGCTTGCCGCGATATTTCTCGATGTCCTCGGGCTTCTTGATGTCCACCTGCAGCAGGTCGCCCTCGACCGGGCCGTTGGTGCCCGGCGTCCACGCCTTGGGCAGCGCATGCAGTGGCTGCACGCGATCGCCCAGCATCTCCACGCTGGCCGACGTGAATTCCCAGCCACGGCCGAATTCGTCGAAGGCTTCGTCATGGACATTGTCCAGCTTCCATTCGCTGAACTTGCCGCGGGTCCAGGCGTTGGCACGCCCCATCGCCGGCGAATTCGTCAGGCGCGGCCCGATGCGTTCGGTGAGGTAGCTGAAGGTATCCATCACCTGCGACTTGTGGAACGCCTGCTGGCGGATCTTGCCGACCATGTCCAGGTCCACCGGCTCGCGCTGCTGCGCCACCGCATTGCCCCCCATCGCCAGCGCTACTGCCAGCACGCCCCACTTCAGCCCGCTCCACGTCAACACGCCGCACCCCTGCCCTTTCGGCTCGATCATCATCCTGTCGAGTCTAGCCAGCCGGGGCGCCCGGCCCACGTCCCATCGGTCATGGGCATCTGGTAGATCCACGCCATGCGTGGATGGCGCCTTCCCACCGAAGAGCGGTGCGGACCAAGGTCCGCGCCCACCAGAGGCCCCGTAGATCCACGCCACGCGTGGATGGGCCTTCCGCTGTCACCCCTTCCACCCCAGCCACAGCTGCGCGCGTTCGGGCAACAGCAGCAGCCAGTGCCGCTGGTCGATGCTGCTGCAACCAAACACCGCCGCATGTTCCGGCCAGTCTGCCGGCAGCCCATCGATGCCGATCTCCGACAATGCCGCCGCCCCGGCCTTCCATGGCCGGTAACGGGGCACCTTGCCGGCGAGCGCGCCGCGTCCGTGCCGCGCCTCCCGCAACCAGTCCAGCCCGCGCCGCTGCAATCCTTCGCAGGTGATGGCGGCCAGCTGGAAGCGGACCAGGCCGGGCGCGATCCGTGCCCCCGGCAAGGCCGCCAGTACCCCATGGGCCTGCAGCAGTGCATCCACCTCCAACAGCGCGGGAATGCCCTGTCGTGCCCGTTGCTGCAATCCTTGGCGCCAGCCCATGGCGTGCTCCTTACTTCTGCTCGGCCAGGGCGTACCAGTCAACCCGACGGGTCACCCACATCGCCAGCGCGAGGATCACGAACAGCAGCAGCGAACCCATCAGCAGTGCATTGTTTTCCGAGACCAGCAGCCCATACAGCGCGCCGTACAGCACCGTCAGCATCGCGGCGAAGCCCAGGCCCCGCTTCCAGTGACCCAGCACATTGGCCAGGTACACCGCCTGCAGGCTGATGCAGGCCAGCGCGGAAACCAGGTAGGCCTGCCAGAAGGCGATGTGCTCGGACAGGCTGATCAGCAGCAGGAAGAAGATCGCCAGCGCCAGGCCGACCATCAGGTACTGCAGCGGGTGGATGCGCAGCGACTTGATCAGTTCGAACAGGATGAAACCAACGAACGTCAGCACCACGAACAGCACGCCGTACTTGGAAGCGCGGTCGGCCTGGGTATAGGTATCGACCGGGTCGACCAGCGAAACCTGCACCGCCTGCGCATCCAGGTCATCGCCCTCGCGCAGTCGCTGCTGTGCGTCCGATGCCAGCGAGGACACGGCCCAACGTGCATCGAAGCCCTGCGCATCCACACGCCGCTCGTTCGGCAGGAATGCACCGGCAAACGACGGGTGCGGCCAGCTGGACCGCAGCGCGATCTGGTTGTCATCGCCCACCGGCACCACCGACAGCGAGCGGCTGCCATCGAGCTGCAGTTCCAGTTCCACGCTGCTGGCCGCCAAGGTGCCTCCGGTGCGGGCAATGCCGGCAATCGGTGCATGCAGCCCACGGCCCAGTGCGGATGCGCCGGCCACGCCCGGCAGCAGCTTGACCTGCTGCCCATCAACCCGCAGGTTCGGCGTACCGACCAGGCCACGCGCATCGGACACGCCCAGCGCAATGTAGGCGTCGCCATAGGTCATGCCATCGTGCTCCGGGTAGTCGTCCTCGCTGAAGGTCGCCTTGAGCTGGCCATTCCAGCTGTATACCGGCACCTTGAACAGGCCGACCGAGCGCTGGCTGGGCAGCAGCTCGCCACTGATCTGCAGGGTGGCCGGCGGCTGCAACCAGTAACCCTGGGTGGTCTGCAGCTCGGTCTTCTTGTTGCCCTGCGCATCGACCACTTCCACCTGCTCGCGCTTGGACCACGGCACCACGCGCACCGGCCCGACCACGCGCTGGGTACCGGCACGGCTTTCGGCCACCCGCGAGTAGGCCTCTTCGCGATAGGCGCTGCGCTCGGTGATGACGCTGCGGATCAGGAACAGCGGGATCAGCAGCAGCAGGATCAGGCCGCCGACAATGGCGAACCGCAGCAGCATCTTCAGGGATTTCATCGTCCGTCCTCGTTGGAGAGGACTGCAGGATGGACGGCTGCGGTGAGCAGGGTTTGTGGCGAATTTGAAGCGGGTGTGAAGTCAGCGCCGCAGACGCTGGCCCGGTATCGCCAGCGGCAGCCACAGGCTGGCCACGGTGCCGCCGCCTTCGCGCGGCTGCAGGCTGGCGCGGCCGTCATGCAGGCGCACGACTTCCTGCACGAAGGGCAGGCCGAGGCCGGAACTGCGGCGGCCAGTGCCGGGTCGGGCCAGCGAATAGAAGCGCTCGAACACGCGCTCGCGTGCGTAATCGGGAATGCCCGCGCCACGGTCGGCAACCTGCAGGCGTACGCCCTGCCCGTCCAGTTGGGCATCCAGCTGCACCTGTGCCCCGGGTGGCGAGAACGCAATGGCGTTGTCGATCAGGTTGTGCAGCGCCTGTCGCAGCAGATAACCATCGCCCTGCACGCGCAGGTCGGGCACCTCGTCGATATGCAGCTCGACACCTGCGGCCTGCGCGCGCACCTGCGCCGCCGCCGCGGCTTCCTGCAGCAGCACCGGCAAGGCGATCGGATCACGGGTCTGCAACCAGCCGTGCTGCTCGACCTCGGCCAGCGCCAGCAGCTTGTCGATGGTTTCGGTCAGCCGTTCCTGCTGGTCGACGATGCTGCGTGCGAAATGCGTACGGTCGGCGTCGGCCATCGGCTCCTGCAGCAGTTCGGCGGCACCGCGGATTGCCGCCAACGGGCTTTTCATCTCGTGGGTCAGCGATTGCACGTACTGCTCGACGTACGCTTTGCCTTCCAGCTTGCGCCGCATGGTCTCCAGCGCCTGGCCAAGATCGCCGATCTCGTCGCTGCGCCGCTTCGGCGGCGGCACCGGTTCACCGGCGCTGACCGCGCGCGCATAGCGGCTGAGCTGGCCCAGGCCGTTGGTCAGCCACATCGTCACCAGCACGCCCACCAGCGCCGACAGGCCGATCAGCCACGCACCGCGCTCGATGATGGCGCGCTGGCTGGCGGCAATGAACGGATCGATGCTGCGGTTGGGCTGGGCCAGGCTGAGCACGCCGATCAATGTGCTGCCATCGACCGGGTCGTACACCGGCGCGGCCACGTGCATCACCGTGTTGCTGTCATCGCCCGGCGTTTCCGGGCTGGAGCGCGCACCGTATTCGCCGCGCAGGGTGCGATAGACATCGTTCCAGCGCGAATTGTCGCGGCCCACGTCGCGGCCCAGCGAATCGTAGATCACGATGCCCTTGGCGTCGGTGATCGTCACCCGGTAGTCCAGCGCACGCTTGGGGAAGCGCCAGACCATCGCCTTCAGGTCGCGCTGCCGGGCCTTGGCCAGGTTGCGGGTGAAAGTGCCGTTGCGGATGGTGCCGGCCTTGACGTCGGCGGCGGCCATCTCCGCCAGCACGTTGGCCGCATCCACCAGGGTCGATTCCATCGCCTGGCGCACGCCCGGCTTCACTTCGTTGACGAACACGCGCATCACGAAGAACGCGGCGATGCCAACGATCAGGAAGAACCCCAGGAACAGTTTCAGGACCAGACGCACGCGTCAGACCTCCAGGGCGTAGCCGAGGCCGCGATGGGTGCGGATCGGCTCACCGCTGGCGCCGGCCGCACGCAGCTTGGCGCGCAGCGTCTTGACGTGGGTGTCGACCGTGCGGTCGGCGCTGTCGGCGGCGCTGTCCCAGCCACGGTCCATCAACTGGGCACGGCTGAGGATCGCGCCGGGGCGCTGCAGCAGCGCCTCCAGCAACGCATATTCGTAGCGGGTCAGGTCCAGCGCATGGCCCTGGAAGCGGATGCGGCGGCCATCGCGATCGATGGCGAAGGCACCGTGTTCCTGCCAGCCGGCCTCGGCGGACGGGGCCACCGGAGTGGGCGTGGCACGCCGCAGCCGGGCACGCACCCGCGCCACCAGCTCGCGCGGCGAGAACGGCTTGGCCATGTAGTCGTCCGCCCCAAGCTCCAGGCCCAGTACGCGGTCGAGTTCGTCGTTGCGGGCGGTCAGGAAGATCACCGGCACCTGCGCCACCGGCCCCGGCAGGGCCCGCAGCCGGCGGCAGACCTCGAAACCACTGAGGTCCGGCAGGCCGACATCCAGCACCACCAGGTCGATATCGCCGGCCTGCAGCCGCTGCAGCGCCTGCCCGCCCAGCAGGCAATGGCTGGCGGCGTAGCCTTCGCTGCGCAGCGCATAGAGCACGGTTTCGGCGATGGCCGCTTCGTCTTCGACCACCAGGACATGGGTAACAGGGGCTGTCATGGCGCGCAGCATAGCCGCTGCGGCCCTTGCCCCGTACACTGCCGCCCATGAACTATCGCCACGCCTTCCACGCCGGCAACCACGCCGATGTCCTCAAGCACATCGTGCAGCTGGCCCTGATCGACAGCTTCAAGCGCAAGGACAGCCCGTTCTTCGTGCTCGACACCCACGGTGGTGCCGGCCGTTACCTGCTGGCCAGCGAAGAAAGCCGCAAGACCCTGGAAGTCGAATCCGGGGTGATGCGGCTGATGGCCCAGCCCAAGCTGCCCGAGGTGGTCGAGCGCTACCTCAAAGCGGTGCAGGCTGACAATCCGGTCGGCGCGATGATCGCCTACCCCGGCTCGCCGCTGCTCAGCGCGCAGGCCATGCGCCCGCAGGACCGCATGGCGGTGTGCGAGCTGCAGGAGGATGAGGCCGCTTCGCTGAAGACCCTGTTCGCCCATGACAGCCGCGTCGGCGTGCACCCCGGTGACGGCTACGCACTGCTGCGTTCGCTGCTGCCGCCCAAGGCCAACGGCGCCAAGATCGGCCGCGGCCTGGTCCTGATCGACCCGCCCTACGAAGCCCAGGACGCCGAGTACCAGGCAGTGCTCGCCGCGCTGGCCGAGACCCTGGCCCGCTGGCCCCAGGCCACCTGTGCGGTCTGGTTCCCGATCAAGCAGCGCCGCACCATCCTGCATTTCCTGCGCAAGGCCACCGCACTGCCGGTGAAGTCGGCGATGACCATCGAGTTCCTGGTCCGCCCGGACGACTCCCCGCTGCGCCTCAACGGCAGCGGCATGCTGGTGCTCAATGCCCCCTGGCAGTTCGACCGCGTGGTCGGCCCGGCCCTGCCGGCCCTGCGCCAGCATCTGGGCGAGCCTGGCGCCAGCACCCGCCTGGACTGGCTGAAGACGGCCGAATAAGGGCCTTCACGAGGCTGTACGACCGTGAGCCTTTCGTTCACGGAATGCAGCCCCGGTGATGACACAATCGATGGACCACCAAGGAATCACCCGGTATGGCCACTCGCAACCGCATGCCGCCCTGGCATGAGATCTTCAAGGCTCCCAGCGGCCACGAGCTGCTGATCCGCCCCATCCGCCCGGAAGATGGCGCGCCGCTGCAGGCCGCCTTCAGCCTGTTCGGGCCGGAAGAAATCCGCGACCGCTTCCTGCAGTCGGTGACCGAGCTGTCGCCGGAAACCACCCAGCGCCTGACCCATCCCAACCCGAAGACCGAGATCACCCTGGTCGCCGCCGAGTCGCTGCCGGCCGGTGAGGCCGTGGTCGGCGCGGTGGCCCGTGCCTCGATAATCCCCGGTACCCGCGAAGCCGAGTACGCGATCCTGATCAGCCGCTTCCTGATCGGCCAGGGCCTCGGCCGCCAGCTGATGCGCAAGCTGGTGAAATGGGGCCGCGGCAAGTACCTGGACCGCCTGTATGGCGATGTCGCCGCCGAGAACGAGCCGATGAAGCAGCTGGCCGCCTCGCTGGGCTTCAAGCCGGTCCCCCATCCGAACGGGGCCGAAGGCCTGGTGCGGATGGTGCTGGAACTGGACAACTAACGGCAGCGCCGGGCCCTGCCCGGCACGCGTTCCGGTAGTGCCGGCCACTGTGGCCGGCTCCACCGATTCCCCGCAGCATCATGAGCTGTCGGCCAGCGGCCGGCACTACCCAGCGGGCTTCGATCGGGCTTCTGCTAAAATCCGCGGTTCATGTCGCGTACTCAATACCCCGCCCCGCCGCTGCCACGTGCCGGCCAGCTTCGCGCCTGGTGGCGCGCCCCCGCCTCGCCCACTGCCCTGGCCTGGTATCTGGCCCAGGCAGCGCGCACGCATGACGCCCCGATACTGGTGGTGGCCCGTGACAACCACGGTGCCAACCAGATCGAAGCGGATCTGCATACCCTGCTGGGAGGCGACCCGAGCCTGCCGGTGGTGGCGTTCCCGGACTGGGAGACGCTGCCCTACGATCGCTTCAGCCCGCACCCGGACATCATTTCGCAGCGTCTGTCGGCCCTGCACCGCCTGCCCACGCTGAAGCGCGGCCTGGTGGTGGTGCCGGTGCAGACCCTGCTGCAGCAGCTGGCTCCCCGCAGCTATGTCATCGGCGGCAGCTTCAATCTTGAAGTCGGCCAGCGCCTGGACCTGGAAGCGGAGAAGCGTCGCCTGGAAAGCGCCGGCTACCGCAACGTGCCGCAGGTGATGGACCCGGGTGATTTCGCCGTGCGTGGCGGCCTGCTTGACGTCTACCCGATGGGCGCCGACGAGCCGCTGCGGGTGGAACTGCTGGACGAGGACATCGATTCAATTCGTGCGTTCGATCCGGAAAGCCAGCGCTCGCTGGACAAGGTCGAGGCGGTGCACATGCTGCCCGGCCGCGAAGTACCGATGGACGACGCCAGCATCGCCCGGGTGCTGGCGACCCTGCGCGAGCGCTTCGACGTCGATACCCGACGCAGTTCGCTGTACCAGGACCTGAAATCGGGCCTGGCCCCGGCCGGCATCGAGTACTACCTGCCGCTGTTCTTCGAGCGCACCGCCACCCTGTTCGACTACCTGCCTGCCGGCAGCCTGCCGGTCGTCTGCGTGGGCGCCGCTGAAGCGGCAGAGACGTTCTGGACGCAGACCGGCGAGCGCTACGAGCAACGCCGCCATGACGTTGAACGACCGCTGCTGCCACCGTCGGCGTTGTACCTGTCGCCGGACCTGCTGCGCGAGCGTCTGAACGACGCACCGCGCATCGAGGTATGGGCTGCCGATCACGCCCGCATCGCCGAGGCGCATGCGCTGGGCGACCAGCCGTTGCCGCCGCTGCCGGTGGCCGCGCGCGAGGCACCGGCGGGTGACGCGCTGAAATCCTTCCTCGGCCATTACCCTGGCCGCGTACTGATCGCCGCCGATTCGCCCGGCCGTCGCGAGGCCCTGCTGGAAGTGCTGCAGGCCGCCGAGCTGAAGCCACCGGTGGTGGCCGACCTGCTGTCCTTCCTGGCCAGCGACGAGCGCTTCGCCATTGCCGTGGCGCCGCTGGAAGACGGCTTCGCCCTGGATGCGCCGCACATCGCGGTGCTGACCGAACGCCAGCTGTTCCCCGAGCGCGCCGGCAGCACGCGCCGCACGCGCCGCGCCGGACGAGAGCCGGAAGCGATCATCCGCGATCTGGGCGAGCTGACCGAAGGCGCGCCGATCGTGCACGAGGACCATGGCGTCGGCCGCTACCGCGGACTGATCGCGATGGACGTCGGCGGCATGCCCGGCGAGTTCCTCGAAATCGAGTACGCCAAGGGCGACCGCCTGTACGTGCCGGTCGCACAGCTGCACCTGATCAGCCGCTATTCCGGCGCCTCCGCCGAAACCGCGCCGCTGCATTCACTGGGTGGCGAGCAGTGGAGCAAGGCCAAGCGCAAGGCCGCCGAGAAGGTGCGCGATGTGGCCGCAGAACTGCTGGAGATCCAGGCCCGGCGCCAGGCGCGTGCCGGACTGGCACTGCAGGTGGACCGCGCGATGTACGAGCCGTTCGCCGCCGGTTTCCCGTTCGAGGAAACCCCGGACCAGCTGGCCGCCATCGACGCCACCCTGCGTGACCTGGCCAGCAGCCAGCCGATGGACCGCGTAGTCTGCGGCGACGTGGGCTTCGGCAAGACAGAAGTCGCGGTGCGTGCCGCATTTGCTGCCGCCAGCGCTGGCAAGCAGGTGGCGGTGCTGGTGCCGACCACGCTGCTGGCCGAACAGCATTACCGCAATTTCCGCGACCGCTTCGCCGACTATCCGATGAAGGTCGAGGTGCTGTCGCGCTTCAAGAGCACCAAGGAGATCAAGGCCGAGCTGGAGAAGGTCGCGGCCGGCACCATCGACGTCATCGTCGGTACCCATCGCCTGCTGCAGCCGGACGTGAAGTTCAAGGACCTGGGCATGGTCGTCGTCGACGAGGAGCAGCGCTTCGGCGTGCGCCAGAAGGAGGCGCTGAAGGCACTGCGCGCCAACGTGCACCTGCTGACCCTGACCGCCACGCCGATTCCGCGCACGCTGAACATGGCCATGGCCGGCCTGCGCGACCTGTCGATCATCGCCACCCCGCCGCCGAACCGGCTGGCGGTGCAGACCTTCATCACCCAGTGGGATAACGCGCTGCTGCGCGAAGCGTTCCAGCGCGAGCTGGCGCGCGGTGGCCAGCTGTATTTCCTGCACAACGACGTGGAGAGCATCGGCCGCATGCAGCGCGAGCTGTCCGAGCTGGTGCCCGAAGCGCGCATCGGCATCGCCCATGGGCAGATGCCCGAGCGCGAGCTGGAAAAGGTGATGCTGGACTTCCAGAAGCAGCGCTTCAACGTGCTGCTGTCGACCACGATCATCGAATCGGGCATCGACATCCCCAACGCCAACACCATCATCATCAACCGTGCCGACCGCTTCGGCCTGGCCCAGCTGCACCAGCTGCGTGGCCGCGTCGGTCGATCGCACCACCGCGCCTATGCCTACCTGGTCGTGCCCGACCGTCGCTCGATCACGCCGGATGCGGAAAAGCGCCTGGAAGCGATCGCCTCGATGGACGAACTGGGTGCCGGCTTCACCCTGGCCACCCACGATCTGGAGATCCGCGGCGCCGGCGAACTGCTGGGCGAGGACCAGAGCGGGCAGATGGCCGAAGTGGGCTTCAGCCTGTACACCGAGCTGCTGGAACGCGCAGTGCGCAGCATCAAGCAGGGCCATCTGCCCGACATCGATGCCGGCGAAGAAGCGCGGGGTGCCGAGGTCGAGCTGCACGTGCCGGCGCTGATTCCGGACGACTACCTGCCGGATGTGCACACCCGCCTGACGCTGTACAAGCGCATTTCCAGCGCGCGCGACAGCGATGCGCTGCGCGAGCTGCAGGTGGAGATGATCGACCGCTTCGGCCTGCTGCCGGATGCGGCCAAGAACCTGTTCGCCATTGCCGAGCTGAAGCTGCAGGCCAGCACGCTGGGCATCCGCAAGCTGGACCTGGGCGAGAACGGTGGCCGCATCGTGTTCGAATCCAAGCCGAACATCGACCCGATGGCGGTGATCCAGCTGATCCAGAAACAACCGAACCTCTATGCCATGGACGGTCCGGACAAGCTGCGCGTCAAGCATCCGCTGCCACTGCCCGAAGACCGCTTCAACGCCGCACGCGCGCTGCTGCTGACCCTGGCCCTGCGTTGATCGATATCCAAGGTTCCGGTCCGCCGCGGGCGGCAGACCGGCGCCCTTTCCGTTTCCTGCGCCCGCGACAAGGAGTGTTGCCGTGAATCGTTTCGCCCCCCTTCTGCTCGCCACCAGCCTGGGCCTGCTGGCCGCCTGCCACAGCGGCATGAGCAACCGCGATTACCTGCACGAGAATGTCGCCAGCTGGAACGGCACGGTCAGCATGGTCGAGCAATGGACCAACGGCCCGAACGGCGAGTCCTTCCATGCGTCGCTGCAGGACGGCAAGAGCATGCAGCAGCATCGCTTCGGCCTGAAGAACGCGCACAAGGAAATCGCCGACCGGCTGGTCTTCGTCCAGCAGTTCACCCATGGCAAGGACGCCGATGCACTGCACCAGAACCTGCTCGATTCCCTGAAGAGCACCGAACAGATGTTCGCGGTGATGGAACAGCTGGCTGCCCTGCCCGATGGCTATAGCGAAGAACAGGTCGCCCCGCTGCTGGAGACCCTGGATGAGGCCGTGACCAGAATGGACGAAGACATGCAGACCCTGAGCGACGCGCAGGACGCCTTCGCCAAAGCCCATCGCATCCACCTGCAGACCACCGGCTGAGCCACGCCGCCCCGGTTGCCGATGCGGCCGGGGCCAAATGCTGCATGCGACTGAACGCACAGCCCCACGCGGGACCGTCGATGCCCCCCGCGTGACACTGATGCGGGTACCCTATGCGCCGCCCCGGCCCGCTCTCGCGGGCCTTTCCGTTTCCTGCGCAGCTTCGTCGCGCCGCCAGTTCCGATGCCCCAGCCCAGACCTCCCGACCTCCTGCACGCGCAGGCCTGCCTGATCGACGCCCTGTCGATGTCGCTGCAGATGCGTGATGCCTATACCCGCCACCACTGTGACCGCGTGGGCCTTCTTGCGCAGCACCTTGCCCTGCACTGCGACCTGGATGAGGACGCCTGTGCGCAGGTCGGCCTGGCCGCGCGCTTCCACGACATCGGCAAGATCGGCATCCCCGACGAGGTACTGCTGAGCCCGCGCCGGCACAGCGACGAAGAGCGCGCGATCATGCGCGAGCACCCGGTGCGCGGCGAGCACATTTTCCTGGCCACCGGTCGCAGCGATGCGGCACCGGTCGCTCGCCTGATCCGCGCGCACCATGAAGCGTTCGATGGCAGCGGCTATCCCGATGGCCTGCACGGCGAGGCCATTCCGCTCGGCGCCCGCATCGTCACCATTGCCGATGCCTACGATGCAATGACCAGCGTGCGCCCTTACCGCGCGGCGATGGAGCACGAGACGGTGCTGCGCATCCTCGATGAGCAGGCCGGTGGCCTGATCGATCCCTACGTGCTGCAGCGTTTCCACGGGATGCTCAGGAACGAGCCGGCGCTGCTCTGAGTTGCACACCGCGGAGACTGCCTGCGGGCCTCTCTAGGTACCTTTGGCGCGGGCGCGGGACCTCAATGGAATCCCAGCAACCGCACTGAAGCCAATCCCGCTCAGCAATCCAAAGAAGCCGCCGACCGGGAAGCAGAAGATGAGCCCCCAACCAAGGTCCATCAGCAGAATCTCCAGGTAGCCATCTTCCGGCGGCCAGGCGGCCCGCAGCATGAGCATGATGCCGCCGATCAGCGTAGCGCCAACGCAGACCGATACCCAGCTCAGGCGTCGGCGCCAGCGAAGCAGCCCGATCCAGGGCCCGCAGAGCACTACCGCGAATGCCATCGACACCATCATTTCGTGAAGTGATGCAGCCAGCCGGACGAGATAGTACGGGGTCCTGCCAAGTGTCAGCGCGAACAAGACCACCACCACCACCAGGCCCACCCAGGGCGTGATCGCGCCAATGGTCATCGCCAGCCACAAGGGCTGGCGGTGCCCGCACGCCGGCATCGGCGCGACCGCTGCAGCAGGTGACGTGTTGCTGGATTCGTATAAATTGAAGCTCATGACCGTCCCTGGGCCCCGTGCAGGGCGTGCGCAGCGCGCGCATCCTAACGCATTCATTGCAGCCGATGGCGATGTAGGCAGGCGGAAACAGGAAGGCCCGGCATTCGCCGGGCCTCCTGCATTACTGCCGCATGCGATCGATTACCAGATCACCACGCGCTTGTCGTCGGCACGCACCATCGCATCGCCAGCCTTGCACTGGAACGCGGCGGCATAGGACGGCATGTTCGACGGCGCACCGTTGGCACGGAAGTTCGCCGGTGCGTGCGGATCGGTGTTCAGGCGCACGCGCAGCTCACCGTCGGTGAAGTTGCGACGCCACACGGTGGCCCAGTTCATGAAGAAGCGCTGGTCCTGGCTGTGGCCGTCCACCTCGACGTTCGCCTTCGGGTTCTCCTTCAGCGCCATCTGCAGGGCATCGTAGGCCACGGTCAGGCCACCCAGATCACCGATGTTCTCGCCCAGCGTCAGCTTGCCCTTCACGAACACGCCCGGCACCGATTCATAGCCGTCGAACTGCGCGACCAGCTGGTCGGTGCGCTCGGTGAATGCCTTGCGGTCGCTGTCGGTCCACCAGTTGTCGAAGTTGCCGTTGGCGGCGAACTGGCTGCCCGAGTCGTCGTAGCCGTGCATCATCTCGTGGCCGATGACCGCACCGATGCCACCGTAGTTCAGCGCCGGATCGGCCTTGGCATCGAAGAACGGTGCCTGCAGGATCGCCGCCGGGAACACGATCTCGTTCTTGGTGGCGTTGTAGTAGGCGTTGACGGTCTGCGGGGTCATGCCCCACTCGGTCTTGTCCACCGGCTTGCCGATCTTGTCCAGCATGTAGCGGTAGTTGAACGCACGCGCTGCCTGCATGTTGCCCAGGTAGCTGTCACCGTTGGTCTGCAGGCCCGTCCACTCACGCCACTTGTCCGGGTAGCCGATCTTCGGGGTGAAGCTGGCCCACTTTTCCAGTGCCTTCTTCTTGGTTTCCTCGCCCATCCACGGCAGCTGCTCCAGGCGCGCCTTCAGCGCCACCGACAGGTTCTGCACCAGGTGCTGCATGGCCTCCTTCGATTCGGCCGGGAACACCGCGTCCACGTACAGCTGGCCGAGGGCTTCGCCCATGCCGCCGTTGACCGACTCCAGCACGCGCTTCCAGCGCGGCTGCATTTCCTGCTGGCCGCGCAGGGTCTTGCCGTAGAACTCGAAGTTGGCCTTCTCGAACTGGCTGCTCAGGTACGGCGAGGCGTCGTCGATGGTGTGGAAGCGCAGGTAGGACTGCCAGGTGGCGGCCGGCACGTCGGCCAGCATCTTGTCCATTTCGCTGAAGAAGCCCGGCTGGGCCAGCGAGAACTTCTGCGCGGCCGGCACCTTCAGGGTGTCAAACAGCGCGGTCCAGCTGAAGTTCGGGGTCAGCTTGTCCGCGTCGGCGGCGCTGAGCGGGTTGTAGCGCTTGGCCGGGTCACGCATTTCGATGCGCGACATCGAGGCCTTGGCCAGGCGGGTCTCGAACGCCATCACCGCCTTGGCCTGTTCGGCAGCCTGCGCCGCGTCCACGCCGGACAGCGTCAGCACCTGCCCGATGTAGGCCACGTAGGCGTCGCGAATCTTGGCCTGCGCGTCGTCGAAGTAGTAGCCCTTCTCCGGCAGGCCCAGGCCGCCCTGGCCGACGTAGGCGATGACGTTGGCCGAATCCTTGTAATCGGCATTGGCGAACAGCGAGAACAGCACGCCCTGGCCCTGCGCCTGGCTGTCGCGCAGGTACTGGGTGATGGCGGCGGTGTCGTTCAGCGCAGTGATCTTGTCCAGCGTCGGCTGCAGCGGCGCCAGGCCGGCAGCCTCGATCTTCGCTTCGTCGTTGCCGGTCTTCCAGATGTCACCGATCTTGGCTTCCACCGAGCCGGCCTTGGCCTGGCTGGCCGCGGCCTGCTGCACCAGCGCGTGCTGCACTTCCAGCGAGCGCTCGCGCAGGATCTCGAAGCTGCCCCAGGTGGTCTGGTCGCCCGGCACCGGGTTGGCTTTGAGCCACTTGCTGTTGACGAAGCCGTTGAGGTCGGTACACGCGGCGATGGACGGATCCAGATCGGCGCTGTTGAGGCTGATCAGCGCCGTCTTGATCTGCGACTGGTCGAACGCCGGCTTGGCGGCGTCGGCAGCGGGCGCGGTCTCGTTCTTGCCACAGGCGGCGAGCGAAGCGGCGATGGCGATGGTCAGGCCCAGCGGGACCAGATTGCGGACATTCATGGCGTGTCTCCAACGGCGAATCGTCCAGCGTAGCCGCTGCGGCGATGGTGGGGACCGGCCAAAGGTCACAGGGGGAACGCCCGTGGTCGCAACCGGGTAGGTGCGGACCGTTGGTCCGCACACACCCAACAGGGGAATACCCACCAACGGTGGGTATCTACCGCGCCTTGCCCTGGTTGGCCACGGCTTCGGCGGCCTTGCGTGCCGCTTCCGGGTCACCCAGGTAACGGAACGACTTCACGGTGAGATCGTCGTTCAACTCGAACAGCAGCGGAATGCCGGTCGGGATGTTCAGCTCGAGGATTTCCTCGCGCGAGACGTTGTTGAGGTACTTGTACAGCGCGCGCAGCGAGTTGCCGTGGGCGGTGACCAGCACGGTCTTGCCATCCTTCAACTGCGGCGCGATGGCGTCGTGCCAGTACGGCAGCACGCGGTCGAGCGTCGTCGCCAGCGATTCGGTGCCCGGCAGCGCGTTGCGATCCAGCCCGGCATAGCGGCGGTCGTGGATCGGGTGGCCCGGATCTTCCAGGTCCATCGCCGGCGGCGGGATGTCGTACGAACGGCGCCACACCTTGACCTGGTCCTCGCCATGCTTGGCGGCGGTCTCGGCCTTGTCCAGGCCCTGCAGGCCGCCGTAGTGGCGCTCGTTGAGGCGCCAGGACTTGTTCACCGGCAGCCAGTCCTGCTCCAGCTCGGCCAACGCACCCTGCAGGGTGTGGATGGCGCGCTTGAGCACGGAGGTGTGGGCGACGTCGAACTGCAGGCCTTCCTCGCGCATCAGGCGGCCGGCGGCAGCCGCTTCCCGGCGCCCCTGCTCGGTCAGGTCGACATCGACCCAGCCGGTGAAGCGGTTGTCCAGGTTCCACTGGCTCTGGCCATGGCGCAACAGTACGAGTTTACGGGTCACTGCAGGGTCTCCAACGCGAGGAAAGGCAGGCGGCCATTGTAGCCCCGGCGCCCGCTCACCGCGCCGTGGCGGTGTGGATGTCATCCTGTGGCCGATGAATACACTGATCGACCCCGGGCGCTGGGAAGGCAGCGTCAGCGCCGCCCGCGAACAGCAGAAGCAGCTGGCCACCCGCGTGCAGCGGCAGGACCGGCTGCCCACTACCGTGCGCTGGCTGGCCGGGCTGGATGTCGGCTTCGAGGAAGACGGCGCGATCACCCGCGCTGCGGCCGTGTTGCTCGACGCGGACACCCTGCAGCCGGTGGCGCAGGAAATCGCCCGCATCCCCACCGTGATGCCCTATATCCCGGGCCTGCTCAGCTTCCGCGAACTGCCGGCGCTGCTGGCTGCGTTGGCGTTGCTGCCGCGCGCACCGGACCTGGTGTTCGTCGATGGCCATGGCATCAGCCATCCGCGCCGGCTGGGCATTGCCGCACACCTGGGCGTGGTGACCGACCTGCCGAGCATCGGCGTGGCCAAATCGAAGCTGGTCGGCCGCTTCATCGAGCCCGGGCCCGAGGCCGGCGCGCACACGCCGTTGCTGGACGGCGGCGAGCAGCTCGGCTGGGTACTGCGCAGCAAGCTGCGCTGCAAGCCGCTGTTCGTCGCCGGCGGGCATCGGGTCAGTGCCGATACCGCGTTGGCCTGGGTGCAGCGCACGCTGCGCGGCTATCGCCTGCCCGAGCCGACCCGGCTGGCGGATCGGCTGGCCTCGCGGCGCGACGAACAGAGGTAGCGCCGGGCACCAGCCGCCACACCCGCTTCAGCGATGCACGTGACCGCGATGGCCCTGCGCATCGGCAGCTGCATGATCGTGCCCGGCGTGATCGTCGTCCTTGCCCGCCGACGGCTGGCCACAGGTTTCGCCGCAATGGTCGGCTTCGATCTGCAGGGTCACGTGTTCGATACCGAAATCATCGTGCAGGCGATCACCGAGTTCGCGCCGCAGGCGGTCGGCGTCGTCGCCTTCGCGCATCACGATGTGCGCGGTCAGTGCCGGCGTGCTGGACGCCAGCGCCCACACGTGCAGGTCATGCACGTCCAGCACTGCGTCGTGGTCGGACAGGCGGTCGCGGACCCTGGCCACGTCCATGCCCTTGGGCACGCCTTCCAGCAGCACGTTGATGGCCTCGCGCATCAGCACATACGTGCGCGGCAGCACCCACAAACCGATCAGAACGGCCAGGATCGGGTCGATCGGCTTCCAGCCGGTCCATTGGATCAACAGCGCGCCGGCGATCACCGCCACCGAGCCGAGCATGTCGGCCCACACTTCCAGGTAGGCGCCCTTCACGTTGAGGCTCTCGCCGCTGCCGGCCTGCAGCAGGCGCATGGAGATCATGTTGATCACCAGGCCGACCGCGGCAATCACCAGCATGCCGGTGGAAGCTATCTCCTGCGGTTGGCGGAAGCGACCGATGGCTTCCCACAGGATGTAGCCGGCAACCACGAACAGCATTGCGCCGTTGATCATCGCGCCCAGTGCTTCAAGACGTGCATAACCGTAGGTGCGGCGCGCGTCCGGCGGGCGCCGGCTCAGCCGCACGGCCACCAGCGCGATCATCAGTGCCAGGGTGTCGGTAGCCATGTGCGCGGCATCGGACAGCAGTGCCAGACTGTTGGTCCAGAATGCACCGACCACCTCCACGACAAGGAAGGTGGAGGTCAGGCCGAGCGCCCACCACAAGGGTTTCTCGTGGCGGATCTCGGATGGCAGGTGATCGTGGTCGTGACCCATGGCAACAGCTCCTTAGCGATGGGAGTCAGGCTACGCCGGCGGGTGTCGGGAAACTATCACGGTGTTTATAACATTGCAGGCATGCACGGCTGGCGCGAAGCGGGAGGGTGCCGGCCGACGGCCGGCACCACCGCCTGATGATCAGAAGCCGAAACGCAGGCTGGCCCAGTACGCGCGGCCGGGCTCGTTGTAGGTCGCCGCACCGGCGTCACTGCTGTTGGCCTCGCGGAACAGGCGCTTGTCGGCCAGGTTGTTGACGCCGAAGCCCAGGCTGACCGTGTCGGTCACCTTGTAGCGCGCGCTCACGCCCCAGACGTTGTACGCGCCGCGGGTCTGCAGCACGGTGGACGCATCGCAGTTGGCGGTGCAGCGCGGATCGTTGTTGATGTTGGCCGTGGCCGGTTCCTGCTTGCCGTAGAAGGTGCCGGTCAGCAGCAGCGACAGCTGCTCGGTGGCCTGCCAGTCCAGCATGGTGTTGACGGTGTACTTGGGAATCACCGACAGCGGCTGGCCGGTGCTCTTGTTTTCGTTCTCCACCATGTAGGTGAAGTTGTTGCTCCACTTCAGGCGGTCGCCCTGCTCGCCCAGCAGCGGGATCACCAGGTTGCCCTCGAGCCCCTGCACGATGGCCTTGGGTGCGTTCTCCCAGCGGAAGATGCGGCCCTTGCGGTCGGCCGTCAGGCCGATCTGGGTGTAACCGGCCTGGATCTTGTCCTTGTAGTCATTGTGGAAATAGGTCAACGAGGCCTGCCAGCCGCTCTGCGGTGCCCACTCCACGCCCAGTTCCTTGTTCAGGCTGGTCTCTGCCTTGAGATCCGCATTGCCCTGCATGTAGCAGCCGGCGCCCAGGCTCGGCAACGCGTTCGGGCAGCCGTTGCCACGGGTGTAATACAGATAGTCCGGGTTGGACTGGTACAGGTTCGGCGCCTTGAACGCGCGTGCGATGCCGCCCTTGACCACCCAGTCACTGTTGAGCCGGAACTGCGCGTTGAGGCTCGGACTGGTGTTGTTGCCGAACTGGCTGTGATGGTCGAAACGCAGGCCCGGGGTCACGATCCAGCGCTCACCGAGGTAGATGTTGTCTTCCACGTAGACGGCGGTGGTCTGTGCATCGGACTTGCCGCGTGCACGATCGGCCGAAAGGCCCGGAATGCCGCCACCGCTGCTGCTGGACTGGCTCATCGAATAGGGATCGGTCAACCGGCTGTCGAGGTACTCGAAGCCCAGCGTCCACACGTTCTCGGCACCGCCGAGGGTGGTAGGGAAGCTGACCTCGCCGTCCAGCTGGTAGTTGCGCAGGCGCGAGGTCGACCAGTCGGCGCCATTGAAGCTGCCTTCCGGGCCGCCGGCCAGGCCTTCGTTGATGCGCGAGTTGTTGACCCCTTCCACCGCCGCCGTCAGCCGCGAGCTGACATCGCCCCAGCGTCCGCGATGGGTGATCGCGCCGGTGGTGCGGTACATGCGGTTGGTCTCGGCCTGCTGCTCGGCCAGCGCAGCCAGGTCGACACCGGTGGAGGTACCAGTGGTACTGACCGCACGATCGCCGGCATAGATGTTGCCCTGGCGGCTGGTACCGGCCTCGAACTCGACCACCTGGTTGGCGGTCACGTCCCAACGCAGCAGCGCGTTGACGTCGCGGTTCTTGACGCCTTCGCGGCCCGCTGGCGGTACCGCATTGGCACCGGTTGCGAAGTCGCGGTTGAGATCCAGCGAATCGGCATCGGTCTTGTTGAGGTTGCCGTACAACCGGAACGACAGCGTGTCGGTCATCGGCCCGCTCAGCTGCAGGCCGAGGCGCTCGCTGCCGCCCTCGGCACTGTGTTCGGGCACCAGGCCGTACAGGTCAACCGCACCGGTCAGGTCGCCGGTCGGGCGCTTGGTGATGATGTTGACCACGCCACCGGAGGCACCCGAGCCATAGCGTGCCGCTGCCGGGCCGCGCAGCACTTCGATGCGTTCGATCATTTCCGCCGGCACCCAATTGGTATCGCCGCGCGTGTTGCGCTCGCCACTGCGGCCCATGCGCACCGCGTCGCGTGCACCCACGCGCTTGCCGTCGATCAGGATCAGGGTGTTTTCCGGCCCCATGCCGCGCAGATCAATCTGCCGGTTGTTGCCGTACTGGCCCGATGCACTGTTGCCGGTCAGATTGACGCCGGGCATCGTCCGCAGCAGTTCGGCGATGTCGTTGACCGGCGGCCGCTTGGCGATGTCCTCGGCGGTGATGGTGGAGGTGCCCAGCGCCTGCCGCGCGATCTGCGAGGCAGTGACATGCACGGTGTCGATATCGGTGGCATCGGTTTCCGCATGGGCGGTGACGGCAGCGGTGGCCAGCAGCGCAGCGACGGCAAGCGCCAGCGGGCGCGGTGAAAGAGTGTTTGCAGGCATGTTCTGAACCTTCTGGCAGGGCAACGGAAGCCTCTGGCATAGGGCACGAGGCGGCGACGGGGGAGGCGGAACGATCACTGCGGGATGCCCGCATGCCGGTTCCCGCCGTCATTTTTTCACAAATGCGAGTGATTCTCAAATGCGTCAACGCATTGCGGCATCGGCCGGCATGTGCTTCACCCGCGTTTTTCGTCCTGCATGGCGCTTAAACTGGCCGGCTTCCCTGCCATCAACCGTCGACAGCCGCGGCCGATACCGTGGTCTGTTGTGCGCCGTTAGAGATCGACGTGGATACACCCCAACTGGACGAAGCCAGCCAACCGCTGGCTCAGGCCTGGCAGCAGTGTCTGCTGCTGGCCGGCCCCGCCGCCGCCGCGCTGCTGCATGCCGTGGCCGCCGATGCACCGCCGACGCTGGCGCAGCACTTCTACGAAGTGCTGCTGCAGGACTCGCGTGCGCGCCGCTTCCTGTCCCACGAACAGGTCAAGCAGCGCCTGCAACCAGCGATGCAGCGTTGGTTGGCCCAGCTGCTGACCACCGATGCGGATGGCATTGCCGCTACCGTCGCCGCACAACGGGTGATCGGCGATGTGCATGCGCGGGTCGGCATTCCGGTTGACCTGGTGGCACGCGGTGCTCGCGTGCTGAAGCACGAACTGTTCGTCCGCCTGCGCGCCGACGCCGCTGACAACGACACTGCCTTCGCCGCCATCGATTGCCTCAGCGCGATCATGGACATCGCCATGGAAGGCATGACGCTGGCCTACACGCACGCCCGTGAGCGCTCTTCGCGCACCGATGCGGCGTACCGGCTGTTCTCGCTGGTGCAGAACGTCAGCACCGAGCGCGAGCGCCAGCGCGCCCTGCTGCTGGATTGGGAAAACACCCTCCTGTATACCCTCGCCGGCCATGCGACAGGTGCCGACAACGCCAGTCTGGCAAGCTCGGAATTCGGCCTGTGGTTCACCCACAAGGGCATTCCCAGCTTCGGCGAAAGCAGCGAGACGCAGCAGGTGGGCCAGCTGATGGCACGCATCGACAGCCGCCTGCAGCGCGCCACCGATGAAGATCCGGCACGGCGGCTGACCGCCCTGCCGATGATCCGCGAAGACCTGGCCACCATCCGCAACCTGATGACCCTGCTGTTCGAACGCATCGGTGAACTGGATGCAGGCAGCGATGCGTTGACCAACCTGCTCAACCGACGCTTCCTGCCGACCGTGCTGCGTCGTGAGATCGAGTTGTCCACGCGCAACCACACGCCGTTCTCGTTGTTGCTGCTGGACCTGGACCATTTCAAGGCGATCAACGATGGCCACGGTCATGACGCCGGCGACCGCGCGCTGCAGCACGTCGCAGCCCTGCTCGGCCAGCAGACCCGAGGCAGCGACTACCTGTTCCGCTACGGCGGCGAGGAGTTCGTGGTGGTGCTGGTGGCAGCAAGCGAGTCACAGGCGGAGGTGATCGCCGAAAGCCTGCGCCGGCAGATCGCACAGTCGCCGATCACCCTGCCCAATGGACAGACGCTGGCGCTGACCGCGAGCATCGGCGTGGCCGGACACGATGGTCATCCCGATTACGAGCGGCTGATGGCGCGCGCCGACGCGGCGATGTATGCCGCCAAGCGACAGGGCCGCAACCGGGTGGTGGTGGCCAACGACGCACTGCCGGAAGCTCCGGGACGACGCGCGCTGCAACGTTGAGCCTGCAGCGCGTGAGACGTGGCGTCGGAAGGTCTCGACGCTACGCGGCGGCCTTGCGCGGTATGCGCCACGTCGCCCACCACGTCAGTGCCAGCAGCGCGATGCCCGCGCCCAGCGCGCACACCGCCGGCCACCCATGGCGCGCCTGCGTCCAGGTGCCTGCCGCAGCCCCCACACCGCTGCCCACGGCATAGAACAGCATGTACAGCGCCACCAGGCGTCCATGCTGTTCGGCCGGTGCACGCAGCAGCAGGGCCTGGTTGGACACATGCAACGCCTGCCCGCCCAGATCCAGCACCACTACGCCCAGCAGCAACAGGGCCAGCGAGTACGGCAGGCCCAGCAACGGCACCCAGGCGACCAGCATCAGCAGCAGTGCCCCCAGGCTCACCCGGTGGGCAAGGCCACGATCCATCCAATGCCCGACCCGCGCTGCCAGTAGTGCGCCGATGATGCCGGCCAGGCCCAGCGCGCCGATGGCGGCGGTCGACCAGTTCAACGGCGGCGCCGACAACGGCAGTGGCACCGCGGCCCAGAACACGTTGAGACCGGCAAACAGGAACAATGCCAGCGGCCCCCGTTCGCGCAGCGCGCGATCCTGCCGCAGCATATCGGCCATCGAACGCAGCAGGTTGCGCCACGACGGCGGCATTGCGGGCACCGGCACGTGCGGCAGGCGCCGCCACAGCAGCAGTGCCAGCGCCGCCATCAGCAATGCCGACAGCAGGTACACCGCGCGCCATCCCGCTACGGCGGCTACCGCACCTGAGACCACGCGTGCCGACAGCAGGCCGATGAACACGCCGCCCTGGACCATGCCGACCACCCGCCCGCGTTGCTCCGGTGCAGCGAGGTTGGCGGCGTAGGCGATCAGTCCCTGGGTGAGCGCGGTACCCAGCAGACCCGCCAGCAGCATGCCCGACAGCAACCACGCGGTACTGCGGGCGGCGGCCAGCCATAGCAGCGCCACCACCAGCGCCAGCAGTTGCACCCGCAGCAGTCGACGGCGGTCGCCACGGTCGGCCAACGGCAGCAGCCCGAGCAGGGCCAGCACGCTGCCGGCCTGGGTGGCGGCCAGCACTGCACCGGCCACGGCGGCATCCAGGGCGAAATCATGGGCCAGGCGCTCCAGCAGCGGCTGCGCGAAATAGACGTTGGCCACGCTGGCACCGGCAGCAATGGCGAGCAGGCCCAACACGGGGCGGGAAAGCAAAGGCATCATCAATGTGGTTGCATATTAAAACTACGTGCACGGTAGCGTCACTGGTTTTAAACTGCAACCACAATCGAGGAGTCCGCCATGCACGCCAACAGCCCCTGCCCCGTGGCCCGCAGCGCCGATCTGCTCGGCGACCGCTGGGCGTTGCTGGTCATCCGCGATGCCTTCGATGGCGTCAGTCGCTTTGGCGATTTCCAGCGCAGCCTGGGCGCGGCGCGCAACATCCTCAGCGACCGCCTGCGGCGCCTGGTCGAGGCGGGGCTGCTGGTGCAGCAGCCCGCCGCCGATGGCAGCGCCTACCAGGACTATGTGCTGACCGCGGCCGGCCAGGACCTGTTTCCGCTGCTGGTGGCCCTGCGCCAATGGGGAGAACGGCATTGCTTCGCTGCTGGCGAAGCGCACTCGCAACTGATCGTATCCAGCAGCCGCCGGCCGCTGCCCTACATGCAACCCCATGGCCGTGACGGCCAGCCCGTGCGCGCCGCCGATACCCGCGTGCGCAAGCTCAAGGAGGAAGGCGATCGGGCCTGATCCGCCCGTTCGCGCACACCGGTGGCATCCGTGGGCGGTTAGCATCGCTCGTCTCCTGCCGCTGGATGCCGCCGATGCCGAACCACGCCCGAACCCTGTCGATCCTGCTGCCACTGGTCCTGCTGCTGGCCGCACCACCGGCCTCTGCCCGCGACGTGGCAGCACCTGCAGAGCACGTGGACAGCGACGGCCCTTACCTGTTCCGTGAAGGCGCGCAGCTGAAAGCGCAGTGGATCTGCCGGGACCAAGTGGAAACCCAGACCGTGCAGGCCGGCACAGAGGGCGCGGACGTTGCCGCGCATTGCGGCTACCCGCATGCGGTGCATGTGCTGCCGCCGAACGCGCCGTCGGCATCGGTGCTGCCGGCCGTGCCGCGCATCGTCGCCGTGTCCGACATCCACGGCCAGTACGAGCTGCTGGTCCGCCTGTTGCGCGCCAACCGGGTGATCGACACGCAGGACCGCTGGGCACTGGGCACGGACACGCTGGTGATCGCCGGCGACGTATTCGATCGCGGCCCGCAGGTGACCGAAGCGTTCTGGCTGCTGTATGGCCTGCAGCAGCAGGCAGCCGCCGCCGGTGGCGCGGTGCATTTCGTGCTCGGCAACCACGAGACCATGGTGCTGTACGACGACCTGCGGTACGTCAACCCGAAGTACCTGCGCAGCGCGCAGCTGCTCGGTCGCAGCTACCCGCAGCTGTATGGTGCCGACTCGGTGATCGGCCAGTGGCTGCGCACGCGGCCGGTGCTGCTGCAGATCGGCGATACCCTGTTCCTGCACGGCGGCATCTCGCCCGAAGCGGTGCAGATGGCATTGGACCCGGCCCACACCAATGCCGCCTACCAGGCCTCGCTGGGCATTCCCAAGGCCGAGGTGAAGGCAGACCCCGCCACCGCACCGTTGTACGACGGCAAGACCAGCCCGATCTGGTACCGCGGCTACTTCGACGGGCGCCTGGACAGCCAGGGCGTGCAGGCGGTGCTCGACCGCCTCCAACTCAGGCGCATCGTGGTCGGCCACACCTCGATGCCACACGTAAGCAGCTTCCACGACGGCCGCGTGATTGCCATCGACAGCAGCATCAAGAATGGCGAGAACGGCGAACTGCTGTTCATCGAGGACGGCAAGCTCAGCCGCGGCCTGCTGGACGGATCGCGGGTGCCGCTGGCCGAGGGTGAGCCCGGCCTGCAGGACTGAACGAAGGGCCAGCGCCGGGTGCGCCCAGGCCGCCCTCGCCCGCCACCTCCACCCCGTTTGCCGCTACCCTCGGCAGCCGAGAGGCCCGCCCTGTCCAGCGGGCGGCCCATCCGCCCCCAGGAGCCCCGCGCATGCGCGTACTCATCGCAGAAGACGACCCCGACATCGCCTCTGGCCTGTGCGCCTCGATGCGCCGGCAGGGCCACGTGGTCGACCACGTGGACAACGGCGCGCATGCCGATGCCGCCCTGAACTCCACCCAGTACGCGCTGCTGGTGCTGGACCTGGGCCTGCCCCAGCTGGATGGCCGCGACGTGCTGCAACGGCTGCGCCAGCGCGGCGATGGCCTGGCCGTGCTGGTGGTCACCGCACGCGATGGCCTGGCCGAGCGCGTGCGCGTGCTCGACCTGGGAGCCGACGACTACCTGGTCAAGCCCTTCGCGCTGGACGAATTCGAAGCACGCGTGCGTGCACAGCTGCGCCGGGTCACCAGCAACGGCAACCCCGACCTGCGCATCGGCCGGCTGCGCCTGGACCTGACCGGTCACCGTGTGTGGATAGACGAGCAGACGCTGGAACTGACCGCGCGCGAATTCGGCCTGCTGTCCGCCCTGGCGGTGCGTGCCGAGCGCATCGTCTCGCGTGCGCAGCTGGTGGAGGCCCTGTGCGACTGGGGCCAGGACCTGACCGACAACGGCCTGGACATCGCCCTGCACCGCCTGCGCCGCAAGCTGCAGCCGGGCGGCATGGGCATCCGCACGGTGCGCGGGCTGGGCTACATGCTGGAAGATGCCGGCGCGTGATCAGCGGACCGCCCAGCCTGCGACGGCGTCTGCTCGCCTTCCTGGCGCTGCCGATGCTGGGTCTGCTGACCTTCAACACGCTGCTGGCTTACTACGTGGCGCTGGACTACTCCAACCGCATCCACGACCGCAACCTGACCGATGACACCGTGTCGTTCGCACAGATGCTCAGCACGATGCCGGTCAGCAGCGACCTGTCCCCCCAGGCACGTTTTCTCATCGAATACGACCCCGACGGTCATCGCTACTTCAACGTCGACAGCAGCCGCTTGGGCACCATCGCCGGCAACGCAGATTTCAGCGCCTATGCGCCCTCGCAGGACTGCAGCGGCACGCACCCGGCCCTGTACGAAGGTGAGTTGAACGGCCAGCAGGTGCGCATGTCGACGGTCTGCACCCAGGCGATGAACGATCCGCAGGACCAGCTGGCGGTGACCGTGGCCGAAAGCATGGCCGACCGCCGCCAGCGTGCACGCGAGATCCTGATGATCGTCATTCCACTGATGGCCATGCTGGCCCTGGGAATGGCCGCGCTGGTCTGGTTCGGCGTCACCCACGGCCTGCGTATCCTGACCCCGCTGACCTCGCGCCTGGCCCAGCGCCGCGGCGAGCTGGCACCGATTTCCGATGCCGACGTGCCCGAGGAAATCCAGCCCTTGATCAGCACCATCGATGGCCTGTTCGCGCGGCAGGCGGAAATGATCACGCTGCAGAACCGCTTCATTGCCGATGCGGCGCACCAGTTGCGCTCGCCGCTGGCGGGCATGGCACTGCATGTGGACCAGGCACTGGCCCACGGCGATCCGGAGACCGTGCGCGAAGCGCTGCAGAACATCCGCCGGCTCAACCAGCGGACCGCACGCGTCAGCACCCAGCTGCTGGCGTTGAGCCGTGCCCAGACCGTGCCGGAGACGGTGGAGGCACTGGACCTGTCCGAACTGGTGCCGCAATGGGTGGGCATGCGCGTGCCCGAAGCGATCCGCGATGGCATCGACCTGGGCTACCTGGGTCCGCAGCAGCCGGTGCGGATACTGGGCAACGGCGCCCTGCTGCACGAGGCGCTGGACAATCTGATCGACAACGCCCTTCGCTACGCCGGCGCGGATGCGACCGTCACCGTCGGTGTGCAGGCCCTGGACGACAACGATGTCGAGCTGTACGTCGAAGACAACGGCCCAGGCGTACCCGAGGACGTGATGTCGCGGCTGGGGGAACGCTTCTTCCGCGCGCCCGGCACTGCCGCAAGCGGCACCGGCCTGGGCCTGGCCATCGCCCATGAGGCCGTCGAACACCTGGGCGGACGCCTGGGCTACCTCAACCGCCCCGGCGGTGGCCTGAAGGTGTCCATCACCATACCGTTGCTGAAGGGCCCTTGATCCAGACGGACCGTTGAAAGGTTGCCGAAAATCGCGCTTGCGATGCTGACCTTCCCGACTGCCGCGCTGGAGCCGACTGGTGCCCGCATCCCATGAGTTCTTTCTTCCCGGTGGCCCGCAGGGTGTCCTGCTGATCCATGGCCTGACCGGCACGCCCGCCGAAATGCGCATGCTGGGCAAAGGGCTGAACAACGCGGGCTTCAGCGTGCATGGCGTGCAGTTGCCGGGTCACTGCGGCAGCGTCGAGGACCTGCTGCAGACCCGTTGGGAACAGTGGTACCAGGGCGTGGAAGACGCGGCGGCGGACCTGCGTGGCAAGGTCGACCAGCTGTTCGTGGGCGGACTGTCGATGGGGGCGGTGCTGGCGCTGGCGCTGGCCGCGCGGCGGCCGGACTGGGTCTCCGGCGTGGGGGTGTACGGCGCCACCTTCCGCTACGACGGCTGGAACATTCCGGCGGTCGCACGCTTCTCGTTCCTGTTGCCGTGGTTCAAGCGCCTGGGCATCGGCCGCGACCGCATGTTCATGGAAGAGCCGCCGTACGGCTTGCGCGACGAGCGCCTGCGTGCGCAGGTCAGCGCCGCCATGCTCTCTGGTGACAGTGCCGCTGCCGGCCTGCCAGGCAACCCGTGGCATGCATTGGCCGAAATGCGTGCACTGAGCACCTGGACACGGCGTCACCTGCACCAGGTCACGGCACCATGCCTGGTGATGCATGCCCGCGAGGACGACGTGGCCAGCATGGGCAACGCCGAACTGGTGATCTCGCGCGTCAGCGGACCGACCGAACTGGTGGTACTGGAAGACAGCTACCACATGATCACCATCGATCGCGAACGGCGCGAGGTGATCCGCCGCAGCGCACGCTTCTTCAGCGACATCGGCGAACGTGCGGGCGTGCTGCAGGCGGTCGCCTGAGATGGGATCGCTTGCGACCCTGCTGTGGCTGGTCAACGTGGTGCTCGACACCGGCGGCCAGTTGGCCTTCAAGGCGGCCGCCAGCGACCCGCAGGACGGCGAAGGCCTGCAGCGCTGGAAACACATGTTCGGCCGTCCCTGGCTGTGGCTGGGCATCGCCTGCTACGTGCTCGAATTCGTCGCCTGGATCGCCTTCCTGTCGCTGGTGCCGTTGTCGCAGGGCGTGCTGCTCGGCTCGATCAACATCGTCGCGCTGATGGTGGCCGGCCGCATCCTGTTCCGCGAGCGGCTGACGCCGTTGCGGGTGACCGGCATGCTGCTGGTCAGCGCCGGCGTTGCCGTGGTCGGAGCCGGAACATGAGGCGGCTGTACCTGGTCGGGTTTCCGCTGCTGATGGCCTTCGACACCCTCGCCCAGCTGTGCTTCAAGTACGCCGGCGACGCCGCACTGCCGGTCGAGGCCAACAGCGCATGGCTTCTGCGCGTGCTGTCACAGCCCTGGGTATACGGCGCGATGCTCGGTTACGTCGGCGCGTTCTTCACCTGGATGAGCCTTCTGCGGCACGCGCCGATCGGCCCTGCGTTCGCGGCCTCGCACCTCGAAGTGATCAGCGTGCTGCTGCTGTCGGCGTGGCTGCTGCACGAACCGTTGACGCTGCATCACCTGATCGGTGCGGTGCTGATCGTGGCCGGCATCATCTGCTTGGGCCGCGCCGAGGCGGATGATCCGCATGCTGTTACCGAAGCAGCCCCGTGAGCCTGCTGTCGCGCGAGTTGCCTCCCACCGCTGGGCTGCCCCTGCAGGCCGGCGATTTCCTTCCCGGTGGCGGTGACCTGTGCACGATTCTCGCCGGGCAGCTGGGCACGCCGCCGCTGCAGCTGACCTGCTCGGGCACCCATGCCCTGCTGATCGCCCTGCGCACCCTGCGCAGGCGCGCGCCGCAGCGCGATACGGTGATCCTGCCGGCCTATACCTGTCCGCTCGTACCGATTGCCGTGCACAGCCTCGGCCTGCGCATACACCTGTGCGATACCCGCCGCGACCATTTCGATTTCGACCCGATGGCGCTGCACGCCGCAGCCGATGCACGCACGCTGGCGATCATTCCCACGCATCTGGGCGGGCGCATCGCCGATGTTGATCGCGCATGTGCCATTGCGCACCGCGTCGGTGCGTGGGTGATCGAAGACGCTGCACAGGCACTGGGTGCACGCGTGGCCGGCAACAGCGTCGGCCTGCGCGGCGATATCGGCTTCTTCAGCTTGGCCGCCGGCAAGGGCCTGAGCCTGCATGAGGGCGGTCTGCTGCTGACGCGTGATGAAGAACTGCGTGCGGCTTTGATCGAGCAGGCCGCAGGACACACGCCCTTCAAGCCGCGCTGGGAACTGACCCGCAGCCTGCAGCTGCTGGGCCTGGCGGCCTGCTACCGCCCTTCCCTGCTGTCGCTGGTGTATGGAAATCCGCTGCGGCGTGCCCTGCGCCGCGGCGACCTGGAAGCTGCGGTGGGTGACGTATTTCCACTGGATATTCCGCAGCATCACGTCAGCCGCTGGCGGCAGAGCGTCGGTGCACGCGCAACACAGCGCCTGCCCGATTTCCTGCAGGCCGCCCGTCTGCGTGCGCTGCAGCTGCGCATGCAGCTGGAGTCGCTTCCCGCCGTTGAAGTGGTGGACGGAATGCCTGGCACCCAGGGCACCTGGCCGATGCTGATGCTGCTGCTGCCCAGCGAACGTGCGCGTGACAAAGCGCTTTCATCGCTGTGGCAGCGCGGCCTGGGTGTCAGCCGCATGTTCATCCATGCATTGCCGGACTATGCCTATCTGCGAGGCCTCGTTGCAGACGCGCACGTACCCAATGCCCGCGACTTCGCCGCCCGCTCCCTGACCGTGGGCAACAGCCCCTGGCTGACCCACGAAGACGCCCGCGAGATCGTAAAGGTACTGGCAGGCCAGTAGTGGCCGAAGCCTGCTTCGCGCCTACTGGCTGAACGCTTCCCGAGTGCCTTCGTTCGGGCTTTCAGGTGGAAAGGAACGAGAAAGACGGCCTGCCTACATTGGCCCCGTCGCCGGCATCGTGCCAAGGCCTCTCTTCATCGACGGAGCTGCCCATGCAATGGAGCATCCTGTGTGACTTCGATGGCACCATCAGCCTCGAGGACGTCATCGATTCACTGCTGGAAAACTTCGGCCAGCCCGGTTGGCAGCAGCTGGAAGACCAGTGGCGCTCGGGCGAGATCGGTTCGCGTGAATGCATGCAGGGCCAGGTCCGCCTGCTGAAGCTGGATCCGGCCACCCTCGATGCACACCTGGACCAGGTACGGATCGATCCGGGCTTCGCCGCCTTCGTCAATCGCGCGCAGGCGTTGGGCCTGCCACTGCGCATCGTCAGCGACGGCCTGGACTACGCAATCCATCGCATCCTCGCCAACCACGGCCTGCCGCCGCTGCCTGTGGTGGCCAACCACCTGCGCTGGTGTGACGGCCATTGGCAGCTGGAATCCCCTTACCAGGCCGAAGGCTGCCGCAGCGGCACCTGCAAGTGCACCTGCGCGGCGCAGGCGCGTGCTGACGAAGCTCCCCGCGTGTTGATGATCGGTGATGGCGCCTCGGATTTCTGCGTGTCCGAACACGCCGATTTCGTGTTCGCCAAGCGTCGCCTGATCGCCCATTGCACCAACGCCGGCATCCCCCACGCCGCCATCGACACCTTCCACGACGCCACTGCGCTGTTGCCGCGCCTGCTCGACGGCAGCCTGCTTCAACCCTCGCTTCCGCGGCTGCTCGCCACCGCCTGATCGCTCCGCCCGTTACTTCCTTCGAATGCCCTCTCCGGAACCGAACCGATGAATATTTTTGACAAGAACGCCGATGCCGCCATCACCGATGCGCAGCTGCTGGCAGACGAAGCCCGCTACAGCTCCTTCGGTGACACCGTGCACTACGTCGATCCGCCGAAGATCTTCCAGCGCTGCGAAGGCAGCTACATGTTCGATGCCGCCGGCACCCCGTACCTCGATCTGCAGATGTGGTATTCGGCGTGCAACTTCGGTTACGCCAACCAGCGCCTGAACAATGCGCTGAAGGACCAGATCGATACCCTGCCGCAGGTCGCCAGCCAGTATCTGCACCCGACGCGCGTGCAGCTGGCCAAGACCATCGCGGTGGACATGCACGAGAAGTTCGGCCTCGACGGCCGCGTGCACTTCAACGTGGGTGGTGCGCAGGCGGTGGAGGATTCGCTGAAGATCGTCCGCAACGCGCGCAACGGCAAGAGCCTGATGTTCGCCTTCGAAGGCGGCTACCACGGCCGCACCCTCGGCGCCTCGTCGATCACCTCCAGCTACCGCTACCGCCGCCGCTACGGCCATTTCGGCGAACGCGCGATGTTCATCCCGTTCCCCTATCCCTTCCGTCGCCCGAAGGGCATGACCCCGGACGAGTACTCCGACCACTGCGTGCACCAGTTCGAGCGCCTGTTCGAAAGCGAGTACAACGGCGTGTGGGATCCCAAGGTCGGCCAGGCCGAGTACGCCGCATTCTACGTCGAGCCGATCCAGGGCACCGGCGGCTACGTCATTCCGCCGCGCAACTTCTTCAAGGGCCTCAAGCGCGTGCTGGACAAGTACGGCATCCTGATGGTCGTCGATGAGATCCAGATGGGCTTCTGGCGCACCGGCAAGCTGTGGGCCATCGAACACTTCGATGTCACCCCGGACGTGCTGGTGTTCGGCAAGGCGCTGACCAATGGCCTCAACCCGTTGTCGGGCCTGTGGGCGCGCGAAGAGCTGATCAATCCAACCGTGTTCCCGCCGGGCTCCACCCATTCCACCTTCAACTCCAATCCGCTGGGCACGCGCCTGGGCCTGGAAGTGCTGAAGCTGGGCAAGGAGATGGACTACGAGCGCACCGTGCCGGAGAAGGGCGCCTACTTCCTCGACGGCCTGCGCGGCCTGCAGAAGCGCCATCCGGAAATCGGCGATGTCGATGGCCTCGGCCTGGCACTGCGTGCGGAAATCTGCGCCGCCGATGGCTTCACCCCGAACCGTGAACTGCTGGACCGCATGGTCGACATCGGCCTGGCCGGCGACCTGCTGCACGACGGCAAGCGAATGGGCCTCGTGCTTGATGTGGGTGGCTGGTACAAGAACGTGATCACCTTCGCGCCCTCGTTGAACATCACCTACGAAGAGATCGACCTGGCGATCACCCTGCTGGACCAGCTGCTGACCAAGGCCAAGGGCTGAGCGGGAATGCGCTGCCGGTTCCCGTGCCCCGCATGGACATGATCCCGCGTGTATCCAGCACCGCGCTGGAACCGGCCGCGCTGCTGGAGGGCTTCCTGGCCCACCCACCCCTGGGGTTCGATGCCAGCCGCCTGCCCAGCGGCCTGCCCAGTTTCCGTGCGCCACTGGATCTGACCACAACCCTGGACGATGCACTGCGCACGCGCCTGCTGGGGCTGCCGCTGTCGCGCCTGTGGCGGCCGTGGCTGACCTGGCAGACGCGGTTCATCGGTGCCACCAGCACCGAGTACACACCGCTGCCGGCGCATGTGTCGGCGGCGGCACTGGCCGACGACGTGCTGCGCCATGGCGTCGGTGACAGCCGGCTGCTGGTGGTCAAGGATCTGGCGATCGATTCGCCCTTGCTGGACGATGCCGCCAACGCACACAGCCACGCCTTCCTGCAGGCGCTGGAAGCACGCGGTTTCATCCCGCTGGAGGGCATGCCGCTGGCATGGGTGGCGATTGATTTCGATTGCATCGACGCCTATCTGGCACGCCTGTCCGCAGGGCGTCGCAAGAACATCCGGCGCAAGCTGCGCTCACGCAGCAACCTGCAGATCGACTGCATCGCCACCGGTGCCCCTGCCCTTGCCGAACCGCGGCTGCAGGCCGAACTGCATGCGCTGTACCTGCAGGTGTATGCACAGAGCGCCGTGCATTTCGACCGGCTCGACCTGCCCTTCTTCCAGCACCTGCTGGCAGACACGCAGGGACAGGGGCGCTTGTTCCTTTACCGCCACAACGGCGAGCTGATCGGCTGGAACCTGTGCTACGTGCATGCCGGCAAGCTGGTGGACAAGTACATCGGCCTGTCCTATCCGCAGTCGCGCGACCACAACCTGTACTCGGTCAGCTGGATGCACAACCTGGAATACGCGTTGCAGCACGGCCTCAGCCACTACGTTGCCGGCTGGACCGATTCACGCATCAAGGCCGAACTGGGTGCCCGCTTCACCTCCACCGTACACGCGGTACATGCGCGTTCGCCCTTGCTGCGCGCCGTCCTGCGCAGGCTGGCCCCGCACCTGCAGGCTGAGCCGGATGGAGGAGGCTGACCGATGCAACTGCGTCCGCCGCTGATCCTCGACCTCGACGGTGGCGTCCTGCCATTGCCGCAGGCACGCACGCTTGCGCTGCAGCACTGGCATGACCCGCTGCGCTTTGCCTGCCGCAACGCCACGCTGTCACGCTTCGCCACTGAAGTTCTTCGGCCGCTGCCGGCACAGCTTGGCACGGTCATGCTCGGCAGCGGCGACTTCCACCATCTCAGCCTGCCGCTGCTGCAGCGCCTGCACACGCGTGCCCCGTTCCAGCTGGTGGTGCTGGACAACCATCCGGACAACATGCGCTTTCCCTTCGGCATTCACTGCGGTTCCTGGGTGAATGCCGCCTCCACGTTGCCGCAGGTATCGCATGTGCATGTGCTGGGCATCACCTCCGCCGATATCGGCCTGGGCCATGCGTGGGAAAACCACTGGCGGCCGCTGCTGGGGCGGCGGCTGACCTACTGGTGCATGGATGTGGATGTGGGCTGGGCCGGTCGCATGGGCATGGCAGATGCCTTCCGCCGCTTCGAACATCCCGAGGCCCTGGTCGCCGCGTTCGCCGCCGAACAGGCGCAGGCCCCTCAGCCGACCTACCTGTCGATCGACAAGGACGTGTTCGCTGAAGATGTCGCGCGCAGCAACTGGGACCAGGGCCGCTTCCAGCTTGAACACGCACTCATGGTGATCGAGGCCCTGCGCACCGGTGGACTGGTGGGCAGCGACATCACCGGCGAGGTATCACTTGCCAGCTACCAGAGCCGTTTCAAGCGCTGGTTGTCATCGCTGGATGGGCAGCCCGACATCAGCGCCGATGATCTGCCGGCATGGCAGCAGCAGCACCAGCAGGTGAACCGCGAACTGCTGGCGGCGATGGCCGCAGTGCCGGCGGCCTGCTGACCCCGCCCTGTAGTGCCGGCCGCTGGCCGGCAGCTGTACCACGATGCGCCAACCAAGGTTGGCACCTACCAATGCGGGCTGCGCCGGCGCAGGCATCCGCAGACGTGGTATGCAGTAGTCCCGCCCCCGGAGCCGCCGCCATGCCCCAGACCGTCATCCCGCAGCTGCGCATGCGCCATGCCGATACCAGCCTGCCCTTCTACGTGCAGGGCCTGGGCTTCCTCGTCGACTGGGAGCATCGCTTCGAACCCGGCTTCCCGCTGTTCGCCCAGCTCACCCGCGAGGGCCAGACGATCTTCCTGACCGAACACACCGGCGACTGCGAGGTGGGCGGTGCGGTGTATTTCATCGTCACCGACGTCGATGGCCTGCACCGCGCGTTCAGCGCTGCGGGAGTACCCATCGAGCAGCCGCCACACGATACCGACTGGGGAAGCCGCGAGATGCTGATCGTCGACCCGGATGGCAACCGCCTGCGCTTCGCCACCGACGCTGGCTGAATGCCACGCGCTTGAGCGGGAATATACGTTTCGTATACGATTCATATATCCCCAATCGAGAACGCCCATGGGCATCGTCAACATCGATGACACCCTGCACGACCAGCTGCGCCGTGCCTGCACCGTCTCCAACCGCTCGATCAACGCCCAGGCCACGTTCTGGATCCGGGTCGGCATGCTGTGCGAGATGAACCCGACCCTGAGCTTCCAGGACGTCGTCGCCAGTGAACTGCGCGCCGCCGGTGTGCAGCCGCAGCTGCTTGCCCCCGGGCGGGCCTGAGCCGATGGCCATGATCAAGCGCCCCGACGAGATCGACCGCCTGGCCGAGTCCGGGCGACTGCTGGCGCAGGTCTTCGCCATGCTCGACGCCCTGCCCCTGCAGGGTCGCAGCACGCTGGAGATCAACGACATAGTCGAGCGGATGATCGTCGACGAGCTGAAGGCGCGGCCCGCCAGCAAGGGGCAGTACGGGTTCCCGTACGTGCTCAACGCCTCGATCGACAACGTCATCTGCCACGGCATGCCGTCGGCCGATGACGTGCTGCGCAATGGCCAGATCGTCAACCTCGACATCACGCTGGAGAAGAACGGCTACATCGCCGATTCCAGCACCACGTATCTGGTGGGTGATGCCGACTACGCCGCGCGCAAGCTGGTGCAGGTGACCTACCAGGCCATGTGGAAAGGCATCGCCGCCGTGCGGCCCGGCGCGCGCCTGGGCGATATCGGCCACGCCATCGCCCGCCACGCCCGCAGCCACGGCTACAGCGTGGTCAAGGAGTACTGCGGCCACGGTATCGGCCAGGAGATGCACGAGGAGCCGCAGATCCTGCATTACGGCCATGCCGGCACCGGCATGGAGCTGCAGGAAGGCATGGTGTTCACCATCGAGCCGATGCTCAACCAGGGCAAGCCGGCGATCCACCAACAGCCCGACGAATGGCCGGTGTACACGCGTGACGGCAAGCTGTCGGCACAGTTCGAGCACACGGTGGCCGTGACCGGCAGCGGCGTGCGCGTGCTGACCCTGCGCCCCGGCGAAACCCCGTTGTGCGCGGTGGATGCGGCCTAGAGCGGGCGCAGCAGCAGCAGCAGCGCAAGGCACAGCATGAAGGCCGCCACGCCTGCATCCAGCAACCGCCATGCTGCCGCGTTGCGGAACACCGGCTGCAGCAACCGTGCACCGAACCCCAACCCGCAGAACCAGAGCACGCTGGCCACGCAGGCGCCCGCTGCGAACACCCAACGCAGGTCACCCGGGTAGCGCGTGGACAGGCTGCCCAGCAACACCATCGTATCCAGGTACACGTGCGGGTTGAGCAGGGTGAAGGCCAGGCAGGCCAGCAGCACCTGCCGCCGGCTGCCACCACTGGCATCGGCCGCGGCCAGCGCGCTGCCCCCCCGCCACGCGCGCAGCCCGGCCTGCAGCCCATAGCACAGCAGGAAGGCGGCCCCGCCGAAGCGCAGCACCTGCAGCAGCAACGGCCACTGCAGCACCAGCGCCCCCATGCCGCCCACCCCGGCCAGGATCAGCGCGATGTCCGCGCCCATGCAGGCCAGCACCACCATGCCCACGTAGCGGCGCTGCAGCCCCTGGCGCAGCACGAAGGCGTTCTGCGCGCCGATGGCGATGATCAGGCCGGCGCCCGCAAACAGGCCAGCCAAGGCCGCAGCAATCCACATCCGACGCTCTCCACCTTGAGAAGAGGCGCAGGGTGCGACCAACGGGCTCGTTAAGGCCAGCTGGTTTTTCTTTATCCTGTGCAGAAAAACTGAAGAGGCACCGCGTGGACCTGGTACATCCGCAGTTGAGCGCCTTCACCGCCGTGCTCGAAGAAGGCAGCTTCGAGGCCGCCGCACGCCGCCTGTCGATCAGCCCGTCGGCGTTGTCGCAACGGATCAAGGCGCTTGAGGACCGGCTGGGCCAGGTGCTGGTGGTGCGTCAGGCCCCGTGCCGCCCTACCGCTGCCGGCGAAGTGCTGCTGCGGCGGGTGCGGCCGATGCAGGCACTGCAGGCCGAAGCGGTTGCCGAACTGCTGCCGGAACGCGGCAGCGATGCCACCCTTACGCCGATTCCGCTGGCGGTCAACGACGATTCGCTGGACACCTGGTTCGTCGCCGCCATCGCCGAGCTGCACCAGCGCCACGGCTACCTGTTCGACCTGCGTATGGACGACCAGGACCACACCCTGGAACTGCTGCGCAACGGCAGCGTGCTTGGCGCGGTCACCGCCGAACGCAGACCGCTGAAGGGCTGCAACGTGCATCCGCTGGGCGCGATGCGCTACCACGCCATCGCCTCACCGGCATTTGCGCGCCGCCACTTCAGCGCGGGCATGCAGGTCGAAGCATTGGCCTCGGCGCCGATGATCGTGTTCAACCGCAAGGATGAACTGCAATGGCGTTTCCTGCGCAGGCTCACCCGCGCGCGAATGCAACCGCCCGTACACTACCTGCCCTCCTCCACCGGCTTCGTCGATGCTGCCGCGCGTGGGCTGGGCTGGTGCCTGGCACCGGAGGCCCTGGTCACGCCAGCGGCAGAGGCCGGACAGATAGTGGTGCTGGAACCGCGTCGCTGGCTCGACGTACCCTTGTTCTGGCAGCATGCCGCCGTGCGTTCGAGCACGTTGCAACACATCACCCACGCGCTGCGTACCGCCGCGGGCAATACCCTACGTTGAAAAGAGCATGATCCAGACCATCGCAGACCCCGGCTTCACGCGCGGACCACTACCGTTTGCCCACTTCTTCACTACAGGAACGGCATGCGCCTGAGCTGCCCACGGACAAGGATGCATCGCGCGCTCGGCGCTGCCGGCCTGGCCTTGCTGGCCAGCCTGCCGCTGGCTGCAGCGGCGCAGACCAGCGCGCCTCCCGCACTGGAATGGGAACAGGCGCGGCAGCGTCTGGAACAGGTCTCCGACGCGCTGGCCGCTGCTGATGCCGGCGTGCGCAACAAGGAAGAACTGCACGAGGCCACTCGCCTGCTGCGCCTGCCGGAGATCACCGGCGAAGTGCGGCGCCTCCAGTTCCAGAAGACCCTGACCCTGCCGCTGGGTTCACTGGCACCGGTGGCCGAGGCCTATGGCATCGACTCGCCGCTGTCGTTCACCGAACGCGATTGGCGCACGCGACCGGTGGTCACTGCGGTGCTGCCGCTGTACACCGGCGGCCTGATTCCGGCCGCGCAGCGTGCTGCCGGCGCGGCCAGCGAACAGGCCAGCGCCGAGCGCGAAGCGCAGCGGCAGTCGCTGACCGTGCAACTGGCCCAGGCCTACTTCGGTCAGCGCTTGGCCGAACAGGCAGTGGTCGTGCGCCGCGACGTGCGCGATGGCTTGAACCGCCACCTGTCCGATGCGGAGAAGCTGGAACGCGAAGGCTTCGCCACGCGTGCGCAGCGCCTGCAGGCTACCGTCGCCCGCGACAAGGCCGAGCGCGAGTACCAGAAGACGCTCAATGATCTGGCCACGCTGAAAGCTGCGCTGGCCACCCTGCTGCGCAGCGGCGGTGATGTGCAGCCGCTGTCGCCGCTGTTCGTGCAGCGCGCACCGCTGGAACCGGTCGCCAGCTTCGAGCGCACCGCACAGGCACGGCAGCCGCAGATCGCCCGCCTGCGCGCGATCGTCGCGCAGGCCGAACAGGGCGTGCGCGTGCAGCAGGCCAAACTGAAGCCAACGGTATTCCTGTTCGGCCAGTACGACTTCCGGCGCCGCGACGAAATGCTGACCGATCCGGACTGGGCGTTCGGCATCGGCCTGAAGTACACGTTCCTGTCGCCGAACTCACGGCCGGCACAGATCAGTGCAGCACGCGCGCAGCAGGAACAGGCCGAGGCCGGCCTGCGCGAGGCCGAGAACCAGGTCGCGCTGGGTGTGCGCAAGGCCTGGAACGAGCTGGAAACCGCACGCCAGCAGTTCGTGCTGCTGGACAGCAGCATCGCCCAGGCCGACGAGAACCTGCGCCTGCAGGAGCTGGCCTTTCGCGAAGGCCAGGCCACCTCGCTGGACGTGATCGACGCGCGGCTCGGTCTCGGCGGTGCCCGCGTCGAACGTGCGCAGGCCGCCTACCAATACGATATCGCCTTGGCACAACTGCTCGAGGTGAGTGGACAGATGGACCGCTTCGAAGACCATCGGCGGCGTGCAGACGAGGTAATTGATCATGAGTGATGTGTTGCACGACGAAGCAACGACGCCCCCGGGCAAGCGCCGGCTGGGGCCGGTTCTGCTGGTGGTGCTGCTGGTGGCGGTGGTGCTGGGCCTGTGGCTGGCCTGGCGCAGCCCCGCCGACCAGATCCAGGGCATGGCCGACGCCGACACCCTCAACGTGTCCGCCAAGATCACCGCGCGCGTGGCCGAACTGAAGGTCCGCGAGGGCGATCGCGTGCAGGCTGGGCAGGTGCTGTTCCTGCTCGACAGCCCCGAAGTCGCAGCCAAGGAACAGCAGGCGCACGGCGCGCTGGCCGCGGCGCAGGCGGTGGCCGACAAAGCCAACGACGGCGCACGCAGCGAAGACATCCGCGCGGCCGAAGCCAACTGGAAGCGCGCCGAAGCCGGTGCCACCCTCGCCGAAGCCACCTACCGGCGCGTGCAGAACCTGTTCAACGAAGGGGTGATGACCCGGCAGAAGCGCGATGAAGCGGCGGCCCAGGCCACCAGCTCGCGCGAACTGGCCCGCGCCGCACGCGCCCAGTACGACATGGCGTTGACCGGCGCGCGCGAACAGGACAAGCGTGCCGCGCAGGGCCAGGTGCAGCAGGCCCAGGGCGCGGTGGCGGAAGTCAACGCCGCGCGCGTAGAAGTGGAAGGCCGCGCGCCGGTGGCCGGCGAGATCAACAAGCGCATGGCCGACCCGGGCGAACTGGTCCCGGCCGGCTACCCGGTGTTCACCCTGGTCGATATCGACCGCATGTGGGTGTCGATGAACCTGCGCGAATCGCAGATGCAGGGCCTGAAGGTCGGCAGCAAGCTGCGTGGCAGCGTGCCGGCGCTCGGCAAGGACGACGAGTTCGAGGTCTATTTCATCAATCCCGCGGGCGACTACGCTACCTGGCGTACGACCCGTCAGTCATCGGGCTATGACGTGCGCAGCTTCGAAGTGCGGGTGCGCCCGGTACGCCGCATCGAGGGCTTCCGCCCCGGCATGAGCGTGCTGTTCGCATGGCCGCAGCACTGAATACCGACCGCGGCGGCTTCGGCGGCTCATGGCAGCGCGAACTGCGCCGGTTGCGCAGCAACCGTGCAGACCTGGCGCTGGTCACCGTGCTGCCGCTGCTGATGCTGGTGGTGATGGCCTGGATGTTCTCCGCATCGGTGATGCGCGATGTGCCGATTGCCGTGGTCGACCTGGACCACAGCAGCGACAGCCGCCTGCTGCTGCGCATGCTGGATGCCAGCCCCGGTGTGCGCATCGCCAGCCAACCGGCTGGCATGGAGGAAGCGCGCGCGCAGCTGCGCCGGCTGGAGGTGTTCGCGGTGGTGCTGGTGCCGCGCGATGTGACCCGCCAGGCGTTGCGCGGCCGGCAAGGCACGGTGTTTTCCTATTACAACGCCACCTACATGACCACCGGCCAGTCCGCCGCGCGTGATATCGGCGATGCGGTATCGGCATGGAATGCGCGCCTACTGCGCGAACGCATCGGCCTGCAGGTCGGGCCGGGCAAGCTGCGTGCCGCGCCCATCGCGGTGCAGTCGGACATTCTGTTCAATCCGGCACGCAGCTACGAGCTGTTCCTGCTGCCGCTGATCTTCCCGGCGGTGCTGTCGCTGGTACTGGCGCTGGCGGTGGCCGGCAGCCTCGGCCGCGAGATCCGCGACGGCACCCTGCCCGCCTGGCTGGGCCACGCGCCATGGTCGGCCATTGCCGGCAAGGTACTGCCCTACGTCCTGCTGTTCTCGTTGTACGGTGCACTGGGCGCGGCCTACCTGGCCTGGCTGCGCGGCGACGGCATCGCCGGCAGTGTGGTTCTGCTGCTGTTCGCACAGCCACTGTTCTACCTGGCCACCGCGGCCTATGCCCTGTTCTTCGTCGGCGTCACCCGTGACATGGGCACGGCCCTGTCCGCCGTGGGCCTGAGCATCGGCACGGCGCTGGCGTTCTCCAGCGCCACGTTCCCGGTGATCGACGCACCGTTGTTCACCCGCGTCTGGCACCTGCTGCTGCCGCTCAGCGCCTACATCAAGCTGCAGACCCAGCAGCAGTTCATCGGCTCGCCACTAGCGGTGTCGCTGTGGCCGCTGGCCACGCTGCTGCTGATGATCGTGGTGGCCGGCGGCATCGGCGGCTGGCGCCTGCTGGCGTTCGCGCGCACGCCGCAGGCCGCGCAGCCGGCTGGGGCAAGCACATGATCCGGATCTGGCACAGCCTGCGACAGACCCTGTTTGCCGTGCTCTGCGACCGCTACGCGATCGTGGTGATGGTCGGCGCGGTGATTCTGTACTCGTTCTTCTACCCCGCCGCCTATCGCCACCAAGTGGCCGGCAACCTGCCCGTGCTGGTGGTCGATGAAGACCACAGCGCGACCAGCCGCGAACTGCTGCGCAAGCTCGATTCGCTGCGCGTGGCCCATGTGGTCGGGCAACCGGCCGACCTGCAGGAAGCGCGCGCACAGCTGGAAGCCGGCCATGCCGAAGGCATCGTGCTTATCCCGGCCAACCTGGAACGCGACATCCTGCGCGGGCATCCGGCCAAGCTGGTGCTGCTCGGCAACGGCGCCTATCTTGGCCGCGCCAGCTGGGTACTGGGCAGCGTGGCCGATGCACTGGGTGCGTTCGGCCGCGAAGCCGCGGTCACCCAGGCCGCGTTCATGGGCGCGCCACAGGCGCCACCGGTCACCCTCGTGCAGCGGCCGCTGTACAACACGCAGGAAGGCTATGGCAGTGCGATCGTGCCCGGCGTGGCCGAACTGATCGTGCACCAGACGCTGCTGATGGGCATCGGCGTGCTGCTCGGTGGCCGCCGGCTGGTGCTGGGCCGGCGCCTGCAGTTCGACCTGCCCACCCTGACCGGCATGGCCCTCGGTTTCGGCCTGATCGGGCTGTTCGGGCTGTTCTGGTACGCCGGCTTCACCGCCTGGGTGCAGGACTATCCACGTGGCGGCAACCCGCTCGGCCAGCTGCTCGGCGGCACCCTGTTCATCGCTGCCACGGTGGCGTTCGGGCTGTTCGTCGGCAGTTTCTTCCGCACGCGCGAACGCGCCTTCCAGTACATCATCGCCACCTCGATCCCGCTGTTCTTCCTGGCCAGCCTGTCGTGGCCGGCGGTGATGACCCCGCGCCCGCTGGTGTGGCTGGCGCAACTGCTGCCGACCACCTCCGGCATCAACCTGATGGTGCGCCTTAACCAGATGGACGCCAGCCTGGCCGAGGTCAGCCACGAACTGATCACCCTGGCCGTGCTGCTGGTGCTGTACGGCGCCCTCGCCCTCTGGCGCCTGCACAGCCCAAAGGGGACGGAGGTGATTAAGTCGTAGCTGGCACGGAGAGGGAGAAAGCGACTTAATCCCCTCCGTCCCCTTTTACGGCTCCGGCGCGTACCAGAACGGGATGGTCCAAGGAAGGAATGGGCCTGAAACGAAGAACGCCGGCACAGGGCCGGCGTTCGGGGGTACAGCAGTGTGGAAGGGGTTATCGCATGGAGGGATCAGCGATAGACGCGCTCACAACGGCGCTCGACCACGCGGTCGCCGGTCTTCTGCTGATGGTTGCCCTGGATCTGCCGCCCAGCTGCACCGCCTGCAACGGCACCGGCGACGGTCGCCAGCTTCTTGCCATTGCCGCCGCCTACCTGGTTGCCCAGCAGGCCACCGACCACGGCGCCCGTAGCGGTACCGGTGATGCGGTTGGGATCGCGGGTATTGCGCTGCACTTCCACGTTCTTGCAGACCACGCGGCTGCCATCGTTGAACTTGCGCCCTTCATCACGCGGGCCGTAATTCTGTGCGCCAGCAACGGACGAGGCCGCCAGCAGGGTGCCCAGCACCATCAATCGGGTCGAGGTCTTCATGGCCAACTCCTGTGCTCCGGTATGGCGCAAGTGTCTGCCTGCACGTGGCAACTGCAGGTGAAATCCACGTCTCCAAGCGCTCAGCGGCCATCATCGGTTCAGGAAACAAAAATGCGCCCATCGCGACCAGCATCGCGATGGGCGCCGTCTCCCACCCGGCTTAGAACTCTTCCCACCCACCCGTGTTTGCAGCGAGCGACGGGGCATTTCGCGGCGGCAGGCCGGTCGCGCGACGCACCGGCGGCACGCTTGCAGCGACCGCTGCCAACATCGGACGGACCGCTGCCGCCGCGACCGAAGCGCCGGTGCGGAACACCGACACCGCCTCGGCCAGCAGGTTTGCCTGCTCCTCCATCGAACGTGCTGCCGCGCTGGCCTCTTCCACCAGCGCGGCGTTCTGCTGAGTGGTCTCGTCCATCTGCATCACCGTCTGGTTGACCTGCTCGATGCCCGAGCTCTGCTCCTGCGAGGCTGCAGAGATCTCCGCCATGATGTCGGTCACCCGCTGCACCGAGGCGACAATCTCGCCCATCGTCGTGCCGGCCTGACGCACCAGCGCCGAGCCGTCGGACACCTTGCCCACCGACTCTTCGATCAGGCCCTTGATCTCCTTGGCCGCACCCGCCGAGCGCTGTGCCAAGGTGCGCACCTCGCTGGCCACCACAGCAAAACCCCTGCCCTGCTCACCCGCACGCGCAGCTTCCACGGCGGCGTTGAGCGCCAGGATGTTGGTCTGGAAGGCGATGCCATCGATCACGCTGATGATCTCGGCGATCTTCTTCGACGACGCTTCGATCGCACTCATGGTGGTCACCACTTGGCCGACCACCTCGCCGCCCTGCGAGGCCACCCCATGTGCACCGATCGCCAGCTGGTTGGCCTGGCGCGCGTGTTCGGCGTTCTGCTTCACCGTGGAGGTCAGCTCCTCCATCGACGCTGCCGTCTCTTCCAGGTTGGCCGCCTGCTGCTCGGTACGCCGCGACAGATCGGTATTACCCGAGGCAATCTCCCCCGCTGCCAGATTGATGCTGGATGCACTGGCCTGGATACGGCCGACGATCTGGGTCAGCTGCTCGACGGTCGCATTGCAGTCGTCGCGCATGCGGGCGAACACGCCGTGGAAGTCGCCCTGCATGCGTACGGTCAGATCGCCACGTGAGATCGCCTGCAGCAGGCTCGACACCTGTACCAGGTTCTCATCGGTGGTCTGCATCAACCGGTTCAGCCCGGTCACCATCTCGCCGAAATCATGCTCGAAGCGTGCTTCGTCACCGCGCAGGCTGAAGTCGCCCGCGGCCGCGGCTGTGGCCAGCCGGCGGATCTCGCCGTTGATAGCCGACAGACTCGATTTGGTCTCGTCCATGGCCTGGGTGATCGCCGCCTTCTCGCCCGGCAGGCGATCCATGTCAACCGACAGGTCGCCGCGTGCGTAGTGCTTCATCACCTCGATCAGACGGTTCTGCACCTGCACGTGCGAGCCCACCAGCGCGTTGGTGTCATGCACCATGCGCCCGTAGTCGCCGGGGAAGGCGCTCTCGTCCATGCGATAACCCAGGCTGCCATCATCGTGCTGCCGCGCCATCTCGCCCTGCGCGGCCATCACCGCCTGCAGCTGCCCCTGCATGCGCTGCATGGACTTCAGCAACTGGGTCACCTCGTCATTGCCCGAAGCATCGATGACGTTGTCCAAGCGACCGTTGGCGATGCCATCGGCCAGCTTCACCGCACCCGCCAAGGGGCGGGTCAGGCTGAGGGTGATCGCCCACGCTGCCAGTGCGCCGAGAATCAGGCTGAGCACACCAAAGGCGATGGACAGGGTTCCCGTCCACGCTTCCGTGGCGCGGTATTCCTCACGGCTGCGTTCGGTCAGGGTTTCCTGGTGCCGCAGCAGGCTGGAGATCGCTCCATTCCAGGCCGTGGCCAGACCGTGCTCGGCCAGCAGCTCGGTAGCTGCACCGTCGTAGTCGCCCGCCTTCATCCGCTCGTGCAATTGTTGAGTGGAGATGTCGGTGGCCTTGCGTGCCGCCGCGATCTGCGCCACCAGCGTATCGCCGGTGGCATCGCGGGGAATTTTGACGTACTTGTCCCAGATGCTGTCGTAGGTGCGGCTCAGTTCCTGCGCCCGCTGGTAATCCTTGTCGAACTCCTCGCCGCGCTTGATCACCATCAGGCGACGATGCATCAGCACCGCGTTGTTGGTATCGAGCATGTCGTTCAACAACCGCATCTTGACCATGTTCACGCCCACCACTTTCTCGAACTGGGCGGACTTCAGATGGTTTCCGTACAACACCAGGCCGACAATGGCCAGGATGAACAGCAACAGCAGACCGAAGCCGGCGGAAAGCCGGGATCCCACACGGAGGTTGCGTAAGGCGAGCATCTCAATTCCCTTGATCGTGGCCCTATATCGGTGGCGGCACGACCCGGGGAAACTTTAAGAGCAGTTATTGAAACAACGCCGCGTTAACATAAACGCGTTCAAGCAGAATCTCACCGTGAGGAACTCAGGCCCGTGGCGGGGAATCAGCCACGCAAGCCGATGACGGCATGCCGGGTGAAGAACCGCATCTTCCCCTCGATCGTAAAGTCCGTGCGCCTGATTTCGCCCAACATCATCTCACGCTGTGCTTCGTCCAGCGTGCAAGGCTCCAGAACATTGGCATCCAGCACGGTACCCGGTGGCGTCAGACGTAGCTCGACAATGCAGACATTGTTGTCCATTGGAACACCCGCCGGCCACGCCGTCATCGCGATCGCACGCAGCTCCTCCTGGTACACCTCCCTCTCCGCATATTCGAGATCCGGGTCCGGCCGGTTCGCCGGCAGGTGCAGTGAAGACTGCCTGGGCGTTGCCTTCGGCATCGAACGAACCGCCAGATTGATCAGGGTGTTCTGTGAGGCCGTTACCGCCAAGGCGATCACCAAAGCGGTGTAGCTGACACCACCGGCCTTCTGCAGTTCGGCACGCCGCCGATGCGCGCCTCCATGCCCGGCAAGCACCTTGCGGGCAATCCTCCGGCAATGAGACAGGTACAGGGAATTCGCCAGAATTCCGGCAAGCACGCGGCAGACCAAGAAGACGACTACCGCGAACCATGGCAGACCCATCTGAGTGAACGTGGTCATCGCCAAAGGCGGAACGATGAACCAGATCGTGCCCAGTACGGGCATGCGTCGGAAGAAAAACCATAGTGATGAAAACAGGAACACCGGCCAATGCCAACGTCTCGGCGCCCTGCCGGCAGCGTCGTCCAGCCTCCAGAAATGGCAATAGGTGGAGAACCGGTCCCCAACCACAATCGCCAGCGCACTCTTTTCACTTGGCTCGCCAGCGGCCGAGACAGCGCCTCGCTCCACACCACCCTCTGCACCACCGAAAGTGGGCTCGATCTTCATTCGCACTGATTCTTCATCCAAAAACAAGACGCCATTGATAATCGTTAGAAAGGCTGAGGAAGGTCAAAGTAGGCCGAGCCGGCGGCCACAATCTCAACTTCCTTGTAGAAATCAATCTTTCCAGCCAATTGCGCCAAATCCTCTCGTCCAAAGCCGTCACAGCCCTTCGATGCACGCGTTTCAATTCCTTTAATGGGAAGTGAAATGTGTCGCGGACAACCCAAAGAGCACCCACGACGCGACAACAAAGCAGAGCTCGATGTTCTCCCAGCGTCGATTTAGCAGAAAACGCAGAATCGTAAAAATACTCAACACCGGCAAAGATATCAGTCCAAAATAAAATATAAACCGAACCCATTCTACAAAAAGACCACATGTGGCGCGGGCCACCCCATAGACCCCATCACAACCAATGAAACTTATGTGAAGTATGAAATTTAGAGAAATGAGCAACCATGCAACGAAACATAGAGCCCAAACGGATAGGTACAAAGCCCTCACAACATCAACACTCCACTATTAATCGAAAAAATACATAGAAAACTCATCTTCTATTCCATTCAACAGGAACAACTTTGACCAGTCGACGACAGGCGCCACAGGGCGAAGAACTCCGTATATCCGATCAATCTCAGCGTCAGCCGTATTACCCTTACATCGGCTCCAAATCTCACATCCAGCTATAGGAGACTCCACAAGGCCGGCATCACGACTTCCTTTGGCTTTGGCTGCCGCTGCCAGAGCTCTTTTCTGCGCGCCCTCTGAGCTTCCAGCGATGACTGCAGCCGACAATTCGTTGAGCGCCTTGCCATCACCTCCCGAACCGCTCACTGACGAAGCTATCTCATAGAGACTTGAAACAAAAGCAGCATACGCCTTGGGGTGATTATTGGGCTCATCAGGACTTGTTCCATCCCAGACATGGCCATCTACGCTCCCATAGTGCGTCCCATCGGACTTCACATGTGCAAAGGAATCACCAAATGCATGAAGAATACGTTGATTCTCTGGATCCCTAAGGATATTAGCTTTCACCGTGGAATTGTCATGGTAATACCTGAGCCCAACCAATATTTCTTTGACCTTCTGGCCCAACTCCTTCTGCAGCTCCAGAACTTTTTCAGGATCCTTTTCACCGGTGAGCAGATGATGGGTCTGTTGATAGCCTGACGAGGAACCGCCATTTACAACATTGTCCTGCGTAATGGCATTTCGCACATCAGTATCCGGCGACCATGCTGCTAGTGCCAATGCCTTAGCATCCTGTTCGCTGAAGTTGGCCAGATAGATAATAGTTGCCATTGTGGAATAGTGTCCGACCTCCCCCCAATTGTTGTCCACAGCATTCTTCGCCTCACCGCTACCTGCAGCAACGCCGATCAAACTACCGTTGAAAGACCCGATGATCGATCATCCCGCACCAAGAATAGCGCTGACAACGTCCCGCTCATCCGCGGCCAGCTCCTTGCTGTCCTTGCAGTACAGGAATCTGGCGACTGCAGGTGCCGCGGCCTCCGCACCTCCCGCCGCTATTGCCCCTACAAGCGCGTTGTTACCGCTGCTGGCGGCAACTGCCGCTCCAAGTAAGGCGTGCGCAAGTATGTGAGTCGCACTGCCTTCTTCGCCTCGATTGCCGCCATCCACGGCATTCTTGCTCGCATTCTGTTTGAAATACTGCCCGATCTGATAGGAGATCGCAGGCGCCAAAGTTGCTGCTAGAGCTTCTCCGGCCCCTCCGGTCGAAGCGGCCAGACCACCAGCAACTGAGCTGACCAAAACTCCGATCTTCTGCAAACGTTCGATATCTCTGTCCGACTCAAGTGCCATCGCGATTAGTGCTGCCCTATCGTCCAAGCTGAGCGACAAGTTCCGACTTGGATCGGAGAGGATCGCCTTTGCATCCTCCTTGCGTTGCTTTGCCTCGTCGATGAACTGGTTTATTTCTCCGCGAATCTGCTGACCCACGCTAACTACCGTACCCGCAGCAGCCGCCATCACCTGCTGATCAGCCAGCAGCTTGCTGGCATCAGGCAACGCCTCCAGCGCCCGATGCGCCGCACTGGCATCGGTGTTGATACCCAGTTCCGCCGCCGTGGTCTGCTTGCCGCCGATGGTGATGTTGCCTTCAGTCAGCGTTGCAAGCGTGGAACTGCTATCGCTGCCGCTCTCCGTCATTGGCGTACCCGGGCCACCGCGCGGAGCGGTAGTGCCTTCCTTCACGTCCCAACCGTTCATCTTGCCGCCCGTACCACCGCTGACACTGCCGGAGCTGGCCGAGTAGTCCATCTGGTTCTGCAGGTCGCTGAAGGTCAGCGTCTGTGCGGTCAGTTCACTGTTGGCCGCGTTGGTGCTGGCAATCGCGCCGCCAATCAGGTTCACGTGTCCAGCATCCACGTGATAGCCACCGTTGCCGGCAAACAAGCCACTCTGCTGGCCCACGCCCTGGTA